>JANQPG010000007.1 GCA_028289545.1 Woeseiaceae bacterium
TGTAGCCAGCGACTTTCTTGGCCATGTTGTTGTCTCCTCGAGTTCAAACGCCTTATTCAGGCTCCTCGTCCGTTTTCGGGCATCGCTGTCGCGCCTGAAGGCGCTCCTACGATGACTCGATTTTTCACAGACACCGTAGGAGCGGCTTCAGCCGCGACCGCCACGATGCCAAGAATCTGCTATCCCTTCTCGACCTGCCCGAAATCCAATTCAACCGGCGTCGACCGCCCGAGAATCTGCACCGCCACCTGCAACCGGCTCTTCTCGTAGTTGACCTTTTCCACCACGCCCGAGAAGGCGTTGAAGGGCCCGTCGGTGACACGCACGACCTCGCCCGGCTCGAACAGCACTTTCGGGCGCGGCTTGTCCACGCCCTCTTGCACGCGCTGCAGGATATGGTTCGCTTCCTTCTCCGTAATCGGTGCCGGCCGGTCGCTGGTTCCACCGATGAATCCCAGCACCTTCGGCACGTCTTTCACCAAATGCCAGGTCTCGTCATCCATCTCCATCTGGACGAGCACGTAACCCGGAAAAAACTTGCGCTCACTGCGGCGCTTCGAACCTTCCTTCATCTCGACAACTTCTTCGGTCGGCACGAGGATCTCGCCGAACTTGCTTTCCAGCCCCATGCGCTTTACCCGCTCTTCGAGCGAGGACTTGACCTTGTGTTCGAAGTTCGAATAAGCGTGCACGATGTACCAGCGCAGCGCCGGGTTTTCGGCTGCCTGCGGCGCTGCAGGCGCCTCTTCGGCCGCCGGCTCGGTAGCCGCTTCCTCGACCGCCGGCGCTGCCGGCTGCTCTTCCGGTGTCTCTGTTTCCATGATTTCTTCGGCCATCAGCCCGAACCCACCAGCGAACGCGTCAACCACAATAGGAACGAATCCAGACCCCAGAAAAAGAGCGCCATGATCAACGTGAACACGAACACCGCGATCGCCGTTTGCGTGGTCTCCTCCCGGGTCGGCCAGACGACTTTCCGGATCTCTACACGCGAACCCTGGATAAACGCCCACAAGCGTTTGCCCTGGGTGCTGGTCATACCGATAGCGATGCCCGCCACGGTTCCGCCAAGCACCATCAGCACGCGGAGCGGCAAACTGACCTCGATATAGTAGTAGTACGCGAACAGGCCGCCGACCAGAACCCCCGCTGCAATCAGCAGCTTCAGGATGTCCAGTACGCCCGACTCACTCGTTTCTGTCGTTGCCGTTGACAATGTATCTCTAACCTTCGTCGTTGCGGCCCGTGCCGCTCCAGCCCTTCAAGGACTGGCAGGCCAGGAGGGAATCGAACCCCCAACCTGCGGTTTTGGAGACCGCCGCTCTGCCAATTGAGCTACTGGCCTAGTCCTTAGTACCCCAAGTGCCAACGATCAGCGTCGTATTTCAAAGCTGTCGCAAACGGCTTGAGGCCAAAAATATCTCTTACGTCCTTCGAGTTCCGAAGCGCTCACCGCGATCGTGCGTCACCCAGTCGACCGAAGCCACTTCGTAGCCATCGCAAACGGATGAAACTTCAAAGTGTCCCGGATGTTCGTCGCGTTACTGCGGCTCCATTGTTCAGTACGTCAAACTAAAGCGAAGGGTCCCGTGCCAAACGAAACCGCTTCGCTGTCGCGGCTAAAGCCGCTCCTACTCGATAATCTTCGCTACCACGCCGGCGCCGACAGTACGGCCACCCTCGCGAATCGCGAAACGCAGTCCGTCTTCCATCGCGATCGGCGCAATCAGCTCTACAACCATCTGCACGTTGTCGCCCGGCATCACCATCTCGGTGCCCTCCGGCAACTCCACCGCGCCCGTCACGTCCGTCGT
>JANQPG010000105.1 GCA_028289545.1 Woeseiaceae bacterium
GCGCGGTGAGCAGCGGCACTACGACGAGCAGTGCCGGCAGGTGGTGGGTCAGCGCATTCACGAGCGATGATCCTCCTCGAGGATCACGGACTCTTCGATAGTCCCGTAGGCTTCCTTGATGCGGACGACAAGCGCGAGCCCCATGGCCGTCATCGACACGCCGACGACAATGGCGGTCAGAATCAATACCTGCGGCAGCGGGTTCGAGTAGAGCTGCCCGTCGGCGCCGTCCTGAATAATGGGCGCCGTACCGCCTTCAATCTTGTCCATCGTGATGTACATGAGGAACACGGCGGACTGGAAGATGGCGAGTCCCAACAGTTTCTTGATCAGGTTGCCCTTTGCGATGACGGCGTAGAAACCGATGACCAGCACGACGGCAAACACCCAGTAATTGAAATACCCGAGCAGTTCCATTAGCTGGCCTCGCGAGCCGCAAACGCATGAAAGATCGACAGGAGCGAGCCGCAGACCGTAATGCCTACACCGGCCTCGATCAGAATGATGCCGACCTGCTGACCGACGACCGGGTCGCTGGCGAGTACCGAGTAGTCGAGAAAATTCCCGCCCAGGAGCATGCCGGCGACGCCAACCAGCGTGTACAGGAGCGCACCGCCGACGACCATGCCGAGCAGGACGCGCCGGGGTAAAGCCCGTAGCGCGTTGGTCTCACCCTCGAGCAGCGCATACAGGATGATGCCCGTAGCAATGATGGCGCCGGCCTGAAAGCCGCCGCCCGGACCGTACTCGCCGTGAAACTGGACATACAGACCGAACAAGACGATGAAGGGCACCAGCAGGCGGCCCACGACTTTCGGTATCAGGTGATGTTTGAGACCAATCGATTCGGCGTCGGCTTCCTTGCTGCGGTCTCGCAGGCCGCCTGCGCTCAACACGAACAGTACGCCGATGCAGGCAGCAAAAACGACGAACACTTCGCCCAGCGTGTCGTAACCGCGGAAAGTGCCGAGCACGGCCGTTACGACGTTGGGGATGCCGATGAGCTCCGGTGTTTTTTCGAGATACCACGGCGCCACGTGTTGATGCACGGGTGCGTCGGGATCGCCGAGGCGCGGTTTGTCGAAGGTGGCCCAGATCATGACCATGGCCAGCACCGTGACCACGGCGAGCGGGACCATGCGGCCGCTGGACACCGCCTCTTCGCGCCGCGCGGTCAGCGCAAGCGCGCCCAGGAAAATGACGGTTGTAATACCGGCGCCAATGGCCGCCTCGGTGAGCGCAACGTCCGCCGCATCGAGTATGAAAAAGTTGGCCGCCATGAGCAGGCTGAATATCGACATCAGCATGACCGCAACAAACAGATTCTCGGTGCGCACGATCGCCACGGCCGTGACGACGAGTATCGTGAGCAGGAATACGCCAAAGACGACAACAATCATGCGGACGGTTCCGTCGGAGTTTTTGCTTTGTCCGGCGAGGTCTCGGCGGCGTCGGGCCGCATGCCCGAGAGCAGGGCCGCGTTGGCGATGGCGTATGAGGCAGTCGGGCCGGTCAGGAGCAGGAACACGAGAATGGCCATCAGCTTGATCGTGGCGAGCGAGAAGCCGGCCTGCAGCATGATGCCCGTGAGCACGAGTATCGACGCCATCGTGTCGGTCAGGCTGGCGGCATGCATGCGTGTGTAAATATTCGGCAGCCGCAAGGCGCCAATGCCGCCGATGAGCACAAACAGCCCGCCGGTTGTCATGAGGATCCAGCTCAGGATGTCCAGTGTCAGTTCCATGCTACTGGTCTCCTCCGGTTTGCGCGTCCGCGCGCGAGCGGCTCTGGAAAAACTCCAGCACGGCCAGAACGCCGACGAAGTTGATCAGAGCGTAGGTCAGCGCGAGGTCGAGGAAGTCGGGGCGGCCGTACAGAAACGCAATGACCGAGAGCAGCAGCACCGTCTTGGTGCCAAAGACGTTGGCAGCCAGGACGCGGTCGTACACGCTGGGCCCGAGGATCGCGCGCACCAGCGCGAGACCCATCGTGACGAGAATGGCGATCGAAACGGCGTAGTACATGGTGGGTGTGCTGCTCTTTTAGTAATCGGTAATGGCGGCAGCGCGGCGGTCGGCCTCGCCCGACAGTATGCTTTCCGCACCCTGTTCGGTGAGGCAATGCACTTTGAGGCCGCCCTGATAGACGTCGAGCGTGACCGTGCCGGGCGACAGGGTAATGGCGTTACCGAGTATGACCTGGCCGATGGGCCCTTTGCAGATCGTTTTGAAGTCCACGACCGTTGGGCTGATCGGCAGTTTCGGGTCGAGAACAATTCGCGCAACGTCGATACTCGACTTGGCGATTTCGACAAGCAGCCAGCCCCAGAAGCGCGGCAGGTTGAGCACGGTCGCGAGCGGCGAGTTTTCCTCGAAGGCGCCAATACGTTGAGCGAGCCACAGACACAACACGAGCGAAAAGGCGCCGAGCCCCAGCAGCAGCGGTTTGTAGAGTCCCGACCACAGTAACCATGCGGCCGCGAGGAACGCACCGAGCAGCAGGATGCGCAATGTCTTGTTGGCAGATTGGGTCTGCATGTTATCCCGGTTGATGGTGGTTGTTGTCGTTGTTGTGGTTATAGAGAACGGGCAGTGCATGGCGCAACGGCCATGAGCTGACGTCCGCTTTTAGTGTGCGGAAATTCCAGTGGTACTGCCAGTAAAAAGGGTGGTGCCGTCGCCGTCCGGCGGTGCTTTGCGGGATGCGAAGCAATGCCGATATTGCGAAATTGATTTCGTGTATTATATTTCGCGTAATGTGTTGCGTACAAGCTTTATCGTTCTTTCCATGACGTCACCGGATTCCCAATGGACGCTGCTGAGCAATCACGGGCACGTGCTCGTTTGCCTCGCGGAAGATTCGCACATGCGTCTCAAAGACGTGGCGGTGCGCGTCGGCATTACCGAACGGGCCGTACAGCGGATTATTGCCGAACTCGAAGAAGCCCGGTTCCTGAGCCGCGAGCGTGAAGGGCGCCGTAACCACTACCGGATTCACGGCGATCAGCCGCTCCGGCACCCGCTGGAGCAGCTACACACGGTTGGTGAGCTGATCGAAGCCGTCAGCGGTTTTTCCCTGCCGTCCTAAACACGACAAATACTCAAATTCAGCTGTGGCGAAGTGCTCGCAGTGGCGGTATACGCCGGGCTTGCGCTGTGCGATCCACTGTATATAATCTCAGGTACTGTGAATTCATACAGGATCTGCTCAAATGCAAGAACTGACCCCCAGGCAAACGCAAATTCTCGAGTTAATTCAAGATTTTATAGCAGAAACGGGCATGCCGCCCACACGTGCGGAAATTGCCCGGGAGCTGGGATTCAAGTCGGCCAACGCCGCTGAGGAGCATCTGCGCGCACTCAAGCGTAAAGGGGTGCTGGAGCTGGTGCCCGGCGCATCGCGCGGTATCCAGCTCAAGGATTCGCTGCGTGAACAAATTGGCTTGCCGCTGGTCGGGCAGGTTGCGGCCGGCAATCCCATTCTGGCGCAGGAGAACATCGAGGCGCACTATCGGCTCGATCCGGCCCTGTTCAATCCCAAACCGCATTACCTGCTGCGCGTACAGGGCATGAGTATGCGCGACGCGGGTATTCTCGACGGTGACCTGGTTGCGGTGCATCGCACGCCGGAAGTGCGCAGCCGGCAGATTATCGTTGCGCGTCTCGACGACGAGGTCACCGTCAAACGTTACCGGCAGGACGGCAAGCTGGTGTGGCTCTTGCCCGAAAACGACGAGTTCGAACCCATCGAAGTGGATCTTGCCGAGCAGGCCCTCGTTATCGAAGGTGTGGTGGTGGGCGTTATCCGCGACGGTATACCGCGGCACTAGCTGTTGCTGCTGGTGCGCAGTTATACGGTGCGGGTAAGGATACGAGCGGGTCGGACGCATGACAGGAGAGATCCCCTCAGTCGAGACGCTGCTCGATAGTCCACACGTTTGGCGGGGCCACGGTCGCGCGCACTCGTCTGCGGGTTTGTCCAGCGGTTATCCGGCTTTGGACCGTTGTCTTCCGGGCGGCGGCTGGCCGCTGCACGCCTTGAGCGAAATTCTGCTCGACGATTACGGTATTGGCGAACTCGAGCTGTTGATGCCGGCTCTGGCGAGTCTGACGGCTCGAGGTTCGGAGCCAAAAGACCAGGATACGCCTGCCTGGGTTGCCTGGATAGCGCCGCCGTTTCAACCTTACCCTCCGGCTCTGGCGGAGTGGCGCATCGACGTTTCGCGGGTGCTGGTGGTGCGTCCGCGGAATGCGCAGGAAGTGTTGTGGTCAGCTGAACAGGCACTGTCGTGTGGCACCTGTGCGGCAGTGTTGTTGTGGCCGGCGCGGCTCGACGACCAATCCAGCCGCCGTTTGCAGCTTGCGGCGGAGAAAGGAGCAAGCTGGGCTGTTGCGTTTCGCCCGCTACAAGCTCGTCGAGAACCGTCAGCTGCCGCTCTGCGGATCGTGCTCGAAGCCGCAGCTGCGGGAACAAATTTGTCGATCATAAAGAACCGCGGCGGCCAGCCGGCGGTTCTGAAGCGCTTTTTCAAACATACGTCCGGCGCTGACGGGGGCTGAGCTTGCCCCGCACGCGCAAACAGCCTGCGAGGACGTGGGAGGCCGCTGCGACGCCGGAGGCTTCCGGCCCGGTCATTGTGACGCGCGCGCCCAATGCGTCGCAGTATTTATTGCCGCTCGAGGCGGCGCCTCCTCGTATGGAAACCCGGCAGTCGCAGACTGTCGATCGTTTGTGGTTTTGCGTTTATCTGCCGAAGCTGCCGCTCGAGGCCATGCCGGTACCGGCCGGGAATCCCGACGGCGCACGAGTACTGTGTGAGGACCGGCAGGGTATGCAGCGTGTTCTGTTGCCGGACGGTCGCGCTCGTACTGCCGGTATCGTGCCGGGGCAGTCGGCGAGCGCAGCGCTTGCGCTGATGGCCGATGCGGTGCTGATAGAGCGCAGCGTGGAATGCGAGCGACAAACGCTCGAAAACCTGGCGGCCTGGCTCGAAGGTTTTTCGTCGTGTGTCTCCATTGCCGGTCCGAACGTCCTTGTGCTGGAGATTGCGGGCAGTCTGCGCCTGTTCGGCGGCCTGCGTGCTTTGCGACGGCAAATTGCGGTGGGTCTTGAAGCCAAAGGATTTGACGCCAACCTCGCGATTGCGCCAACGCCGCTGGCGGCTACCTGGATTGCGCGATTTGGCCGGCGTGCCTGTATTCGCGAGGCGACCAACCTGATGCCCGTGCTGCGCCGCCTGCCGCTTCGCTGTCTCGACTGGCCCGCCAATCTTTGCGCGACCCTCAAAGGGATGGGTATGGAGACCGTCGGCGACTGTTTCCGATTACCGCGCGAAGGGTTTGTCCGGCGTTTCGGCAGCCGTCTGCTCATGGAGCTCGATCAGGCGGCCGGTCACCTGCCGGATCCGCGCACGTCCTGGCGCGCGCCGGAACGGTTTTCTGCGCGCCACGAGATGACCGCCGAACAGAGCGATCGCCAATTATTGCTCAATCTCTGCGAATCCCTACTCGAAGACCACGAACACTTTTTGCTGTTACGTCAGCAGGGGACTCAGCAGGTTCGATTTGCGTTTTTTCATTTGCGCGCACCGGCCACCGTGTTGTGTGTCGGCTGCGCGGATGTAGAGCGGTCGGCGCGTCATTGGTTCGAGCTGTTGAAGATACGGTTCGAGCGTTTCAGCCTGCCGGAACCAGTCATTGCCGTAAGCCTCGAGGGTGGGCCGCCGCGGCCGCTGAATCGGCACAGCGCGACTTTCAGTTTCGAGCGGCGTCCGGTGAACGGGGCAAGTTACTCGATGCGTCAACTGGCGGAGCGACTTGCGGCGCGCATGGGTGATACCGCCGTATGCAGGCTGGGCACACGGGAGGATCATCGCCCGGAGCGTGCCGGGCTGCTGCAGACGGCATCGTCCTTCCGTCCGGCAGCAAAAAGTGGCGCGTCACAGGTGTGCCCGGCGGCACAACCGGGTGCACTGTCTGCGCCGCAGCGCCCGCTGTGGATGCTGCCCGAGCCCGAGCGTTTGGGTGTGCGTGAAGGGCAACCTTGGCACAAAGGGCGGCTGCATTTGTTGTCGGGCCCCGAGCGACTGGAAACGGGCTGGTGGGACAGCCACGGCATCAGCCGGGATTATTACCGGGCACGCGGCCCGCGCGGGCACACGCTGTGGGTTTTCCGTAGGCGTGAGCGTCAGCAGGCGGACGACTGGTACCTGCAAGGCTATTTCGGTTGAGCATGAGCCGGGTTCTGCCTGCCTACGCCGAACTCCATGCGCTGAGCAATTTTACGTTTCTGCGCGGTGCCTCACATCCGGAGGAACTTGTCTCGCAGGCCGCGGCGCTGGGCTATCGTGCTATTGCTGTTACGGACGAGTGTTCCGTATCGGGCATCGTGCGAGCGCACGTGGCGGCTAAAGAGCACGCCATTCAGTTAATCGTCGGCGCCGAGTTCGAGACGACATGCGGGCTCAGGTTTGTCGCGCTTGCGCAGAATCGGCGTGGCTATGCAGCACTCTGCCGTGTCATAACGGCCGCGCGGCGCAGCGCCGAAAAGGGACAGTACCGGCTCGAGCAAAAGATGTTAGACGATGGCTTGCCGGACTGCCTGTTGATCTGGCTGCCCGGTGACCGCCTGCGGCTCGGTGACGAAGAGCGCTGGATTTACGATGACTTTCGCGAACGTCTCTGGATAGCCGTTGAGCTTCTGGCCGACGGCCGCCAGCGGCAGCGTCTGGACGGCTTACGCAAACTCGGCCGGCAGCTCGGGTTACCGCTCGTCGCGGCAGGCGACGTGCACATGCACCGGCGCAGCCGGCGCATCCTGCAGGACACGCTGACGGCCATTCGGCAGCGCACGACGCTCGAGCGGGCCGGCCATCTTTTGTATCCGAACGGCGAGCGATACCTGCGCAGCCGGGAAACGCTGGCGGAAATATACCCTGAGGACTTGCTGAGCGAGAGTTTGCGCATTGCGGGGCTTGTCGATTTTTCGCTGGACGAATTGCGTTACGAATATCCGGACGAAATTGTGCCAGCCGGAGAAACACCGCCGACGTACCTGCGCCGGCTGGTTCAGGACGGCCTCAAGCGACGCTGGCCCGAAGGTGCTTCCGAGCGTGTCGTCGAACTGGTCGAACACGAACTCAAACTGATTGCCGAACTGGAGTACGAGCCGTATTTCCTGACCGTATACGACGTTGTGCGGTATGCGCGCTCGCAGAACATCCTGTGCCAGGGACGCGGGTCTGCGGCCAATTCCGCGGTGTGTTATTGCCTCGGCATTACCGAAGTCGACCCGGGCCGTATAGCGATGCTCGTCGAGCGCTTTATTTCGAAAGAGCGCAATGAGCCGCCGGACATCGACGTCGATTTCGAGCACGAGCGGCGCGAGGAGGTCATTCAGTACATCTACACCAAGTACGGCCGGCAGCGCGCCGCGCTGGCCGCAACGGTGATCACTTATCGACCGCGCAGCGCGTTGCGTGACATCGGCAAGGCGCTGGGTTTGAGCGATTTGCAGCTCAGTCGACTGTCCCGCTCGATACAGTGGTGGGACGGCAACTGCGTGGAAGAGGACAGGATTCGTGAGGCCGGTCTGGATCCCGGCAGTCCGGTGATCAAACGCCTGCTGTACCTGGTCGGCGAATTGGTTGGCTTTCCCCGACATCTCTCTCAGCACGTAGGCGGTTTTGTGATTTCGAACGGCCCTATGTCGGAGCTGGTGCCGATCGAGAATGCCTCGATGCCGGAGCGGACGGTCATTCAATGGGAAAAAAACGATCTCGAAGATTTGGGGTTACTTAAGGTCGACGTACTGGGTCTCGGTATGCTGACGGCGATTCGTCGCAGCTTCGATCTGATTCGGGCATTCGACGGCCGCGAATACACGCTGGCCAACATTCCGGCGGAGGACCCGAAGGTTTACGACATGATCTGCGCGGCGGATACCGTCGGCGTGTTTCAGATCGAATCCCGCGCGCAAATGTCGATGCTGCCGCGACTCAAGCCGCGGAATTACTACGACCTCGTCATAGAGGTAGCGATCGTTCGCCCCGGCCCGATCCAGGGCGACATGGTGCACCCGTATCTTCGTCGTCGCGACGGCCTGGAAGCGGTTACTTATCCGAGTGAGGAAGTAAGAGGGGTGCTCAAGCGGACTCTGGGCGTGCCCATTTTTCAGGAGCAGGCGATGGCTCTGGCAATCGTCGCGGCCGGGTTTACGCCCGGCGAAGCGGATCAGTTGCGCCGCGCGATGGCGGCCTGGAAACGCCGCGGCGGTCTGGGGCCTTTCGAGGAAAAGCTCATTAACGGGATGCGCGAACGCGGCTACAGCGAGGAATTTGCGCAACAGATATTTCGCCAGATCGAGGGCTTTGGCGACTACGGTTTTCCCGAGTCGCACTCGGCCAGTTTTGCGCTGCTCGTGTACGTCTCCTGTTGGCTCAAGCATCACACGCCGGCGGCGTTCACCTGTGCGTTGCTCAACAGTCAGCCGATGGGTTTTTATTCGCCGTCGCAGCTGATACAGGATCTTCGCCGTCATGGCGTCGAGGTGCGTCCGGTCGACGTCAACAAGAGCGACTGGGACTGCAGTCTCGAGAGAACGGATCAGAACAGAGCCTGTTTGCGTCTGGGTTTTCGTCTCCTGAAAGGCTTCAAGGAGGAAGCTGCTGGCCGAATTGTCGAGGCGCGCGCCTCGGGTCCGTATCTGAGTTCCCAGGCGCTGCTGGAGCGGGCAAAGCTTAAGCGCCGTGATCTCGACGTGCTGGCATCGGCCGGTGCGCTCAAACACATTGCCGGTCACCGGCATGCGGCGCGCTGGCAGGTAACCGGCGTCGAGCAGCCTTCGCCGTTATTCGGGTCGATGCAGCGCTATGAACCGGCCGCGATGCTGTCGAAGCCGACCGAAGGCCAGGACGTCGTGGCGGACTACCGTGTGACGGGACTGTCGCTGGGGCGGCATCCGCTGGCTTTGCTGCGGCACCGCCTGGATCGTAACGGCTACCGGCTGGCGTCAGAACTGCCTGAGCTCGTCAACGGGCAAAGAGTTTGTGTGGCCGGGCTGGTCGTCACCAAACAGCGGCCGGGCACGGCGAGCGGAGTGACGTTTGTGACGATAGAAGACGAAACGGGACACGTGAATCTGGTGGTCTGGAAGGCGCTTGCCCAACGATTTCGAGCGGCGCTGCTGAACGCGAGCCTGCTGGGCATTCGCGGTGAACTGCAGATCGAGGGGAGGGTGATCCACGTCATTGCGCGTGAGCTTATCGATCACTCCGAGTTATTGGGTGAACTCAGAGTTCGATCACGTGACTTTCGCTAACGACCGTCCATGGCCGTTGCGCGTTCGCTACAGGTCGTCGTCGAGGTTGAAATTGTAGGTGCTGTCGAGGTCTTTCATGGCGTCGCGTTCGTCGCGAAGTTCATCGAGACGTTTACGGATCTTCTTCTGCCGTTCGACATCGTCCTTCGGTGTGGCATCCAGCTTTGCAACGAGTTCTTCCACGTTGACTTCCGCCGTCATCTCCGCTGAGCCGTCATCCTCGTCGACGTCAGCTACGGCATCCTCGTCTACCTCGGGTTCGTCTACATTATCTTCGGCGCCATCACTGGCTTCGAGATCGGTACCTTTTTCACGGTCACCCAGTTCTGAGTTCATTGCAGCATGCTCCGAGCAATAAAAACCTTCACAGGGACCGGCCACACAGGCCGGACAGACGCCTATATACCGTGAATGCCGCAGCCTCGCAAGACACTGTTATCCAAAAAGGCGAAGCGCCGTCGGTATATCTATTTTGGCGTGCCGTACAGCGAAAGGAATTGCGTTTTGCGACGCTCAGGCGATGAGATTGTTGAGCGCAAAAATCGGCAGCAGGATGGCGAAGACGATCATTAGAACAACCATGCCCATTATGACGACGAGCAGCGGCTGCAGAATGCCCAAGAGCGTTGCAATGAGCCCGTCGACTTCGCGCTCCATGCCGGCCGCGGACCGCGCCAGCATTTCTTCGAGCCGGCCGCCAGCCTCTCCACTGGCAATCATGTGGATGACCATTGGAGGGAACAGCTTGCTGGCCGCGAGCGATTTGGCAATAGACGCGCCTTCCCGAACGCGCAGCGACGCCTCGAGGACAGCCTCCCGCATGGGGAGGTTTTCGATGACTTCGGCCGAGATTTTCATGCCCTCGAGCACGGGCACGCCGCTGCCCGAGAGGATGCTGAATGTCCGAGTGAAGCGGGCCGTATTGATGCCCCGGGTGAGCTTGGCCGTCAGCGGCAGGCGCAGCAGCGTGCGGTGGTACTGGCGCTTGGGGCCTTCGCGGCGGAACAAGCGGTTGATGCCGAACGTGACGACGACGACGCCCACGAGCAGCGCAATCCAGTGATCGCGCAGAAAGTCGCTGGCGGCAATCATGGCTCGGGTCAGGATCGGCAGCTCAGCGGACATGCTCTCGAACACGCCGACAATTTTTGGCACGACGCTTGCGAGCATGAAAGCGACAATGGCGACCGAGAACACGACGAGTGAAATCGGGTAGATCATTGCGTTGGACAGACGCTGGCGCAGCTCCTGGCGGGCTTCCGTATAGTCCGCGAGCCGTTCGAGCACGACATCGAGGTGGCCGGATTGTTCGCCGGCGGCAACCGTAGCGCGATACAGGTCGGGAAACGCCTGCGGGAACTCTCCGAGCCCGTCGGCCAGCGTGTGTCCCTCCATGACCTTGCTGCGGACGCCCAGCAGGATACTCTTCGTACGCGGCGTGTCGTTTTGCTGTGAGACGGCAAGCAGCGCCTCTTCCAGCGGCAGGCCGGACTGCGAGAGAGAGGCGAGTTGCCGGGTAATCAGCGCAAGCTCGCTGGCTTTCATGCCGCGGCGAACGCCGAAGCTTGCCTGCTGGCCCACGGATTTTTCGGCCACTTCGGTGACCGCGACGGGTACGAGATGGCGTTCGCGCAGCAGCTGCCGCACGTGTTTGGCGGTATCGCCTTCGATCAGTCCTTTGGACTGCTTGCCGGCCCGGTCCAGCGCTTTGTATTCAAACGCGCCCATAGCAACTTCCGGGGCCCACTAGTCTTCGCGCGTGACGCGCAGCACTTCTTCAAGTGTCGTGCTGCCTTCCAGTACGCGGCGACGGCCGTCGGCGCGGATGCTGGGACTGGAGTGACGCGCGTGGCGTTCGAGTGCCTGTTCCGATACACCGTCGTGGATCATCGTGCGCATGGCATCGTCGACGGCAATGAGTTCATAGATACCGGTACGGCCGATAAAACCGCCTCCCGGCCCTTCGCCGGGGCGGTACAGCGTTGGCGGATTAGCCGGATCGGCGCCGAGCACGCTGCACTCGTAGTCGGTGGCCGTGTACGGGACTTTGGTCTCGTCATCGAGGACTCGCACGAGGCGCTGGGCCAGCACGCCGATCAGGCTCGATGACAGCAGGAACGGCTCGACGCCCATGTCGCGCAGCCGCGTAACGGCGCCCGCAGCCGTGTTGGTATGCAGCGTCGACAACACGAGATGCCCCGTGAGACTCGCCTGAACCGCAATCTCGGCTGTTTCGAGGTCGCGTATTTCACCGACCATCACGACGTCCGGGTCCTGCCTCAGAATGGCGCGCAGGCCGCGCGCAAAGGTCATCTCCACCTTGGTGTTGACCTGAGTCTGACCGATGCCGTCGATGAAGTACTCGATCGGGTCCTCGACCGTCATGATGTTGCGGCTGTTGTCGTTGATGCGCTCGAGGGAGGCATACAGCGTCGTGGTTTTTCCCGAGCCGGTTGGCCCCGTGACGAGGATGATGCCGTGCGGTTTGTGGATCAGCGAATCCATCTTCTCCATCGAGCGGGGCTCCATGCCCAGCGACTTGAGATCGAGGCGCCCGGCCTGTTTGTCGAGGAGCCTAAGCACGACACGTTCGCCGTGACCGGACGGCAGCGTCGATACGCGCACGTCGACTGCTCGACCGGCGATCCGCAGGGAAATCCTGCCGTCCTGCGGGAGGCGCTTCTCGGCAATGTCGAGTTTTGACATGACCTTGATCCTGGACACGACCAGCGGCGCAAGGGCGCGGCGGGTCTTCAGGACTTCGCGCAGCACGCCGTCGATCCGGAAGCGGACACCGAGACGGTTTTCGTAGGTCTCGATGTGGACGTCGGAGGCGTTCTCCTTGACCGCCTCTGTGAGCACCGCGTTGATGAAGCGAATGATCGGCGCGTCGTCGTCGCTTTCGAGCAGGTCCGACGGCTCCTGGAGTTCCTGCGCTACCTGCGTCAGGTCGAGGTCGTCGTTGAGGCCGTCGACCATTTGCATGGCCTTTTGCGATCCCTGTTCGTAAGACGCCTGCAGCAGTGCGTCGAACTGTTCGGTCGATACGCGCACAAGCGACAGCGGTACGCCGGCAAAGCGGCGTACCTCGGCGAGACTCGCCGGGTTGGCGCTGCCGTGGTACACGGTATCGGCCTTGCCGTCGACGAGGCCGCGAATCAGGATGCCGTGGCGTTTTGCAAACGCAAAGGGCAGGGTGCGTCCACTCTCGACCTCGGGCTCGAGCGAGAGCTCGTCGGCCATGCTGTCGCCGCCGCCGAAGTCCGGCTCCAGCGTCAGGCCGCCGTCCGAAATGTTGTCCGGGTCGATAGCCACTAGCGTTCCGGCGTGCCTTCGTCAGGGTCGGGCGAGGCTTGATCCGACGGGGGAGTCGGCAGTGCTTTATCCCTCAGTTCTTCGAGCGTCGGGATGCCCGGCCGTTCCTGTCCCGGCATGAGCGGGACGCCTGTGCCGCGCTGGCCTTCGATCAGGTCTTCGGCGAAGCGGTACTTGCTTTCGGTCTCGATGGCGATGCTTTCGGCGTCACGGAGGATCTTGGTGCGTATGAACACCAGCAGGTTGGTTTTGACAAACTCGGTCCTGCGGGCGCGGAACAGGTTGCCGAGGAGTGGGATGCTGCCCAGTACCGGCACACGCTGCTCGCTCTCCCTCAGGTTGTCCTGAATCAGGCCGCCGAGAACGAGAACCTGGCCGTCGTCGACAATGACCGTGGTTTCGATCGTGCGCTCGTTCGTGATCAGGTCCACGGCGCCCTGCGACGACTGCGCAATACCCGAGATTTCCTGTTTGATATCGAGCAGCAGCGAGTTGCCCTCGTTAATCTGCGGCGTAATGATCAGTTCGAGCCCCACCTGTTCGCGGTTGACGGTCTGGAACGGGTTGACCGTGCCGCCGCCGCCGCCGCCGGTGTTGGTGAAAGAACCCGTGACAAACGGCACTTCCTGACCGACGTTGAGGGTCGCCTCTTCGTTGTCGGTCGTCACGACCGACGGCGTGGAGAGGATGTTCGTGTCCGCGTCGCCCTGCAGCGCCCGCAGCACGGCGGCAAAACTCACGCCGGAGTCGCTGATCCGACCGACGCCCAGCGATACGCCTTCCCCGATCAGGCCCGTGGGGTCGGTCGTACCGTCGCCCTCGAGTGCGCCCGCCAACTGCACGACACCCGAACCGAAGGTCGGGAAGTTGGTCGTTGCGATCGGGGCGTCCGTGCCGGAGCCCTCGACAGCCCAGGTCACGCCCAGTTCAGCGGTTTTGTCGAGCGTCACCTCGACGACAATGGCCTCGACGAGCACCTGCGCGCGGCGAATGTCGAGCTTGTCGACAACGGTCATGAGCGAACGCATGATTTTCGGGGGCGCGTCGACGATCAACGCGTTCGTCTGCGTGTCGGCCCAGACGCTGATTTGTTCGTTCGGGTTGCCGCCGGCCGCACCCGCCGCTCCCGCGGCGCCGCCGGCCGCGGCACCCGCGTATTGCTGCTGCAGTTTGCCCGCGAGTTCTTCCGCGTCGGCGTAGCGCAGATAGCGAACCTGCGTGTCGCCACCTTCCTCGAGCGGCGTGTCGAGATGCGCCACCAAGGTCCGCAGTTTCAGCCGGCCGTTCTTGTCGCCGCCGATCAGGACGCTGTTGGTTCTTGCGTCGGCGACCAGGCTGGTCGTGACGGGCGCGCCGTCCGCCCGCGGCGCCTGCACGAGCGCGGTCAGAACGCGAACCACTTCGGCGGCCGAGGCGTGCTGTAGCGGGACCACCTCCACGTCGTCGTCGCTCGACTGGTCGATGCGGCGAATGATGCTCATCATGCGCGACACGTTGCCCGCGCGATCCGACAGGATCAGGATGTTCGAACCCTGATGCGCGACGAGGTGCCCCCACTGCGGAACCAGCGGGCGCAATATCGGCACGAGCGCCGTTGCGCCGACGTTTTGCAGCTGGATGACCTGGGTCACGATGTCGTCGTAACCGGCGGCGCCGCGGGCGCCGATGGCGCCGCCGTACTGCCGCGCCGCCGCGTTCGGGATGATCTTGATGACGTCGCCGCTGCGCACCGCCGCAAGCTGATGCACCTCCAGGATCGACAGGAACGCCTCGTAGAAGGCCGCGGGGCTCATCGGCGTCGATGACAGCATCGTCACATTCTGTGCGTTGACGCGCGGATCGATGATGTAGTTCTCACGCGTGACCTGGCTGACGGCTTCGACGATCTCGCGGATGTCCGCTTCCTTGAAGTTCGGTGTGATCGTCATGTCCTGACCGACGTCCTGTGCGCTCGCGTGTGACGCAAGGAGCAGGGCGCCGAGCAGGCACAAGGCAAACAGTCGCTCTCGGATACGGGCTGTTATCGTCATTATTCTCTGTCTGATTCGCTTAAACTTGTGTGCTTAGTTGGTGTCTTCGTCGCTCAGATCGAGCTGGCTGGTCTTCAGCACCAGGGACTGCGGTTGGCCGTCACGTTCGACGGTGACCGAGACTTGCTCGGCACTGCCCAGCGATTGAAAAATTCTCATGGCCTGCGTGGGGTCGTTCAACGCCTGGCCGTCGATATCCTTGATCAGATCGCCCGGACGCAGGCCCAGCGCCGCAAAGTGCTGGCGATTGCGCCCCGGATACACGCGATAGCCCTGCTGCTGGCCGTTGACGAAGTACGGTGTCGGACGTATGACGTCGGCGAGCCGCGACACGTTTTGCGCGACGACCGACTGAATGCTCTGGTTGTTCGCGGCGGGGCGCTGAACGACCCGTGTGGTGCGCCGTACCGGTGAGGGACGGTCGGCAAACTCGTCGGGCAGTGTGAGGCTCGTAAACGTGCCGTTCTCGTCCAGCACCACGCGCGTGGTTTCGACAGCGTGGAGAACGGCGCCTGCCACTACCGTATCGCCGATCTGGTAGGCTTTTTCGTCGCGGTTCGCGTCTTCGATAATGGCTGCGGACAGTTCCGGGACGGTGGCGGCGACGATTCCGGTCAACGTCAAGTTCTTGTCTGTTTCTCCGACAACGGTGGGGGCCGGCCCTGCCGGCCCGGCCTGCTCTTCAACCGGTTCCTCACTGGCTTCTCCGAACAGGTGGACCGCCGCAATGGCCTCGGCGTCGAAACTGCTGGCCTGTTCACTGCGCTGTATCGCGGCGCCGGCCGGAATGGAGACGGCATCGCCGGCTGCAGCGCCCGGCGCCAGCGCCCAGCCTATGCGAGCAAGCTGCCAGCCGACCACGATCACGAGCACGAGGCTGACCCAGAACGGCAGGAGCTGATTCGCGGCGACGACGGTCCGCGGCCCGTCGAGGCTCAGAAAATCAGACCATTTTGCGTTGTTTGACATGTGTTTAAGGGTGCCATTGCTCGGATTTTTGCCGCGATTATTGGCGGGCAATTACCGCTTTAAACGCGGCCGGTGGATGATACGGGTTTCCCGAATTCGGTCACAAGCGCGAAACGACCGGGGGATTTGCCATTTTACCTCGCGAAAACACTCCGGAAAGCCCTAAACTGCTGGAATCGCAAGAGAATATTCTTTTTTGTGAGACAGGCTGAAATTGCGCCGGGGAGCCCCTATATAATGACCTCAGCGCTCTGGGCGCCAGTGTGGGGGCGGTAATACCGCCGCCGTCGAATTCGGAAAAACCAAGCATTTATGCAATGAGCGAGCAGGACGACAACCCGCAGCATCAAGGCAGCTACGACCTCGCGGTCGAAGAGGCGAAGCCGAAACTCAAGGAACCTCCGCTGTACCGTGTGGTTCTTATCAATGACGACTACACGCCGATGGAGTTCGTCGTCGAGATACTGCAGTCGATCTTCAGCATGGAGCGCACCCAGGCAACCCAGGTCATGCTGGAAGTGCACACGAAAGGCAAGGGCGTGTGCGGCGTGTACAACTTCGACATTGCCGAAACCAAAGTGGCTCAGGTC
>JANQPG010000014.1 GCA_028289545.1 Woeseiaceae bacterium
GTTCGATTTCCGTCCCGCCATCGGCGACCCGCTCGACATCGCCAACCTCGATCAGCAAGGCTATTTCATCGTGCCGCAACCGATCGACGGCGAAGATGCATACAACGCGTTCATCCAGCCGCTGATCAACGAGTTCGGCTATCTCGACAACGGTGTGCCCACCGGCGGTGGCCGGGTTGGCGGCTATTTCCAGATCAACGATCAGGACTTCTTCCGGGAGAGCTACGAGATTGCCTACGATCGCCTGTTCTACATTGGTGACGCCACGCTGGACTTCCACGTGGGCTACCAGTATCAGGAAGTCTCGGAAGACCTTGCGCGCCAGTCGAACGGCTGGGGCAGCATCAGCGTACCTGGCGGACGGGCGCTGGCGACTGACGGCATAACGCCCATTTTCTACGAAGCCCGCGTTTCGCAACAGGGTCTGCTCGATCCGACTGGCGACGCCTTCGTGGAATCGATCCTGTCGTCCTCCGAGCTGCAGAGCTTCGAGGTCAACGCCGAATACAAGACCGGTGACTGGACCTTCAACGTCGGCGTCATGACGAGCAAGGACGAGCTGTTTGGCCAGGGTCTCGCGCCCAACCCGAACAATCCGCTCACCGGCCTCGAGCAGTCGCCCGGTACGCCTTACAAGATGTACACGATCGACTGGGGCGACATGATCCAGCCGCGCCTCGGCGTAACCTGGGACTACTCGGATTCGGCGTCCGTGTTTGTCAACTACGCACGCTACAACCCGTCGGCGTCATCGCTGGCTCGCGCGGCTTCCTGGGACCGCAACCTTCGCGGCAGCATCGATGTACGCTGGGATGCCAACGGCAACTTCATCGAGGCAACGCCGTTCTCGTCGTCTTCAGGCAAGTTCTTCGCCGAAGATCTCGATCCTCGCTTCATCAACGAATGGTTGATCGGCACCTCGCAGAACTTCGGCGACGATCTCGTCGTGCGCGCACATTACCGATACCGCCGCTCGGAGAACTTCTGGGAAGACACCAACAACGACGCGCGCATTGCGTTCTTGCCTCCGCCCGGCATTCCGCAAGAACTGTACATCCCTAATCTCAATGACATCCGTGCAGAAATCGGCGGCTCATCCTTTGTCATTGCCGAGCTCGACGGCGCCTTCACGCAGTATCACGAGGTCAGCATCGAGGCGGAGTGGAATCTGGACGAGTGGTACCTGAAGGGTTCCTACACCTGGAGTCAGTACTACGGCAACTTCGACCAGGACCGGACCACAACCGACAACGACCAGGCAACCTTCATCGGTTCGTCGAATATTGGCGACTTTGCCGGCCGTCAGCTCTGGAACCTCAAGACCGGCAATTTGGGCGGCGACCGACGCCATCAGCTCAAGGTATACGGTTTCCGCGAGCTGCCGTGGAACGCCCGGGTCGGCGCGTACGCCGTACTGCAATCCGGTGAGCCCTGGGAAGCCTGGGACAGCAACGTGTACCGCTCTCTGACGGGCAGCACGAGCGATACCATTCGCTACGCTGAGCCCGCGGGCAGCCGGACATCGCCGTCACACTGGCAGCTGGACCTGAACTACACGCAGAACTTCGCGGTGTTCGGGCATTCGAACATCCAGCTCCGCGCGGACATCTTCAACGTGTTCGACCGGCAGACCGGCTACGCTTTCCGGCCGCGCGTCAACAGCGCGGGCTTCGGCGAGCCGGCCCGGTTCATCAACCCGCGCCGCGTGCAGCTGGCCGTCAAGTACCAGTTCAACTAAGCGCGCAGCCGACAGCATAAGGGCTTTGGCAAAACACCGCGCCGTGACTCTCGTAAGCAATTCGTATCGGGGTCACGGCGCGGCTTCGTTTTGGGTGTAGCCTTAGCCTGACTGGGGCTGAGCTTGGTCTGCCGTGCTGTCACGTGTTCTCATCATTGCCTTTAGCATGCTCGCGTTCGGCTGCGCCGACCGCACCGGCGGCGATGACCGTGTCGATGTCGAAGCCGAAGGCGCGGCGGCCGGGTTCCGCCTGCCGGGCTTGAGTGAGTCCGACTACACGCGGATTGCTCAGCGCATCTACCGCAGCGAGGCGGGCGCCGATCCCGCGAAGCTTACGCACTGGAACGAAGGCGAAGATTTCCCGTCGCTCGGGATTGGCCACTTCATCTGGTTTCCGACGGGCGTCGACGCGCCGTTCGACGAATCCTTCCCGCCCATGCTCGAGTACGTGCGCCAACACACGGAAGGCTGCGCCGCGCTGCCGGCATGGCTGGCCGAACTCGATCCCGTGGATGCGCCGTGGTCGGACAAGGCGGCGTTCGACGCCGCTGCCGATTCGCCCGCAATGCAGTCCCTGCGGCTGTGGCTCGAATCGACCATGAGCGCCCAGGTCCGCTACATCGTCGCGAGTTTCGAGCGCCGCTGGTCCGCATTATCCCTGCCCGGAACGGACAAGGAGCGCCTGAATCGTTTGCTCGAACGGATAACGTCCGCGCCGCAGGGGCTCTACGCGGTGATCGACTACTACAACTTCAAAGGGCTCGGCAACAATCCGCGCGAACGCTACGCGGACGAAGGCTGGGGTCTCGTGCAGGTGTTGAGCGACGTTGCGGACACTGTCGAGAACACCGCAGACGATGTATACACGGCGGCGGAGCTGACCGCGCTGTTTGCGGACGCGGCGGCCGAGCGGCTCATACGGCGCGCGGCGCTTGCGCCGCCGGAGCGCAACGAGCAGCGCTGGATACCCGGCTGGACACGGCGGACTGCCGAATACAGGAACGATCCCGACAGCATGGGCAGCGGGTTTCGGGTCAAACCCTATGTACGCCACCTCACTGAGCGCTCGGTCATGCTGCAATGGTACAGCCGCGACTCGAATGCCGGCCGGTTGACCGTTGCGCCGGTTTCAGAAGACGGCGAGCGCCACTTCGATTCGGTGCCGGAAATCAGCGAGGCGCTGACCTATCACGTTGCCGAACCCTGTCTTGCCGCATCCGCGCTCGAGTTCGCGATTCCGTATCGGCATCAGCTGACCGTCGATGAACTGGAACCGGGCCGCGAGTACCGCTACGAGGTTGCGCAGGGTGGGTTTGTAGCGGAAGGGCGCTTTCGCACGCCTTCGGACGATGATCGCGCGCTGCGCTTTATCGTCTATGCCGATAGCGAGACCGAGCCGGAATCGACCGGCAAGCGGACGCTTTGGCCGGCGCCCGGCGAGGCGGGTTCGACGCGCCTGTACCCGGTCGACCAGACGACCGGCTATGCCGCCAACCTGGATGTCATAAAAGAACGCGCGCCGCGGTTCGTGGCTATCGCCGGCGATCTCGTCGAATCCGGTGGCGAACAGCGCGACTGGGACGAGTTCTGGCGCCACAACTCAGCGCTTGCGGCATCCACACCCATTTACCCGGCGCCCGGCAATCACGACTACTACGGCGGTCCGGGGGAGCTGGGTCGTTACGGTACGGCGGCAAGCGGTCGCGCGATCCGGAAATACCGCAACTACTTCTCCTGGCCCGAGCGCAACACGGCGGAACAGACGTACTACGCGGTTCGCCACGGACCGCTGACCTTGATTGTGCTCGACGTCAACAACGGTCTGCCCGAGCGCTCGGACGGCGACACCAACTGGTTCCTGTCGGGTGAGGATGCCGGCGGGCCCGCGCCCGGCTGGCAGACGGGCTCCGCACAGGCCGAGTGGCTCGAAGCGACCCTCGAGCGTGCCCAGCGTAACAGCGCGTTCACGTTCGTCATGATGCACCCGGCGCCGTACGCGTCCGGCGTGCACAACCGCCCGCCGGGTACGGACGAGGGTCAGGACTTTGCATCCGGCGTGCCGCTCCGGAGTCTGACGCCAATGTTCCTGCGCTACGGCGTCGACGCCGTGTTCAGCGGCCACGACGAAATGCTCGAACGTTCGGTGGTCAGCGGGATGGAAGTCCGACCCAACGGCGAACGGCTCGCTCACGAACTGCAGTTTGTCGTGGCAGGCATCGGCGGCGACGGCCTTCGCGGCCCCCATCCCGGCGTCGACAATCCCGTCGGTCGTTTTCTCGCGGACCGCGATGCGCCGGAGCGGTACGATGCAAACGGTGTGCTCGAAGCCGGCGGCAAACACTATGGCCACGTGGAAGTGAATCTCGAACGAGACGCCGAGGGGCGCTGGCAAGCGCGGCTCGAGCCGGTGTACGTGTTGCCGCTCACAAACGCGGAAGGCCAGCTGCTCGGATTCGAGCGCCGCGTCTATGACGATGTCGTCATTCTGGACGCCGCGGCGAACGACACGGCAGGTGCACCGTGAGACAGCTCTTGACCAACTGCCGCGTTTTCGACGGCGAGCGTGTTCACAAGAACCGCAGCGTCGCCGTCAACGGGCGGCACATTGCCGAAATCCTGCCGGCGGGCGCCCAGGGCGAAAACGGGGAGACAGTTGTCGATCTGGGCGGCAACCTGCTCGCGCCCGGACTGATCGACCTGCAGGTCAACGGCGGCGGCGGCGTGTTGTTCAACGACACGCCAACCGCGGCCGGGATAGCGGCGATCGGCGATGCACACCGAGCACAGGGGACAACCGGTTTCCTGCCGACCCTGATCAGCGATGGCGAGGCGGTCACGAAGCAGGCCGTCGCGGCGGCGTCGGAAGCCATGGCGTCAGGCGTGCCGGGTGTGCTCGGCATTCATCTCGAGGGCCCGCATCTGAACGCCGAGTATTGCGGTATCCACGACGCAGCGCGCTTGCGGCCGTTCGATGCGACCGCGTTCGAAACGCTGAGCCAATTCGACGCCGGCCCCATGCTGACGACGCTGGCGCCGGAAACGGTGCCGCCGGGCACGGTACGCAGGCTGGTTGACGCCGGCGTGATCGTTTTCGGCGGGCATACCGGCGCGACCTACGAGCAAACGCTGCGCGCGCTCGACGAAGGGCTCCACGGGTTTACCCATCTCTACAACGCCATGACGCCACTGACGAGCCGCGAACCGGGCACCGTGGGTGCGGCGCTCGACGACGACAACAGCGTCGTCGGCATCATTGCCGACGGTCTGCACGTGCATCCGGCATCACTCAGGCTGGCGATTGCCTCGAAGCCGGCGGGCAAGGTCTTGCTCGTGTCGGACGCCATGCCGTCGCTGGGCGCCGACCGTGAGGAGTTCACGCTGTTCGGGCAGACGATCCGCGTACAGGGAGGGCGGCTCGTCAATGCGGCCGGCACGCTGGCAGGCGCGCAGCTTGGGATGATCGAGGCCGTGCGCAACGTCGCGCGGTTTGGAGGAGTGGACATTTACGAGGCGCTGCGCATGGCGTCGGCATACCCGGCCCGCGTGCTGGGCCTCAAGGATCAACTTGGGGCCATCAGGCCGGGTTACCGCGCCAGCCTGATCGAGCTCGACGACGCATTCAACGTCGTGCGCAGCTGGATCGACGGCGACATGCGCGTGACCGGCAGCCGTGCGTAGCGCCTCGACTTACACGGCGTCGACGTGTACCGGGTTTTGCGGCCGCGAGACGTCAGCGGTAGAGGAGGTGATGCCGGCGGCGTGCCTTGAACGCTTCGAGTCCCTGAGCGTAAGCGGCCTCGATCCCGGTCAGCGAAGCACCGCGCTCAAGCGCGGCGAACGTATCGTCGTGACCGAGCAGACGCATGTAGGGGGCGAAGTCCCATGTCTCGCCGTAGTCCAACCGGAGTATGCGGGCGATCGCAAAACCGAGACCCAGCGGCTCGACGTGTTGTCGGTCCTCGATATGGAATCGAACTCCGCGACACTCCTCGCCGGCGAACTTGCTCGCTTCCGGCGTGAAGCGAATAGCTTCGAAACGAATGCCGGGCAGTTCGAGCGCGTTGAGCCTGGCCGCAAGACGTTGGCCGTCGATCCACGGAGCGCCCATGACTTCGAACGGCGTTGCCGTGCCGCGCCCGACCGACAGGTTGGTGGTTTCGAGGAGGCCCACACCCGGATAGAGCAGCGCCGCATCGAGGCTGCGCATGTTGGGCGACGGGTCGACCCAGCGGAGAGCGGTCTCATCGAACAGCTGGCCGCGCCGCCAGTGACGCACGAGAACAAGCTCGAGATCGAGTGCCGGCGTCCGCTCGTGCTGAAACAGCCGCGCCAGTTCGGCAACCGTCATGCCGTGGCGCACCGCAATGTCGTGATAGCCGACGAACGACCGCTTGTCCTCGTCCAGGACCGGCCCGGCAACGGCCGTGCCTCCAATCGGGTTGGGCCGGTCGAGCACAACAAAGCGCAGGCCGTTGTCTTCCGCCGCTTCCATTGCGTTGCCCATCGTGGATATGTAGGTGTAGAAGCGGGCGCCGATATCCTGGATATCAAAAACGAGCGTGTCGATGCCCTCGAGCATGGCCTGCGTCGGTTTGCGAGTGTCGCCGTAGAGACTGAACACGGGTATGCCCGCACCGCGTCCCGTGCGGCCGTCGGCGATGTGGGGAATGTCGAGCTTGCCCTCGAGCCCGTGTTCGGGGCTGAATACGGCGACGAGGTCGACGTTCTCTGCCGCATCGAGAAGGCGGATTGTGCTGATCCCGCGGCGATCCAGGCCCGTGTGGTTGGTAATGAGTCCGACCCGGGCGCCGTCGAGCGCCGAGAAGCCTTCGTTCGCGAGCACGTCGATGCCGGTGAGGACCGCAGGTGTGTTCGGCGCCTCGTCGCCGGCCGCCTGCAGCGGCCAGGATGCGAGGCACAGGAATATGACTAGTGTTCTCGACACGGGTGCATGCCTTTTCACAACGAAACAGTGGAGACACCGAAGTCCATGCAGCATGAACTGAGCACCGAATCGGCGAATCCTGCCTCCGTCGACCTCGACGTGCTGAGCACGCTGGAGCTCGTCGGGCTGATCAATCGCGAGGATGCAACGGTTGCGACGGCCGTGGCAAGTCAGGCTCCAGTCATTGCGGAGGCGATCGACCGGGTCAGTGAGCGGCTGGCCCGCGGCGGGCGTCTGTTCTACATCGGGGCCGGTACTTCGGGCAGGCTTGGCGTGCTGGATGCGTCCGAGTGTCCCCCCACGTTCAACGCTGAGCCCGAACAGGTACAGGGTCTCATTGCGGGCGGCGACAGCGCTCTGCGGCTGTCGGTGGAAGGCGCTGAAGACTCCGCCGAGGCGGGGGCACGCGATCTTGCGGCGGCGGGCATTGCGTCCGGCGATGCCGTGCTTGGGATTGCGGCGAGCGGTTCGACGCCGTACGTGCGAGGCGCGCTCGAGTACGCCCGTAGCCTGAGCGCACTCTGCCTGGGGTTGTCCTGCAACGACAACGCACCGATTGCCGAGTATGCCGACGTCATGATTGCGCCCGTTGTCGGGCCGGAGGTGCTGGCGGGTTCGACGCGCATGAAAGCCGGCACCGCGACCAAAATGGTGCTCAACACCTTATCGACGGGCGTCATGGTGCGACTCGGTAAAACCTACGGCAACCTCATGGTCGATGTGCGCGCCAGCAATCGCAAACTGGAGAATCGCAGCCTGCGCATGCTCGTCCACCTGACGGGCTTACCCCAGCCGGCTGCGCGGGAGCGGCTCGCCGCGGCCGACGGCGAACTCAAGACGGCCGTGGTTGCGGAGCGGCTGGGGATCGACGTCGAGGCTGCGCGCGCGAGACTCACGGCCGTGGACGGCCGCCTGCGGGCAGCCCTGGATGACGGGCATGAGTGAGCCGCGGCTGATTCTCGGAATTGATGGGGGCGGCACAAAAACGGCGGCGCGGATTGCGGTGCTGTCGGCGGACGGCCAGATCACCGAGCTGGGTGGCGCCGTCGGCGGGCCCGGCAATCTGCGCGCCGTGGGTCCGTCAGCCGGCAAGGCCAACCTCGACGCCGCGATCGATCAGGCGCTGACGGAGGCGGGTGTCGGCTCGGCGACCATTAGCTGCGCCGTGCTCGCGCTTGCAGGCAGCCGGCAGCCCGAGATTCGCCAGCTGGTTCGCGACTGGGCGGACGGGCGGCGGCTGGCAGACGATGTGCTGGTCGCACACGACATCGACCCCGTGCTGGCGGCGGTACGTAAGGAGGGCGCCGCGCTGGCAATGATCGTCGGTACCGGCACCGTGGCGGGCGGCATGACGGGTGAAGGCGCGCGCTTCGTCCGCGGTGGCTGGGGCTACTGGTTCGGCGACGAAGGCAGCGGTTTTGATCTCGGTCGACAGGGACTCGCGGCCGTTGCGCGTGCGGTCGACGGTACGGGCCCGGAGACGGCGCTCACCGAGCGTGTCCTCGAGCACCTCGATATCAACGAAGCCAGGCTCATACTCGAACGCCTGGAAACTCAGGGTGACG
Source organism: Woeseiaceae bacterium (assembly GCA_028289545.1). Lineage (GTDB taxonomy): Bacteria > Pseudomonadota > Gammaproteobacteria > Steroidobacterales > Woeseiaceae > UBA1847. The sequence continues at coordinate 8,249 of JANQPG010000014.1, forward strand.
TGCGCCGCGAGATCGCCGCCTGCGCGCGCGTGGTGCTTGCAGCGGCTGATGACGGTGACGACGTTGCAGACAAAATACGCCAGCAGGCCGCCACGGCGGCCGCGGCATTGCTGCACGCGGCAGCCCGCGAACTCGAAGCACGAGACGGCCGCGGGGACGCGGCGAAAGGTCCGCCCGAACTGGGCCTGGCCGGCGGCGTCGTGACGGCCAACGCGGCGTTTCGTAATGCAATGCTGACCCGGCTTCGCGAACTCGGCACCATCACGGCCGAGCCGACGCTCATACACGAGCCGGTGCTGGGCTGCCTGAAACTCGCGGCTCGCCGGTTTTCCGACCGCTTGTCCGACGATAGCCGCACCGCATGAGCACGGACGCAGCGCGCGACGACGCCGGGACGCCGCAACGGAAGCCCTGGTCGTGGGTGCCGAGCCTGTATTTTGCCGAGGGGCTGCCGTTTGTGGCTGTCATGACCGTGTCGGTCATCATGTACAAGCGGCTCGACGTCTCCAACGCGGCCATCGCCTTTTACACGAGCTGGCTCTATTTGCCCTGGGTCGTCAAGCCTGTCTGGAGCCCGCTCGTCGACCTCCTGAAAACCCGCCGCCAGTGGATACTCGTCATGCAGCTCCTCGTGGGCGCGGGTTTTGCGGCCGTTGCCTTGAGCCTGCCCGCGGACGACTTTTTTCGCTATTCACTGGCGGCGTTCTGCCTGATTGCGTTTAGCTCGGCCACTCACGACATTGCGGCCGACGGCTTCTATATCCTGGGTCTCGACGATCACCAGCAGGCCTGGTGGGTCGGTATACGCAACACTTTCTACCGGCTCGCAATGATCACGGGGCAGGGGCTGCTGGTGATGATAGCCGGCTATCTCGAGACTTCCACCGCCAACATTCCGCTCGCGTGGAGCATCGTTTTCTACCTCCTGGCCGGCCTGTTTGTGCTGGCTTTTGTCTACCATCGCTTTGTGCTGCCGCAGCCCGCCGGCGACGTCGAAGGGCGGGTCGAGTCGTTCGCGGGATTGGCGCGCGATTTTGTCGACACCTTCGTGGCGTTCTTTCGCAAGCCATACATCGGCAGGATCCTGGCGTTTCTATTGCTGTACCGGTTTGCCGAGGCACAGATCGTCAAAATGGCGTCCCCGTTCCTGCTGGACGAACGTAGCGTCGGCGGCCTTGGCCTCGGCACAGCCGACGTGGGCCTGACCTACGGGACGGTGGGTGCGCTGATGCTGACCGTTGGCGGGATTCTCGGGGGCTTCATAGCGGCCAGCCACGGTCTGAAACGCTGGTTGTGGTGGATGGTGGCGGCGATCAACCTGCCGAACGTCGTGTATCTGCTCTTGGCGATGACCCAGCCCGACAGCCTGCTGCTGGTCAACATTGCGGTGGGCATCGAGCAGTTCGGCTACGGAGTCGGTTTTACGGCTTACACCTTGTATATGCTGTATGTGTCTCGCGGCGAGCACAGCACGGCACACTTCGCCATTTGCACGGGCTTCATGGCGCTCGGCATGATGATCCCCGGGATGTTCAGCGGCGATCTGCAGACCTGGCTCGGCTACGAAGCGTTCTTCCTGTGGGTGCTAGTGGCCACCCTGCCGTCGTTTATCGTGACCGCGCTGATCCCGCTCGACGGCAGTTTCGGGAAAAAGAAGGACTAGAAGCGGTCTCAGGCAGGTCCTGCTTACCCGACGAATTTAATTGACGAGCGTCTCGCCGCTCGCCCGTGCAGATCGACTACACTAGCGTCCCGGTGTGACCCAGGCTCGTGATGAAGGGTTGCGCTGAATATGGACACTCTCTGATCAGGGTCTGGCTTTGGATTCAATAGTAGTAAAAGGCGGCCGTCGGCTGTCCGGAACGGTGGCGACGAGCGGCGCCAAGAATGCGGCGTTGCCGATACTGTTCGCAACACTGCTGGCCGACGGCGAACATCGGCTCGACAACGTGCCCGAACTGCGGGACATCGACTCGACCGAGCAGCTGCTGAATGCGCTGGGCTGCACTACACACCGCAGCGGCAAGCAAATGACCGTAAACGTTTCGCGGCCGGACGAGGCGCTCGCGCCGTACGACCTCGTGCGCAAGATGCGCGCCAGTATCCTCTGCCTCGGACCGCTGCTGTCGCGCTACGGCGAAGCGCGCGTATCGCTGCCCGGTGGTTGCGCGATCGGCTCCCGGCCGATCGACCTGCACGTCGACACGATGCAAAGGCTCGGCGCCGATATCAGCATCGAGGAAGGCTACGTCGTCGCGCGAGCCGAGCGGCTGCAGGGCACGCGGATACTGTTCGAAAAGCTGACGGTCGGCGGCACCGAAAACGCACTCATGGCGGCCGTGCTCGCCCGGGGCGCCACGCAGATCGAAAACGCGGCCAAGGAGCCCGAGGTGGTCGACCTCGTGCATTACCTGCGCGCGATGGGCGCCCGGATCGAAGGCGAGGGCAGCAGCGTCATTACGGTCGAAGGTGTGGACAGACTTGAGCCCGCGCGGCATTCGATCGTTGCGGACCGCATTGAGGCGGGCACCTTGCTGCTCGCCGGCGCAATCACGGGCGGCGCCGTGCGCGTGGAGCGTTGCGAGCCGCAACATCTCGTTGCGCTCAGCGACAAGCTCCGGGAGTGTGGCTTCCCGGTCGAAAGTGGTGAGGACTGGATTGCCGTGGCGGAGGTCGATGCCTGGTCGAGCACCGACGTGACGACGGCGCCGCACCCGGGTTTCCCGACCGACCTGCAGGCGCAGTTCATGGCGTTGATGACGCAGGCGGAGGGCACTTCGGTCATTACCGAGGGCATATTCGAGAATCGCTTCATGCACGTGCAGGAACTCGTCAGGCTCGGCGCCGATATTTCACCGATGGCGCTCGTAGCCGTCGTGCGCGGCGGCAAAGGCTGCCTGAGCGGCGCCGAAGTGATGGCGACCGATCTGCGCGCCAGCGCCTGCCTGATCCTTGCCGGCCTCGTGGCGAAAGGCACGACCAAAGTCAATCGGATCTATCACCTCGACCGAGGTTATGAGCAGCTCGAGAAAAAACTCGCAGCGCTAGGCGCCGATATCGAAAGAGTCCGGGGTTAGTGTCCTGTCCCGCAAACAAGTCGGCTAACTCGCGGCATCTTTTTGCGCCTGGCGGCGTTGCGCCTCCTCGGCATATTCCCGATATGCCTCGTCGGCGCGCCTTGCCAGACACAAAAATCTGCGCGCGGCTTATGCAACCTGTTTGCAGGACAGGACACTAGCTGACGGCGGCCTCGAGCAAGGTCAGCGTGCCGGCATCCACGTCGAGCTCAGCCTCGACGCCGAGCGGCACCGTCGTCTGATCCTCGACGTGGCCAATCATGAGGCCGCGTAGTGTCGGCGCGCCGAGCGGCTCGAAGCGCATGCGGAGGACGTCTTCCATGCTGAACTCGTTACCGTCGTAGCCGTCCGTTTCCGTGAACTTGCCGATCGCCACGCCCGCGACTTTATTGAGCACTCCGGCGAGCCACAGCTGGGTCAGCATGCGGTCGACCCGGTACGGGGCTTCGGAAACGTCCTCGAGGAACAGGATGGCGCCGTCGTAGTTCGGCTCATACGGCGTGCCGTGTACCGCGGCCAGCAGACTCAAGTTTCCGCCGATCAGCGGGCCTTTGGCCTTGCCGCCGACAATCCGCGTCAGCCGGTTGGTCTTGTCGATGAAGCCCTTGCGGCCTTCGAACGGCGGCGCCTGGCCAATGATCGTGCGCCGTGACGGTTCGACCAGCACTTTCCGGTATTCGTCGAACGTGTACTTGGTGAAATTCTGCAGCGCAATCGGGCCGTGGAACGTCACCAGCCCCGTGGCTTTGTGAATTGCGTTCAGGAGCGCCGTAATGTCGGAATAGCCGAGCAGGATCTTCGGATTCTGGCCGATGACCTCGTAGTCGAGGTACGGCAGCATGCGTGACGTGCCGTAGCCGCCGCGCAGGCTAAAAATGGCGTCCACGCCGTCATCGGCAAACATGCTGTTGACGTCCTCGGCGCGGCCGCGGTCGTCGCCAGCCAGATAGTTGCTGCGCTCGTACAGGTTGGCGCCCTTTTTGACCTCGAAGCCCAGCGACCGAACAATGTCCGCGGCCATTTCGATCGACTCGAATTCGGCCACGCTGCTGGCCGGCGCAATGATGCCGACGGTTTGGCCCGGCGAGAGGCGCTTCGGTTTCCGTAGCGCCCGGCGTTCGGCGTGATTGCCGGCACCGGCGGGCAGGGCGGCCGTCAGGGCGGCGGCGGCAAGGGCAGACTGAAGGGCAGTGCGGCGGCTGATCATGGTGGCGGGGTTCCTCGCTTTCGGCGTGCGGGCTGCGAATAATTTATTCTTCGTATTCTAGCCGCTCGCCGGCCTTGCTGCGCGATTTGTTGTGTTGATCGAGTTCGTCGCGAGCGGGAGCCGCATTCGGTCGGGCGCACCCGCCGCTGTCGCGCCCGTTTCGGCTTCGGCCGCTAGGCGTCGCCCCAGACCCCTCTGAATCGTCACTCGTTGGACGCTGCCTGCGGTTCCACGGATTCTCGAGCCGCCTCGAATCGTTCGATCACCACCGTGGCCCGGCGCGGCAGTCCGCTGGGGCGGTTCCGGAGTATCTCCAGACTCTGCTCGAGTTCCGCATCAGCCTCGTCGAACCGGCCCAGCCTCAAAAGCGTATCGGCGAGCTCGAGCCGGGTCGTCGCAACGGCGTCGTGATCGGCGGCGTAATCGATCAGTCTGATGCTCAATGCGCGCTCGATGACCTCGTGGGCTTCGTTTGCGCGGCCTTGTGAGTTCAATACGATCCCGAGTTCGGTCAGTGCGGACGCGGTGTACTGATGGTTGTTATCGAGTGACGAGTCAAACAACTCCACCGACTCCCGCAGTACGGTTTCAGCTTCGTCGAGTTTGTCGCGGTCGTGCAGCAGCATGCCGAGCAGAACTTTGTCATAGCCGACCATCGGGTGTCCCGCCGGGTGCGTTTCCACGTGCCGCGCCAGCGCATCGCGCATTACCCGTTCCGCCTCTTCCAGTTCGCCCTGGACGTGCAGGAGAGAGCCCAGGTGGACCAGTGTATCGGCCAGCGCCGGATGTTGTTCGCCAAGGATCCGCCGGATCGCTTCCGTTGCCCTTTCGAAATTGGCTCTCGCCGCAACCAGGTCTCCTTTTGAGCGTTGCAGAACAGCGAGGTTCTGAAGGTAATAGGCCATGTACGGGTGGTCTTCACCTTCGCTGTTCGAGAGGATCTCGATACCCTCCAGCAGCAGCTTCTCCGTCTGTTCGAGATCGCCGCTAACCTGCGCGATCCTCGCCAGCAGGCTCTTGGCTCCTACCAGTTGCAGGACGTGCTCCGGGCCTTTGTTCTCATAAATGTCGGTGCTTGATTGCGCGTAATCACCGGCAGCCGCAATTTCGCCGACTCTCAGTTTCAGTTCGGCAAGATTGAACAGGTTTTCGGCAACGGCGGCGGAATCCTCGCCGAGTCGTCGACGGTTGGCGGCGAGTGAGCTGGTCAGCAGTTCGTCGGCGCGCTCATAGTCGGCGAGTTCGATCAAGACCTCAGCCAAATCATTGCGAAGCACGGAGACTTCCGGATGATCCTCATCGAAGTACGAGAGGCGGGACGTCAGTGCCTCGTCGAGTAGCGCCGCGGATTCGCCGTACTCACCGAGGCTGTGATACACGCGCCCGATCGTTCCCATCAGCGCCGTCTGGATTTCCGGCCGATCATTCAAGTTGGAGCGTATGCGTTCAGCACCGCTTTTGAGCAGTTCATCCGCCGTAATACTGGCGCCGCGCGCTTCGGCGGGATCCTGTGAGCGAAATATGTCTTCGAGAAACTGAGAAACCTCGCGAGCCGTGTCGCGCTCGCGAACGATTGTGCGGTTTTGTACGGACAACAGCACGGTGAAAGAAGCCAGCATTAGCAGCACGGCGGCAGATACGGAGACGCCGAGATAGTGCCGGCGCATAAACTTGCCCGTGCGGTAATGCCAGGCATCGCGCCGTGCGACGATGGGCATTGAGCGCCGATGAAGCTCAATGTCATCAGCGAGCGCGGCGGCTGAACGATAACGACGCGCGGGATTCTTCCTGAGCGCGTTGACGACGATCACATCGAGATCGCCGCGCAGGCGCCGCCGCAGCCGCTCAAGACTGGTGTCGCGATTTCGGGCGCACTCGTCGAGTGCGGCCACATCGGGGGAGTTGTTGCCGCGCGCTATCTGCTCGAGACGTGCGCTGGGGGGTAGCACTTCCTGCTCGCAGACGAGACGGGCGTGCTCGCTCGGTGTCAATTCGTCCCCACCGTAGGCCCTTACGCCGGTCAGCAACCGGTACAGCAGCAGCCCGAGACCGTAGACGTCGGTGGCCGTGGTGATCGGCTGGCCCAGCAGCTGTTCCGGCGCCGCGTTGGCGGGGGTCATGATGACGGCGCCCTCGCGGGTCAGACCGTCTGTCGCGGCACCGGCCGTGTCGGTCAGCTTGGCAATGCCAAAGTCCAGCAGCTTGGGCGTGCCGTCGTCGGTAACCAGAATGTTCGACGGCTTGAGATCCCGATGGATGATCAGATTCTGGTGTGCGTAGTCGACCGCGGAGCAGATCGCGAGAAACAGGTGCAGGCGAGCGTCGATATCGAGCTTGTGCAGATCGCAGTACACATCGATCGGGATACCGTCGATATATTCCATGACGAGATAGGGCACGCCGTTGTGAGTCGTGCCGCCATCGAACAAGCGGGCAATGGAGGGGTGGTCGAGGTCGGCGAGTATCTGCCGTTCGTTGCGCAGGCGTAGCTCCGTCTGAGGATCGATCAGCTGATGACGGCCCAGCTTGATGGCAACCTGCTGGTCGAACTGTTCGTCGGCTCGTTCCGCGAGATAGACCATACCCATGCCGCCCGAGCCGATCAGCCGCTCGACCCTGTAAGGGCCGATCATTTCACCCTGCATCGAGTCGTCTTCCGCGTCGCCGAAGGCGTCCGCTGCCGTGCTGACAATGGTTTCCTCGACGGCGGAGTCAACGTCGATGCTGGTATCGAGCAAGGTCAGCAGGTAATCGCAGAGTTCGGCGTCGTCGCCGCATTCGGCGGCGAGGAATGCGGGTTGTTCGGCGCGGGGCAACGCGGTCGCTGCGTCGAACAGCGTTTGAACCTTCGCCCAGCGCTCGGGGCTCAGCTCAAAGGTTGCGGAGTTCATTCGCCAGCCAGGCTTTTGCTAGCCTCAGGTCACGGTCGACGGTCGCAGGTGAAACGCCGATGGCCGCCGCCGTTTCGTCGTAGGTCATGCCGCCGAAGTAGTGCAGCACGAGGATATCGCTCTTGCGTTCGTCGAAAGCGGCAAGCCGGGTGAGCGCTTCGTCGAGGTCGACAATGTCGGCCGCCGGTTCGTCGGCCGCGCGCGCGATCTCCTCGTGCAAGGTAACAGGTTGCTCGGCGCCGCCGCGTTTCTGGCTGCGCCTCGCTCGGCCGTAATCCGTAAGAATGCGCCGCATCATGCGCGCTGCAATCGCAATGAAGTGCGCGCGATCCTCGTAGGCCACGTCCGCGTCCGACAGGCGCACGAACGCCTCGTTGACCAGCGCTGTCACCTGCAGGGTGTGTCCGGCTCGCTCGGTTTTGAGGTGTCTTGCCGCAATACGCCGGAGGTCGTCGTAGACCAAAGGCGTGAGCTGCTCCAGAGCGGCTCTGTCCCCGGCGCGCCAGTCTTGCAGTAGCTTGGTCACGTTGGAGGCGGACATGGCAGGCTTGAAACCAGAACGTGGTCGTCTTTGATAACAAATAGGGGCTTCGGCCGCAATGCGAACGGTCAGGGTTCGGAAAGCCGGTATAATCAATTATGTACACTACTAACAAAAAACCGAGGAGTCGAACATGACAGCAACAAGCAACCCCCCTCCCACACGAGGCGCTTTGGCAGCGGCCGCGGCGGCCGGCGGTTTCGGTGGCGCCGTACTGGGAGTTGTTGCCGCAACTTCCATGATGGGCAATGGCGATGAGCAGGCTGCGACCGGATCGAACGAGGCTCCCGACACCCAGGTGGCGGTTGTCCAGAGTCAGGATCAGGACGAAGCACCCGAGCAGGACTAGGCCGCGCCCGCTCCTCTAATGTGAGGGGTTTTGTCACCTATTTTCGCTATACCTAATGACGGCGCCAACAAGGGCGCCGTCATTAGGTTATGTCGAACGAAAACGAGAAAAACCTGTTCATTGTCGACCACGCGAACAAGTCGGGTGATCGAGAGCGCCGCAATCCGAACCGCGTCGCCGGACGTCGTGTGGCGGACAAGTGGCGGGAGTACCTGAGTGGAATGGCGGGGGGCCAATCGCTGCACTCAAAACTGGTGTGCCCGAAACGCTCCAAGTCGAAGAAGGGCGAGTCCCACGACAATTCGTGATCGACATGTCTCCCACAAAAAGCACTCGGCCGTTCTCCGTGTGCCTTGTGGTCTGGGACGCACAATTTTCTGACTGCATCGACCATCGGCTAACCTGCAAACGCTGGCGCCCGCAGCCAGCCACATCTACCTCGTGAAAAAACTCATAAGCTCAACATTAGGTCTGCTGCTGGCTGCGCTGGTCTTGCTGCTGTCGCAGCCCGGGTCGTGGCGCAACGAGGCGGCCACCGCCGCGGAGGGCGTCCTTCTCGAAGCCATTCGCGACCGGCAAAGCGATGTGCAGGTGGCCGGCAGCGGCGTCGTGACGCGCATCCTGCCGGACGACAACCACGGCAGCCGTCATCAGCGGTTTATTCTTACGCTCGACTCCGGCGACACGCTGCTAATCGCGCACAATATCGACCTGGCGCCGCGGATCGACAACCTGGGCCGCGGCGATCTTGTGGCTTTTCACGGCGAATACGAGTGGAACGAGCGCGGAGGGGTCGTACACTGGACCCATCACGACCCGGCGGGCCGTCATATCGACGGCTGGCTGGAGCACAAGGGCCGACGCTACGAATAGGGCGGCAAACGCCGACGTCATCGGTGCGCAATACCGGTTGGCAATATCGTTCGGCAATTGTCATACACAACATTCGAGAAGCCATTGAATAAACCCGACAAGTCCGTCAACTGCCCCAACTGCGGGACGGCTATCGACGTCAACGAGATCCTCTACCACCAGCTCAGCGAAGAGCTGGAGCAGAAGTACAACGACAATCTCGCGAAGGCCGAGCGGGCCTTCGCCGAGCGCGAAGGGCGTCTGGAGGCGGAGCAGAAGGCGCTCGAAAAGCGCGCGGACGCACTCGACGAGCAAGTGCAAAGCGGCGTCAAGGCCGGCATCAAGCGCGAGCGGGAGCAGCTGACCTCAAAGCTCAAGGCTGAACTCGAGGACGAGCAGTCGGAGCGTTTTGCGGTGCTGGAAAAAGAGCTGGGCGAGAAGACCGAGCAGGTCAAGGCACTCAACAAGTCGCGCGCGGAAGTGGAGCAGCTCAAGCGCGAAAAGGCCGAGCTGCGCGATACCATCGAACTCGAGGCACAAAAGAAACTGAACATCCAGCTCGACGAGGAGCGTGTAAAAATCCGCAAGCTCGAGGAAGAACGGGCGACGATGGCCATCTCCGAAAAGGACATCGTGATCAAGCAGCTCAACGAACAGCTCAAGGACGCGCAGAAGAAGGCCGAGCAGGGATCGACACAGCTACAGGGCGAAGCGCAGGAGCTGGTGATCGAGGAGTGGCTCAGGACCCAGTTTCCGCTCGACGGGATCGAGGAGATCAAATCGGGCGCCACCGGCGCCGACACGCTGCAGGTTGTCAACACGCGCACGCGCCAGCACTGCGGTTCCATCTACTACGAGAGCAAGCGCACCAAACACTTCCAGCCCGCGTGGATCGAGAAGTTCAAGGCCGATATACGCGACAAGGGCGCCAACGTTGGCGTGCTGGTGACCGAAGTCATGCCGACGGGCATGGAGCGCCTCGGGCTCATGGAGGGCGTGTGGGTCTGCACCTTCGACGAGTTCAAAGGTCTGTCCGTCGTGCTGCGCGAGTCCGTGATCCAGCTCAGTCACGCGATTGCGACCCAGGACAACAAGGGCGACAAGATGGAGATGCTCTATGATTTCCTGACCGGCAACGAGTTCCAGCAGCAGATCGAGGCGATTGTCGAGGGCTTCACCCAGATGCACAGCGAGCTGGAATCGGAAAAACGCTCGATGCAGGGGCTTTGGAAGCGACGGGAAAAGCAGATCCAGAAGGTGCTTCTGAATACCAACCATATGTACAACTCGATCCGGGGGATTGCCGGCAGCGCCGTCAAGCCTGTCGCGCAGCTGGAGTTGTCAAGCGTTGGTGATGACGGAGAAACCGATTCATAATCCAGTTGTGCCGATATTCACGAGCACCACTAACGGCGACGATACAAGTCAGGCGCCGACAAAGGCGCGTTAACTCATGCGATCGAAATTGTACGTAGCTCCGTTGCTGGCCACACTCGCAAGCGCCTGCTCGACCGTACCCGAGCCGCGCGAGGCCGTTCTGACGTTTCCCGGATCGTCGGTGTCACACGTCGCCACTCACGTTGATGCCTACGAGATTATTGCGGGTGCAGCCGGCGGTGAATTCCATCGGTGGGCGAAACAACTGAACGGCGAGTTGTGCTACGGGAGTTCCGTCGTTGTGATCGAGGAAATTCGCCCGCATCCGGAGTGGATGTCCTTGTTGAACATCAACCTCGGCTCCCGCGATCACAAGGACTGGATGTCCTTAGCCCTTCACTATGATCCGGACACGCAGAGACTTTGGCTAGTTACTCAGGTTCCACCCGATCACGAACCTCTGGTAACCGACGAAGGCTTTGACGTCGGCGAAGAAATTGCCCTGTTTTTTTCGGTTGTGGATCGACAAGTCATGGTTTCCGCGGTTTCCCTTGCGGCGGTCCGTGATCAGGAGCCCGGGGTTCCCCGGCAGCGGTACGCTTACCCTGTCGACTACGACGACGACATCGAAACCGTTTCGCTCATCGTATCTGGAGCGGCTGTGAAGGTTGCCGAACTGAAAATCGGTGTCGATTGCCGTCCGCAAAGCGCCGCGCCTGAACCGACCCCGGCGCTACCTCACGGGTCTGAAGGATAGGGTCGCGAAGGTACACTTGGACCAGGCACCCTGTTTCGGCTGCCCCGGAATGCCGGACAATGAACGACGCGGACGAGTCAGGCGGCCGGAACCCGTTGGCATAATGGGAAGCGATGACGGGCTAGTCTTGAGCCGCTTCTAGAATCAGTCTTGATAAGCGCTGTGAGCCTGCCGATTTTTCCCGGCCGTTTCCAAAGATTTCGTGCAACTGAACAATGCGTTGCCGCTGCAACGATATAAGGCCCTGTCGCATCTAAAGGGTCGTGTATGCGGTTCGGCCGCCCTCGCGCCGGCCGGTGACGAGGCAGCAGCCGAACTCGATGCCTCAACCGGGGTCTCAAGCGTATACGGGGAACCGGCAGCCCGGCTGCCGACATTCGTCACGGTCACCGGGGGCCAACGAATATGAACCTGACTCAGCTCAGTCAGCGGCAGTGGCCGTCTGTGGCCGTTGCCGTTGCGCTCATTGCGTTGTTCGGCGCGACCTCCATTGCCGGACTACCGATACAGCTCCTGCCGACCATCGAAGAGCCGCAAATTTCCGTCGCCAACTTCTGGCGGGCGGCCGCGCCCGAGGAGATGGAGGCCAACATTGTCGAGCCGCAGGAAAACCTGCTGCAGAACACGCCGGGGCTCACGGGAATGAACTCCTTCATTAGCCGCGGGCAGGGTTTCGTCAATCTGAGTTTTGCGGTCGGCACCGATATCCAGGAGGCGAAGCTCGACGTGCTCAACAGCCTGAGCCAGGCGCCGCCCTCGCCCGCCGATGCCATCGAGCCGCAGGTTTTCGCGGGCGGCGGTCAGCAGACACCGGGCGCCGCGTCGCTCCTGGTTCGCGTCCTCCCCGGCAATCCGAACACCGAGCTTGCAAACTATCAGAAGCTGATCGAGGACGAGGTACAGACGCGGCTGGCGCGCATACCGGGCGTGTCGCGGGTGGAGCTGCAGGGAGAGCAGCCGAGGGAACTGCACATACGCTTCGATACCTACCGCGCCGCTGCGCTCGGCATACAGGTTCAGGACATCATTTCGCTCGTATCGCGAACCGCCGACACGTCGGGCGGTTTTGCGGACGTCGGCCGCCGGCAGTACACCGTCCGTTTCCTGGGTCAGTTCGATCCCGACGAGCTGGGCAGCGCCATTGTGGGCTGGAGTCAGGATCGTCCCGTCTATCTCGCGGACGTGGCCGACGTTGAAATTGTGCCCCGTCGGCAGGACGGTTTTACGCTCCGCAACGGCTTTCCCGCGTACTACATTACCGTGCAGCGCGAATACGATGCGAACACGGTTGCCATCCTCGACGGCGTGAACGCGGTCATCGACGAACTCAACGCCGGGCCGCTGGCCGAGGCGGGACTGGCGATCGACCTGAGCTTCGACGCATCGATACACATCCGGCGCGCGGTTGCCCTCGTCAAAAGCAATCTCGGGCTCGGCCTCGTGCTGGCGCTGGGGGTTCTGTACTTCCTGATGCGCAGCCGCCGGGCGACGTTCCTCGTGGCGGCGACGGTGCCGCTCTCGCTGCTCGTCGCGTTTGTGGCGCTGCGTCTCTTCGACAAGTCACTGAACGTCATTTCGCTCGCGGGCCTGGCCTTCGCGGTCGGCCTCGTCATGGACGCCGCGATCGTGACCCTCGAGAACATCGTGCGAAACCGCCAGGAAGGCAAGTCGCCCGACGAAGCGGTGCTCGAGGGTACCCGGCAGATTACGGGAGCGCTGTTTGCGTCGACGGTTACGAGTGTGGCGATTTTTGTACCGGTCCTGTTCATGCAGGGCATGGAGGGCCAGCTGTTCCAGGATCTGGCGCTGACGATTGCCGTGGCCGTGATGGCCTCGTTCCTGATCGCCGTGACCGTGTTGCCGGTGGCGGCCGGCTTCCTGCTCCGCGACGAGAAGCCCGATCCGCTGGCACACTACTGGGATCGGATCGCGTCGTTCGTCGACCGCATGACCCGCACGCCCGCGCTTTGCCGCAGCTGGGCCATCGCCATCCTCGGCGGCTCGCTGCTGACAATTTTCCTGCTCATGCCGAAGGCAAACCTCCTGCCGCAGGCGCCCTCGGATTCGCTCAATGCGTTCTTCAACATGCCGCCCGGCGGCACGATACAGATGGTGCGCGAGGAAGTGGCGGGAACAATTGTCGAGCGGCTGAAGCCTTACATGGATCACGAGCAGGAGCCGCACATACGCGGCTACAACCTGTCGGCTTTCGGTGCGTTCAACATCCTGTTCCTGTACCCGGCCGATCCGAACCGTATCGAGGAGATGATTGCGATCGTTCGCGACCAGGTGATGGTCGACCTGCCGGACACGCAGGCCTTTGTGCAACGCTCCTCGCTCCTGAATTTTGGTTTTGACGGCGGCCGGTCGATCAATCTCGACTTTCAGGGGCCGGAGATCAACGTCCTTGCGGACGTTGCTCAACGCGCAATGCCAATCGTCAACGAGGCTCTGCCCGGCGCCATGGTCCGGCCCATACCGGGCCTCCAGCTCGCCGAGCCGGAACTGCAGCTCGTGCCCGACGACCGCCGGATTACGGCGGCGGGACTCGATCGCGGTTCGGTGGCGACAATGGTGCGCGCCGCGACCAGCGGCGCGTTTGTCGGCGAGTATTTCGACGGCAACGATCGGCTCGACGTCATTCTCCGGGGGCCGCGCTGGGAGTCGCCGGACGAGCTGGCCGCAACGCCAATCGCCACACCGCTTGCCGGCATCCAGACCATCGGCGAGCTGACGCGCATCAACCGCACGGTCGGACCGACGCAGCTGCGCCGCGTCGACGGCCAGCGCACGCTGACGCTTGCCGTGACGCCGCCGGATGAAATGACCGTGCAGGAGGCGCTGGAGATTCTGCGTAACGAAGTCGGCCCACAGCTGGCGGCCTTCTTGCCGACGGACGTTTCGCTCAAGTACCAGGGAACCGCCGATCGCCTCGAAGAGGCGTTCGCGAACATGGGCGCCAATCTGCTGATGGCGGCGATTGTGCTGTTACTCGTGCTGGCCGCCATGTTCCGCTCGTTGCGCGACGCGCTTCTCGTCATGCTGTCGATGCCGCTTGCGCTGGCGGGCGGCGTGGCTGCGCTGTCGCTGTTGAACGTGTTTACGCTACAGCCCATGGATCTTCTGACGATGATCGGTTTCCTCATACTGCTTGGGCTGGTCGTCAACAACGCTATTTTGCTGGTCATGCAGGCGCGCCGCGGCATGGCCAGCGGGCTTGAGCGCGCGGCGGCCGTCACCGAAGCGGTTCGCGTGCGCGCCAGACCCATCTATATGAGTACGCTGACGAGTATTTTTGGCATGTTGCCACTCATGGTGATACCCGGCGTCGGTTCGCAGATCTATCGCGGGCTCGCCGCCGTGATCCTGGGCGGCATGTTCGTGAGTGCCGTGTTTACGCTGCTGCTCATGCCCGCCATTCTCAAGCTGCCGCCGCTACAGTGGTCGGCAGTCACCGGCCGTCGCGCCGTTACGGACGGAGTTCCCGCCGATGCCTAACATTCGCTTTCCCTTGAGCCTGCTTCCGCTCGTGTTGGTCACGGCCGTTGCCGGCGCCCAGCAGCCGCCGCCCAGTGTCGTGCAAGTCGCCGAAGTGTCGCGGACCGAGCTGACGCCAACGGTGCCCGTGCCGGGTACGGTGTTCAGCCGCAACGAAATGCAGGTTACGGCCAGCATTGCAGGGCGGCTCGAGTGGATCGCCGAACCGGGCACCTGGCTGGAGGCTGGGGAGCCGGTGGCACGGCTCGACCGCGAGGCACTCGAACTGCAGCGCGAGGAACAGGTGGCGCTCCTGAGGCGCGAGGAAATCAACCTGCGCCAGCTCGAAAGCCAGCTCCGACGTCAGCGCGAACTGCAGGGCCAGAAACTGGTTTCGGAATTTGATCTCGAGCAGACCGAGGCAAACCGCGACCTCGCAATGAGCGATACGCAGATCAGCCGGGTCCGTATTCGGCAGATCGAGGAGCAGCTGCGCCGCACCGAGGTCCGGGCGCCGTTTGCCGGTGTTGTGATCAGCCGTCTACGACGCGCCGGAGAGGACGTGGCGCGCGGCGAAGTGCTCGGCCAGATGACCGATACCCGGAGCCTGGAAGTTCGGGCCTTTGTGCCGCTCAAACACCTGCCGCGCACGGTTGTTGGCGAGTCGCTGCGCGTGTTCGCGACCGACGCCGAGTACGCGGGGCGCATCCGCGCGCTCGTGCCGACGGGCGACGTCCGTTCGCAGACCTTCGAGGCACATATCGACCTGCCGACGGAGGTAACCGGCAGCTGGACCGTCGGTCAGCTCGTCAGCGTCGCCGTGCCCGTCAGGAACGCGGAGATGTCGCTGGCCGTGCCGCGGGACGCGCTCGTGCTCCGGTCGACGGGCGTCTATGTGTTCCGCATCAACAGCGAGGACAAGGCCGAGCGGATTGCCGTCGAGACGGGCGACTCCGTGGGCAGTCTGATCGCGGTCTCCGGGGAACTCAGAGAAGGCGATCGAGTGGCCGTGCGCGGCGCGGAAAACCTGCGCGAGGGCGCGGGCGTCAAGGTCATGCTGTCACAGCGCGGCGCCAATAGCTCTGACGCTGCCGGGGACAGCTAGCCGGGAAATCTCACCGGTCGGCTAGCGCCGCGTCGCTACGCCTATTTGCCCTAGCCAGTCGAGCATGATGTCGGCCGTCTCGCGGTTTTCCCGCACGCCGTCCCGAAACGCGTAGGCATCCTCGATACTCCCATAGCGACGGTTGCTGTGGCCGATACCCTTGCGCTCCACGTAAGTGGCGCTGCCGGGCCGTAGCCGGTTGACGGTGTCCACGATCAGCTGGTGGCCGTGACGTGATTCGAACTGGTCGTATTCGGTGAAGACGACCAGTACGGGCGCTTCGATGGCGGCCCAGGCCGCGAGGAAGTTGTAGCGCGCAAGCTGCCGGTGCCAGTCGAAGGGGCGGCCGTAGTGTTTGTCCTCGTCGAGGCCCAGTATGTCGTTGCGCACGCGCTGCATGTCGGCGCTGTCGCCGGCGATCTCGTCCGGATGCCGGCCGCGCACGAGGTATTCGTAGTGAAAACGGCTGCGGTCCAGAAACTCTTCGTGCCGGTCTTCGGGCGCAAAGCGTTCCGGTTGGCGCTCCAGGTAATACTGCTCGAACGCGAGCATACGTTCGAGGTAAGTGACGCCGCCGCCGCCCTGGACCATTACGCCCGCGACGTCGACGCCGTTCTCGGCAAATTCCGCGGCGAGCAAAGGGGCAGTGTTCGAGCCCAGACTGGAGCCGTAGAAATAGACTTTTTCGGCGTCGATGCGCGGATCGTCGAGCAGCGTTGTGAAGGCGTCCCGGTAGTGCGCAAGTTCGGTATCGAAATCGAGGTCGTCACATTCGGGGCCGTTCCTGACGGCCGAGCGCTCGACACGAACCAGCGCAAGACCCGATTCGCGGGCCAGCATCGCAAGGATACTCTCCGAATCCGGGGGAAACTCGAGCGATCCGCAGGATACCCACTGCGCGAAAAAGAGCGGATGCCGCGGTGTGGGGTCGCCCTCGGGCAACGTGATCCTGGCTTTGAGTACCGCGCCGTCACTGACGGTCACTTCGGTCTCGAATGCATCAGCACCGGCGACTTGCTCGGCGAGTGCGGATGGAGCAACAGTGGACAGGGCAAAAGCGGCAAGCGCCGCGACAAGACTGGCGTGCATGTTCATACCTCGGGTGGCAGTTCGATAGGCAAGTCGATGGGCAACCTGGTGGGCAGTTCGATAAGCCATTCGATGGACGAATCGGTTTTCGGTCAGGCTCCCGCCGACACGGGCAGGAAAAGCTCGGTAATGAAGTCCTCCTGCCGCGACGCAATAACCGCGGCGGGAAGTTCGTAGTCGTCCTGATCGGCGCCGTAGCGGTGGTAGATTTCGCGTAGCGGCCCGTCAACCCCGAGACCGGCGGCCACTGCCCAATCGAGCATGCGCTCGTGCAGTGTGGGTGTTTTTGCGTAGTCGCCCGAGTAAATCAGGCTCAGGCCGCTGTCGCAGCCTTCGATCAGGGTTGTGCCGGGCAGGTCTTCGCCGGGCGTTTCAACGATAGGAATACACACTTCAATAAAAAGCGGTGCAGATGCGCGGTCGCCCGCGTCCGGCGCCGCATCATGAAACAGCAAGAAGGGCGCCTCGCTCGCGGCCCGTGCGCCGTGCCGCGCGACGGTGGACTCGGCGGCCTCGAACAGCGCCGTAACGGGAGCTCCGAGATGCGGCACCGTGGCTTTGCTGCTGTAGACCTGCTGGTCGCGGGCTCGCTTGAGCCGAACCGCGGCAAAGGCGTCTCTGCCGGGCGCCTCGTAGGATTGGGTCAGCATCTCGAGGATATTCAGCCGTTCTTCCAGCGCCCGCCGTTCCCGGTCGAGCTTCTTCCGCTGTGCTTTGAACAAGGCGCCAAGATCCTCCCCGCGCCGGTGCCGGTCGAGGAACTCGGCGATCTGGCTGATCGAAAAGCCCGCTGAACGCAGGTTGCTGATCAGCGCGAGCTCAGCGCCCTGCTCCAGGGCGTAATAGCGGTAGCCGGTGTCCGGATCGACGAAGCTCGGCGTCAACAGGCCCTGGGCGCCGTAGAAGCGCAGCGCTTTTACCGAGACGTGCATAAGAGCAGCAAACTCGCCGATTCTGAGCAGGCCTTTCATAGCGATGAGCTTACGGTCTCCCCCTGGGGGAGAGTCAACGTTTACACCGATCCGTTCCTGGTGGGCTCTGCTATCCTACGTGCGTGGAAAACAGGCACAAGCGGGGAGCCCAAACATGCGCGTATTGATGTTGACCGTACTAGCGGTTGTCATAACCGGCGTGACGCCGGAGGTCGCGACGGCCGACGGACACGGCGCAAAAAAGGCCGTGCTGGTGACGGGCGCCAGCAGCGGGATCGGCCGCCACATTGCCGAGCGGCTCGCCGACGAGGGCTTCTTTGTCTATGCGGGTGCCCGCAAGCAGCAGGATATCGATGCGCTCAACGCGCTGGACAACGTGCAGGCCGTCAAGCTCGACGTTACCGTGCAGTCGGACATCGATGCAGCCGTCGACATCGTCGAAGAAGGGGGCAAGGGCCTCTACGGACTCGTCAATAACGCCGGCGTATTCATCGGCGGTCCGCTGGCCGACGTGTCGGTCGACGAGCTGGAGTGGCTTATGGACGTCAACGTTTACGGCGTCTACCGGGTGACCCAGGCCTTTGCGCCCATGATCATCGAGGCTGAAGGGCGGATCACGACGATCGGTTCGATTTCGGGGATTCTTGCCGGTCCGTTCGGCGGCCAGTACTCCATGAGCAAACACGCAATCGAGGCCTACACGGATTCGCTGGCGGCGGAAATGGCCGCTCTCGGCGTAGCCGTTTCCGTCATCGAGCCCGGCAACTACGACTCGCGCATTGCCGATACGGCGCTCAGGCGTATGAAGCAGAAGAATGCGTCGTACGCCAGCAAAGGCTCGCCGTTCGCCGAACGTTTCGCCGAATGGATCGACCGGCCCTGGGATCGTAGCGTGTACAAGCCACCCGTGGAGGTGGCCGACGCCGCCTATCGCTTCTTTACCGAGGAAGAGCCGCTCAGGCGCTACATGGTCGTGCCGAACGAGCAGGAGGCCGGCTGGACGATCAACCAGATCATTCGGGAAATGGTGCAGCTCAACGAAGGTCAGGCCTACCGCTACAGCCGCGAGGAGCTGATCGAGATGCTCGACGCCGCGCTGGCGCCGCCGGAAGAGGAACCGGCGGAATAGCGTGACGACAATGAGAACGCTGATCGTCATCGTATTGACGCTGTTGCCTTTCGTATCCGCGGCCGAACGGGATGCCGAGGCTGCTGCGGCCGATCGCGCGGCACTCTCGAGTCTGCTCGACGAGTTCCTGACTCGTGTCGACGAGCGCGAGACCCACGATAACTTCTGGGCCGAGGAACTTGTGTACACGTCGTCGTCGGGGTTGCGCTTCGGCAAGCCCGATATCATGCAGGGTTTCGACGATGCAGACGGCTCGTCCTCCGGCATGTCGTACCACGCCGAGGACATAGAGATCAGGCTGTATGGAGACACTGCGGTGGTTGCGTTCCGCCTGGTGGCCGAATCGGAAGCCGCCGAGTCGCCGCAGTACTTCCTCAATACCGGTACCTTCGTCCGTCGCGGCGACGGCTGGAAGGTTGTCGCCTGGCAGGCCACCAAGGCCGCTGAGTAGCCTGCCAACGCAACACCAGGTCTGAACGCCGCAGGCCGGTCAGCCAGCGTTCAGGATTCGCGGCGCAAAATCGTGTTCGTCATTTGAGGTGCGGCGCCATCCGGCTGTCCGCGCCGCAAGCTAAAGGATGAGACACGATGATGGATACTCGAAAGAAGGCGCTGCTGACGGCAGCTGCCGCCGCGGCGCTGTTGCCGCTTCCCGCGCTGGCGGACACCGGCTTGTACATTGGCGGCAGCGTCGGCTCCGCCGAGATCAACGAAGACTTTGGCGGTCTTACTCTCGACTCCGACAACACGGCGTACCGCCTGGTTGCGGGATTTCAGCTGAGTGAATTCCTGAGTATAGAAGGGGGTTACCAGGACTTCGGACGCTTCGAGGAAACGTTTTCGGCGGGCGGCGAGCCCGTCAGGCTACGGCTTAGAGCGGATGGATTTACGCTCGGCGGAACGGCAAGCCTGCCTCTGAGCCATTCACTGTCGCTGTACGGCCGCGCGGGCGCGTTCTTCTGGGACGCGGACGGCGAGATCAACGGCATTGCGGACGGCAGCGCCGACGACACCAATCCTTACTACGGAGCGGGCGGTAAGGTGTCGTTGACGGAGCGCATCGACCTGATCGGCGACTGGACGCGCTACGAGCTGGACGAGTCGGACAGCGACGTAATTTCGTTGGGTATTACGATTCGATTCTAGCGGGCTGTGCCGAGATCGGCGAAGCGATCGAGCAGCTTGCTCAGGGTCTCCGCCGTCACGGTCTGCTCCTTCTCGTTAATGTCGGCAAACAGCTTCTTCAGAAGGCGGGTCTCGCGCCCGCGAATTTTCTGAAAGAGCTGTTTGCCGGCGGGCGTAAGTTCGAACAGCGGAGAACGCTTGTGCCGCGGGTTGGGGCGGCTGCCGAGCAGTCCGGCGTCGACGAGCGCATTGATGGTCACCTGGATATGCTGCCGGGATACCTGGTAGCGCTCCGCAATTTCCGGCACCGACAAGGATTCGTCGGGATACAGGAACTCGAGAACCGCGCGGTCACAGGCCGACAGGTCGAATTCAGCAAGCAGGGCGTTCGAACTCTCGGCCATGGCCCTGAACAGCCGCCGCACGCGCCAGATGATGTTGTAGTGCTCGTGGTAGAGTTCCATGGCTGAAAAAAATTGACAATCGACTTGTCAAACTTAGCGAATGACAAGTTAATTGTCAACTTATGTCGGCGCCGACAGGTGCGGCTGGCGTGCAGGTACGGACATGGACAGGCATAAAAAAAGGCTGGTCTCGTTCGAGACCAGCCTCCTTTACAGACGTGCAACGGACGATTCAGTCCGCCTTGAATTCGAACCTCAAGTGCTGGAACAGTAGGTCGAAGTCACTGAATGGCGTTGTTGCCGTCGCGGCACCAAAACCGTTCGGGAAGTTCTCATACGCGGTGGTGTTTGTCCTGATCTCCCAGCCTCCCGACCAGTAAGACAGGTCCAGAGGACCCGGGTCTTCGACGCCGCGGCCCTCGGTGATACCCACCAGTGCATCGTCACGGGAGGTAACGCCGTAGCGATAATCGAGCTTGCCGTCTTCGCAGAGCTCGGCGGTGAAGTAATTCGGACTCGAAGCAAAGAACTCGCTCAGACTCACACCGTGTACGAACAGCGTATCGTCCGTCGTTTCGACGAAGTAGAAACCCGGCGTGCCCAGGCCGAACGTGCCGGTCGGATCGAGATCCGCCCAGTACGGGGCAATCCGCGGCGGGCCGTTGAGGAACGCGGGCACGCTCACCAGGAAATCCGTGCCGCCGGCCGTGGCCGTCGGTTCTTCGAACGTAAGCGTACCGTTCGAGTTCAGGAACACCGTCGAGTATTCCGCGCCGAGGTACTGGAAGGGCTGTGGCAGTGGGATCTCGATGTTGTCCTCGTCGCCGAGGAACACCGGCTCGCCGCCGAAGTTGCGGACCGACAGAACGTAGCCGCCACCCGTGAAGCCGCCGCCCACAAAGTCAACGTCGGGGAAGGTCGATACGCCGACCGCAATGTTGGTCGTTTCGGGCACGTTCACGACAATACGCGACAACAGCCCGCTGCCGCCGTCGTCGTCGAAGGCCAGCAGTTCACCCGTATCCGCGTCGAACAGGCCAATCACTGTGTCGAGCTCTCCGCGCACGATCTCAACGGCAATGTTTTCGTTGGCTTTCGCCCGGAAGCGGAAGAAGTCGACATCACCGTTTTCGTTGTCGATCTCGGCGAACCGGTTGGCGTTCGCAAACGGCGCGCGAACCCGGCGAGCGGTCTCGATGCTGTCATTGTCGGTGTTGACGATGAAGTCCGTCGTATCGTCGAAGACGCGGACGACGCTGTACTCGAAGCGGTCTTCCGGCGCCCGCACGCCGGCGTATTTCAGCTGGGTGTTCGCCAGATCGACCGTTTCGGTTTCGGCGTTAATGCCCGTGAACTGCTCGTAGGCTGCCGACTTGCCGCGAATTCTTGTCCACCACTCGCTGCCGAGATCTCTTTCCTCTTCGAGGTCGTCGGTGACCGCGGCGCCGCAGCTCCAGCCGGCCAGACCGAGTGCCGCGTCGATATCGCCGTACTCGACGACAAAGCGGTTACCGGTTTCCGCGGATTCGGTGCCGGACGTCTTCGCCTGCAGCTTGATCGAGAAGCTGTTGCTGTTGCCGGCGTCGAACTCGGGCACACCGTCCCAGATGACTTCGAAGAACGACGAACCGTCCGTGTCGAAGGTCAACGTGCCGCCCTGGCTCGCGTTCAGGTCGCGCCAGAGCCCCGCGATACGCGGCGGTCCCGCGAGCAGTGCGCCCGCTGACTCGATGAATGCCCCGCTTGGTTCGCCGAACGTGATGTTACCGTTGCCGTTGACGAACACCGAGTTGTAGCGTTCGCCGCAGAAGTCGATCGGGAACGGCGTGAACAGTTCAGTCGAACCGTCGCCGAACTCACCGACGGGCAGAGGCGCACCCGGTTGCGGCAGGTTGAGGATGATGTCGACGCCGCTGGCCTCCGCGCCGGCTGCCGCGGAAACCGTGGCCAACAGTGCCGGGTCGTCGCTGTTGCTTTCCGCCGCGCCACTGAAGAACTCCTCAGGGGAAGGGGCCAGCTCGATCGGCGTCGTCGAGAAACCGCCGTCGACTATTTCGTCGATGTAAACAGCGTACTCGGCGCCGGGCGTCAGTCCCGTGAAGCGGAACGTGCCCACAAAATCGCTGACGGCCGGATTGGTTTCGTCAGTGTCGGCGCCCGACAGGATACCGCTTGCGTCGTCGTAAGGGTCCGCGACGTTGCGCGCAATGACGTTAACGCCGGAAATGCGCGTTACGCCGTCCGGAATCCGCACGCTGCCGCTAATGCTCGCAAAGTCGGTGGCAAAGTCCGCGGTCGGGTACAGGGTGGACAGCGAGGCGCGATCGTCCAGTTCCGTGGTTCGTGTTCCGGCGAGTGGGCCGAAGTAGAACGGATACATCGTAACGATGATGTCGGACAGGAAGTCCGGCGTGGGGAATGCGTCGAAACCCGGTCCGTTGTTGTCGCCGATCAAAATGGCGCCGTTGACCTGCACGTGTGCGAGGTTGCTGAAGTGCCCGAACTCGTGAACCATGATGTCCGTGGCTTCGGTCAGGTCTGCGAACGTCGGGCCGTTGAGGAACGACACGCCTTCGGTGATCGTGCAGGTCGTCGTATCGCCGAACTCGGGTCCGGCAAAACCGAGGATGCCGGAATCGGGGCCGAACAGCTCTTCGAAAATCTCACCGGTGTCGTCGTAGACAATGGCCGAGAGTCCGTCGGGGCCGGTTGGCTCCAGATATTCGCCGAAGTTCGTAATATCAACGTCGACGGGCAGGGGGGCGCCCTGAACATAGGTGGCCGTTGAAGTTGGCACGTCTTCCCATACCTGGAAAGATGCGGCAACAAGCGCCGTGGCTTCTGCATTGGTCAGGTTGCCGAGGTCGCCCTGGTCCGGATTGAAGGTAATGCCGACGCCATCGCCTGCGGCGCCCCAGCGAAACGGAACGCCATCAGCGCAAGTGGCAAGTGCACCACCTGCCTGCGCGGCAGTGGTGATGAGCAACGATCCCGCGAGCAGCAGGCCGGAGAAGAGTCTTTTATTCGTCATTGTTATCTCCTCCCTCACTGTGCTGCCAGCGAGGACCTGATGTGCCCCGCGAGTTCGCGATAGGCAATCGGACCGTCGCTTTGTGGCGCGCCCTGCATACCCTGGAACAAACCGGCGTTGCCGGCGCGGTTCAGCGCCATGCCGCCCAGGAGGTCGAAGCAACCCTGCGCGAGCCCAACCGGTACGCTCAAACCCGCGCTGCTTTTCGCCGTCGCAAACAGCAGATATTCGGAGCCGGTTGTCAGTCGGGGAATATCGTGGAACACGCTGAAGTGTACGATCGACCCGGTGTGCTGGTGATCGTGGTCCTTGATGCTGCCGATCATCGTCAGCGCAAGAAACTGCTCGCCGTTGCGCACGGCCGTCGGTTGGCCCTTGAACATTTCGCCCACCCGGAACAGGTAGGTGGTTGTCGGTAATGCCTTACCGCCGATCTCGACCGTGCCGGACTCAATGCCCGTCACGGTGCCCCTGAAGATGGCGCCCGAGTTCTCGACCAGCGCGTCCAGATTCATGTGCCGGACCGCCGATGCCTGCACAAGTGCAGGTGCGGCGACGAGACACAACAAGAGACCCAATAGCCCCTTACCCTTTGCTGTTTTCGTCATTATTCGCTCCCCCCGCTGACGCGGGATACAG
>JANQPG010000025.1 GCA_028289545.1 Woeseiaceae bacterium
GTCGATCGAACCGCCGGCAATACCCCAGCCCCAGCCGTCGCGCATGCGCCGTTCCATCGGGTACTCGCGAGAGTAGCCGTAGCCGCCCAGGAGCTGCACCGCCGTACCCGTCACGGTGCGCGCAATCTCGTTGGCGTAGCACTTGGCGACGGATGAATCGAGCATCGACGGCATACCCTGATCCGCGTTACACGCCGCTCGATAGATCAGCAGCCGCGCTGCCTCGACCTGCATTTGCATTTCCGCAAGCTTGAGCTGCACCGCCTGGAAGTCGATGATCGGTTTGCCGAACTGCTTGCGTTCCTGAACGTACTCGATGGCGTCTTCGAGCGCGCCGCTGGCCTGCGCGAGCCCCATCGTGGCGTTGCCGCAGCGTTCGAGATCGAACGCGGTCATGAGTTTCTTGAAGCCACCGGCGGGCAGCACGACGTTGTCCGCGGGCACCTTCACGTTGTCGAAGTAAAGGTCGGAAGAGGGAACACCCCGAAACCCCATGAGCTGTTCCTGCTCGCCGAAGGTGAGCCCGGGCGTGTCCTTCTCCACGTACACGGCGCCAATACCCTTGGCGCCGGGGTAGTCGGCGAGCCGCGTGTAGACGAGATAACCGTCGGCGTGCCCGCCACCCGAACACCAGCGCTTGTTGCCGTTGATTACGCAGCTGTCGCCGTCGATGACGCCGCGCGTCGTGAGATCGGTCAGGGCCGAGCCGGCACCGGGTTCGGACATGGCGATCGCAATGACAAGATCGCCTCGGCAGACCGCGGGAACAAGCTTGCGGCGAAGTGTCTCGGAGCCGAAACGTTCGATCGCACGCACCGGACCGACACAGGACTCGAACACCGGGAACGCAACGGCGGCAGAAATCTTGGCAAGTTCCTCGATGACGATCAGCGCTTCGAGGTTGCCGAGCCCCAGGCCGCCGAGTTCTTCGGGGATGTTGACCCCGAGGAAGCCCATTTCGGCAAACTCGCGGATGAGTTCGTGACTTGGCGGCTCGCCGGTTTCCTCGATGTGTGTTGCAATCGGCGGAAGCTTCTCGCGCGCGTAGCGGCGCACGGTGTCCTTGAGCTCGAGTTGCTCAGGCGTGAGTTGGAAGTCCATGGGCTTTTGCTGCTCGTTACGACCTGCGCTTATACTAGACGCTACCCGATAAAAAAAACAGTCCGGACTGTTTTTTTAGAATCCAGGCGTGA
Source organism: Woeseiaceae bacterium (assembly GCA_028289545.1). GTDB lineage: Bacteria > Pseudomonadota > Gammaproteobacteria > Steroidobacterales > Woeseiaceae > UBA1847. Next base: position 1,194 of record JANQPG010000025.1, read on the forward strand.
GTGGCTCGGTAATGGAACAGATTCTAAACGGTATTCGCGTGCTGGACTTCGGCCGCTACGTGGCTGGTCCTTACTGTGCAACGCTGCTCGGCTACCTGGGCGCCGACGTGATCCGCATCGAACGGCCCGGCGGCGGCGAGGACCGCTTCATTGCCCCGCTCGACGACGACGCAGCGGGGAGTGTGATGATGCAAACGGGCTGCAACAAGCGCAGTCTGATCCTCAATCTGCGTGCGGACGAAAGCCGCGGCATTGTCGACCGTCTACTCGAGTCCGCTGACGTGGTCGTGGCGAATCTGCCACCCGCGGCGCTCGACAGGCTGGGGCTCGGGTACGCGCGCATTTCGGCACTGAACCCCCGAATCGTGCTGACGTCCCTGACCGCGTTCGGCACGGCCGGTCCGTTCGCCAATCGCGGCGGTTTCGACGGGGTGGGCCAGGCCATGTCGGGCGCTATGTACATGAGTGGCACGCCGGGCAATCCGGTCAAGGCGGCCGCGCCCTATGTCGACTACTCGACGGCTGTGCTCGCGGCGTTCGGCACGCTGGCGGCATTGTTCGAGCGCGAGCGATCCGGGCGCGGACAGCAGGTGGAGGGTTCGCTGCTGGGGACGGCGCTGGCCGTGTTCAACTCGCACCTCATCGAGGAGGGGGGGCTGGCGCTCGGTCGTGCGCCCACTGGCAATCGCGTCCAGACTTCGGGTCCATCGGACGTGTTCGAGTGCGCGGACGGGCACGTGCTTATACACGTTGTGGGCAACGGCCTGTTCCGCCGCGTTGCGGCAGTGATCGGCGCAGACGACTGGCTTGAAGACCCGGAACTCGAAAGCGACATAGGACGCGGCAACGCGCGTGACCGCCTGTGCGAGCGCGTGCAGGATTGGTGTCGCGACCGGACGGTCGAAGACGTGCTCGCGATGCTCGCCGAGGCGGGCGTGCCCGCGGGTCCCGTGCTGACCCTTGCGGAAACTCTCGGACACCCGCAAACCGATGCGTTGGGGGTGTTGAAACCGGTTGCGATGCCGGGCCGCGACGGTCAGGTTCCCGTTGCGGACCTGCCGCTCGCGTTCTCGCGCAATCCGGGCGGGATTCGGACGCCGCCGCCGGCGCCGGGCCAGCATTCCCGCGAAATCCTTACCGAGGCGGGCTATGGCGTGGAAGAGATCGAGGATTTCGCCAGAAAGGGCGTCATCTGATCCGGAGCGTCCCGCGGGTTGCGCGAGGCAGGGCCTAAAAAAAACAGTCATGACTGTTTCTTTTTTATGGCCGGATATCTATACTGGGTTCAGCTCAAAAAACCGCAACGGCCCCTGACACTTACTGGATACCGAACATGGATGCCGCATTCATCGAGCGCGTAAAGCGCAATGTGCAGTACCAGCGCGAAAGAAAGTCCCCGCCCGAGGGTTTTCCGGCCTTCCCGCCGATCCCCGGCGGCCGCTACGTCGACCCCGGTTTTCTGGCCATTGAGGAGCGTGCGCTCTGGAAGCGCTCGTGGCTTTATGCGTGCCACGTCGACGAGTTGCCGGAGTCGGGCAGCTACCTGCTGTTCAAGAAGAGTGGCTCACCCATCCTGATCGTGCGCGGCAAGGACAACCAGATCCGTGCGTTTTACAACACCTGTCGGCATCGAGGCGGTCCGCTCGTGAAAGATCGTTGCGGCAAATCGCGCGGCGGGTTCGTCTGCGGTTATCATGGCTGGACCTACGATCTCGAAGGCAAGCTCGTAAACCTGCGCGATCGTCGCGACTTCGTGGGTCTCGATTTTGCGGCGCACGGACTCGTTACGGTGCGCTGCGAACGCCTGGGCAACTGGGTGTTCATCAACGAGGATCCTCAAGCGGAGCCGCTGCTCGACCATCTGGGTCCCATTCCCGAACACCTGGCGCAGTTCGACCTCGACACGATACGGCACGTCGATTCGCGTTCTTACGATGTGGCCTGCAACGTCAAAGTGCTGCTCGACGCCTTTCTCGAGGTGTACCACCTCAAGTCGATTCACAAGGACACTGTCGATCGCTTTCTCGATCATCGCGGCACCGACATTGTGCTGTGGCCGAACGGTCACTCGCTCATGGTGACGCCGAACCGTCGCGACGACTGGGTCGACCCGGGGACCCGCGGCATGGCCGAGTTCCCGTCCGTAACCGAGCTGCCGCAGCGCTATAACCTCTCTTACAACCTGTATCCGAACCTGGTCACGCCCGTTGCCCCCACGGGTATGCCGTTCCTCGTTTTCTGGCCGGTCAGCAGCAATACGATGCGCATCGAATGCCACTGGTTTGCCCCGGACTGGGGTGACGGCGAGCGCGATCCATTGTGGGAAACCCGCATCAACAACTTCGAGCGGATACTTTACGAAGACACCCAGTTCGCACCGCAAATCCAGGAGTCCGTGGAGTCACCGGGCTTCAAAGGCATTTCGCTGAACTACCAGGAGCGGCGCATTTACCACTGGCACGAGGAGCTGGATCGGCGCATCGGCGATCTGGCGATCGATCCGGCATTTAAAGTGTCGCCGCAGCTCGGCGAGTTCGTGGAGACGCCGTGAGCGGTGACGGATTCGGCATCCTTGCGCTGGGCTGTTACCTGCCGGTCGGGCGATTGCCGGGTGCGGTGCCCGTGGGCGCAAACGCCTGGTTCGCGCCGGGCTTGCGCGCGGCGCCGGGCCAGCGCCGAAGCTTCTGCAGCTGGGACGAAGACGCTTTGACGATGGCCGTCGAAGCCGGTGGCGATTGCCTGGCCGGTGCGGAGGCGGAGGGTATCGAGACGTTGACCGTGGTGTCGACGTCATTGCCGTTTGCCGATCGCTCGAATGCCGGCGTCGTCCGGGAAGCACTCGACCTACCCGCGGACACCCGGCTGAGTGATGCCGGCGGCAGCGTACGGGCCGGCTCCACGGCGCTCAGGGCAGCACTCGAGGGCGGCGCAGCGCAGCTTGTGCTGGCCGCGGATTGTGTCGATGCCAAACCGGCCAGCGCTCAGGAGCTGTCGTTTGGTCACGGCGCCGCGGGTGTGCTGGTCGGCGAGGGTGACTGCGTTGCAAAACTCCTCGGTGCGGCGAGCCTGCACCAGGATTTTGTCGATCATTACCGGGCGGCCGGCGAGCGCTTCGAATACGCGCTGGAGCCTCGCTGGGTACGCGATGCAGGGTATCGCGATCAGGTTGCGGCAACCGCGGGCGAGGCTCTGGAGTCGGCCGGGCTCGCCGCAGACCGCGTGACCGCCACGGCCATCGCTGCGCCGGGCGGTCTGGCGCCGGCCGTGCGCAAACACTTGAACAAGGCGTTGGCTTTGCCCACGGCGAGCAGCGAGCTTGAAACCGCTGTCGGCTTTTGTGGCGCGGCGGAGCCTTTGCTCAAGCTGGTGGAAGTACTCGAAGCCGCGCGCGCGGGCGACAAAATTCTGTTGCTGGCGTTGGGTCAGGGAATTGACGCGCTTGTACTTGAAGTCATTCGTCCGCCGGCAACACGCTCACTGGCTAGCGCCCTTGCGGCCGGTGTTCGCGAAGACAATTACACCCGCTACCTGGCACTGCGCGGACTCCTGCCGCTCGAGGCGGGTATCCGCGCGGAGCGCGACAATCGCACGGCACTATCGGCGTTCTGGCGAAAGCATGAAGCGATTACGGCCTTCAAGGGCGGCAAATGTTCTAAATGCGGCACCTTGCAGTTTCCGGCCACCCGGCTTTGTGTCCACTGCGGCGCGGAAGATACGCAGGAGCCTGTGCGAATGGCGGACATGACGGGTCGTGTCCGCTCGTTTACCGAAGACTGGCTGGCGTACACGCCGAAACCGCCCCTCGTGTTTGGCAACGTCGGCTTCGAAGACGGCGCCAACGTCATGATGGAATTCACCGACGTGGAGCCGGGGCAACTCGAGGTGGGCGCGCCGGTCGACATGCGGTTCCGCATCAAGGATCTGGACGAGCGGCGCGCGTTCCGCCGCTATTTCTGGAAGCCCGCGCCGATTCGGGAGACCGACGATGCCTGAGGGAATTCGCGACAAGGTGGTGGTGCTCGGCATGGGCTGCAGCCGCTTCGGCGAGCGCTGGGAGTCGGGTCCCGAGGAGCTCATGCTCGAAGCGTTCAGCGAGGCGCTGGCTGACTCCGGTGTCGAAAAACAGGATATCGACGCTGCCTGGCTCGGTGTCTTCTTTCAGGAGCAGAGCACCGGCAAATCCGGTCTGCCCCTGTCGCAGGCACTCCGGCTGCCCAATATTCCCGTCACCCGCGTCGAGAACCTCTGCGCCACGGGCACCGAGGCGCTGCGCGGCGCCGCGTACGCGGTTGCGGCCGGCGCGGCCGACATCGCGCTGGCCATGGGCGTGGAGAAGCTCAAAGACACGGGTTTCGGCGGGTTGCCGGAACGCACCAAAGGCAGCAGCGAAGACCTGTGGCTGCCGAACAGCACCGCTCCCGGTTCGTTTGCGCAACTGGCGTCGGCATACAGCGCCGTGCACAAGCGCGACATCAAGGAACTCAAGCGCGCCATGGCGCACATTTCGGTCAAGAGTCACAGGAACGCGCTCGACAATCCGAAGGCGCATTTGCGGCGTGCGATTACCGAAGACGACGTGCTGAACGCGCCGACCGTTGCGTATCCGCTCGGCGTTCTGGATTGTTGTGGTGTGAGCGACGGCGCGGCCTGCGCCATCCTGTGTACTCCCGAAGTTGCCAAACGTTTGGGCCGTAGCGACGCGGTCGCGATTAAAGCGCTGCAGCTCGCGCCGAGCAACGGCGTCGAGCTCAGCAACGACGCGTGGGACGGCGCGCACACGCTGACGACACGCATCGCCGCCGAACGCGCCTACCGCGAGGCCGGCATCGACGACCCGAAGAGTGAACTCGATCTCATGGAGGTTCACGACTGTTTCTCGGTGACCGAGCTGGTCCTCATGGAAGATCTCGGCGTTTCCGACGAGGGCCGGGCAATCGACGACGTGCTCGACGGCCGCTACGACCACGATGGCGCCATCCCCTGCCAGATTGACGGCGGGCTCAAGTGTTTCGGGCACCCGATAGGCGCCAGCGGTTTGCGCATGGCGTATGAAATTTATCTGCAGCTCCTGGGTCGCGCCTCTGAGCGGCAGCTCGACAGCCCAAGTATCGGCCTCGCACAGAATCTGGGCGGCGTGCCAAATCGCAACGTCGCAAGTGTTGCGATTTACGGGCTCAAAGACATAACGAGGTAAGGCTATGTCGTTCGCAAAAACACGACCGCCGCTGCGCAACGAGAACTACGGCATGTCCGACGAGGAGCTGGCCAGCGCCCCGACGGTGTATCGCAGCGATCTCCTGAAGGACAAGGTCGTTATCATTTCGGGGGGCGGCTCCGGGCTGGGTAAGGCCATGGCGTTTCTGATGGCGCGACTGGGTGCGCGGGTCATGATTTGCGGGCGCCGGGAGGAGAAGCTCAAGTCGACCTGCGATTCGATGGCCGAGTTGTTGGGCGCCGACGTGGACTACCGCGCAATGACCATTCGCGACCCCGAAGCCGTCACCGAACTCATGGAAGCCACCTGGGAGCGTTTCGGCAAACTCGATATCCTCGTGAACAACGGCGGCGGACAGTATCCGCAGGCGGCGATCGATTTCAGCGACAAGGGCTGGAATGCCGTCATCGACACCAACCTCAACGGCACCTGGTACATGATGCAGCGCGCGGCGCGCCTGTGGCAAAAGCACAACCATCCCGGCAGCATCGTGACGATCGTGGCGAACGTGGATCGCGGCATGCCGCAGGTTGCGCACACCTGCGCAGCGCGCGCCGGCGTGATTGGGCTTACCAAGTCGGTATCGACGGAATGGGCGCCGCTCAACATTCGCGTCAACTGCGTGTCGCCGGGCAGCGTCGAAACCGAAGGTTTCAACGTTTACAGCGAGGAAGCGTTGGAGACGTTCCCGTACAGCAACCCGATGAAGCGGCTGGGCGACGCGTTCGACATTGCCGAGGCTGTCATCTACCTGTCCGCGCCTTCCGCGAAGTTCATTACCGGTGAAGTGTTGACCGTGGACGGCGGAAACGCTCAGTGGGGCGACGTGTGGCCCGGCGGCATACCCGACTATTTCAACGTCAAGCGCTAGCGTGCCGGTTATGCGCAACATCGATAAGGGGGACGTATGAGCAGCACACTACTGAGCCGGATCGAGCCGGACGCTTTACCCGACGATCTCAAGCAGGTCTGGGGCACACTCAACGAGCTGACCGGCGAGCCGACGTTTGTCGAGGTATTCGCGCAAGCGCCCGAGTTGCTCGACTTCGTCATGCAGCGATTCTACGGACAGATCTTTTTTTCGGGGCGCGTCGACGAGCGCTACAAGCAGCTTGCGAGGTTGCGTCTCTCGCAGATCCACGGCTGCCGCACCTGCAACAAACAGAACGTGCCCGGGGCGAAGAACAGCGGTTTCAGCGACGAGCAGATAGCGGTGATGGACAAACCCACGGCCGATCTGTTTGACGAGGCGGAACTGGCCGTGCTGGAGTACGCCGAGCAGATGGCGCTCACGAACCATGACGGCAAGATGGACTCCGCGCTGTACGCGAGGCTGTCCGCGCACTTCAGCGACGCCGAGATCTGCGAACTCGGCACGGTCATGGCCGTCATCGGCGGCATGGCGAAACTATCGTTTGTGCTCGACCTCGTGGAGCGGGAGGACTACTGCGTGTTTGCCGCCTGAAGCGGCCGTCTCTCCACGTAGTTGGTGCTGTTGCAGTAGAACAGCTCGTCGTTGTCCTGGTTCACGAGCGCGTAGCGGTAGACGACAACTCCGCGATCCGGCCGGCTCGCGGACGGCCGTTTCGACAACAGCAAGGCCCGCGCGCGCACCGTGTCGCCCGCGCGCATGGGTTTGTTCCAGCGCAGGTTGTCCCAGCTGATTCCACAGACCCAGCGGATATCACCCGTGATTTCGTGGTCGCAGCGTCGCCAGAGGGCCAGTATGTGTATGCCGCTCGCGACCACTTGACCAAACTGCGGATGATTTTTTGCGGCGTCCGGATCGACGTGGAAATACTGCGGGTCGTACTGACGAGCAAACTCGAGTATCTCCGCTTCGCTGACGGTCAGGGCGCTCGACTCGGCGAACTCGCCCGGCTCGAGATCCTCGAAGTAGCGCGAGGGAGCCGTCATCCTCCGGCCTCGACGCGGTAGCCGCTGCGCGGGAAATGTACGGCGATCGTACCGAGTTCGGGCGTCTGCCGTTCGATGCTGATGCCGTGCGTGTCGAGCGCGGTCAGCGTTCCCGCCACCGGATCGAAGCCGTAGTCGTCAGGCATGACCGTTACGCTGTCACCGGCCGCAAAATTGTGGAACGGATTATCGGCAACGCCGGCCGCGGCGGCGGGCTCGGCTGCTCTTGCAGCCTCGTGGGCTGTCGCCGCGTCGATATCACTGCGTTGTCCGCGGCCGATGGTCTCCATGCGCTGTGACCAGGCGCCGATCGACGGGAACGGCGCCAGCAGTTCGCCGGCGCGCGGTATGTTGGTGTTGGCCATCCATACCGGAAAATAGGCCTGGATATCGATCCACGAGGGCGCGGTGCCGCTGAGATACGGCGTCGTCAGCACGTCGAGTTCGTCCTCCAGCAGCTGCGCCTGTGCCTGGAACTGGGCATAGCAGTGCGGCATTTGCCCGCGTATGTCGGCAAAGTCCATGAAATTGAAAAACTTGAAGCGGTCTTCGAGGATCTCCTCCGGTATTCCTTCGTTCTCGCCCATCGACAGCCCGGCGCCGGGTTCGAAGAACGCCTTGTCCGACCAGCGCGCCAGCGCGTAAGACAGTCCTACGTGCCCGGACGGAAACAGGCTGGGTTCGGGGAAGCGGGCTTCGAGCTCGCGCGCAATCAGTGACGTATCGCAATAGATATCCGCGCCGATCTGCAGAACCGGCGCCTTGCGGTAGCCACCCGTCAACAGCGTCAGGTCCGGCTTGGGCATGATCATCGGCACCTGGACCGACGACCACGCGAGCTGCTTGAGGCCAAACACAAGGCGGATTTTCTCCGCAAACGGGGAAGGGTCGTGATGGTGCAGGATCAATGCCGGCATGGGCCGCTCCGGGAATTCCGAACCGGGAGACATTAAGCCGCTGGCGTCATAAAAAAGCAAGCCATCCTGTTTTTTTTCTCGATACGGAGCGGTATTATCGTGGCCTTACCGAAAGACGGTACGGTCCGTACATTCAATCAGTCTGGAGGGCACACGATGGCAGCGAAGTTTGAGTACACGAGCCCGGTCAACCCGGATGCGCCGGAAGATTCCCTGGAGGCCAAGGCGCCGTACATCGATCACGGCGTGGGCCGGGTTGCGCCGGAGCGCTACTACGATCGCGACTGGATGCACAAGGAATGGGAGCAGCTCTGGACCCGGGCCTGGCTGATTGCCGGGCCGCGCTGCGATCTCGAGGAGCCCGGCGACTATTTCACCTTCGAGCTCGGTCGCGAATCGATCATCGTTACCTTGAACGACGAGAACGAGGTTCGGGCTTTCTACAACGTGTGCCCGCATCGCGGTAACCGTTTGGTCCTGAACGAGATGGGCTCCACGCCGCGGTTCACGTGCGCGTTTCACTCCTGGTGTTTTGACCTCGACGGTCACTGCGAAAAAATCACCGACGAAGAGTCGTTCCGGCCCGGGGCGATCGACGGCCGGCCAACGCTCAAGTCGGTCCGGGTCGAAGAGAAGGCCGGGCTGATCTTCGTGAACCTCGATGACGATGCGCCGCCGCTCGAGGAGCGCTTCGGCTTGCCCGACGGCTACCTGGAGGCGTATCAGCTCGACAAGATGAAAACCGTGCGTCACGTCGTGAGCGAGTGGGGCTCGAACTGGAAGACCGGCGTCGATGCATTCTACGAGGTCTATCACCTGCACGCCGTGCACCCGCAGACATCGACCGTCATGGACGACTACGGCACCCAGGTCGACGTCTATCCGCACGGTTACAGCCGCATGATTGTGCCCCTCGCGAAAAAAAGTCCGCGCGAAGACGATCAGGCGTCGGTCGATCCGGGGCTGGCTTACATGCTGTCCGAGGCGGGCATGGATCCCGAGGCTTACGACGGTGATGCCCAGACCGTGCGCAAGGACATTCAGCAGTTCAAACGCGGGCGCGCCGACCAGCTGGGTCTCGGCTGGGACGGCCTGGTCGACGGCCAGCTGACCGACAGCTGGGCGACGGGCGTATTCCCCAACGTGCAAATAGGTCTGCACCCCGAGGGTGCTTTCCTGATGCGCTTCATGCCGCATCCCGAGGATCCCGAGCGTTTCTATTACGACACGATTACCCTGTATCGCCCGGTCGACGACGAGAGCTGGAAGGTGCCGGACTGGATGGGGCTCCCCGAGGGGACCGACGTGAGCGGCGAGGTCAGGGCAGAGCGCGAGTTCGTGCCGTTTGGCGTGCAGCCGGATCTCGGTCTGGTCCTCGACCAGGATTCGGAACTGCTCCCGGTTGTGCAAAAAGGCGTCCGCTCACGCGCGTTCGAGGGGCCGATCTGGTCGGAGCAGGAGCTGAGGTTACGGCATTTTCATGCCGAACTGGATCTGTACATGGACGGCAAGAAGTAGCTGCCGGCGCCGCGGCTCGGTGAACCGCTAGCGAATCGATGCGGGCGCAAGCGCAACTAGCGAATCGATGCGGGCGCAAGCGCCCTTAGCTGATCTTCCAGGTACTGTTTGAGTCGATCCAGGTCCGGCTGGCGCTGATGGGTCATCGAGCTGATCGCAATACCTTCCATCAGGTGCTGCACGAGGCTCAGGGCAAGGTCGAATGCAGCCTTATCCGACTGCCACTCGGGAAAGACCTCCTGGGCCGTTTTGTACCACTCCTCGTCGAACGATTTTTGCGCCGGTTGCAGGATCTTGCGCAACTCCTTGTCCGTGCGGGCGGCCACCGACAGCTCGAAGAAGGCGACAAAGATCGGGTGGGTGGCATGCGCCCAGTAGGCCTCGGTGGCGGCTTTGATGCGGTCGGTGCCTTCCGGGATCGACGTAACCGAGGTGCGGAATGCGCGCAGCCGCCGTTCGTGGAGGTAGTCCACCGCGGCGCGGATGATGTCGAGCTTCGACGGAAAATGGTGCAGCGTCGCGCCGCGCGAGAGGCCGGCCCGCTCCGCAATTTTCATGGTTGTCGTGCGCGAGTAACCGAGCTCGACTATGCAGCGCACGGCGGCGCTCAGTATCTGATCCCTCGTCGCCGCGCTTTTCTGCGCCTGCCAGCCTTGCTCTCCGGGTCCACTGGGTTTTGCGCTGCGTTTTCCCACCGGCATCTCCGCTGTCCTTTTGCCTGTTATTGTCGTCGTTCTTCTGCAGCTGGCTTAAGAGCTGCTTAGCGGCTACCGGTTAGGGTAACCGACTGGTAATAAAAAACAATCACTTGTGATTGAAACAGTCAAGACTGCTTGTTAGCATCGCGACCACGTGTCGACGCGGAGCAAGACTATGGCAGGCAGGGTAGCAGGGAAAGTCGCAATTGTGACGGGCGGCGCGAAAGGGCTTGGAAAAGCCGACGCTCGGGCGCTTGCCAGCGAGGGCGCTACCGTCGTCATTACGGATGTCGATCCCGACGGGCAGAAAACCGCCGACGAGATTGCGGCCGAGACCGGCGCCACCGTGGCTTTCAAGGAGCAGGATGTCTCCGACGAACAGCGCTGGGACGACATTGTCGCCGAGGTGGAGAAGGAATTTGGCGGCGTCGACATTCTCGTCAACAATGCCGGTATCGTGATTATCGCGACGCCCGAGCAGTGCACGCTCGAACAGTTTCGGCTCCACAACGCCGTCATGAACGAAGGGGTATTCCTCGGCTGCAAGGCCGTTATGCCCGCCATGCGGCGTCGCGGCGGAGGCTCGATCATCAACATGTCCTCGGTCGCTTCGCATCTCGGTTTCCCCATCTTCTTTGCGTACACGGCCGCCAAGGGCGCGGTTCGCGCAATGACCAAGTCCCTGGCCGTGAGCTGTCAGATGAACGGCGACAAGATCCGCGTCAATTCGGTTCACCCGGGCGCCATCGACACGCCGATGGTCAAGGCGGTCAACAAGGAGCTGGGTATGCCCGCGCCGGATCCGGAGGCCGGCGACGACCCTGTCGGTGTGGGTCGCCCCGAAGACGTGGCCGCCATGATTGTCTACCTGGCCAGCGACGAGTCCCGTTTTGTCAACGGCGCCGAACTCGTTATCGACAACGCGCTGTCCGTGCAGTGACAGCCGGACGCGCGGCTACTCTTCCGGGCCGACTGTCAGCGTAATCCCGTCGAGTTCGGGCGTGAGCTCGATCTGACAGCTCAGGCGCGAGTTGCTCTGGCGGTTCTCGAGCGAATCCAGGAGTTCTTCCTCGTCGTCTTCGATGGCGGGCAGCCTGCCCAGCCACTCGCCGTCGACGTACACATGGCAGGTAGCACACGAGCACAGGCCGCCGCAGATCGCATCAACGCTATCGTCGAGATCGCGGATGGCCTCCATGAGCTTGAGGCCGGGCTCTCCTTCTGCTTCCTGCACCGAGCCCTCGCGGTCGGTAACGATGATTCTCATAGCGTGTGATCTTCCTCAGATGTCGGAGGGCGGACTGTACGACATTGGTATTCCCGAGGACTATACCTTAAAAACAAACAATCATGACTGTTTTCTTTTTTCCGGCCGGAGCGTATACTTCGAGGCAATAACACACCGGGAGTAGCGGGATGGATCTTGGGCTGAGCGGAAAGCGCGCCATTATAACGGGTGCGTCGCGGGGTATCGGCAGGGCTATAGCCGAAACGCTCGCGGCGGAGGGTGCCAGCGTTGCGATCTGCGCCCGGGACGGCGATGCCGTCGCGGAGGCCGTCGCCGCGATCAAGGAGTCGGGCGGTCAGGCAATGGGCAGCGCCTGTAACGTCAAGGACGCCGACGAATACAAAGCCTGGCTCGAAAAGACCGTCGAAGCACTCGGCGGCTGCGATATTTTTGTGCCGAACGTCTCCGGCGGCGGCGGCATGGACTCGGAAAAGAACTGGTGGCGCTGTTTCGAGATCGACGTGCTGCACACGGTACGCGGCTGCGAAACCCTGCTGCCGGCGCTCAAGGAATCCGGCGACGGATCCATCATCGTTATCGGCTCAACCAACGCCGTCGATTACTTCGGTGGCCCGATGGCTTACAACGCCATGAAAGCGGCGCTCATCAACTACGGCAGCCAGCTTTCCCAGTTCGTGCGCGGCGAGGGCGTTCGCGTCAATACCGTGTCGCCCGGCCCGATCTATTTTGAAGGCGGCGCCTGGGAAATGATCAAGGGCACAATGCCGAAGTTCTACGAAAGCACCGTTCGTAAGATCCCTGCCGGGCGCATGGGCTCGCCCGAGGAAGTCGCGCGGGTCGTCACGTTCCTTGCAAGTCCGGCGGCCAGTCTCGTGACCGGCACGAATCTGATTGCGGATAACGGTTACACCAAACGCGTGCAGCTCTGACGGGATGTCCGGCCGGCGCGACATACTGTTGATCTGTGGCGGCAAGTACCACGACATCGACTTTGCGCGCCTCGAATTGCTGAAGCTCCTGGCCGAGGACGAGCGCAATCGTGTCAGCCTGCGGGTGGACTACAGCGACGTGGCGGCACTCGAGAGCGCGGACGCGCTGATTACCTACACGTGCGAGCTGCTGCCGACGGAACCCGAGCAGGACGCGCTGGCGGCCTTCTTGAACGCCGGCAAACGGTGGTTTGCGCTACACGGAACCAACTCGCGACTCAAATATGTGAAAGGAACGGGCTGGACCGCGCCGAACGATGCGCCGCGGTTCATGGAGATGCTGGGCAGCCAGTTTGTGGCCCACCCGCCGATCCAGCCGTTCACCGTCCGCGCCAGCAGTGAGCACCCGTTGGTTGCGGGTATCGAACCGTTCGAAGCGGATGACGAAATCTATCTCTGCCACTTTTTTGGCGACCATGAGCGCTTGCTGGAAACCGAGTTCTCCGGTACGGCCGACGGCTTCGAGGTTTCCGACTGGCGCAACAACGGCATCGTGCCCGTGATGTATCTCAGATCCTGGGGAGAGGGCGAGGTGCTGTACCTCAATCTGGGCCACGCCCGCGGTCGCTACGACATGCAGCCTTTGATGGACGAATATCCCGAGGTGGAGCGCGGCAGCTGGAAACAGCCCGCGTTCTACGAGCTGTTGCGGCGCGGCATACGCTGGTCGCTGAACGAACCGCTGGAGCAGGCCGCATGAGTAACGACATCGACAGTGCGGCGGGACAAGGTACGCCGCTGGAAAAAGCGCCCGATCCCGATCTTGGCAACGAGATCATCGCGAAGCAACGCTACACGGACGTCGAGTTCATGCGCCGCGAATGGGAAACCATCTGGACCAAAGTCTGGCTGGTCGGCTGCCTCGAGCGCGATCTCGACGAGCCCGGCGCGTACTGCGCCACTGAGATCGGCAGCGAATCGGTGCTGCTCGTGCGCCAGGACGACGGCGGCATCAAGGCGTTCTACAACGTCTGCCAGCATCGCGGCAACCGTCTTCGCGATCGCGGCCTCGGCCACGCCGATACCTTCAAGTGCGCGTATCACCACTGGGAATACAAGCTCGACGGTTCGTTCGAAAACATTCCCGATCTCGAGACGTTTCCGCAGGGCGGTCCGTGCACGGGGCTCGAGCAGATTCCCTGCGATGTGTGGAACGGCTGGGTTTGGTTCAGCCTCAACCCCGACGTCGAGCCGCTGGCGGAATACCTGAACGTCATCCCGCAGCACCTCGAGCCGTACAACATGTCGCGCATGGCGATGACGCGAGACATTACGGTGGAATGGGACTGCAACTGGAAGGCGTCCGTCGATGCCTTCAACGAGTCCTATCACGTGCAGGGTATTCACCCTCAGCTGTTATGGCATCTCGACGATCTGAACCTGCAGATCGACTGCTACGACAAGCACAATCGCTACCTCATCAAGTTCGCGACCTTGAGCCCGCGCGTGAAAGTGCCGCCCGCCATTCCGGAGGGCATCAAGGCCGTCATGAAGCAGGCCGGCATGGACCCCGCGGACTACGACGGCCGGGTCAACGAGATCCGCGAAGATGTGCAGCGATACAAGCGCGAACACGGTCACGAGCAGGGGCGCGACTATTCGCGTCTACACGATGCGCAGCTGACCGACGACTATCACTACATGATCTTTCCGAACGTCACGCTCAACGTGCACGCGGACGACTACTGGCTGTTCCGGCAGCGCCCGCACCCAAGCGATCCCAACAAGATGTTCTTCGACATCTGGACGTTCGAACTCGTGCCGGAGGGCGACGAGTGGCCGGAACGCCCCGAACATCAGCAATTCAAGCATGGCGAGAAGAGCATTGGCCTCGTGCTCGATCAGGATGCGCACAACCTGCCGGGCGTGCAGGACGGCATGAACAGCCGCGGGTACCGCGGACTGTGGCTGGGCAACCAGGAGCTGCGTATCCGGCACTTCCACAAAACCATCGACGACTATATTTACGGTCCCGGGAAAAAACCCGCGGACGCGCTTTGAGGAAAAGCATTGACTAATCTCGACAAAGAAGCGCTGCTCGGCGCCTATCGGCGGATGAAAACCATCCGCGAGTTCGAAGAGCGGCTACACCTCGAAATACAGCAGGGACAGATCGCCGGTTTTACTCACCTGTACTCCGGGCAGGAAGCTGTTGCGGTCGGCGTGTGCGATCACCTGAGCGATGACGACCTCATTGCAAGCACACATCGTGGCCACGGCCACTGCATCGCGAAGGGCTGCGACGTCATCGGCATGATGAAAGAGATCTACGGTCGGGCGGACGGCTTGTGTAACGGCAAGGGCGGCTCCATGCACATTGCCGATTTCGACAAAGGCATGCTCGGCGCCAACGCCATCGTGGGCGGCGGCCCGCCGCTTGCGACGGGCGCGGCCATTGCGACGCGCAACGCGGGCAAGGGACACATTACGGTATCGTTTGGTGGCGACGGCAGCTGCAACCAGGGCACGGTGTTCGAGGCGATGAACCTGGCGGTTGTGCTCAAGTTGCCGACGATCTTCGTGTTCGAAGACAACGGCTACAGCGAACACACCGGCGTCTCGTACGCGGTCGGCAGCAAGGACATCGCGAGTCGCTGCCGCGGTTTTGGTATGCCGGCCGCAAAAGTCAACGGCGACGACTATTTCGACGTTTACGACGCCATGGGCGAAGCGGTTGTCCGCGCGCGATCCGGTCAGGGCCCCAGCGCTCTGGAATGCACGACAACGCGCTTCTTCGGTCATTTCGAAGGCGACCCGCAGCGCTACCGCGCCAAAGGGGAGGTGGAAGAACACCGCGAAAACCGCGACTGCCTGAAGATTTTTGCGGCTCGCGTCGTCCGCGAGGGAACACTGTCGGCTGACGAGCTTGCCGCCGTCGATGCCGAGGTGCTCGCCCTGATCGATCGGGCGGTTGGCGAGGCGCAGGCAGCGCCTCCGCCGTCGATCGACGAACTGACCACCGACGTGTACTCGAGCTACTAGACCATGACAGAAACGACATTTCGGCAGGCGCTCAACGATGCCTTGTTCGAGGAAATGCGCCGCGATGACCGCGTCATCATCCTGGGTGAAGACGTCTCCGGCGGGGCCGGGGGCAGCTCGGGTGAACGCGATGCGTCCGGCGGCATTTTTGGCGTCAGCAAGGGACTGATCTTCGAGTTCGGCGAAGATCGCGTGATCGATACGCCGATTTCCGAATCCGCCATCATCGGTGCCGGGGCGGGCGCTGCGCTGGCGGGCCTGCGGCCGATATCCGAAATCATGTTCGCCGACTTCGTGGGCGTCTGCATGGACCAGATCTACAACCAGGCCGCCAAGTTTCGCTACATGTTCGGCGGCAAGGCGAGCTGCCCGCTTGTGATCCGCACGGCCATGGGCGCCGGTATGAACATGGGGGCGCAGCACTCGCAGACGATCTACCCGATACTGACGGGTGTCCCGGGGCTGAAGATTGTCGTGCCGTCCAACGCGGCTGACGCCAAAGGGCTGCTCAAGACGGCGATTCGCGACGACGACCCAGTCGTGTTCTTCGAACACAAGGCACTCTACAACCGCAAGGCCGAGGTCCCTGAAGGTGAACACCTCGTGCCGTTCGGCGAGGCGGCCATGCCGCGCGAAGGCGACGATTGCACGGTGATTGCGATCGGCCGCATGGTCGTCTTTGCGGAGAAAGCGATTGACGGCCTCAGCGAGAGCGGGATCAGTTGTGACCTGATCGATCCGCGCACGCTGTCGCCGCTCGACACGGAAACCATTTTCGAAAGCCTTGAACACACGGGGCGCCTCGTCATTGTCGACGAGTCGCCGCCTCGCTGCAGCGCGGCTTCCGACATTGCCGGTATTGTGGCATCCGAGGCATTCGGTTCGCTCAGGGCGCCGATCAAACTCGTGACCGCGCCGCATGCGCCCGTGCCGTTTGCGCGCGAACTCGAACGCGCCTACATGCCCGGTCCGGGCGATATTGCGGCGGCCATAGAGGAGGTAGTTCGTGGCTGATCCGCTGTACCCGCTAACGGTCCCCAAATGGGGCATCGAGATGCAGGAGGGGACGATTACGGGCTGGCAGGTTCCCGCCGGCGCGAAGGTCAGTAAAGGTGACGAGTTGATCGACATCGAGACCGACAAGATCGTCAATACGCTGGAGGCGCCTGTTTCGGGAGTTGTCTGCAAACAGGTTGCGGGTGAAGGCGACACGCTCAAGGTGGGCGAGCTGTTGGGAGTGATTGCGACCGCGGACGTCAGCGATGCGGAGATCGACGCGTTTATCGCGAACTTTGAGCCAGCAGACGCGAGCTTCGGCATCGACGACGACGCAGGCAGTGACGAACCGAAAACGGCCGTAGCCGCCGCAGAAGACAAACCCGCGGAGCAAACACCGGCATCGCCCCGGGCCGCCGAGCCCCCCGCTGCGGGTGGCGCCGTGAGGGTGAGTCCGGTTGCGCGCCGGCTCGCGAAACAGCTTGGTGTCGATCTGAGCACGGTTTCGGGCACGGGCCGCAACGGCAGGATTTCGCGGGAAGACGTCGAGCGGGCGGCAGCCGGAAACGCACCCGCCGCGCCGGCAGCGGTGCCGCTGACGAGCCGCCGGCAGAGCATTGCGCGCCGGCTCGTGGCCGCCAAGCAGGATGTTCCGCACTACTACCTGACACGCTCCGTCGACATGAGCGCCGCGTTGGCGGCGAAGTCGGGCGACGTTGCCGTGAATGCGTTGATCATGCAGGCGGTCGGCCGTGCGCTGCTCGCACACCCGCTACTGAACAGTCACTACACCGACGACGGCGTCGTCAGCCGCTCGAGTGTCGATATCAACATGGCCGTCGACACGGAACAGGGGCTCGTTGCTCCACTGCTACGCGGCATCGAGTCGATGGATGCCGCCGAGCTGACGGCTGCGTCGCGACAGCTCGCGGAGCGAGCGCGGAACAATTCGCTGGCTGCAGACGATCTCGAGCCCGGCGGTTTTACGGTATCCAACCTGGGCGTACTCGGTATCACGGCGTTTACGGCCATTATTACGCCGCCGCAGACCGGCATTCTGGCCGTCGGGGCCGTGACGGAAACCCCTGTCGCCGGCGCAGGCGGCGTTGTTACCAAACCGATGATGGCAGTCACGTTGTCGGCTGATCATCGCGTTGTCGACGGTGCGGATGCTGCGCGTTTTCTCGCGGCGCTGGCGCAGGAAATCGACAAGCTCTAGCTTGCTCAACCCCCGGGGAACAGCCATGCGCGTTTTTATCCTTCTTTCCGCCCTGTGCATGAGTTCGATCGCCGCGGCGGAATACGGCGTGGGCGAACGTGTCTACGGCGAACACTGCGCGCAGTGCCACGAAGGCGGCGTCGCCAAGGCGCCGCACAAGATGTTCCTCGAGATGATGGCGCCGGACGCCATCCACGCATCTCTGGTCAGCGGCATCATGCAGGCGCAGGCGTCGGCACTGAGCGACGACGAACGCATTGCGGTCGCGGAATACCTTGCCAAGACTCGCCTCGACGCGTACGAGTCGCCTTCCTTGCCGCCGGCGTGCTCGGCCGAGGAGGCCGAGTTCGATTATGCGAAGCCGCCGACAAAGCCGGGCTGGGGATTTGGGCTCGACAACAACCGCTACGTCGATGCAAACACCGCTGGGCTGGACGCCGCGGCCGTGGAGACGCTGGAACTCAAATGGGCCCTGGCCTTTCCCAACGCGCTGCGAGCGCGTTCGCAGGCCGGGCTGGGTGGCGGCGGTCTGTACGTCGGCAGCCAGGACGGAACGGTTTATGCGCTGAACGCCAAGACGGGCTGCCTGCGCTGGACGTTCCGCGCGAGCGCCGAGGTGCGAACGGCAATTGCCGTGTCACCCTGGCGCGCAGGTGACGAGAAGGCCGAGCCGACGCTGTACTTCGGCGACCTGCTTGCACGCGCTTATGCGGTCGACGCCGTCACGGGCGAGCTCAAGTGGAGCGTCAAGGTCGATGATCATCCGAACGCCACCATTACGGGTTCGCCCGTGCTTGCCGGCGATCGCGTGCTCGTGCCGATTTCGTCACTCGAGGTGACGTCGGCCGCCGATCCTCAGTACCCGTGCTGCACGTTCCGGGGAGCCGTAATGGCCATTGACGCCGGGACCGGAGAAATACTCTGGAAGCAGCATACGATCGACGAAGCGCCCGAGAAGGTGGGCGAAACGGTCGTGGGTACGGACATACTGGCACCGTCGGGCGCGCCGATCTGGAACACACCCAGCGTCGATCTCGACGCCGGCCTGCTGTTCGTCGGCACCGGCGAAAACTACTCGAGCCCGGCGGAGGGCAACAGCGACGCGATTATCGCCATGGATCTCGAGACGGGCGCGAAGCAGTGGGTCTGGCAGGCAACGGCGGGTGATGCGTGGAACGTCGCCTGCATGATGCCGGATGCGCGCTACAACTGCCCCGAGGAAGACGGCCCGGACTTCGATTTTGGCGCCAGCACCATGCTCGTGGACACCGAACACGGCCGCGTGCTGATTGCCGGGCAGAAGTCGGGAGAGGCGTTTGGCCTGGACCCTGCCACCGGCGAGCTGTTGTGGCGGAATCGTCTGGGTCGCGGCGGCATCCAGGCCGGTATCCATTTTGGTATGGCGGCGCGCGACGGCGTGGCCTTTATCCCGATCTCGGATTTCGACGACGGCCAGGCACACGAGCTGCCCGCGCGTCCTGGGGTATTTGCGCTCGATGCGGCGACGGGCGACGTGTTATGGCACTACCCACATTCGGATCTGTGTGGCGATCGCGAGTTTTGTGACCCTGGCGTATCCGCACCGGCGAGCGTCACGGACGCCGCCGTCTTCGCGGGCGGCATGGACGGTATTCTCAGGGCCTACGATCCCACGGACGGTTCGGTGTTATGGAAATTCGACACCAGTGATGCCTTTGCGGCCCTGAATGGCCGAAAGGCGCAGGGCGGCTCGATCGGCGGCAGTTCGGGCCCCGTCATTTACGACGGCATGCTCTATCAGACGTCAGGCTACGGCATCTATTTTCATATGCCAGGCAATGCCTTACTGGCGTTTGGGCCGGCCGATCCGAAAGACTGATCCGCTCCGCCGAGGGTATCCGGAGCACATTGTAAAAAAAACAGGCTTGCTTGACTTTTTTCTATGAATGGCGGAGCATTCCTGTGTACTCATCAATCGTCAGCGTAGGAGGGGGGTTCCATGCGCATACGCAGTTTTGCTGGTCTGGTTAGCGGTGCAACGGTGAGCGGTTTCACGTTGCTCGTCGCCGGCGGTCTTACGATGTTGACGCCAGGGCTTGCCAGCGCCCAGCTCGAAGAAATTGTCGTGACGGCCAGCCGTCGCGGTGAAACGGACCTTCAGACTACGCCTGTCGCGATCTCCGTGGTTGGTGAAGAGGAATTCGGCAAACTGTTCGCTTTCGACATCGGCGAAATATCGCAGTTTGTGCCCAACTTCTCGGCGGCAACCGTCACCGGCTTTAACGCCGCGTCGTTCGCTATGCGCGGTGCCGGCGAGACCGACATCATCGTGTATTTCGATCCCAAGGTCGGGGTTCTGATCGACGACTTCGTCGTGCCGCACGTGCAGACCCAGCTCCTCGAGCCCTTCGATATCGAATCCATCGAAGTGCTGCGCGGGCCGCAGGGTACGCTGTTCGGTAAAAACACGACGGCCGGTGCGGTCATTGTGCGGACGAAGCGACCGAACCTCGACGAGGCCGGACTGGACGTGAGCCTGCAGTACGGTTCGTTCAACCAGTCGATTGCGCGCGTGGCGTTCGACGTACCGTTTGCCGAGAACTGGGGTTTTCGGTTCGCGGGGCTCTATCAGCAAAGTGACGGTTACTACAAGAACGGCAAGGTCGACAATCCCATACTGGCGACCGGCGAAGTGGCCGGCGACGGCCGGGACCTGGGCGGTAAAGACGTCTTTTCGGCGCGCGCCAAGCTGCTCTGGGAGCCGAGTGCCGATTTCTCGCTGCTGGGGCAAATCGAGTACATACGCGACAGCAGCGATCCGACGCCGGTTATCAACGACACGCTGAACGTCGCCGGCGGTCAGTTTGCACCTGCGTTTGGCTTCCCTGGTGTCGATAGCGGCGACCCGCTCGACCAGGCAGGCATTCACCAGAGCACAATTGTCGGGCTCGACGGCGATCAGCGCGTCGATGTCGACGGTATCTATCTGAATGCCGAGTGGCAGGTGAACGACAATCATCGTCTGTACGCCAACCTGGGACGACGCGAGCAGGAATCGCGCTTGCCGAACGAATACCTCGGCACGCCGTTCAACAGCTTCTTCGCCGCTACCCGCGACGATGACCGCGAAACGACGCAGTTCGAGGTACGCCTTGCGTCCGAGAACGACGGTCCGTGGAACTATGTCTTCGGCGGTTTCTACCAGCAAAACGACGCCGCGTTCTGCGTACTGCAGCAGCTCGGTCTGACCGAGTTCTTTGGCACCGCGGTCCCGGGCGTTCTCGACAACGACAACCCGCTGTTGCTCTGTAACCGTCAGGATGCCGAAGCCGCGGCCGTGTTCGCCGACTTCACCTACCTTGTTAACGACCGGCTGACACTGTCGTTTGGCGGTCGCTACACCGACGAAACTAAGGACTACATTACGCGCGAGGGTACGCCGACGGTGGTGCTGTTCCCGAACGGTTTCAACAACCCGCTTGACGGTCAGGACTTTGCGGGTTTGCCCGGTCGGGTCGAAACCGATTCGCAGTCCTGGGAAGAGCCGACCTGGCGCTTCACGGCTTCTTACGGCTTCACGGACGACGTGTTCGGTTACTTCACGTACACGCGCGGCTTCAAGTCGGGCGGCTACAACGATCAGGCCGGTTCCGGCGGTTTCGACGTGTTCCCCGTCGCCGCTTACGATCCCGAATTCGCAAACAGCTATGAGATCGGCATCAAGTCGACGTTTGCGGATGATCGTGTGCGCCTGAACGCAACCTACTTCTTCGTCAACTACGAAGACTTTCAGCGCAGCACGGTCGTATCCATCCCGGGCACGGCGCTGCAGGAAACCCGCACGTTCAACGCGGCGGACGTCGACGCTTCGGGTCTCGAAGCGGAACTCACCTGGCTCGTTTCGGACGCGTTTATCCTGCGTGCGCATCTCGGCACGATCGACGCGGAATACAACGAGTTTCTGCTCGACAGGGACGGCGATCCCGCCACGGCGCCGACCGACTTCTCCGGACGCGACGTTACGCGCGCGCCGGACTTCAACGCTGGTGTCGACGCCACTTACACCATGGATCTCTCCGGCGGATCGTCGCTGCGCTTCAACCTGAACTACAAGCACGAGGCGGAGAACACCTACTACTACGCAGACGACCTCAGCCCAGAGTTCGACACGGTGCTCGAGCAGCGTGATCTCCTGAACGCCAACGTTGCCTGGAACAGCGCCGACGGCACCTGGCGTGTGGCTGCGTTCGGCAAGAACCTGACCGACGACCGCTACAAGACGGCGTCGCAGTCGGTGGGTGTGCTCTGGACCTTCTCGAACTACGGTCCGCCGCGCTCCTACGGTGTCGAGGTGGGTTATCGCTTCGGCGGCAACTAGGTCCGGCCCGGTCCGGCGCGGGCGACAATCTCGCGCCGGCAGGGTTTGACGACAGGCTCTCTCTCCCTGTGTCAAAACTCGACGGCAAACGCGCCATCGTGACCGGTGCCGGCAACGGCATCGGTCTCGCCGTTTCCAGGGCTTTTGCCGAGCAGGGCGCGGATGTATTGGCCGTCGACCTGGACGAGGACGATCTGCAAGCGGCGTTTGCTGAAGCAGATCGTGTGTCGACGCTCGTCGCCGACGTCTCGGCTGACGACGCCCCCGCCACTATTGTCGATGCAGCCGCTGCGCAACTTGGCGGCGTCGACATTCTCGTCAACAACGCCGGTATTGTGATTGCGGGTGCGTTCGAAACGCTGACCGACGAGCAGTTCGACACGATCATGGGCGTCAACGTGCGCGCCATGTTCCGTATTTCGCGTGCGGCCGTGCCGCATCTGAAGGAGCGTGGTCGCGGTCGCATCATCAATCTCGGTTCGATCATGTCGGACCTTGCGGGGCCGGAGCTGTCCATCTACGGGACGTCGAAACACGCCGTGGCCGGTCTCACCAAAGGCATGGCCGTCGACCTGGGCCGGTACGGCATCACCGTCAACTACCTGCAACCGGGCTCCATCGTCACGAAGATGTCCGAGCCTTTTATGGACGACCCGGAGTTCAAGGCGTACTGGGAATCGAAGGCGCCGATCGGCCGACTCGGCCAGCCTGACGAGGTGGCTGCCGCTGCCGTGTTTCTCGCCAGCGAAGAAGCGCAGTTCGTCTCGGGTGTTGGCCTCAATGTGGACGGCGGGGCTATCGTTCAATTCTGATACCGCTTGTCGGTCTCAATGTTGACGGCAGCGCCATCGTTCAGTTTTGATATCGTCTTTGGTCCAGACTGACAGGATTGCGCTCGCAATGAAGTTATATACCGTTCCCACGGCTAACGGGCAGCGCGCGAGCGTTGCGCTCGAGGAGTGTGGTCTCGACTACGCCGTTCGGCAGATCGATTTTCAGAAGGGCGAGCACCGCAGCGAGGAAGTGTTGGCGCTCAATCCGCTGGGCCGGCTGCCCATCCTTGCGGGCGACAATGGCGACGATCCGCAACCGGTGATTTACGGCAGCATGGCGATCGCACGCTGGGCTGCGGCAGAGACCGGCCGGCTTTTACCGGCGCCCGGAAAGCTCGCCGCCATGGAGCACTGGATCGGCGTGGTCATGACCGACTTGTCGCCTGCGTTTGCCAGCCAGTTTCACCTGAGTTTTCTGGCGCCCGAGCGCGACGAATGGGCGCTGGGCTACTACGCCGAGACGATACATCGCGTGCTGGCCGTGATCGACGCACACCTCGGCGACAACGAGTACTTCCTCGGCAACGACTATTCGCTGGCCGACGTACTCACGTATCCGTCAGCCGTCAGTTCGATTGGCCGGCTCGACGGGGGACTCGAGCCGTATCCCGCGATTCGGCGCTGGCGCGATCAAGTAGGGGAGCGGCCGGCGGTCGTTAAAGGTATGGCCGCTTCGGGGAGTCTGTACTGACATCATCAAGCTCGTGAGCCGTCGATGAACAACGCTGCGCTGTTTACGTTTCTTGCCGATCTCGTATTGCTGCTGCACGTGCTGTTCGTGGGGTTTGTCGTGTTCGGCTTGCTGCTGGTTGTATTGGGCAAACCGCTTGGCTGGAGTTGGGTACGCAACCCTTACTTTCGCAGCATTCACCTTGTTGCCATCGTCATTGTCGCCGCACAAGCCTGGTTGGGCGTCGTCTGTCCGCTGACCACGATCGAAATGGCCTTGCGCGAACGCGGCGGCGGTGCGACGTACGAGGGTGCGTTTATTGCGCACTGGCTGGAATCGATACTCTATTATCAGGCGCCGGGCTGGGTGTTTGCGGTCGCCTACAGCCTGTTCGGTCTGCTGGTTGTTGCGAGCTGGTTCTGGGTGCGGCCGCGCTCGTTTCGCAAAGCGGCGCCGGACGACTGACGCCCCGTCCTGCGCGGACCCCTCCCGCCACTGTCTCCAAACGGCGACAGTGACTGATGCCGTGCTCCTAGCATTTTTTTGCGTTGATTGGGAAGTGTTTGCAGTATCGATATGACTGTTAACATCTGCCGCGCTTCTTAATCGCTTGGGAGGTGTCATGAGAAGTTTGCTAATTGCGGCGAGCCTGTTGGCCGCCGGCACTGCGGCTGCGCAAGCGCCGAGTCAACCATCGCTCGAGTACACGTTTGCCGAGCTGCGTTTTGTCGATGTCGACGTCAACGGCGGTGACGGTTTCCGCCTCGGCGGCTCGTACGAGCTGACGGGCAACTGGCTGATCGTCGGATCGCTGACGACGCTCGACTTCAACAACGACGTCGATACGCTGACGATCGATATTGGCGCGGGCTATGTCTGGCCGTTTCAGAAAGGCTGGGATCTGGTCGCTACCGCACGCTTTTTGAACACTGACGTCGACACGCCGTTCGGCAGTGACGACGACAGCGGTATCGGTCTGTCCGGAGGCGTACGCGGCATCATTGCGCCGCAGTTCGAGGTGCGCGGATCGGTAAATCACGTGACCGTCGGGGACAGCGATACGTTCATCGAGATTGCGGGCGACTATTACTTCACTCCGGAGTTTGCCGCCGGCTTGAGCGTCGACCTTGCCGGTGATGCCGACACGCTGACGATCGGCGCTCGCTGGTACTTCCGCTAGCGCTGACTCAGCGAAGGCCCGCGAGTGGCGTCGCGGGCCTTCGTCGGTCACCAGGGCTTACGGCCAGCCGCCCGTGAAGTTGATGACTTGCCCGGTCGTAAACGGCGAGCGCCCGGAAATACAGAACTCGACGAGCGCGCCGAACTCATCCGGATTACCAAGACGTCCGGCTGGCACCGTCGCCGCTATGGCTGCCTTGCCTTCCGGATCGTCGACGAATTTTGCTTTCGGGTAATAGAGTTCGCTGTACAGGTAGTTCGGCTGTACGGCGTTCACCTGAACCCCGTAGGGCGCCGCTTCACGCGCGACGGCCATGGCCAGCGCGGTGGCGCCGGCTCGGACGCTGGTTGCGACGGCAAATCCGGGTTCGGGTTTGAGTTGTCTGGCCGACGTCACGAATACGATCGAACCCGCCGCCTGCTGCTTGAGTCCCGGCAGTATCAACTGGCATAAACGAAACGGGAACTCGACCAGCGCGGCGTGCGCGGATCGCAACTCGTCGATATCGATGGCCTCGAAGTCCTTGGGCGCGTTCGGGTGCGCGTCGTTGAAGACAAACCTCGATACGGAGCCGATCTCGTCCAGTTCGACAGCAATGTCGTCCGCGGATTGTGCGCCGATCGCGGTCAGGTTCTCTGCCTGGCTGAATTCGGCCCTTTTGCTCGCGTCGACAAACGAGCGGTCGTGACAAATCACCTCGTAGCCGGATCGGCTCAGGACCTCGACGACCCCGGGGCCCGTGTACTCCAACACGTTGCTGACGAACACCTTGTGCATGTTGCCTCCGAGCGTGCTATCGCGCGGTTGCTGCCGCCTCGACCGGGTCGAGATTGTCCATGTCCCGGAGCATCAGCCATTCGCCGTCGACTTTCTCGTACAGCACGAGGTAGCGGCCGTTGTGCACGACCACGGGTTCTGCGTTTTCTGCCGTGGCGGCCTCCACGGCGAACGTGCCCATCACGATGGCCCACGAGCCGTTGATGCGAATCTCCTGCAGGTTGTTGACGATGCTAATCCCTGGGCGCCCTATCCGCGGTTCGAAATACGCGCGCATGGCGTCGGTGCCGCGCGAGGTGGGCTGATTGTGCGGCATGAGAATACCGTCGGGGTGCATAATTGCCATGATCCCGTCGAGGTCGCCGTCGGAGTAGGCGTCGAGCCACTCCTGAGAAATTTCAGCCATACGTTGTCGATCGGCTTCGGTGCCGCCCACAATATCGACGGCACCGGCCGTCTGAACGAGGCCGAGGGCGAGCAGGGTGACGAGAGCGGATTTGCTGGCGGCCACGATTCTGAATTTCACGGACATGAGTCTCGACTCCTTATTAGATAAGTCAATTGCGCCAAATTAGTCCTATTGTTATATTGATAGAGCTAAAAAGACAATACAGGCCGACTCCGGACCTGTGATCCAACCACAACGTATCAGTGCAGCGGGCATAAAGCCCCTCTGGGGACATCGACAAGAAATGAACGAGCAAGCGGCGCGCAAGGGGCCTCTCACCGACATTAGGATGATAGAGCTGGGTCAGCTCATTGCGGGGCCGTTTTGCGGCCAGCTTTTTGCCGACATGGGCGCCGACGTCATCAAAGTCGAGCCGCCGGGCAGCGGCGACCCGATGCGTGTATGGGGCCGAGGCGAGTATCCGCTGTGGTGGCGCGTCTGTGCGCGCAACAAGCGTGTCGTTACCGCCAACCTTCGGGAGCCGGAGGGGCAGCAACTGGTGCGGCAGCTGATTGCTCAGGCCGACATGGTGCTCGAGAATTTCCGGCCCGGCACGATGGAGCGTTGGGGCCTGGGCTACGAGGAGCTGGCAAAGGATAACCCCGGGCTGATCATGGTGCGCGTCTCGGGATACGGGCAAACCGGTCCGTACGCCAAGCGCGCGGGCTATGCCGCCATCGGCGAGGCGATGGGCGGCATGCGCTATCTGTGCGGTGAGCCGGATCGCCAGCCAAGCCGCGCCGGCCTGTCGATCGGGGATACGCTTGCCGCCTCGTATGCCTGCACGGGCGCACTCGCGGCGCTGCATCACCGCGAAAAAACCGGCGAGGGCCAAGTCATCGACGCGTCGATCTACGAGTCCGTGCTGAACGTCATGGAGGCAACCATCCCGGAGTACACGGTCAGCAACTACATCCGCGAACGCTCCGGCTCGACCTTGCCGGGCGTGTCGCCGTCCAACATTTACGACTGCAGCGACGGGATTTTCCTGATCGCCGCGAATCAGGATACGGTGTTCAAACGCCTGGCGGCCGCTATGGGGCAGCCGGGCCTCGCCGACGACAAGCGCTTCAGTTCCCATACCGCGCGCGGAGCGAACATGCAGGAGCTGGACGGGATCATCAACGAGTGGACCAAGACAAAAACAGTCGATGAAGTCGACCAGCTCATGCAGGAGGCAGGGGTTCCGGCGGGCCGAATCTACCGGGCTCCGGACATGCTGGACGACCCGCACTTCAAGGCGCGTGAGGCGATTGTCGATACGCCGACGGAAGACTGGCCTGACCTCAAGATGCAAAACGTTTTCCCCAAGATGTCCAAGACTCAGGGCGAAATACGCTGGCCCGGCAATACGACGCTGGGCGCGCACAATCGCGAGGTGTATACGGAACTGCTGGGCCTCGGCGAAGAAGAACTGAAGGCGCTCGAGGACAAATCGATCATCTGAGCGTTGTCGAAGTACACGGAACTCAAATCACCAAAGAACAAGCACACAATCTCTGTCGAGGAGTAAATACATGACGTATCGTCTTGGAGTCGATGTCGGCGGCACCTTTACGGACCTGCTGCTGGTTGACGAAACGAGCGGCGAAACCTTTATGGCCAAGGTGCCGTCGACACCCGAGGATTCCTCGATCGGCGTCCTGAACGGCATCGAGCGCATCTGTGCCGAATCCAGCATCGACCCGAAGCAGGTCGGCGAAGTCATGCATGGCACAACCGTCGCCACGAATGCCGTGCTGACGCGCAAGGGTGCCAGCGTTGGGCTCGTCACGACCAAAGGCTATCGCCAGGTACTTCAGGTAGCGCGCTCTTTCTGTCCAGGTGGACTCGGTGGCTGGGTGAGCTACGTCAAGGCGCCGCTCATGGCGCCGCTGGAGCTGACGATTGAAGCGGACGAGCGGCTCGACGCCAGCGGCAACGTCGTCAAGCCCCTGGACGAGACGGCGCTGAAGGCGGATCTCGAAACCCTCAAGGCGAGCGGCGAGGTTGAAGCGTTGACCATTTGCCTCGTCAACTCCTACGTCAACGGTGAGCACGAAGTCAAAGCTCGCGAGATTGCCGAGCAGGTCTTCGGCGACATTCCGATATCCATCTCGAGCGACGTCGTTCCCGAAATGCAGGAGTACGAGCGCACCGAAACCACGGTCGTCAACTCGTACG
The DNA here is from genome assembly GCA_028289545.1 of Woeseiaceae bacterium. Classification (GTDB taxonomy): domain Bacteria; phylum Pseudomonadota; class Gammaproteobacteria; order Steroidobacterales; family Woeseiaceae; genus UBA1847. Next base: position 29,322 of record JANQPG010000025.1, read on the forward strand.
TGCGGCCGCAGGTCTCGAAGTACGTCGACAACCTGCAGTCGTCGCTCGAGGAGCGGCTGGGCGACGACGTAGCCCTTGCGATCCTGCGCTCGGACGGCGGCCTTGCCTCGGCGCGCGCCGCGGGCGAATCACCCGTCAATCTGCTCCTGTCGGGGCCTGCCGGCGGTGTCGCCGGTGCCATCTACTTCTGCCAGCGCGGCGGCTTCGACGATATTCTTACGTTCGACATGGGCGGTACCTCCACCGACGTGGCGCTGATTCAGAACGGTCAGGCGCGCGTTCGCCGCGAAACGCGCGTCGGCGACACGACCGTACGCGCGCCGTCGGTCGACGTGCGCACGATCGGTGCGGGCGGTGGTTCGATTGCGTTTGTGCCGGAGTTGACGAAGGCGCTGCGCGTCGGGCCGGACTCCGCCGGCGCGGAGCCGGGTCCCGCGGCGTACATGAAAGGTGGCGAGCTGCCCACGGTCTGCGATGCCAACGTCGTACTCGGCTATCTCCCGTCCGACGTCAAGCTCGGCGGTGCGATGCAGATCAATCGCGACGCCGCCGTCAAGGCGGTGCAAAGTGTTGCCGACGCGATGGGGATCGAGCTCATGGAGGCCGCGGAAGGCATCATCAAGATTGTCAACGAATCCATGCTCGGTGCGCTGCGCCTCGTATCGGTTGAGCAGGGCTACGATCCACGCGACTTTGCGCTGGTCGGCTTCGGCGGCGCCGGTCCTTTGCACGCCAATGCGCTGGGCATACTCTCCGGCGCGTGGCCCGTCATCGTGCCGCCGGGACCGGGAGTGCTGTGTGCCTACGGCGACGCCACTACGCAGGTGCAGGACGAGGCTTCGCAAACCTACGTTGCGCGCGTCGATGCCATAACCACCGAAGAGTTTATCGGCGCGCTGGAAGAGTTGCGCGCGAGAGCAGGTGAGTCGTTCGAGGCCGACGGGATTCCCGTCGCGGACCAGGAAGTGACCTATCAGGCGGACATCCGTTATGCCGGCCAGGCGTTTCAGCTGTCGCTCAATGTGACCGCCGACGAACTGCAGTCGAAGGGGCTCGCTGTCCTGACCGACGAATTCGATCGTCAGCACGAACAGCTGTTTACGTTTGCCCACGGCAAAGATCACGAGATTGTCATGATCCGCGCCATCGTCAAAGCGAAGAGCAGCCTGACGGCGGAACTGAAGGAGGTTCACGAGGGTGAGACCGATCTCGCGGCGGCGACCATTCACGACACGAAGTTCTACTACGAGCAGGAGTGGCACGAGGCGCCGATACTCGACCGCGGCAAGCTCGGCATCGGCGCGGTCGTGACGGGGCCCGCGATTGTTCAGGAGATGGACTCGACAACGCTGGTGTTGCCCGGCCACTCCGCCACCGTCGACAAAGTCGGCAACCTGCTCATCAACCCGGTTTAATCGAGGAGTCTTTCAATGTCCGCAAAAATCATCGAAACGAACTCCACGCCGTTCAGCAAAGTCGATATCGATCCGGTCACGGTCGACATCATCGAGAACGCGCTTAGAAACGTCCGAGTCGAAATGGACGCCGTCCTGTTCCGCACGGCGATGAGTCCCGGGATTCGCGAGCAGGGAGACTGCTTCCCAATGGTCGCCAACCGCGACGGCAAGATGGTCGTCGGTCAGTTCGGTTCGTTCATTCACGGTTTTATGGAGGCCTATGACGGCGAGATTGAGGAGGGCGACATCATCCTCACGAACGACCCGTACATGTGTAACGCGGCCGTCTCGCACTTACCGGACTGGATAGTTCTCGTGCCGATCTTCAAGGACGGGCGGCACATGGCGTGGTCGGCCATGTTCGGCCATATGTCGGACAACGGCGGCATGGTGCCCGGATCGATACCGATCAAAGCCGAGACGATTTACCAGGAAGGCATCCGCATCCCGCCGACGAAACTCTACAAGAAAGGCGAGCTGCAGGAGGACGTGCTCGAGCTGATCCTGCACAACGTGCGCACGTCCGAGTGGAATCGCTTCGACCTCAATGCGCTGGTCGCCGCCTGCCGCACGGCGGGTAAGCGTTGCGTCGAGATTGCCGAGCGTTTCGGCGACGACGTATTTTATACGACCATGGAGATCATGCTCGACCGCAACCTCGAAGCCATGCGCGCCATCATCAACATGATCGTGCCCGAGGAACCCCAGTACTTCGAGGATTACGTGTGCGACGACGGTGTCGGCAAGGGGCCTTACAAGATTGCCTGCAAACTCTGGCGCGAGGGTGACGTTGCGATCTTCGACTTCACGGGCACGGATCCGCAGGCCAAGAGTTCGATCAACTTTTATCTCAACGAAGACATGTTCAAGATGTTCTTCGGTTCGTTCACGATTAACCTGTTCGACCCGGGCATACTGTTCAACGACGGCTTCTACGAACTCGTCGACGTACGCATTCCGGACGGCAGCCTGCTCAAGCCGAAGTTCCCGGCCGCGCTGTCGGGCCGGACACACGCGCTTGGCCGGATTTTCGACGTCATGGGCGGTGTGCTCGGCCAGGGCGCGCCTGATGCCATGAACGCCGCCGGGTTCTCGGACAGCCCGCACCTGTTTTATTCGGGTTACGACAAACAGGGCGAGTGGTTCCAGCTGTTCCAGATCGGTTTCGGCGGTATTCCGGGAAGACCCGTCGGCGACGGCCCCGACGGCCACTCGCTGTGGCCGGGTTTTACGAACGTGCCCAACGAGTTTATCGAGGCCTACTTCCCGCTGCGCATCGTGCGCTACGAGCCGATCGCGGATTCCGGCGGCGCGGGTTTGCATCGGGGCGGCAACGGACTATCGGTAGCCTACGAGTTCCTCGTCGACGGCGAGATTGCGATTCACGACGAGCGCTGGCTGACTTACCCGTGGGGTGTGCGCGGCGGAGAACCCGGCATGCGCTCGACCAAACGTCTCGTTCGCACCGACGGCAGTGAAGAGTGGCTGCCGGCGAAGTGTGACGGCATCGCCGTCAAGGAGGGTGACGTACTGTACTTCAATACCTGGGGCGGAGGCGGTTGGGGCGACCCCCTCGAGCGCGATCCCGAACTGGTGCTGACGGACGTGGCGCGCGGACTCGTGACGGCGGAAGGCGCCAAACGCTACGGTGTCGTCATTGACGCTGCCGGTGCGGTCGACGCGAAGGCGACCGAAGCATTGCGCGCGAAAATGGCCGACGGCCGGGGAGACACCGGGCTCTTCAACTTCGGTGGTACAATTGACGAGATCAAGGCACGGGCAGAGGAAGAGACACACCTTCCAGCTCCGGTGTCGCCAAACGCCTGAACATGTCTGAACTCCTAGCAACCCTCAAATCGGAATGGACGCTTGCACAGAGCGGTGCGCTGTCGAGGGTGCCGCTCTATCACCAGCTGTATTCGGTACTCAAGGCAGCCATCATGGACGGCACGATCCCCTACGATGCGCAGATGCCGACCGAGCAGCAGCTTGCGGCGACGTTCGAGGTGTCTCGTATTACCGCGAAGCGCGCCATGGACGAACTGGCGGGGGAGCAGCTTATTGCGCGCTTTCGCGGCAAAGGTTCGCACGTCACCTATCAGTACAAGCCGCAGCCCGTGCGAGCGCCGCTGGTGGGGATGCTCGAAAACCTCAAGGAAATGGGCAAGCACTCGATTGTCCGTGTCATTTCGGTGGAGCGTGTCGTTCCGCCCGAAGACATCCGTGAGTTACTGGGTCTCGATGACGGGGAGCTCGTTCACCGCGTGATACGCGTTCGCAGCAACGAGGAAGGCGAGCCGTACGCGTACTACGTGAGCCATACGGCAGGTATTACCCGCGGTTTCACGAAGCGCAAACTCGAGAGTACGCCGCGTCTCGACATTCTGCGCGACAACGGTATCGACCCCACTCGGGTAGAGCAGGTGTTGTCGGCCGAGAACGCCTCCATTCAGATCGCGGCGGAGCTGAACGTCGAGCCCGGAGCGGCGCTGCTGTCGATACGCCGGCAGTCGTATAGTGCGGACGGTAAAGTTGCGGACGTACTCGACGGCCTGTACGCCCCGAATCGTTTCCAGTACGCCATGGTACTGAGCCTCGACTGAGCGCCAGCTACCGCGCGGTTTACTCGATCCGAACCCGAAGCCGCATGCTGAAGCTCGGTGTATTGCCGGTCGACGCGGCCGCCATGGCGCCACTTGGACTCAGGCGAAAGCCGGTGATCACCGGATCGAAACCACTGGAGTCGGGTACCGGCGTGTAGTTGTAGGGCGGACCGCCACCGGGCTGGTTGCTGAAGCTTGCGCCGGCCGCATAGGAAAAAGTCAGACCGCTCGGCGTAGTGCCATCGATGAATACGATCGGGTCACTGCCGCCCGTGTCGACGAACAGCGCGGTATTGGCGGGCACCGTATCCGTGATCGCCAGCGAGTCGCCGTCGACCGTCCCGATGCCCTGATTGGTGACACTGATCGTGTAGAGGACATTCGCGCCGGGAATGGCTTTGGGGTTGCTCGTGCCGTTGATCGGGTCCGAGAGCGTCTGGGCGATCTTGACGACCTGGAGTACCGGGTCGGTGCTGAGGTTGAAACACACATCGTCGATGTGCCAGAAATCCCAGGGCGCCCCGGAACCGGCGGTTTGGCGGAAACGCAGCCGGAAGCCCGCATGCCGCCCGGCGTCCGGGAGATCGTACTCCCGGGTGAGTATTTGTCCGTTGAGTCCGCCGCCCGCGAAAGTCTCGAGCGCTATCCACGTGCCGCCGTCGTCGAGGTATTCGACGACGAGATCCTCGCCGGCGTCCGTGTCCTCCGAAAAACTGTCGGCGCCGCGCCGGATCCACAGGCTCAGCGTACCGAAGGTCGTGCCGCTCGTGTCGACGAAGTTGGAGCTGACGTTGACGACGCCGCCGTTGAGGAACAGCGAGCTGGTCGGCGATGAGGACGTCGCATCGCTCACACCCGCGAACCCTGTCGTGCGGTCGATGGTCCAGTTTGCCGTAAGTCCGGACTCGAAATCGTCACAGCCGCCGACGCCGAGCGTCGACGCCGGTGCGATCTCGGTCACGACCACGTCATCGATGTGCCAGTAATCGAAGTCGACGCCGCTGCCGTCGGTTTGCCGAAATCGCAAAGCCAGCGTGCCATGCAGCGCTTCGAGCGGAAGAATAAACGTTTCGTCGAAGGTTTCGCCGGGCGTACCGGCGCCCAGCCAGGTTCTGAGCGGTGCCCAGGTGCCATTGGTCCGCCGGTACTCGAGCACCAGATCCTCTTGTGCATCGGGGTCTTCGCTGAATGTATCGGCGCCGCGCCGGACCCAGACGCCAAGCCGGGCTTCCGGCACGCTCGCATTGAACGACGGGCTGGTGATCGTTACCGGGTTGTTGCGCGTAAACGCGCCGAAGGTGCCGCCGTTGGCGAAGCCTGGCGCATTGCTGACGCCGGACCTCGCCGCGTTGTTGCTGGTCCAGGGGAACAGCGAGCCGTCTTCGAAGTTGTCGCTGAACAGGATATCGCCGGGCGCCGTCGCCGCAACACCCGGGCACAGCAGGGCGGCGGCGACGAGCGCCGCGGCGCAACGGCGCGGGAGCCATGCATTACTTGGGCAGAGTCGCTTCATTGCTGTTCTGCGGGTTCCGGGACCGAGGTTCAGTGCTAACCGAGGAACCGTACGCAAGCTGTATACCGCTCCGAAACCGAGCACGTCACAATATCCTCCGTGAACCGCTTCTCGGTTGGCTGGAATCGGCGCATACGCCGGTTGAGACACGGCGTGCACCGGTCTGATTCCCCGTGTGGGGCCGGCCGCAAACACCTCGAATGCCTATCCGGGAATATGCCGACTTGAGGTCGTTCAACAAAAGTACTAAAGTTATAACAATAATCTTGCTTCTCGGGGAGAGAGGCATTGTCAGAAGCCGATATTCTAATAATCACGGCGGCGTCGATTGCATTCCTGCATACGGTCCTCGGCCCCGATCACTATCTCGTCTTCACGGCGATGGGCAAGGCGCGCGGCTGGACGCTGCCAAAAACGCTGCGAGTTACGCTGTATTGCGGAATAGGCCATGT
>JANQPG010000033.1 GCA_028289545.1 Woeseiaceae bacterium
CGGGGGTTATTGCGCGGACCGGCTTCTGCTACAGTCCGCTACTGGGGAAACACGGAGAAAACCAGAGCTCATGCGAGCCATTCTCGTACCGGTCGCCGATCGACCCGAATGTGCCCGTGCGCTGAGCACGGCTTTCAGTATTGCTAATCGTATTGACGCGAGTGTGAGTGGCTGCCACATGCGGCCACACCGTTATTCGGACACTCGCTTGTCGCCGGCGTTTGCGGAGGCGGCCTGGCGTAAAAAGAGCAGCAAGAAGGCGCCTGCCGCTGCGAAGGCGCTGTACGAGCAGATCGCCAACCAGGCGGGCTTCGATCTCAAAAAGCGCGCGAGCGCCCAGCCGGCAGCGCTGTGGTCCGAGAAGGTCGGTTCGCCGGATCGCCTGATGGCGATCGTCGGGCCGCTTGCCGATCTGATTGCGGTCAGCCGGCCGGAGCGGCCGGGCAGCGTGGCGGACATGTTCCTCAACGCGGCCCTGCTGCAGTCAGGCCGACCCGTGCTGGTGTTGCCCAAGGCAGCGCGCCGCAACGTGGGCACCCATATCTGCATAGGCTGGAACCAGACGACCGAGGCGGCGCAGACGGTTGCCGCCGTAGCGCCGCTGCTCGCCGCGGCTGAATCGGTCACGATCGTCAGCTGTGGCCCCGAGGACCAGCCCGGCCCGAAGTCGACCCAGCTCGTGCAGTACCTGCGCCACTACGGCGTCTCGGCCCAGCGCGTCAGCACGCGCGGCCGGGACATCGAAGGTGAACTGACCGCCGCATGCAGGGACGTCGGCGCCAATCTGCTGGTTGCCGGGGCGTACAGCAAGAGCCGTTGGCGGGAGAAGGTTTTCGGCGGTACCACCGAATGGCTGCTCCACAAGTGCCGTTTGCCCGTACTGCTGCAGCACTCATAGCGGTTTGGTCCCAGGTGGCACGATCTGCCCGGTCTACCCGACCCGGCGTATCTGACAATTGTTCGCGCGCCGCCCCGGCGGCGCGCTTTCTATAGTGGAGGGAAGGTAATGAGTGTAGCGAAACATACCGAAATTACGGCGAGCTCGAGCAAGAGCTTCGAGGACGCCGTCGACGAAGGCGTCAGGAAGGTTGCGAAAACCGTGGACAACATCGAGGGCGCCTGGGTCAAGGAGCAAAAGGTGGTTGTCAAGGACGGCGAGGTCAGCGAATATCGCGTGACGATGAAGATCACGTTCATCGTCAAGTAAGCAGTGAAAGAGCAACAAACCCAGTAGTAAAAAAAGAACCACCAGTAAAATAAAATAGTTGAGTCATCCGTCGAATTCGTTGGCAGCCTGTGGAAACAAACCCAGCGCCGGGGGGTAGCACGTCGAACGTGTGAAACGAGACATCAAGCGATGCAAAAAGACTATTCGTAACGCAAAGAAACAAGCAGGAGACTAACGATGCCAGGCAAGTTTGAAATCTACAAAGATAAAGCAGGTGAATTCCGGTTCCGTCTGAAAGCGGCGAACGGGCAGAATATCCTCAGCAGCGAGGGTTACGGGAAGAAGGCGAGCTGCACCAACGGAATCGAATCGGTGCGCAAGAATTCACAGAATCCCGATCGGTTCGAAAAGAAGACGACAAAATCGGGCAAGTACAGCTTTTCGCTGAATGCAAGCAACGGGCAGGTGATCGGCGTGAGCCAGACCTACAAATCGTCCTCCGGTTGCTCGAACGGCATGAAAAGCGTAGCCACCTGCGCGCCCGGAGCATCGGTCGACGATCAGACAGCCTGATCCACGGTCAACCCGGTTTACCGGCGGCCCGGAGAGCCTAAGGCTCTTCGGGCTTTTTTGTTTCCGAAACGTTGCGCTTGTATAACAGTTCGGCATCGACTCCCCACTGCGTAATCGCGGAGATCGTATCGCTCACGCTGGCATTCAGCCGCCGTATTCGATCTTCCGGCACGATGAGCACGTTACCGACGGTGGCCACGGGAGCTGACGGAATGAACACCGCGGCACGCTGCCCGGGTAGTTTTTCCACAAGAAAGCCGATGGCGAAACTGCCGGACGCGTAGACGTCAACCTCCACGGGCACGAAGTCTTCGCCGTCGACGCCCGCAAAACGCTCCGTCATAGCGGTGATCGCGCGATACATCGGGATCCGGCTGGCAACCCGGCGGCCGAACCACTCACGCAAGGCCGCGCCGACACGGGTCCTTACGAACAGGCCGGTCACGAAGCAAAGGCCCACGAGAGAGCCGAGGGCGAGCAGCATGACGAACACCGGCCGCTCGGCGACAACGCCGGGCAGGTATTCGGACCCGATCACTTCCAGCCACAGTCCGTACAGCCCGAACAGCAGCTGAGCCAGCACGAATAGCACCACGGCCACCGGAACGATGACCAGGAGCCCGCCGATCGCCGTCGTGCGAAGGAATTGCAGAGATCGTCTTACTGCCATGCACAAAAACTCCGCTGTGAATCCGCAACAGGGATGTCAACCGGGACGTCTTACGGCCGTTGTACATCCTGAAACATATCCTCAAGCATACCAAGGAGTTGGATCATGAAACGGCTGAAATGGACCTTCACGGCGCTCGCAATGGCGCTTGCGCTGCCGCTGGCGGCTGAAGAGACGGGCACGTCGCTCGAAGACCGTCTCGACGAACGTGGCGACCGCATCGAAAATCGCCTGGACGACCGCGGCGACCGCATCGACGATCGGCTCGACGACAAGGGAACGCGGATCGAAGACCGACTGGATGAGCGCGGCGATCGTTACGAGGAGCGCCGCGACAACCAGGGTGATCGCATCGATCAGCGTCTCGACAATCGCTCGGAGCGTGCGGCTGAGGCCGGATACGACGGCGCCGCCACGCGCCTGGACAACCAGGGTGATCGCATCGACGCTCGTTTGGATCGGAACGGCAGTCGCGTCAACGAGCGGCTCGACACTCGCGGCAATCGGGCGGATAACCGACTGGACCAGCGTGGCGACCAGGCGAATCGACGGCTTGACCGGCGCGGCGAGCAAGCCAACCGGCGGCACGACCGCGCCGGGCAGCGCGCTGGCCGCCGAAACTGAGGCCAGCCGGTTCGCGTAACCTCAACGAGACGCTCAAGAACACCCCGGCAGGACGTTCGTTCGCCGGGGTTTACCGACTGCAGACTCGAAAACGAGCCGCGTACGCCGTTGAAGAGCTCAGGCCACCGTGCGGTACCAGTTGATGCCCTTAGCGTCTGTTTCGAGCGCCATTGTCTCATCGGCGCGATGGTAGTTGAGGTGCGCCATGGCTTCTCCGGTCGCCATGATCAGGCTGTCGTCGCTGGCGCGTGAACGGAACAACGCAGGGAAGGTGTCGACGACGCGGCGGGGCTCGCGGCAATAGTCGAGCAATCGGTCGAGCCGCTCGCGGTGTTTTCGAATGAGCTCTTCGAGCCGGGCGTGAGCACCGTAGAAGGGCCGGCCGTGGGCGGGCAGAACCAGCACGTCTTCCGGCAGCTCCTGGCGCAATCGTGTCAGCGAGTCGAGCCAGTCCGCCAGCGGATTGGCGTTCGGTTCCGTGGGGAAAACGCTGACGTTCGACGAAATGGTCGGGAGCAGCTGGTCGCCGGCAATCAGCAGGTTGCGATCGGCGTCGAAAAAACAGGCGTGTTCGGGTGAATGCCCACGGCCGATGAGTATCTGGAAACTGTAGTCGCCGATGTCAATGCAGTCGCCCTCCTTGAGGCGCCGGAAGGACTCCGGCAACGGTGACACGTAGCGCCCGAACATCCCGAACAGTTGCTGGTATCCGGCGAGCTGCCGCTCTGTGAAACCGGCCGTTCGGTAGAAGTCGAGACCGGCGTTGGGGGCGCGCCGCCCGGTATCGGCGACGAGCACCCGGCAAAGTATGTATTCCTCGCGCGTCATCCACAATTCGACGCCGAAGCGCTCGGCAAGCCAGCCCGCGCAGCCAATGTGATCCGGATGCAGGTGTGTGGCGAAGACCCGCGTAATGCGTTGGTTCTGCATGAAGCCCGAGAACGCACCGGTCCAGGCCGCTCGGCTGTCGTCGGTGTCGATGCCCGTGTCGATCACGGCCCAGCCGTCATCGTCTCGCAACACCCACAGGTTGATGTGTTCGAGTTCGAACGGCAGCGACAGTCGCAGCCAGCACAATCCGCCCAGGATCTCGGCAGCACCGCCGGCCGGCGGCGTGTCGTCGAATGCGTAGCGCAGGGAGCTTGTAGTCATGCGGCGATTCTCCCATGCTGCACTGCAAAAATCGCGCTTGACTTTCGCGCCAGGCGGCGGCGAATGGCGCGTTTTCGAAACTCCGCGAATCTAATTGCCGTTAAAATTATCGAGTTAAAAGCCCCGAATCGGGCTTCCGGTGGAGAGCGCATGAGCATTGCATCTACAGGGGCCGTTGCCGAACAGACAGAGCGGCAAAGTGCCTACAGTTACGAAGAACTTCTGAAGTGCGCGAACGGCGAGCTGTTCGGCATGGAGAACGGCAAACTTCCGCAGCCGCCGATGCTGATGACCGATCGTATCACTCACATTAGCGACGAAGGCGGGCGCTACGGTAAGGGTGAACTCAAGGCGGAACTCGACGTGCGCCCGGAGCTGTGGTTTTTCGACTGCCACTTTACCGGCGACCCGGTGATGCCGGGTTGCCTCGGTCTCGATGCGCTGTGGCAGCTTGTCGGTTTTCACCTGGTTTGGGCCGGCTATCAGGGTCGTGGCCGGGCGCTGGGCTGCGGCAAGGTCAAGTTCACCGGTCAGGTGCTGCCGAAGTCGCGTCTCGTGAGCTACCAGCTCGACATCAAGCGCATCATCGATCGAAAACTGGTCATGGCCATTGCGGACGGCACCATGTCCGTCGACGGCCGCGAGATCTACACGGCGGAAGATCTGCGCGTCGGCCTCTTCACCTCCACCGAAAACTTCTGAAGATAAACTTAATTCGGGTTACAGCATGCGACGAGTAGTGGTCACCGGTATCGGTGCGGTCTCCTGTATTGGTAATACGCCGGAAGCCATCACCGAGGCGCTCAAGGCAGGGCGTTCGGGTATTGTGGCTAACGAGAGCTTCAAGGAAATGGGCTTAAGGAGCCAGGTTTCCGGGAGCGTCGACATCGATATCAAGGAGCATATCGATCGCAAGGTGCTGCGCTTCATGGGCGACGCCGCGGCGTATGCCTATATCGCGATGCAGCGAGCCATCGAAGATGCGGGTCTCGAAGAAAGCGACGTATCGAATCCGCGCTCGGGTCTGATCGCATCGTCGGGCGGAGCGTCGAGCGAAAACATCATCTATTCCTCGGATACACTGCGCAATCGCGGCGTCCGCAAGATTGGTCCGTACATGGTGCCCCGTTCCATGTCGAGTTCGGTGTCCGCCTGCCTGGCGACACCGTTCAAGATCAAAGGCATCAACTACTCGATCACGTCGGCCTGTGCGACCAGCGCGCACTGCATCGGCGCGGCGGCTGAACAGATACAGCTCGGCAAGCAGGACATCGTGTTTGCCGGCGGCGGCGAGGAAGAGCACTGGAACCTGTCGAGCATGTTCGACGCCATGGGTGCGCTCTCGACCAAGTACAACGACGAACCGGCGCTGGCGTCCCGCCCGTATGACGTCAATCGGGACGGCTTCGTGAGTTCGGCCGGTTCGGCAATGCTCGTGGTTGAAGAATACGAGCACGCCAAAGCGCGCGGCGCGAAGATCTACGCCGAAATTGCAGGCTACGGTGCGACGTCCGACGGTCACGACATGGTTGCGCCGTCCGGCGAGGGCGCCGTGCGCTGCATGGAGCTGGCGCGAGCCACCGTGGATGGACCCATCGACTACATCAATACACACGGTACCAGCACACCCGTGGGGGACGTGGTTGAAGTTGAAGGTATCCGTTCGATGTTCGGCGACGATATACCGCGCTTCAGTTCCTCCAAATCGATGTGTGGCCATTCGCTCGGCGCCACCGGTGCGCAGGAGTCGATTCACTGCCTGCTCATGCTGGAGCACGACTTTATTGCGCCGTCGATCAACGTCATCGATCTCGATCCGCGCGTCGAAGGCACGCCGCTCATCACCGAAACTGTCGAAAACGCCGGCATTCGCACGGCGATGACCAACAGCTTCGGTTTCGGTGGTACCAACGCCACGCTGGTGTTCCAGAAACTTTGATCTTCCGCCCGCGGTCGTCATAATGCGGCCGCATGAGTATCGAAACCTTGACCGAAACCCGCTGCTTCGGCGGCCGTATGGGTTTCTATCGACACGCATCCGTTGCCAACCACTGTGATATGCAGTTTGCCGTGTTCGTGCCCCCTCAGGCCGAGAGCGGCCCTGTACCGGTACTGACGTTTCTTTCCGGACTGACCTGCACCGAAGAGAATTTCATGGTCAAGAGCGGCGCACAGCGCTACGCCGCCGAACTGGGTCTCATGCTCGTGTCTCCGGACACCAGTCCGCGCGGTGACGGTGTGCCCGACGATCCGGACGGCGACTATGACTTCGGGCTTGCCGCCGGTTTTTACTTGAACGCGACGGAAGAGCCGTGGTCGCGTCACTATCATATGTACGACTATCTGCTCGATGAGTTCTGGCCCGCGGTGTTCGATCATTTTCCGGCCGACCGACGGCGGCACGGGCTGACCGGTCACTCGATGGGCGGGCACGGCGCGCTGACGATCGGCTTGAGGAACCCCGAGTTGTTCGGTTCGCTGTCGGCTTTTGCGCCGATCTCGACGACTGTCCACTCGCCGTGGGGTCAGAAAGCGCTCGGACACTACCTGGGAGCCGACACCTCCACCTGGTTGCCGCACGATGCGGCCGAAGTGGCGCGCAACGTTGCGAATCCGGGTCACTGGTCGCGGATACTCGTCGACCAGGGCTCCGACGACCCGTTTCTCGAGGAGCAACTCAAGCCCGAGCTGCTGGTCGCTGCCGCGGAGGAGAGTGGCCTGCCGCTCGAGATGCGCTACCACGAAGGCTACGATCACGGTTACTACTTCATCTCGACGTTTATCGAAGATCATTTGCGGCATCACCACGAAACCCTGACGGGCTGATCCGCTCGTGCCCGACTGGCTGTTTCTGATTGCGGCAATGCTTGCGACCGGCCTCGTGGCTGGCGTGCTGGCGGGGCTCTTCGGGATTGGCGGCGGTGTGGTCATTGTGCCCGTGCTGGAAGCGGCGCTGGGCTTTCTGGGCGTGGACCCGGCAATACGGATGCACGTCGCCGTTGCCACGTCGCTTGCGACGATCGTGCCGACATCGATCTCATCGTCGCTGGCGCATCATCGCCGGCAAAGCCTCGACATCGGTATCGTCAAACGCTGGGCGCCGTTCATGCTGATCGGCGCCGTGCTGGGTGCGCTGCTTGCCGCGGAACTGCACAGCCGCGCACTGGCGCTGATCTTTGCGATTATTGCGCTGCTGATTGCCGCAAAAATGTTGTTCTTTCCGGTCGTCCGGAGCGTAACCCGGGATTTGCCGAGGACGTTCTGGCTGCCGCTGATTCCTACGTCCATAGGTGCTTTCTCGGCAATGATGGGTATTGGCGGCGGCGTCATGTCGGTCACCGCGCTTTCGTTGTTCGGGCAGTCGATCCACCGCGCGGTCGGCACGGGCGCGTTGCTCGGGTTGGCGATTGCGCTGCCGGGAACGCTCGGGTTCATCGTGACCGGCCTGGCCGACAGCCGGGTTCCAACCGGCAACCTCGGTTACGTGAGCCTTATAGGTTTTGCGTGCATTGCGCCAATGACGGTCCTTACGGCGCCGCTCGGAGCGCGTATTGCACACGCTTTTTCCGAGAAGAAGCTGACCTTGATTTTCGGCGTGTTCCTGGTATTCGTTTCGGCTCGCCTGATTCTTCGCGCGCTGGGCTAGAAACTGTCCCGGGACGATGCCCAGGCCTCGCGTTCCAGTTTCATGACGAGGCAATCGTCTTCGCCGAACCGGCGCCGTTCTACGGGCGTGAATCCACAACGCTCGTAGAAGCGAATCGCCCGCGTGTTGCGCTCGAGTGGATCGATCAGCACGGCTTTGGTGTCATCACTGGCGAAACAGCGTTCCAGCGCAAGCCGCATCATGCGGGTTCCGTAGGAACGGCCGAGGTCGGTGGCCTCGCCGATCCAGATGTCGATTGCGCGAAAGCCGCTGCCTACGTCACCCCAGTAGTGACTCTCCTCGAGTTCGGGGTCGATGATCTGCACGATACCAATCGGTCGGCCATCGATCTCCGCGATCAGCTGCTCGCGCCAATCGAGTTTGCGGGGGATTTCATACTGCCAGTCGAACCAGTCGTCGTCCCCGCCTGCCTCAATGACGTGTGGCTGGCGGTCCCAGTGCTCGAGTGTGGGAATGTCTTCCGGCACGGCATCGCGAAGTCGCATGGCTTGCCCTTGCAGAGTGTGGATGCTCCAATGCGCGCAAGAATAACAAACCGTGCCCCGGGGGAAACTTGGAACAGACTACGTTGATCGGCCGCCTGGCGAGCGGCAACCTGATTCTGCAGATCGGCATTGGTATTGTCGCGGCGATCCTGTTGTCGCTCGCGTCGCCGCCCTGGGCGGCGAACGCCATGCTGTTGGGGCAGCTGTTCGTGGCCGCGCTGAAGGCGGTTGCGCCCGTGCTGGTTCTGGTCCTCGTCGCCTCCGCGCTCGCCAATCAGAAATCCACGCACGCGGCGCAGATGCAGCCGATTGTCGCGCTGTATCTTATCGGGACCCTCAGCGCGGCATTGCTTGCGGTGACGATGAGCGCGCTGTTTCCGACCACACTGACCCTGGTGGTCACCGCCACCGATCTGGCGCCGCCGGAGGGTATTGCGGAGGTGCTCAACAATCTGTTGTTCAAGCTGGTCGACAATCCCGTCAACGCGATCCTCACCGGTAATTATATCGGCATACTGGTCTGGGGCGTTGCGCTGGGCTTGCTGCTCCGGCGGGGGGCGGAGTCGACCCGCGTCCTTCTGAACGACGTATCCGACGCCGTGACGCAAATTGTCCGGATCGTGATCCGCTTCGCGCCGCTCGGGATTTTTGGCCTGGTCGCCGGTAATCTGGCGGCGGGCGGCCTCGGCGAACTGACCAAGTACGCACACCTGCTCGGAGTGCTGCTGAGCTGTATGCTCATCATGGCGCTCGCAGTCAATCCGCTCATCGTGTACGTAAAGACGCGCAGGAACCCGTATCCGCTGGTGTTCACGGCCTTGAGAGAAAGCGGTATTACGGCTTTCTTTACGCGCAGCTCGGCCGCCAACGTGCCGGTTAACCTTGCCTTGTGTGAACGCCTCGACCTCGAACGAGACACCTATGCCGTGTCGATACCGCTTGGGGCAACCATCAACATGGGCGGTGCGGCAATTACGATTACGGTATTGACTTTGGCGGCGGTAAACACGTTGGGGACAGAAGTGGATGTGCTGACGGCTTTGCTCCTCTCTTTTGTTGCCGCGCTCTCCGCCTGCGGTGCGTCCGGGGTTGCGGGCGGTTCGTTGCTGCTCATACCGCTGGCCTGCAGCCTGTTCGGCATTTCCAACGACGTGGCCATGCAGGTCGTTGCGGTAGGGTTTGTGGTTAGCGTCCTGCAGGATTCCGCCGAGACGGCCCTGAACAGTTCGACGGACGTCGTGTTTACCGCGGCTGTTGCCGGCAAAGACGCATGACAAAGAGTCGAGCCGCGCTGTTGCTCGCTCTGTCACTGTCGCTTTGTGCGTGCACGGGTATCCCGAAAGGGATCGAACCCGTCAGCGATTTCGAGCTCGAGCCTTACCTCGGAACCTGGTATGAAATAGCACGCCTCGATCATCGGTTCGAGCGGGGCTTAAGCAACGTGACGGCGACCTACACGCTGCGCGACGACGGTGGCGTAAACGTCGTGAATCGCGGCTATCGTGTCAGCGAGGGCGAGTGGGATTCCGCCGAAGGCAAGGCGTATTTCATTGGCGACAGCAACGTGGGGCGCCTCAAGGTATCCTTCTTCGGGCCGTTTTACGGCGCATACAACATTGTTGAACTCGATCGTCAACACTACTCGTATTCGATGGTTACCGGGCCGAATCGTTCCTATCTGTGGATACTGGCGCGTGAGCCATCTCTGCCGGATCCCGTACTGAGGCGTTTGATCGTACAGGCCGAGGCAATGGGGTTTGCGATCGACGAACTGATCATTGTCGAACACGGCTCTGTCGTCGATTGAACGGGAACGCCATGGGTCCTCTGGCCGGCCTCAAGGTCATTGAAATTGCGTCGATCGGTCCCGGTCCCTACTGCGGCATGCTGCTCGCGGACCTTGGCGCCGAGGTGATTCGTGTAGGCCGCACCGAAACCCCGTTCGACAAAGCATCCGGCGGCTTGCTGCGGGGGCGCAGGACACTCGCGGTAAACCTCAAACACCCGACGGGCGTTGAGGTCGTACGCCACCTGATTCGCTCTTCAGACGCCGTTTTCGAGGGCTTTCGCCCGGGCGTCGCGGAGCGGCTCGGGATCGGCCCGGAGGAATGTCTTGCCGATCATCCGGCGCTCGTTTACGGACGCATGACGGGCTGGGGACAGGAGGGCCCGCTGGCGCGGAGTGTCGGGCACGACATCAACTATGTCGCGCTGAGCGGCGCGCTGCACGGCATCGGGCAGCCCGGCGGCAAACCCGTCGTCGCGCAGAACTACCTCGGTGACTTTGGCGGTGGCGGCATGCTGCTTGCGTTCGGGATGCTCGCTGCGCTGCTGCACGCGCGCGAGACGGGGCAGGGACAGGTTGTGGATGCCGCAATGCTTGACGGTGCCGCGCAGCTGACGACCGGCTATCACGCCATGCTGGCCGGCGGTCTGTACGACGATCGGCCCGGGACGAGTTTTCTCGGCGGAGCCGCGCATTTCTACGACGTCTACGAAACCCTGGACGGCAAGTACATTTCGGTGGGCGCCATCGAGCCGCCGTTCTACGCCGAGTTTATCGAGCGTGTCGGGCTGGATCCGAAGGTATTTGCGCCGCACGGTTTTCGTTTTGAGGTCGATGACGAGGTGCAGGCGGCGTGGGCTGAACTGAAACCCCTGGTCGCGGCGGCTTTTGCTCGGAAGACCCGCGACGAGTGGTGCGAATTACTCGAAGGCAGCAACGTTTGTTTTGCGCCCGTGCTGTCGCTCTCCGAAGTGGCGGCGCACCCCCACCACCGCGCAAGGAAGAGCTTCGTTGATGTCGATGGGCAGCTTCAACCCGCTCCGGCGCCGCGTTTCAGCCGCACTCCCGCGGCAGATCCGGTCGGATCGGCCGCCGCCGATGCGCGCGAATTGCTCACGCGGGCGGGCCTCGCCGAGACCGATATCGAGGCGATCATTGCAAGTGGTGCGCTGACCGAACCGGGATAGGCTGGCAGCGGCAAAGCGGGTCTTCAGTGATGATGTGCGTGCGGGTCGGCGCCGAACAGCGCGGTCAACGGCATCCACAAGGTAATCAGCCCCATGACGACCACCAGCATTCCGGCGCCGCGGCGGGCCCAGCTCTTGCTCATGAACGCCTGTAGCTGTGCCGAGCCGAGTCCGGTCAGGAACATGGCCGGCAAAGTGCCGAGCCCAAACGCCGTCATGACGTAGGCGCCGTTCAGAGCTTCGCCGCTGGTCGCGGCAATCAGGAGCGCGCTGTACACGAGGCCGCAGGGCAGAAACCCCCAGAGGAAGCCGAGCGCCAGCGCCTTTGCGGCGTTGGTCACCGGCAAGAGCCCGCGCGCCGACGGCGCGATGCGCTGCCAGATGCCCGCACCGCCGCGCTCGAGTATCGCGAGCGGCCGCCAGTTGAAAGCGATTTGCAGACCCACCAGGATAATCAGCACGCCGCTGGCCAGGCGCACGGGGCCTGACAGCATCGGGATGACACCGGCCATTGTTTTGCCAATGCCGGCGACAACAAACCCCAGCAGCGCGTAACCGAGTATCCGGCCGAGGTTGTAGACGAACGCAAGATGCGCCCGCCGGGACAGTCTGGCAATGTCGGCTTTGACGGCAAACAGTCCGGCAATGCCTCCGCACATCCCGAGGCAGTGCGCGCTGCCGAAGAAACCCGCGAACAGGGCCGCGCTGACCGCGGCCAGTAATGCTTCTTCCATTATGGTTGGACCACTACGGGTCTTCCGCTGGTTTGCTGTCGTCGTCGAGCACGATGCGCATGGCCGGCGTATCGAGGTCGTCGAACTGTCCGCTGCCTACGGCCCAGAAAAATGCCCACACGGCCCCGCCGAGAATCACCAGTGCGAGCGGAATCAGAAAGTAAAGGATACTCATGCAGCAGCCACCTTTTCGGTCGAGCCCATGCGGCTGAGCCGCAGTGCGTTGAGAACCACGATAAGAGAACTGAAACTCATGCCGATAGCGGCAAGCCAGGGCGGCACGAGTCCGGCGACGGCCAGCGGCAGCGCCGTAATATTGTACAGGATCGCCCAGCCCAGATTCTGACGGACGATAGTGAGCGTTTTGCGCGCGACGCGGACAGCGGTTACGACCGGCATGAGTTGCTCGCCGAGCATAATGACGTCAGCGCTCGTCTGCGCGAGGAGCGCGGAGTGGGCCGGCGCAATCGAGGCATCCGCACCCGACAGCACCGGCGCATCGTTGATGCCGTCACCGACCATGACGACAACCTCGCCGTCATCCTGCAGAGCGGCAAGCCGCTCAAGCTTTTCCTGTGGCGAACATTCCCACGCGTAGCTATGCACCCCGAGTTCCTGGGCGATACGCTTGACGGACGCTTCGCGGTCGCCGCTCAGGAGGGTGACGCCGAGCCCGAGTCGGCTGAGCGCGGTAATGGTTTCGCGGGCATCGTGGCGCGGTTCGTCGTCGAGTATAAACACGGCGTACAGCGACTCGCCGTCGCCCAGGAATACGTTCAGTCGCTCGTCGTCCGCGTCCACCGCTGCGTTGTTCGCCACGAAGCCGGCGCGCCCCAGATGCCAGCGCCGGCCGCCAACCGTGCCGCTGACGCCCTGGCCCACGGTCGTTTCGACGTCTTCGGCGACGTCGTCGGTTGTGATCGATTCGAAGGCACGCGCAAGCGGGTGTGTTGATGCCGATTCGATGGCGGCGGCTATCGCGAGCAACTGTTCCGCCGAATAGTCGTCGTTGAGCGGGCGCGTTTCCACAATGTGTGGCCGGCCGCGGGTCAGTGTGCCGGTCTTGTCGAACACGACGTGCGTCGCGCGCGATATAGCCTCCACGGCGTCGCCGTTTGTGACCAGGAGGCGCAGCAAGGATAGCCGGCTGCCCGCGGCTGCAAATGCGGCCGGAGTCGCCAGCGCCAACGCGCAAGGGCAGGTGACGACCAGCACCGACAGCGTGATCTCGAACGCGCGTTCGGGCGCTACGATGCTCCAGCCTATGGCGACAAAGGTGGCGACGACGAGAATGGCGACGACGATGTAGCTGGCAACGCGGTCGGCGACGCGCACAAAACCCGGCCGGGTGTAGCGCGCCCGCTCGCTCAGACGGCTGATCGTGCCGAGCGTCGTATCGACGCCGGTCACGTTGACCTGCATCTGGATTTCCCGGTCCAGATTGATGCTGCCGGCCAGCAGGCGGTCGCCGGGGGATTTTGGCAAAGGCTGTGATTCGCCGCTCAAGAGCGCCTCGTCGACGCTGCTTGTGCCATCGACGAGGCGGCCGTCGGCTGGAATGGGCTCACCAGCACGAATGCGGACCCGATCGCCCGCGACGAGCTGGTTGGCAGGCACGGTCGACTCCGAGTCGCCGTCGATGCGAATGACCGTGTTCGGCAGTATCGACGACAGCGCAACGCTCCGATCGATCGATCGGTGCCGGGCACGCATTTCGAGGAAGCGGCCGACCGTCAGAAAGAACACGAACATGGCGACCGAATCGAACCAGACCGCAGGGCCGTCATAAAACGTCGACCAGACCGAGGCGGCATAGGCGCCGCCGATGGCAATCGCCACCGGCAGATCCATTCCGGGATGCTTCGCGCGAATCCCTCGAATGGCGCCGGAAAAAAACGGTCTTGCCGAGTAGAACACCACCGGCGTGGTCACAAAGAAACTGACCAGCCTCAAAAACCGCTCCATGTCGGCGCTGATGCCCTGGAACTCGCCGGCGTACAACGCAACGGCGAACATCATGGCCTGCATCATGCCAAGCGATGCGACGAGCAGGCGCTTCAGCGCCGTGCGTTGTTCGAGAAGTTCGGGCGCAGCCGTGCTTTCCGGCGCCAGCGGCTGCGGGTGGTAGCCGAGTTTCGCCAGCGTGGCCAGCACGTCCCCCAGGCCAATCGTCTTGCGGTCGAAGTTAAGCCGAAGCCTGTGCGTTACCGGGTTGACGCCGGCATCCAGGACACCGGGCAGCGCGCTTAGGGTGGTTTCGATGAGCCAGCTGCAGGCAGCGCAGTACATGCCGCCGACGTACACAATACTTTCCGCACGCTTGCCATCGACAGTCGCGAAGGCATCGAGCATGTCTTCGCGGTTGAAGACCTCCCACTCTCCGGCCGATTCTTCGGGCTTGCCGACGCCCGGTTCGGGCGCGTCGCGGAGGTCGTAGTAACGGCTCATGCCGGAATCGCGAATGAGCTCGGCCACGGCTTTGCAGCCCGGGCAGCATACCGCCTCGGCGGTGCCGTTGATGTTTACCGTAAAGCGGTCGTCGATAACGGGCAGCGCGCAGTGAAAGCACGCACTGGCATTACTCATCGCCCTTTAATTCTGGGCCGCCCTGGCCACCCGGCGTCAACCGCAGCTCGGGCTCGCCGTTCCAGACCCCGTTCAGGCGCCAGCTGTCCGCGGCGCTGAGCACGACGTAGTGGCGGTCCGCCGGCGAGTCGAGCAGGAACCCCGACCAGCGCGGTCGGCCGCTGTCGTCGGCCCGCGCGGTCGTCAGCGTTACCCGCTGGTCGCGGTCGGCAACCGTTGGATGGGACAGCCAGAGTTCGAGCGTTCCCGGCGCGGATTCGAGTTTGCCGTCGACGAGCGTCACGTGTACCGCGCGCGTGTCGCTGTCGAACACCAGTTCGGCGTCCAGGGCGAGTGAGCGTGCGTTGGCATCGGCCGCCAGATTGCGCGCGGTGACGACATCGGTACCTTCCGTCCTGTCGATGACAAAAGAGTCTTCGCTCTTGATCGCAAGATACAGCATGAAAAAGCTGGCGCAGACTGTCGAACCGAGCAGGGCCAGAACAAACCAGGGCCAGAAATGACGATACCAGGGCTGTACGTCGGCGCGCTCAGTCATGAATTTGGGCTCTCTTCCAGTGGTGGCGGCGTAGGTGTCGATCATGTGCGTCAACCAATGGGGCCGAAGAAACGGCTCTCCGATACCCGGCTAACCTCGGCATTGTCGACGGCCGTTGCTATGAAGGCAATCTCGCGGCTTCCCGAAATGGCATCCTTCGGCAACCGGGCGCGAACGGGCAGGGACTTCACGCCGCCGCCGTCAACCTCGATCGTCTCCGGAACGCCGTCGAGGACAAGGCCGGGCAGGCCTTCGACCGTGAGCGTGAACTCGCGCGCCTGGTTGCTCTGGTTGATCAGTTTGATCGTGAATGTGTTCTCTATCAGGTCGGCCGGTAGTTCCCGGTACAGCGCGTTACGGTCGCGAATGACGTCCAGGATCAGGGGTGTACGGATGACCATCGAGGTGACGAGTCCCGCAATCAGCACCGTCAGCAGTCCCGCGTAGACGAAAGTGCGCGGCCTGAGAACATTGGTTTTCTTGCCGCTCAGCGCGTGTTCGGTCGTGAAGCGAACAAGGCCGCGCGGATAATTCATCTTGTCCATGATGGAATTGCACGCGTCGACGCAGGCGCCGCAGGCAATACACTCGTATTGCAGACCGTCGCGGATGTCGATGCCGGTTGGGCACACCTGCACGCACAGCGTGCAATCGATGCAGTCGCCGAGGCCTTTGGCCTTGTAGTCGGTGCTTCGGCTGCGCGGGCCGCGGGGTTCGCCGCGAGCCTCGTCATAAGAGATGATCAGCGTGTCCTTGTCGAACATGGCGCTCTGAAAACGCGCATAAGGACACATGTACTTGCAGACCTGTTCGCGCATGTAACCGGCGTTGCCGTAGGTGGCGAAACCGTAGAACAAGGTCCAGAACAGGGCCCAGCCGCCAATCTGTCCGGCCAGGATCTCCAGACCGAACTCGCGAATCGGCGTGAAATAGCCGACAAACGTGTAGCCGGTCCACAGCGAGAACGTGATCCATAAAAACTGCTTGGAGAATTTGCGCCGGAATTTGTTGAAACTCATCGGCGCCTTGTCGAGCTTCATCCGCTGCGAGCGCGTGCCTTCCGTCCACTGCTCCATCCAGATGAACGCTTCCGTCCAGACGGTCTGCGGACAGGCGAAGCCGCACCAGAGCCTGCCGGCCAGTGCCGTGAAGAAGAACAGCGAGATGGCGGCTATGATCAGCAGCAGCGCGAGAAACGGGAAATCCTGCGGCCAGAGCGTCAGCCCCAGCAGGTAGAACTTGCGTTCGGGCAGGTCGAACAGAAACGCTTGCCGGCCGCTCCATTGCAGCCAGGGAACAAAATAGAAAAGGCCCAGCAGCACCAGCGTCGACCAGCGGCTGAAGGTGGCGTAGCGCCCCTTCATCTCCCGCGGGTAGATCTTCTTGGCACTCTCGTACATCGGCGGAGGCTCGGTCGCCGGAGTCGGTTTGGCTGTATTTGTGCTCATTTTCGCCGTCGCTGCTCGCGCCGAGGTGCTGTGCGAACGAGCCAGGCCGTTATCGCGGAACACGCCGCACAAAGGACCCAGAAAAAGAAAAAGCCGACCGCGTAACCGGCATCGCGGCTAACGTGGAGGTCGGGGCGGAAGATACCGCTCAGGTCGACCGGGTCGAACAGCGCAAAGAACACCATGGTGCCGACGGCCGCGGACAGAAACGAAATCCACACGAC
>JANQPG010000037.1 GCA_028289545.1 Woeseiaceae bacterium
TTGGGGGTCTGCTGAGGGACACCGTTCCCTCAGAGAGCGCGGCATTATAGCGGCGGAAGTCCGGCCGTCAACACCTATTTGAAAGTTTTTTGACATGCACCCAAAAGGGCCGAGCCGGCGCCCCGCAAAGGCCCGGCCGGAACGGGCTCGAGGGGCCCGATTACCCGAAAAAAAGCCTGTTTTTGCGGTCTATTCCCGACCGTGAGTTTTTGCTCGCCCCGCGCGCTCGTCGCACCTCGAGGAGCCCCCGAATCGGGTTCCGGCCGGATTTCCCGACAATTTGCGCAAGTCTGAGTGGGGCTTTCAGCCCCGATACACCATGTACACGTCGGCGCGCTCGTACGGGGAGGCGCCCGGTCGGGGCTCGTGACGGAAACCGACCGACTCGTACAGGGCAATCGCGGGCGCCAGACTCGAGTGCGATTCGAGGTACAGAGCACGGCCGAGGCAGGCCCTGTAGCGGTCGATCGCGGCTTCCAGCAGCAAGCGACCGATACCCTCCCCGCGACACGATGCCGTGACGGCCATTTTGGTGAGCTCGTAGCACTCGTCGCCGTGATGCTTGAGCGCAACCGTGCCGACGATTTCGCCCTTCTGGCGCGCAAACAGTATGTAGCCGCCCGGCTCGATGACGTGCTTCTGCGGATCGGCGAACAGCGCCGCGTCCAGGTCCTCTACGCGAAACAGGGCTTCCAGCCACTCGCGATTCAGCGCCTCGAAGTCCTTTGCGTAACGCGGCGCAAAATCGACGATCTCAGCCGGCATCTATCCAGCGGGGTCGGGGCGTGCTTCCAGCCAGGCCGTGTATTCCGGCGAGGCTAGAAAGCGGGTCAGGCTGCGATCCTTGGCCAGCGCTTCGGGATCGAGGTTGTGACCAAACGCGCTTTCGAGGCGCTTGAGCGCCTCTACGGCGGCAGAGTAGTTCTCAACGGCAACCCGAGCGCGCAGCGCCGACCACCAGGCCAGCTCGAGATCGTCTTCGAGTTCGAGTGACTTTTCCGCATGCTCCGCGGCCGCTTCGACCTCTCGCATGACGAGTGCAGTCGAACTCATGCGCGCCTCGTGCACGGCATCGTCGACGTCCAGCCGCCGGTTCAGACGCTCAAGCGCCGCTTTTGCCTGTTCGTAGCGGCGCGTGGGGAAGTAGTAGTCGAGCAGCAGATTCGAATACAGCGGATCGTCGCCGTATTCTTGTTCCGCAAGCGCCGTCAACATCGTGCGCAGTTGTCGGCGGGCCCGCGCCTGTTTGGCCATGTGCACGCCGCCCACGACGATAATCCGCTGGTTTTTGAGCTCTTCACTCATGCCGCCGACAATCTCCAGGTAGCGGGCCACCTGAAAGTCGCGAATCGCCTTGAGCGCCTCGGTGACCTGGAACAGCTGACTCTCGCTCAAGCTCCTGACGTCGACCAGCTTGCGCACGGCCGGCTTGCCTGGCGCCGCAATGACGAGGCTCTCACCCACGCCATCCGAGAAACGCTCGCCCCAGAAGAAGTCGGTCCAGTCGACCACTCGCAGCCGGTCTCTTTCGTCGAGCGTCAATTCGTATTCGTGATAACTGAACTGGAAATTCTCGAGTTCGTAGCGGACAACCGCCTTACCCTGGTTGCCGCGCGACGCAAACTTCAAGAGCCGCGCCTTGACGGACTGATTCTGGCGCTGACCGACCGTCTGCTCGACGAGGGGCTCGAGTGACTCTGCAAAATTCTCGCGATATTGCTTCTTCAGACGCTGGTCGATCAGGCGCAGACCAAAGATTCGCTCCAGCATGTCATCAGGGTCGATAGCCTCGGCGAGTAGTTCGAAAGAACCCGAGTTGACGCCGTCGACGATCGACTGCATACCCGACTGCATCGCCTCCCGCTGCGCATTCTCGCGCGCTATGGCCGCCTCCCGCTCGGGGTCACTTTCCGCCGCGGCAATCCCGGTTGCCGTCAGCGCCGCAATGAGTACCAGGCTTACGAGCTTGCGCATGTCGGTTTCCTGCTGCGTTTGTAGCCTGCCGGCACCCGCGCCGGCGGCCACGTCGAGGTGTAGTTCGGGCTCACTATTCTACGGTCGCGCGAGCGTAGCGCCGCCGCCCGACCTGGAACACGTGTGTCGAACCCGCCTTGATTTCGAGCCCGCGATCCTCGATTCGTTCCCCGTCGATCCGGACCGCACCCTGTTTGATCATTCGGAATGCCTCCGACGTGCTGCTGACCAGCCCCGCCCCCTTCAGGACGTACGCCACGCCCAGGGCCCCGTCCTTTGCGTCGAGCGTGAACTCGGGGATTTCGTCAGGCATGCCGCCTTTCTGAAACTGCCCGACAAACGCCTGTTGGGCCCGCTCGGCCGCGGCGGTGTCGTGAAACCGCGCAACCATCTCGCGGGCCAGTTCGAACTTTGCGTCGCGCGGGTTCATACCTTCATCGACACTTCGCTTGAGGCCCGCTATCTCGTCGAGGCCGCGGAAACTCAACAGCTCGAAGTAGCGCCACATGAGTTCGTCCGAAATGGACATGAGTTTGCCGAACATGTCTTCAGGCGCGTCGGTAATGCCAACGTAGTTGTCCAGCGACTTGGACATTTTCTGCACGCCGTCGAGGCCCTCGAGGAGCGGCATCGTCATGACCAGCTGCGGGTCCTGACCGTAGTCCTGCTGCAGCTGGCGCCCGACGAGCAGATTGAACTTCTGGTCCGTACCGCCGAGCTCGACGTCCGCCTCGAGCGCCACTGAATCGTAACCCTGCACGAGCGGGTACAGGAATTCGTGAATGCTGATGGGCTGCCCGCCGGCGTAACGTTTACTGAAGTCGTCGCGCTCCAGCATTCTCGCCACCGTGTGCCGTGCCGCCAGCCGGATCATGCCCGCCGAGCCGAGTTCGCTCATCCACCGGGAGTTGAATTCGACGCGAGTTCGATCCTTGTCGAGAATCTTGAACACCTGCGCTTCGTAGGTGGCGGCGTTGGCTTCGATTTCCTCGGCCGACAGCGGCGGGCGCGTTGCGTTCTTACCCGAAGGATCGCCGATCATCCCGGTAAAATCGCCGATCAGGAAGACCACCTCGTGGCCGAACTCCTGAAACTGGCGCATCTTGTTGATCAGCACCGTGTGGCCAATGTGCAGATCGGGTGCCGTCGGATCGAAACCCGCCTTGATCACGAGCGGCCGGTTTTTGCCGAGCTTTGCCTTTAATCCGCCGTCCGGGAGTATCTCCTCGGCGCCGCGGGAGAGTTCGGCAAGCTGTTGTTCGGTGCTGTGCATTCTGTCCTTGAGATTCAAAAGGCGGCGGATGGCCGGAACGCGCCACTTTAGCATTCTGGTTCCGTGAGGGAAGCCGCGAGTCGACGGGCCCGCACCGAATCCTGCGCTCGAGCCGAATGTGTTCCGTGATTTCTTCAATATCTATTTAACGTCATGACTTATAACAGCTTTCTTTGACCTGACATAAACTGTTGGGTACAGTACGGCCAGTTCTCCGGAAACAGGAACGCTCGACTTGCCTCGTCCCGTCAGTCCTCTGCTCCACGATTACAAACAGGCAAGTGTGAAAGAGCCCCGCCGGGGCAAGCGTTTACACTGGTTTGCCGTTGGTCTTGGCATTCCCGTCGTCGCCGTCGCGGCGTATTCGCTGCTGTCGAGCACGCCGGAGTCTTCGACGCCCCCGCCGCAGCCCCAGGAAGCCTATCTCTCCGCCACGGATCAGCCGCTCGTCGCGCCGCCGCTGATCGAACCCGTTGCCGAGGCGCTGCTGACGCCGACGGACGTCGTCCCGGATGCCGAGCCGGAACCCGAGTACGAAACGCTTGCGCTCACGATCAGCAAAGGCGACACGCTCGACGGCCTGTTTCGCAAGAACAGTCTCAACATAGGCCATCTGGCCGTCATCTCGAGGCTCGAAGAAGCACGCAAACGCTTCCGCCGCCTGAAGCCGGGCGACACGTTCGAAATCAAGCACGTCGACGGCGATCTGATCCACATGTACTCGGCCATCGATCTGACCAGCGCGCTAAGCATCGACCGCGCCGAGCAGGGCGAAGGCTTTACGGCAAAAATTACCGAGCGGCCGATCGAAATTCGCAAGCGCATGGCGCACGGCGTCATTACCTCTTCGCTGTTCGAAAGCGGCGCTCAGGCGGGCCTGACGGACCGCACGGTCATGAACATTGCCGGGATTTTTGCCTGGGACATCGATTTTGTGCTCGACATCCGGGTCGGCGACAGCTTCTACGTGCAGTACGAAGAGATCTGGCAGGACGGCGAATACGTCACTGACGGCGAGATCGTCGCAGCGGAATTCAACAACGCGGGCGACACGTTCCGGGCCCTGCGCTTCAAGGACCAATCCGGCCGCTCCGATTACTTCACGCCCGAAGGCTACAGCGTCCGCAAGGCGTTCATGCGAGCGCCCGTCAACTTCACGCGCATCAGCTCGAACTTCAATCCGAACCGGCGGCATCCGATTCTCAACACGATCCGTGCCCATCGCGGCGTGGACTACGCGGCGCCTCGCGGCACGCCAATCATGGCGGCCGGGGACGGCAGGGTCATCTTCCGCGGCACAAAATCGGGCTACGGCAAGACCGTCATCCTGCAACATGGCGGTAACATTACGACGCTGTACGCGCACATGTCGAACTTCGCCGCCAAGGCCCCGATGGGCGCCCGCGTCAGGCAGGGAGAGGTCATCGGCTTTGTCGGCGCGACGGGGCTTGCCACGGCCAATCACCTGCACTACGAATACCGGCTGAACGGCGTGCACCGCAATCCTCGTACCGTGGCGCTGCCCAAAGCCGATCCGATCGATCCGCGCTACCGCAAGCAGTTCCTCACCGACGTGGCGCCGATCATCGAAGAACTCGAGCAATTCAAGCGCACGCAGCTTGCCTCCTCGCTCGGCCCGGTTCTGAACTGAACTCAAAACCCGTCGTGATCCGCCCGGCAGCGGCGGCCGGTGTACTTTTGTGCGCCCGTACTCATCGCTGTCACGCGGGCGTTGCTATACTGGTCGGCCCTGTTTCCAGAGAGCGCAAGAGACGTGGACGCACCGACGCTGCCACCTTCCGACCTGTACATCAATCGCGAACTCAGCATGCTCGAGTTCAACAAGCGTGTGCTGGCTCTGGCGCAAGACCCGGAAATACCGCTTCTGGAGCGCCTGCGTTTCCTGTGCATTACCTGCACCAATCTCGACGAGTTCTTCGAGATCCGCGTCGCCGCCCTCAAACAGCGAATGGAACTCGGGGCGCTCGCGCAGGGCCCCGAGCAGCTGCCGGCGCAGCAGGTCTTCGACGTGTTGCGGCACCGCATGCTGAACGTCGTGCAGCAGCAGTACGAGCTATTGAACAACGTCATGTTTCCGGAACTCGCCGAGGCGGGGGTGCCGTTCCTGCGCAGCGAAGACTGGACGGACGAGCAGCGTGACTGGCTGACGAACTACTTCCACGAACAGGTGGTTCCCGTTCTGACCCCGCTCACATTCGACCCTTCGCGGCCGTTCCCGCAAGTACTGAACAAGAGCCTCAACTTTATCGTCCGCCTGCGCGGTCGCGACGCTTATGGCCGGCTCCGACACCGCGGCATGGTTCAGGCGCCGCGCTCGCTGCCGCGCCTCATCAAGCTGCCGGAACATCTCGGTGAGCCCGACACTCACCAGTACGTGTTCCTTTCGTCAGTCATCCGGATGCACGTCGACAGCCTGTTTCCCGGCCTCAACGTCGACGGTTGCTATCAGTTTCGCGTCACGCGCAACTCCAATCTCTACGTCGACGAAGAAGAAGTCAGCGACCTGGTCCGCGCACTCGAAGGCGAACTCGAAGCCAGCCGTTACGGCGCGGCCGTGCGCATCGAGATCGGACACGAGTGTCCCGAAGACCTGCAGCAGTTTCTGCTCAATCACTTCGATCTCAAGGACGAGGACGTGTATCTCGTCGAAGGCCCGGTCAACCTCAATCGCCTCGCCCAGGTCTGCGACACGGAAGACCGCCCGGACCTGCTGTACGCACCGTTCACCCAGGGCCTGCCGAAATCCCTCTCGGGGGAGGCCCCCATACTCGAGACCCTCAAGCAGCAAAACGTGCTGCTGTACCACCCCTATCACTCGTTCTCACCCGTGATCGACTTCATCAAGGCGGCGTCGCGGGATCAGAACGTCCTTGCGATCAAGATTACGCTGTATCGCACGGGTGCAAAGAGCCCGATCGTCGACTACCTCGTGGCGGCCGCAAGGGCCGGCAAGGAAGTGACGGTCATTATCGAATTGATGGCGCGTTTCGACGAAGCGGCCAACATCTCGCTCGCCAACCGCCTGCAGGAGGCCGGCGCGCACGTCGTGTACGGTCTTGTCGGCTACAAGACGCACGCCAAAATGACGCTCGTGGTACGCCGCGAAGACGATCAGCTCAGGCGCTACGTGCACCTGGGAACGGGCAACTACCACCACAGCACCTCGAAGATCTATACGGACTACGGCTACCTCACCAGCGACCGCAAACTCGGGGAAGACGTCCACAAGGTGTTCATGCAGCTCACGAGCCTGACCGAGGCACGCGACCTCAACCTGATGCTGACGTCGCCTTTCAACCTGTTCGATGCCGTGATCGCAAAGATCGGGCGCGAGGCCGAACACGCGAAGAACGGCCGCCCGGCGCGCATCATTGCCAAGGTGAACTCGCTCAACGAGCCCAATGTCGTCAACGCGCTGTACGCGGCGTCGCAGGCAGGCGTGAAGGTCGACCTGATCGTGCGCGGAATCTGTTCGCTCCGACCCGGAGTGCTCGGACTGTCGGACAACATTACGGTGCGTTCGATACTCGGTCGTTTCCTCGAGCATTCACGCGTCTACTATTTCCTCAACGGCGGCGATCAGGAAGTCTACTGCGCCAGCGCGGACTGGATGGAGCGCAACCTGTTGCGCCGCAACGAGTCCTGTTTCCCCGTACAGCAGGAAGACCTGAAACAGCAGCTCGTCGACGATCTCGAGCTGTACCTTGCCGACAACTGCAACGCGTGGATGCTGCACGGTGACGGCAACTATGAGCGCCTGTCCCCCGGAGACCAGCCGCGTGTGTCGGCGCAGGAGACCTTCCTCGCCAGGATCGCGTTGCCGAACTAGCTTTTCGGATGCCCGCTAGTCGAAGCGGAGTGAATAGCCCACGTCTTTGAGATAGTCCCGCTCGCGCTTCAAATCGGCCCTCGTCAGCCGGTTGTCGGCGAGCCACACCGGGTCAAAAACGAGTTCCAGCGAGTCCTTGCCGACGCTCAGCTCCGGCAACGGAATCTCCTTGCTGGACCGGCTGCGGTTCAATAGCACGCCCAAACGCAGCAGAATCGCGAGGCGCGTGGCGGACCTGCGCCAATCGCGCGGTAGCTTCTTGCGATAACCGGTTTTGATCTCGTAACGCTGGCTGCCGATCAAAAACGCAAGAAACCGCTGCTCGGCTCGCGGAAAGCCGGGCATGTCGGCGTGTTCGGCCACGTAGGCGCCGTGGCGCTGGTAGCCGTCGTGAGAAATATCCAGACCAATTTCGTGCAGACGCGCCGACCAATCGAGCATGTTGCGCGCCAGCTCCGAAGACAGATCCCAGGCCGTTTCGCACTGCGCTCTCAATGCACCCGCAATCGTGGCCACCCGGCCCGCCTGATCCTTGTCGACGTTGTACCGGTCTTCCATGGCGCGCACCGTTCGCTCGCGCGCATCCTCATGGCGCATGCGGCCCAGGAGGTCATACAAGAGCCCCTCGCGCAGCGCGCCGTCTGAAACGCGCAATTCGTCGACGCGAAGCGCCGACAGGAGCTCGGCCAGGATCGACAGTCCGCCCGGCCAGACCTGCGCGCGCCGGTCGCTCAAGCCCTCGAGCGCAATGTCGGCGGTGTTCTCGAAGCACGTCACCTGCGCGATCAGCGCTTCGACGGCCGGCAGGGTCAGACGGCCCGACTCCACGAGCCCGAGCGTATTGGCAACGCGTTCGGTCGACAGGATGGTCCCCGAGGTGCCGATCGCCTCGATCCCGTTGCGGTCGCGGAACAAATTCTTGATCGGCCGGAGTTCCAGCCTCGCCGTTGTCCGCGCCTTTTCGAAGTTCCGCGACGAAATGACGCCGCCCGGGAAGCATCGTTCGGTCATCGATACGCAGCCCATGTGCAGGCTCTCGAGGGACTTGGGATCCGGCCCCTCTCCCAGGATCAGCTCGGTCGAACCGCCGCCAATATCCATGACCAGCCGGCGCCCGTCATTGCGCGGCAGGCTGTGGGTGACGCCCTTGTAGATCAGCCGGGCTTCCTCGATGCCGGATATGACCTCGATGGGATGCCCGAGCGCGCGCTCGGCCTCGGCCATGAATGCGCTGTCCTCGCGCGCGCGGCGTATTGTGCTGGTCCCGGCCGCGCGGACGTTCGACGCGTGCATTGCGCGTAGACGCTCACCGAACTGGGAGAGGCATTCGAGCGCCCGCAGCCGCGCCGCTCGCGAGAGATCGCCCTTGCGCGACAGGCCTTCCGCCAGCCTGACGGTCTCGCGCAGGCGGTCGATGATAATGAGCTGGCCGTGGCGCAGCTCACCCACGATCATGTGGAAACTGTTCGAGCCGAGGTCGACGGCAGCGATAACCTCGCCGTTGTCGCTCTCAGGGACGGCGCCAGGGCTTGTCGTATCTATTTGCGGCGTACTGATGATGAGCTTCCGCGTTCGTGCCGGGTTTGCCTCGAATCGTTAAAGGGCCCTCAGACCGTAAACGACTGGCCGCAACCGCAGGTTGTCGCCGCGTTGGGATTGCGGATAACAAACTGGGCGCCCGAGAGGTCTTCCTGATAGTCGATTTCCGCGCCCATCAGGTACTGCACGCTCATCGGGTCGACGACCAGGGTTACGCCCTGGTTCTCGACCTGGCTGTCACCCTCCTCGACGGCCTCGTCGAAGGTGAAACCGTACTGAAACCCGGAGCAGCCGCCCCCCGAAATGTACACGCGCAGCTTGAGTTCCGGATTGTCCTCATCCTTCAGGAGCTCACTCACCTTGTTTGCGGCGGCATCCGTAAACACGAGCGGATCCGGCGCCATGCTTGCCGATGTTGTCGATTCCGTTTGCATATTGCTCAATTTCCGAAGCTTGCCGTCCGGCCTCAGGCCTTGGACGGGACCGCCGCCGATTCATCGATTTTGGCGGTCTGTTCCAATAGCGGTACCTGACCTTCCGGCTGGTGAACCAGCTTGCCGTTGATCTCGGCACCGATCGCCATTTCGATCAGATTGTAATACACATTGCCCACAACGCGCGCCGTTGATCCGAGAACTACCCGCTGGCTGGCGAAAACATCGCCCTTGACGATGCCCTCCAGGAGCACATGCGGCACGGTTACGCCGCCGTCGATCGTGCCGCCCTCGGCGAGACTCAGCGACGCGCCGCTGTCCGGGTCCGCCGAGACGTTGCCGTGGATCACCCCGTCGACGTGACAGCCGCCCTTGAAGTGCAGATCGCCGTTGATTCGGGTATCGATAGCCACGATCGTATTGGCGATGTTCTGCCGGTTGTTCTTGCGTCCAAACATGCTGCCTCCTTGGCCGTTCCAGGGCTCGGCGTCAGCCGAGGTTCAGATCCCAGCGAAAACTCTGTTCTATGCTCGCGATCGAGCGCGTGCGCGAATTGACCGCTACCGTGACGCTCTCCGGCGTAAAGCCGTCGGGCAAGATCACCTCGCGATCGAAATCCTGAAAATAGCGGAAGGAAAACGCCCAGGCTTTGTCGGCATCATCGGGCAGGAGTTCCGCGTAGGAATAGCTCTTGGGGGCGCCGTTCTCACTGCCTTCGATCGTCAGCGCGACGCTGCCCGACACCTTACGGTCGTGTTTCATCGCCTGTACGAGCACAAGCCGGATATTGAAGGCACGCTCCCGATCGGCGCGGCTGAGCTTGAGATCCTGCACGCGCAGGCCGGAATTGCCGTCGCTCGGCGACACGATACCGCGATAAAACGCAATGGCGTCGCGCTGCTCCTGGATCTTGACCTCCAGGTCGCCGAGGCTCGCCTCGACGTCCTTGTATGCGGCGTGTTCGATTTCGGCCTCCGTCTCGAGCATGACGATCTGCTCCTCGAGACGTGCGATATCATCCTCGCGCGCGTCGATCTCCTGATTGAGGTCGCGCCGCTCAGCCGCCGCCTCGAGCACGTTGTAGCCGGCCTGGATTCGGCCGAATTCGAACACCAGATAGGCTGCCGCAACGGCCAACGCCACGAGCGCGAGGCGCATCAGCGGGCTCGAATGGCCGTTCTTGTAAGAGGAGCTACCGGTCGCCAAGAGCGCAAGACCCGTCGGAAAAGGCGTTATGTTACGCCGCGACGCGCAGCAACAGAAGTGCGCCAGGTCACGTTTGAGAACACCGGTCAGGCAGCCGGCAGACGCGTGGGTCCGGCGGCGCACGCCCTTGCGTCAGCGACTGGTCGGGCCTTCGCACATCGTGCAAACTGCCGTCACGCGGAACCGGACAGGAAAAACGAGCCTCATGTACCTCTGGATCAAGGCGCTGCACGTCGCCTTTATGGTGACCTGGTTTGCCGGCATTTTTTACCTGCCGCGGCTCTTCATCTACCACGCCGACACCACGGATTCCCTGAGCCTCGAGCGCTTCGTGGTCATGGAGCGGCGCCTGTTCGCAATAATGACGATCGGCGCCGTCCTGACGCTCGTCTTCGGGCTCCTGCTGCTGGGCCTCAATACGGCGCTGCTGACCGCCGGCTGGTTTCACGTCAAGCTGGCGCTGCTGGCGGGACTCGCTGTCTACCACTATCGATGCCTGTTGTGGATGCGCCGCCTGAAAGCGGGGGAACGCCCGGAAAACACGCGCTGGCTGCGCTGGTTCAACGAGATTCCGGTCGTGTTCTTACTGGGTATCGTCGGTCTGGCGGTCGCCAAGCCGTTTTAGCCCGCCCTTTGTTTTCCGGCCCCGGCGATCAAGGTTCGCCGCCGTTGCCTTCACTGGCGGGCTTTGCCGCTTCCATGGCGCGGATATCCTTGTCGAACACTACGCGCCAGCGTTTTGGCCACCAGCGCGGCCGCGGCGGCAGGCCGTCGGGATAAACGGCCGGGCCCAGCTCATGCAGAGCGCGGGCGTAGACACGGCGCTTGAAATAGATGACTTCGTTCACCGGCCGCCAGAAATCCACCCAGCGCACACGATCGAACTCCGGTTTGTCGCCCAGATCGAAGCGCAAACGATCCACCGCCGCCTGTTTCAATCGGAGCATGAACCAGCGCTGTTTTTGTCCGATGCACAGCGGCTCGCTGTGCCGGCGCACAAAACGCCTCGGCAGCGTGTAGCGCAGCCAGTCTTCGGTCACGCCCAGGAGGTCGACATCCGCCGGCGTCAGGCCGACTTCCTCGCGCAGCTCCCGATACATTGCGGTTTCCGGCGGCTCCCCGACGAGCATGCCGCCCTGCGGGAACTGCCAGCCCTTCGCACCTACGCGGCCACCGAGCAGGAGCTTGCCTCGATCGTTGGCGAGGATGATGCCGACATTCGCACGAAAGCCGTCTTCATCGATCCAATCGTTGCTCATCGCAACCGTAACCCAACCTTCACTTACTCGTTAGAGTACACCAAGGCAGAGTGCTTGTGCCGTGACGAAGCTTTGATTTAGCTTACGGGCCAGCCTTGAGATAGGTTCCATGTTCGGCCCGGGTACGGGCCATACGGAAAGCGGATGAAACTTGCCCGACAGACCGCCCTGTTTGCGGCCCTCCTCGTGCTGGCGTTGGCGGCGCTGCTCGCCGCAATCGCCAGCGGCAGCGTCGGTCTCGGATTCTTCGAGAGCCTGTCGGCGCTTACCGGCGACGCGCCGGCAGCGGCCACGGAACTCGTGCTCGAGCTGCGCCTGCCGCGCGCGCTATCGGCGTTTGCCGTCGGCGGCATGCTGGCGATCGCGGGTGTGCTGATGCAGGTCCTGCTCCGCAATCCACTCGCCGAACCCTATATTCTGGGCAGCTCGGGCGGCGCCGCAGTGTTTGCGCTGCTTGCCATATTGTTCGGCCTGTCGAGCATTGCCGTCGATGCCGCTGCGTTCGGCGGCGCTCTGTTCGCAACCCTGGTCGTATTCTCGGTGGCGCACGGCACGGGAAGCTGGACGCCGACGCGACTCCTGTTGACGGGTATTGTGCTCGCCAGCGGTTTCGGCGCGGCTACCACTCTGCTGCTGGCGCTGAGCCCCGACCAGCACCTGCGCGGCATGCTGTTCTGGCTCATGGGTGACCTGAGTTTTGCGCTCGAACCCGGCCGAAGCCTCCTGGTACTGGCGATTGTCGCCGCCGTCAGCATGGCCCTCGCACGTCACCTCAATGTGCTCGCCCGAGGTGAGCTGCAGGCCTCTATCGTCGGACTGCCGGTCCGCGGGGTTCGCTACAGCGTGTTTGTGCTGGCCTCGCTGGCCACGGCAATCGCCGTGACGACGGTGGGGGTCATTGGCTTCATCGGGCTGGTCGTGCCGCATTTGATCCGCCTCGTCGCGGGCAGCGACCACCGGATCGTCATACCGGCCTCGGCACTCGCGGGCGGCACGCTGCTCGTGCTGGCCGATACGCTTGCGCGCACGGTACTCGCGCCGCGGCAGCTGCCTGTCGGTGCACTGACCGCCGCCGTCGGTGTGCCGCTGTTCCTGATATTGATCAGCAGGAGCGCGCGCTACCGATAGGACCGCCAGTCGACACGGCGACCGTCAGGTCTACCGCCAGCCGGCACGCTCGGCGAGCAACCGCGCCTCTTCGTGCCGCCAGCCTATGCTGGCGAAATTCGGCGGCAGGTTGGTGCCGTCGCCTAGCGGGGCAACCGCAGCCTCTTGTGCAAAAGCCGCCTGACCGTCGCCGTCGAGCAACCATGCCAGCAACGCGGTTGCCGATTCGGGGTAGCGAGCGTAGCGCGCAATCCCTACGGCAAACGCCGTCCCGTAGACCTCGGTCGGTCGAACCGAATCGAATTCTCTTTGCTGAACAAGGCGCTGCCGGACCTCGAGTTCGCGCTCGATCACGATCGCCAGCGGACAGCTGCCTGCGGCGACGGCGTCGAGCAGCTTGTCCGTCGATTCGAAAGGCGGCAGCGCGAGGTTTGCCAGCCATTGGCGAACCATGATTTCCGCCGCCCGGACACCTTCCACCTCTATGAGTTGTGCGATCAGCTCGAGATTGTGTACGCCGCTCGAAGTCGACGCGCACAGTTGACGCTCATACCGCGCGTCCGCCAGGTCCGCGAGCGACGCTGGCGGCGCTGGCGGCGCATCGCCGACGCCGGCGGCACGGACGATGACAAAGCGGCTGGTGCCGAGCATGAACCACTGGTCGTCAGGATCCCGGTACGCCGTCGGCAAATCGTCGATGCCGCTATCCGCACCGAGCCCGCGGAGCGCACCGTCGTCCGCGGCCGGCCAGATGTCGGTCACATTGTCGGTCAGCAGCACGTCGGCCGGCGGCGCGCCGGTCTTGTTCATGATGTCCCGCAGGTTTTGCGCCCTGTCCGCAGAGCGCACCGTAACGGGAATGCCCGTCTCTTCGGTAAATGCGGCAAACACCTGTCGCAGCGCGTCCTCGCCGGGTGCATCGGCATAGACGACCACCGGTTCGGATCGACGCTCCGTTGTCGAAGCCGGCGCTTTTGCGTCTTCGGTCTCCGGCTCGGCCGGTTGCGGCGGCGAGCAGCCCGCCATCGAGAAAAGCACGGCCAGCACGCTACAACGTCGGAAACCCCGGGTCTGCCGAATGCTCATGGTCACGGTTCCACCTCCACACGATCGCGACCGTTGGTTTTGGCGCGATAGAGAGCCACGTCGGCGCGCGCGAGCAGCGCGTCACCTTCCGTCTTGAGTTCCGCGGCGTCAGCCGCCGGGCGAGTCGACGCAATACCGATCGACGTTGTGATGACGGTCTCGCCACCATCGGGGAGCGCCACGGGGGCCGCCGAGATGGCGCGGCGAATACGCTCGGCGAGCTTCTCCGCCGCGCGCGTGTCGGTATCGGGGAGCAGCACGACAAACTCCTCGCCACCAAAACGCGCCGCAACGTCGCTCTTGCGGACCTCGGATTCGATCCGCTGTGCCAGTTCGCTCAATACGGCGTCGCCGGCCGCATGCCCCCACGTGTCGTTGACGCGCTTGAAGTGATCGATGTCGAGCATCAGGCAGACGAGTTCCGTTTGGTCGCGCTTGGCGCGCGCCAGCTCCTCCTTGAGACGCACCTGCAGGTAGCGGCGGTTGTGCCAACCCGTCAGCACATCGGTAAAACCGCTGCGCAGAAGCCGCGCCCGGTTGACGGTGTTCTCGATACAAAACGAGGCAATCACGCCGAGATGCAGCAGAAAATCGCTGGCCAGCTCGCGCCGGAACCGTTCGCGGTCGTTGCTGCCGAAATTCAGCGAGCCGGTCAGGTGGCCGCGGTAGGTCAGCGGGATCATGGCGACGCTGCCGGGGCTTTTTTGCTCGGGCAGGATCATCTGGTGGTCGCAGGCGCGAAATTCGCCCAACCAGGGCTGCCGAAGCGCCACGTACTGCGGAGCGAGGCCGCTCAGGCTCTCGACGAGTTTGAGCCCTTCGATATCTTCCGCCGGCGTCCCGGCGGCCAGCAGCAGGTGGCGAAGATCGTGATCGGGGTCGGCAAGCACCACGCTGACCGCGTCGAGCCCGTAACTTTCTCTTAAACCCCCGCTGAGTTCACTGAACAGGGCGAACAGGTCGGCGGCGTTCAGCAGGCGAAACTCGCGCTGCTGGCTGCGGCGCATCTTCTCCTCGTTCTGCGCGACCTGGGTCGTCAGTTCTCTGAGCGCTTCGCGCGCCTTCGAGAGCTCCGCTTCGAGTTCAGCCACCCTGGACATTACATTCGCGCACTCAAATTCACGCTAGACAAGGCTGGTCCTTTTACCAGATCACCCGGCCCGCGTCGCGGATGCCCGTCGCGAAGCCCGAAGTCTCTCGCCTCTGCCCGTCGCGCACGGTTAGCCGCGCATTTCGAAATACCGCCGGCCGTTCTCCATGAGCTCGACAAAACCCTGCTCGTCGCCGGCCGCGACGACATTCCGGATGCGCTCGGCGGCTTCCGAGAGCGCGCTTAGGGCCTCTCCGCCGAAACGATTCAGGTTCTGGATCTCGAAATACAGGTGCGGGTTGTCGTGGGCGACCGCCTCCGACACGAGCAGCTGGGAATCGAAGGTCGTGGAGGAAAGCTGCGCGAGTCTCGGCGCCGCCTCGCCGCTCTCCGCAAGCGCCGTGAAGAACGCGATATTCAGCGCGTGCGACAGACCCAGTACGTAGGCGATCAGGCGATCGTGTTCCTCGAGACTCATGTCGAGACGCTCGGCCATTGTCGAGCGGAACAGGTCCTTGGCGGCGGCCGTCGCCTCGGCGCAGCCGGCATCGCAAAAAATCAGGTGCCGACCGGACAGGAGTCTCGTATCGGGCCCAAACATGGGATGCAGCGAGGTGACGCGGCAGCCGGCCTCCTTCAGCTCCCGCAGGCCCTCGACCAGCGGCGTCTTGAGCGAACCGATATCGAACACGAGACCGGCCGGTTTCAGCACGGCCAGCTGCAACAAAATGCGGCCCGACGCCGCCAGCGGCGCCGCCACGACAATCACGTCGTAGTCGAGCCCGGCATCGGTCCAGTTACGATATCGTCCCGGCCCTTCTTCCGTTCCCGGATCGGCAATACTGGTCGCAAAACCCTGGCTCAGAAAGAAGTCGACGAACCAGCGGCCCATCTTGCCGGCGCCGCCGATCACCAGCGCAGTACGGCCGTCCCCCTGGCCTTCCGCAATCACCCGATCACGTTCCTGGCTGGCCAGGGAGGTCTCGATGAGCCGCGTCAAAACGACCTCCGCGAGCTCGGGATCGAGTCCCAGCTCGCGGGCCTGCTGCCGGCCCATGTCGATGACTTCCTTTTCGCGCGCGTAGTCGCGCGTTGCCGTTCCGCTTTCGAGCTTGTTGCGGCCTATCTCGCCGACAATCTCCTGCCGCGCCGCAATGAGTTCGACGAGCTGGCGGTCAATGTCGGAGAGCCGATTGCGTAGCTTGCTGAGATCCATCTGCCCCTTCCACGTGCGTAAGACACGGTATTAACGCTTGGTCGTTGTACCGCAGCAGGGCTCAAGCCGCAAAAATACTGGCTCTCGGGCGATAGCCGAGGAACAAAATAAGCCGCTGCCCCAACGGAGCAGCGGCTGTATTGTGCACTCGCGAAAAGCGAATGCCGCGGGCCGGGCCTCAGTCGTCGTCGCGGTCGCGACGGTGCTTGCGGCGGTCCCGATGACGACGATCTTCGTAGTCGTCATCGTCGTACCAATAGCGGCGTTCGTAGCGATCGTAGTGCCGGTCCCGATAGCGACGCTCTTTCCAGCGGTAGTGATGACCTACACGGTGCTGGTAGATGCGATAAACGTCGTTCCATGAGAGGTGACGCTTGTAGCGCACGCGGGAGTTCCAGTACCAGTGTTTGAAATGGTCGTGCCGACGCAGCCAGCGCGGCATCCGCTTCGAACGCTGGTAGCCGTGCCGGTAGTGCACGTCGACGTACCAGTCGTAGCCCGGTTTGTGCTGATGATGACCCTGGCCGTGTGCTTCGGCCGTGCCCGTGTGCATGAGCAGCAATACTGCGGCGGCGAGCGCAATGCCTGTGGCGGCCTGTCTGGGTCGAGCGTGCCGGATGTTCATGGATCCCTCCTTGCTATCCGTTTTGATGCAGGGCCATTGTCGATCCGCACGAATGAACTCCGGCTTAACGCAAGCCGCTGTTTCTTGGGACTTTTATGAACGCGCGCTGAAAGCTTGCCCAGGCTCGCCGCGCGCACCCGACTTGCCGTCCCGGGAGTGAAGCGCGTATCGTCATCGCTGCGCGTCAGACGCCCACAACAACAAAACGCTTGAGACTCGAAGGGGACCCCAATGAAAACTCGCGCCGCTGTGGCCGTTGAGGCCGGTAAAGAGCTTGTCATCGAAGAACTCGACCTCGAGGGGCCCCGCGCGGGAGAGGTGCTGATTCGCAACATCGCTTCCGGTGTCTGCCACACCGATGCGTTTACGCTGTCCGGAGACGATCCCGAGGGCCTGTTCCCCTCGGTGCTGGGTCACGAAGGCGGCGCCGTCGTCGAGGAAGTGGGCGCGGGCGTGACCAGCGTTCGTCCCGGCGATCACGTCATTCCCCTCTACACGCCGGAATGCGGCGAATGCAATTTCTGCACGTCGGGCAAAACCAATCTCTGCCAGGCCATTCGTGTCACACAAGGACAAGGGCTCATGCCGGACGGCAGCTCACGGTTTTCGTTGAACGGCAAACCGGTGTTTCATTTCATGGGGACGTCGACATTCAGCCACTACACCGTGTTGCCGGAAATTTCCGTGGCTAAAATCAGCCCCGAAGCACCGCTCGAGAAAGTCTGCCTGCTCGGTTGCGGCATCACGACGGGCATAGGCGCCGTGATCAACACCGCCAAAGTCGAACCCGGAGCCAGCGTTGCCGTATTTGGCCTCGGCGGCGTAGGCCTGAGCGCTATCCAGGGTGCCGTGATGGCAAAAGCCGGGCGCATCATTGCCGTGGACGTCAACCCGGACAAGTTTGAGCTGGCAACCCAGCTCGGCGCCACCGACGTGGTCAACCCGCGCGATTACGACGCCCCCATCACGGACGTCATCATCGAGCTAACCGGCGGCGGCGTCGACTACTCGTTCGAGTGCGTCGGCAACGTCGACCTCATGCGCTCGGCGCTGGAGTGCTGCCACAAGGGCTGGGGTGAGTCGGTGATCATCGGCGTCGCCGGCGCCGGCAAGGAAATCTCGACGCGGCCGTTCCAGCTCGTCACGGGTCGTGTCTGGCGCGGCTCGGCGTTCGGCGGCTGCAAAGGTCGCTCGGAGCTGCCCGGGATGGTCGAGCAATACATGGACGGCGACATCAAGATCGACGAATTTATTACCTACACGATGCCGCTCGAGGACATCAACCGGGCGTTCGACCTCATGCACGAGGGCAAGAGCATACGCTCGATCATCCATTTTGATGCCTGACGGGAGGCGCACCGAACCGTGACCAAGCCCGGCGGAGCCGTCGCGGTCGCCACCACGTCGGCACTGGCGGCCGAGGCGGCGCTGGAGGTCCAGGCTCGCGGCGGCAACGCCGTGGACTGCGCGCTGGCGGCCTCACTCTTGACGATGAACACGGAGCCGGGCGTGTGCGCGCTGGCGGGCGGCGCCTACGTTACGGTGTGGGGCCCGGATTCGGATCCGGTCACGATTGACGGCAACGTTGCCGTCCCGGGCCGCGGTCTCGAAGCGCATGAACGCGGCCACGGCACTGCGCGGGTCGAGCTGGACTACGGCGGAGGCATCGAGACCCTCGTGGGCCCCGGCTCCGTTGGCGTTCCCGGTTCGCTGGCTGCTGTCGAATGTGCCTGGCGACGCTATGGCCGGGCGGCGTGGGCCGACCTGCTAGCGCCATCCATTGCGGCGGCGGACAAGGGTTTTCCGCTGTCGTCGGCCTGCCACTATTACCTGGGTTATTCAGGCGTGCCCATTTTTGGCCGCAGTCGCGACGGTTTCGACGCGCTGCACGAGGACGGCGCACTGCGCAATGCCGGCAGCCTCATCCACGTGCCGCACCTCGCCGACTCGCTCCGCCACATCGCCGAAGAAGGCGCCCGGGCTTTTTACTGCGGCCAACTCGGCCGGCAAATGGTCGATCACGTCCGCGCAGGCGACGGCATGCTGACCTACGAAGACATGCAGAGCTATGAAGCCGTCGTCAGGCCCGCGCTGGTCGTCGAGAGCGGTGATTGGCGTATCGCCAGCAACCCGCCGCCCGCCATCGGCGGCAGCGTGTTGGGGGCCATGCTGGCGGCGTTCGCCCGCACCGGGCATCAGCGCTGGGACAGACAAGCGCTCGCCGATCTGATCCGGATACAGCACCGTTGCCTCGACTACCGGCGCGAGCACCTCGATCTGGCCGAGGACGTGGGCGAAGTCGCCGGCCGCCTGCTGAAACTGGCAAAAAGCGGCGAACTAACCGGCCCTCATACGTCCGCATCCACGGTGCACACGTCCGCCGTGGACGACAGCGGGCTCGGCTGCGCAGTTACCGCATCGTCCGGGTACGGCGCGGGCGAAATGCCCGATGGCACGGGCCTGTGGCTCAACAACTGCATGGGCGAACTGGAGCTGAACCGCCGCGGGCTGGACGCCGGACCGATCGGCAGCCGGCTGCCGTCCAACATGGCGCCCACCGTTTGCCGCTCGGTCGAAGCAGGCCTCGAGCGCGCGGTCATGGCCGTCGGCTCGCCGGGTGCGGATCGCATTACGACGGCGCTGCTGCAGGCCCTGGTTGCCCGCTTCGTATTCGATTGGCCTCTGGAAGAGGCCATTGCGCATCCGCGTCTGCACGTCGATACCAGCGGGTCAGAAGACCGCCTCATGGTCGAGCCCGGCCTGGACATTCCGGAGACCACACTGCCGGTCAACCGTTTCGATACGACCAGCATGTACTTCGGCGGCGTGGCGGCCGCGCATTACGATGGTTTTGGGCAGTTCGGCGTGGCCGCGGATCCGCGTCGAGAAGGCGGGATCGGCAAGAGCGAAACGCCTGCTCAAGGCTCGTGATGCCGGACACGGCGTTTGATACCCTTCCGCCGATTCGTTTGCGCACCTTTTTCAAGGCTCGAAGCCCTTGCACAACACGCTCGAAGAAAAGCGGCTGCTTTGCCCGGCCTGCAATGCGGCAATCTCCGTACTCGTGGATCCGTCGGCCGGTAGCCAGTCCTACATTGAAGACTGTGAGGTCTGCTGTCGTCCGCTGACGATCCGCCTGACCGTCAGCCACGACGGCGGCGACATCGAGGTCGAGGCAGACTATGCGCAGTAAGCTTAGCCGGACACGATCGTGGATGGCCGCGCTGGCGCTGCTCGCCGCCCAGCCCGCCGCGGCGGACCTCGACACGATAGTGCGCGAAGGCACAAATATTCAGGCGGATATCCGCGCCGACGGCTGGGTCGTCACCGACCTCGTGGGTGGACTCTGGCTGGTGCCGCCCGGCGGGGGCGCAGCCGAGCGGCTGGCCAACGACCTGCACCCGGCGAGAAGCCCGCGATTTTCGCCCAACGGGCAATCTCTCGTGTACGTCGCGGAACAGGGCCAGCATGCCGAACTGTGGCTCTACAGTCTCGATCAGCGCTCGACCTACCCGGTGGCGACCGAGTTCAGGACCTATGCCCAACCGGACTGGCACCCGGACGGCGATCGCATTGTGTTTTCCGCCGACGTCGACGGCCAGGGCTTTGCTCTCTGGGAACTGGACGTTGCCACCGGATTGCGCTGGCGATTGACGCACGGCGCCGGCGAGGCCACCTGGCCCAGCTGGTCCGATGACGGCCGCGACTTGCTCTACGTGCACCGCAATGCCGGCCGCTACCGGCTGATGTTGAGGCGCCTCGGCGAAACCGACGAGGTTCTCCTCGAAAGCGACGACGCCTTGTCGGCACCCTCGTTTCGCCCCGACAAAAGCCTCGTGACGGTTATCCGGCACGCGCCCGACGCGCTCCGTATCGACATGGTCATCCTGTCGACGCCGCGGCTGGTTCGCACGCTGCTCGAAGACGAGGATATTTTTCTCGGTCGCGTTGCGTGGAAAGACCGCGGGCAGCTGACCTACACAGCGGGCGGTCAAATCCGACAGCGCGCGTTCGATGCGTGGCAGCCATCGACCTTGCCTTTCGAGGCACGCCTCGAAGCGCCGGTAACGGCTATGGACGGCAAGGCACTCAGCCGACGTTTTGCGTCCACGGTCGATGCGCGCCCGCTGATCGTCAGAGCCGCGCGTCTGTTCGACGGCCTTTCAGGCGACTATCGGCGGGACGTCGACGTCGTCGTCCGCGACGGCCTGATTGCCGCGGTCGAACCGAGCCGCCCGCGGCCCGGGGAAATCCTGATCGATCTCGGCGACATTACCGTCATACCCGGGCTCATCGACGTGTACGCAAAGCTGCCTGCCGTTGTCAGCGATGCTGATGGAGCGCGGCTCCTGAGTTTCGGTATCACAACCCTGGTCACGGCCCGCGGCGATGCCGAAGCGCTCGATACCCGCTGGGCCGACGCGGCCACACCCGGACCCCGGCTGCTGCGCGCGGCGTCGATGAACACGGTCACGAGCGAAGAACCGCATCCTTGGCTGCTGCTGCTCAACGGCGACCGCAGCACCGGACAAAGCCTGCGCGCGGCCACGGGGGCCTGGCAGCAGGCTGGCGTGCCGGTCCTGGCTGAAAACTGGCAGGCGGGTCTGGGAGCGGGTGCCGGGCTGGTGCTCGGCGGGGAAGCGTTGCCGGTTTCTCCGGCAGGCCGCCGCTATGCCGACCTTGCCGTCAATGGCGGCAGCGCAGTGACGATCGTGTCGTCGCTGGCGCATACGGATACTCCGGGCGTCGACGAGCTGTTCACGCGCCGGCAGGCCATCGGCCTGCGCCCCCAAAGA
Source organism: Woeseiaceae bacterium (assembly GCA_028289545.1). Classification (GTDB taxonomy): domain Bacteria; phylum Pseudomonadota; class Gammaproteobacteria; order Steroidobacterales; family Woeseiaceae; genus UBA1847. Next base: position 21,456 of record JANQPG010000037.1, read on the forward strand.
GCGCGACCGCTGGCGGAGAGAACGGCACTCGGCAATATCGTGAGCGATCTCGTGCTCGGCAGTGCGCCCAACGCGCTGCCGCCGGGCGTCGCTCAGCATGCGGAACTGCGCGCGCTCGTAGCGGCCGGGCTGACGCCTCACAACGCGCTCAAGGCGGCCACCGTCAACGCCGCGGGCGCGCTTGGGCTGGGCCTTCGGGCGGGCAGAATTGCGCCGGGCGCCGCGGCCAGTTTTGTGCTCGTCGCGGGTGATCCGTTGCGCTCCATCGAAGACGCAGCCAACGTCGTCGGCGTTGTGCATCACGGCCGTTTCTTGAGCGCCGGGCGTTTGATCGACGCGTTCGACAGCACCGAAGTGTCGGAAAATTTGACAGGAGCGGTCACGGCTTTACCGCGTGCCGACGCAACTGCAATTCCTTGGCCTCGCCGACGCGAACGAAACCGTTGAAACTGTCGCGTTTTTGTCGGGGCTGGACAATCTGACGAGTTTTCAGGAGCTTGTACGAGGTTGCTTGGAAACGTTCCAGTATCGAGCCAGTGATTTTGTCGATTTTCTTTACAAAAATGTAAAAAAAGTGTCTTCTTTACCAGACCGTGCAACGCTAACTCATTGATACCGACTTCCACACGATCACTTGGCACAGCTCTTGCTTTGTAGGACGTGCCCAAGCGAAGTGTAACTGCGTTCGGTCGAACGCATCGGGTACGTTAAGGATTTAGACGCCAGAAGAACAACAACTCCAAAAACAAAAAGATCCAGATCCAATAACAACAATATAAGCAGTACCCATCGACCGAATTTGCAGTTACCTCTTTTGATAAAAAGAAAGAGAAAACTAGCCCCGCCGCTAACGCCGCGGGGCTTTTTATTGTCCGGGTTCAGTGTTCCCGCAGTCGGTCGGCGCCCCCGAGGCCCGCAACGATCTCTACGAGCAGGTCGAGGCGATCCGGGGCTAAACGGCTGTTGTACGAATAACCATTTGCTATACGAATAACAAAGACTCGCGAAAACCGTCTACCAAATACCCGGTCGCAGCGGCAAAGTCGTCTCCAGCAACCCACACGGACTGGAGAACACCATGACATCCATACAGAAGCACTTCCTGCTCGGCGGCGAACGCAAAATCCATCGCCTGGGTTACGGCGCAATGCGGCTGTCGGGACAGCCCGGAAACTTTGGCCGCTACCCTCGCTGGGAAGAAGGCAAGGCGCTCGTCGAGCGCGCCACGGAACTGGGCATCAATTTCTTCGATTCCGCCCGCGCCTACGGGCCCGAATGGACCGACAAACTGCTGGGTGAAGCGTTGGCGCACAACCCACGCGAAGTCGTCATTGCGACCAAAGGCGGTGTCGACAAACTAGCCTCCGATCGAATCGTGACGGACGGACGGCCGGAAACGCTCAGGCAGCACGTCGACTCCGCACTGCAAAACCTCAAGCTGGACCGCATCGAGTTGTTTCAGCTGCATCGTGTCGATCCGGACGTCGACATCGAGGAATCGATCGGTGCCCTCGAGGAGGCCCGGCAAGCCGGCAAACTGCGTTTCATCGGGTTGTCGAACGTCGATCAATCGGCGCTGGATCGCGCGCTTGCCGTTGCGCCGATTGCGTCCGTGCAAAACCGCTACAACTCCGCGGAAAGAAACCAGGACGCACTCGTCGACTACACGGCCGAGAAAGGGATTGCTTTTATCCCGTATGGGCCGCTGGGCGCTCATCCGATGAAGCCGGGCGCTCGATTGCCGGCCCGGGAGTCGCTCGCATGGCTGCTTCGCCGATCGCCCAACATCGTTGTCATTCCGGGCACGACGTCCGTCGCTCATCTGGAGGAAAACGCCTCCGCCTGGGAACTGGTCTAAAACCTCAACCTGGCCCGGGTTCGCCGCGCGGGACCCGGGCCGTCACTGTGCTAGTCTCAGGCCGATTCCGATTCACCGCTCCTGCCCGGAACCCGTATGCACAGACTGTTAACGGCATTGATCGTCCTCTGCCTCGTCGCCTGCTCGAAGCCCGATATCGATCTCGAAGAGACCAGCATTGCCGAGCTGCACGACCGGATCCAGCGCGGCGAACTGAGTTCCGAGCGCATTACGACATGGTATCTCGAGCGCATCGAACGGCTGGACAGCAGCGGACCCACGCTCAACTCGGTCATCGAACTGAATCCGGATGCGCTGACGATTGCACGATCGCTTGACGAGGAATGGCATACGTCCGGACCGCGCGGCCCGCTGCACGGCATCCCGGTGCTGTTGAAAGCCAATATCGATACGGCAGATCGAATGACAACCAGCGCCGGTTCGCTCGCATTAGCCGATCACGTCGCGACGGAGGACGCATTTGTCGTGCAGCGGCTCCGCGACGCCGGTGTGGTGATACTCGGCAAGACCAACCTCAGCGAATGGGCCAACTTTCGCTCGCCGATGAGCTCGAGCGGCTGGAGCAGCGTCGGTGGACAGACCCGCAACCCTTACGACCTCGCTCGCAATCCCTGCGGATCTTCCAGCGGATCGGGCGTTGCCGTGGCGGCCAACCTCACGAGCGTTGCGGTCGGCACGGAAACCGACGGCTCGATCGTGTGCCCTTCCGGCGCGAACGGTATTGTCGGCATCAAGCCAACGCTGGGGCTCCTGAGCCGCAGCGGCATCGTGCCGATCGCGCACAGCCAGGACACCGCCGGCCCCATGGCGCGCAGCGTGCGCGATGCGGCGTTGTTGCTGAGCGCCATGACGGGGAGCGATCCACGCGACCCCGCCTCCGCCGCGCTGCCTCAATCCGTTGCAACAGGGGTTCCCGACTACACGGCCAATCTCGCCGCCGACGGGCTGAAGGGCCGCCGTATCGGCGTGCTGCGCAGCTTCTACGGCAGCGGCGACCACCCGGAAGTCGAACGCGTGTTCGCCGAGAGCATCGCCGCACTGACCGAAGCCGGCGCCGAGATTGTCGACCCGATTGACCTCGACATCGGCGATGCCGGCCGACATGAGTTCACTGTCCTGCTCTACGAGTTCAAGCACGGTCTCGCCCGCTACTTTGAACAATCCGGCGCGCCGTTCGATTCGCTTGCGGACATTATCGAGTTCAACAAGGTGAACGCAGGGCAGGTTATGCCGCTGTTCGGCCAGGAGCTCATGCTGCAGTCGGACGCCAAGGGGCCGTTGACCGATCAGGAATACCGGGACGCCCTCGACGCGGGCAGACGGCTCGCGCGAACCGCGCTCGACGACGCCTTCGGCGAACACGAGCTCGACGCAATCGTCGCACCCAGCAACGGGCCGGCGTGGATGACCGACACCATCAACGGCGACGCTTTCGACGTCGGCAGCAGCCGCTATGCGGCGATTGCCGGCTACCCCAATGTCAGCGTCCCGGCCGGTTTCGCGAAAGGTCTGCCAATAGGTTTGTCGTTTATCGGCAGGCCCTTTACCGAACAGACACTGCTGGAAGCCGCGTACGCGTTCGAGCAGGCGACGCGTGTCCGTCGCGCGCCCGCGCTGGAAGCGCCATAGCAACGAACCACGGAAAACGCGTGAACTGCGACGCCTGCCACAGCGATCTTGCGCCGTTTATTCTCTAATCAGGGTCGCCCAAAGACCGCGTAAAGCACGACGAGCCACAACACCCATGTTCCGCAAAATCCGTATCGCCATACTGCTGCTCATACTGGCCTTTGTCGCCACGGACGCGTGGCTGACCCGGTTTTACAGCACGGACTGGCAGGAGAGCCTGTACATCGGCGTGTACCCGATCAATGCCGACGGCAGCCAGGCCGCCGACCGGTACATCGCCCGCCTCAAAGCGGAGGATTTCGAGAGTATCGAGACCTTCATCGCGCGGGAGGCGAAGCGTTACGGCAGAACCATCGAACGCCCTGTCCGCGTCACGCTGGGGCAGCCGGTCCTGGAACAGCCACCGGCGCTCGACGACAACCCGAACGTTGCCGAGATCATGTGGTGGTCGCTGCGCATGCGCGCGTGGGCCGGTAACGCCACCGAAGGGCAGGAGCGCATTGCGCCCGACGTGCGCATTTTTGTTCGCTACCACAAACCGGATCGGGTGCTGCCGCTCGAGAACTCCGTGGGTGTCGAAAAAGGGATGTTCGGCATCGTCAACGCCTACGCAAGCCGGCAACTCAGCTCAAAGAACAACGTCATCATTGCCCACGAGTTCCTGCATACGCTCGGAGCCAGCGACAAGTACGAAGCCGGCACGGGGCAGCCGGTGGGACCGCACGGGCTTGCCGAACCCGACCGGCAACCGCTGTACCCGCAGCGCTATGCCGAAATCATGGGCGGCCGCATCGCCTTGTCCGCCAGCGAAGCCGTCATCCCGCAAAGCCTGAGCTACGCGCTCATCGGGCCGCAGACCGCTGCGGAGATTCGCCTGGCTGAATAGCACTCAGACGAGCACGCCCTATGCGAGTCAGCCCCGCTGAGCTACTCTCGCGGTATGCACGTTTCCGCCCGCACTCTGCTCTCGGCCACCGGGATCGATGTAACGGTTGCCGAGCGGTTGCTCGTGGGCGCGCTGGATCTCGAACTCGAGCGGGGCGAGATACTGGCAATCCTCGGCAAGAACGGCAGCGGCAAGACGCTGTTGCTGCACACGCTGGCGGCGCTCCGCAGTCCGGCGGCGGGCTCGCTCCGGATCGGAGGCGACGCGCCAGGATCGATCCCGGCCAGGGAGCTGGCACGCCGCCGCGTGCTGCTGCCGCAGAACAGCGAAGACATATTTCCGGCAACGGTCCTCGAGACCGTCCTCACCGGCCGGCATCCGCACATCGCGCGGCTGGGTCTCGAGTCCGCCGAGGACAGGCGTATTGCGCTCGACGCGCTCGCTACCCTCGAGCTTTCGGGCATGCAGGAACGCGATGTGCTGACACTATCAGGTGGCGAACGCCAGCGACTCGCCGTGGCGCAGGCACTCGCGCAAGGGTCCGCACTGCTGCTGCTCGACGAGCCGACGAATCACCTCGACCCGAAACACCAGCTCGAGGTCCTCGCGTTGATCGAAAAGCTGGCCGGCGAGGGCAAAGCCATTGCGCTGTCGCTGCACGACGTCAACCTCGCCGCGCGCATTAGTAATCGTTGCCTGCTCCTGTTCGGCGACGGCCGCTGGCTGCTCGGCCGCTCGGACGACATTCTAAACGCGGAAAACCTGCTTGCGCTGTACGGCACGCCCATGCAGCGGCTGGCCGCCGGGGACACCAGCGTGTTCGTGCCGGCCTTCAGTCCACGTGACCACGAAGCTTCTCGAGATACTGCCGATGCAGAGGCGGATTCGCCGCCAGCACCGAACGTGTCGTAAGACCCGGCGGATTGCCGTTGAGATCGGTAAACACGCCACCGGCCTCGCGAACGATCACCGCAAGCGCAGCGATATCGAGTATGTTGACGTCGGATTCGATGACCGCCTCGATCTTGCCCGCCGCAAGCAAATGATAATGGTAGAAATCGCCATAGCCGCGGGTTCGGTCCGCCGCGGCCAGAATACCGCCGAGCGCCTGCCAGCCCGCGCTTTGCGCCAGTGAGCTCACGTTGCCGGTCGATACGGCGGCACGATCCGGCTCGTCGATCTCGCTGACCGAAAGCGCCTTGCCGTTCAGCCACGCGCCGCGGCCTTTCTCGGCCCAGGCCAGCTCGTCGAACAGGGTGCCGCTCGACACGCCGAGCACGAGCTCACCCTGGTGCATGAGGGCAATCTGCGTCGAGAAAAACGGATACTCGCGGACAAACGCCTTGGTGCCGTCGATCGGATCGACGAGCCACAGGTAGTCGGCGTCAGCCTGCGTCTGGCCGGTCTCCTCGCCGTAGAAACCGTGTTCGGGATAGGCATCCTGGATGATCCGGCGGATCGCCTGCTCGCATTCGACATCCGCCTGAGTCACCGGCGTACGATCTTCCTTGGTCCTGACTTCGACGTTGCTGCGAAAATAGCGCCGGCTTATGTCTGCGGCTTGTCGCGCCGCCTCGAGGGCGGTCGCCAGCAGCGGAGAATGTTCGTGCATGTTCGACCTGTTTGTTGGACACATCCTGTGGATTTTGCGCACTATCGCTTCTGGGCTGCCCGACTACAAGCGTACTCCATCACGCCCATTCGAGCAGATGCAGCCGGGCGCGTGCTTGACAGCCAGACGGTGCAATCCTACTGTACATCGCGCTTGGAGAATCCCTGCCGCAAGCCGTGATGAACGGGACCTGGCGATGCGGGTTCTGGACACGCTCGTGATGAGCAGATTCCAACGCTGCCCCCGCGACGGTGACCGAGCAAAATCCTGACCTGCACAGCCAGCCTGCTGCGTAGCCACAGCAAACCGCGCTCCCACGAGCGCCTCACCCGGTCAAGGGGCCAACGATGGGCAATCGATTGAGCAAGATCTACACGCGCACGGGCGACGACGGCACGACGGGCCTGGGCGACGGCAGCCGCGTCGCCAAGGACGACGCGCGCGTGGAGGCCTACGGCACGGTCGACGAGGCCAACAGCGCCATTGGGCTCGTGCTGGCGGAAGACGCCGCTGACGGGGACATTGGCACGGTCCTGACGGAAGTGCAGCATGATCTGTTCGAACTCGGCGGCGAGCTGTGTATCCCGGGTCACGCCGCAGTGAACGAAGACTACATCGAGCGTCTCGAGCAGACACTCGACAGACTCAATGCCGATCTACCGCCGCTCAAAGACTTTATTTTGCCGGGCGGCGGCCGGGCCGCCGCAGCCTGCCACCTTGCGCGCACGATCGTGCGCCGCGCAGAACGCCGGGTGCAGACGCTTGCGCACGCATCGGATGTGAGGCCGGAGGTGCTGCGCTACCTGAACCGTCTGTCGGATCTCCTGTTCGTCATTGCGCGCAATCTTGCGCGTCGGGAGTCCGGCAGCGAGGTTCTCTGGAATCGCAACCGCTAAGGATCGATCGGACTAGGGATCGGCCAGACTTTCCGCCCGATTCTCTCGCGCCTGATCCAGTACTTCGCAAAGCTGCGTTCCCGCGGCGTCGAGACGTGTGCTCGCACGACTGAGGGCAGGCACGTCGACGCTCAACCGGTTGCCGTAGCGATTCGCCGCAAGATTCTCGAAGCGCTCCCAAACGGAAAATGCATCCGCACCCCCGCCGCCGACTATAGCCTCGGGGTCGCGCCCCAGCACGGCCTCGATCTCGACCTGCGGCGCGAGTTCGCTCAGATCGTCGAAAACGTTGCTGGCGCCACACAACTCGATCAGCTCGCTGATGAAATGATCGCCGTTCACGGTGTACAGGGGCCGTGACGAAATCTGGTAGAAAACGCGTAGCGGCTCACGATCCGTGTGCTGCTCGCCCAGCGCGCGCAAGCGATCGCGAAAACGTGCCGCCTCGACACGTGCCGTCTCGTCGTTGCCGGTCAGCCGTCCGATTTCCTCGATCGCAACGGCAACGTCCTCCAGACGCCGGGTACGCAGCGTCACGATGGGCAAGCCGACCGCCTTGAGTTCTTCGACGGTGTGTGATGGTGTGCCGCTTTCCCACACGAACACGAGGTCCGGCGCGAGCAGCTTGAGGCGCTCCTGATCGACGCCAAACGCATCGCCCACCTGCGGCAGCGCCGCCGCCTCAGGCGGGTAGTCGGTATACGCGCTGACGCCGACAAGCCCTTCACCGGCGCCGGCCGCATGGACGAGTTCGGCCAGGTGCGGTGCCAGCGTGACAATTTTGGGCGCCGTCGTCTGCTCTTCGATCGTCGGCAGCGAATCGCCGGAACAGGCGGCCAGCGCAAGCAGGAGCGGCACCGCTCCCAGGCCAGCGCCGCGAATCACACGGACCAGCCGTACAGCGTCAGCGCGGCAATAACCACGGCCCAGATCGTAAGCAGCCGGAAGACAAGCTTGTTCGCGGCGCGTGCGCCGCGGACGCCGCGCGCCGTTACCGTTTCGTCCTCGAGATCGCGAAGCGACAGCGCACCGACGCCTACGCGGGCCAGCAGTGCCTCGCTGGCTTCGGAGGTACTCTCGGGCGGATCGTCCGGCGATTCACGCCAGGCGGCAAGCGCGTCGTCGAAATGTCCGGCAACGGCATAGCCGATGGCCGTAAGGCGCGCCGGTATCCAAGCCAGCCAACCGTGCAGGCGAGTGCTCGCCTCGCGCAGCCTGCCGAGTTCAGCCGCCTCTTCTTCGCTCGCCCGGCTGTCGTTGAATACGGCGCGCCGACGGATCAGGTCGGTCACGCGGTACGCCCACGCGCCCAGCGGACCCATCAGGATGAACCAGAAAATCACGGCAAACAGCCGGTTGTTCGCCTGCACACAAACCGCCGCCTCGACGCAGTGTATTCGTTCTAGCCGGTCGGCGGGCACGTCACCCTCGACAAGCGCCGTTGCCGTCTCGCGAATCCGCTCGGGTTCTTCCGCCTCCAGCGCCTCGCAGTACTCATTAACGTCTTCACCAATGTCCTTCGGGCCCAACGAGAAGAACAGCACGACAATGGCCAGCGCCAGATACGGGAAACCGAGCAGCGTGTCGCCAAGGCTCAGCGTGACGATCAGCACCGGAAGCGCAAGCAGCACCGCCAGGGCCACTATCGGCAGCAGCGCCGGCCAGTCGGACACACGCCTCGAAGCCCGGAACCCCATATCGATCAGACGATCCATCCAGCGGAGGCGCCGCCAGTGGAAGAGCTGGGTCGCGAGCCGTTCGATCGCAATACCAATGAGTAGCGCTATGAGATTCATACTGTCGGGTTCATGCTGTCGGGTTCATCGGACGGAACAGAGAGATAAAGGCGTGTCTGGATCTCAGGCACGCTTGCGATGCCTGAGTTCATCATACAGCCGCTGCCAGTCGAAAGCAGGACCCGGGTCGGTCTTGCGGCCGGGCGCGACGTCCGAATGTGCTGCCATGCGGCGTGCCGTGATGGCGGGGTAGGCCTCGATCAGGGCGCTCGCCACAGCGCCCAGAGCCGTGTACTGCGCATCCGAGTAGGGGCTCGTGTCGGTGCCCTCGAGTTCGATCCCGATTGAGAAATTGTTGACGGCCGTTTGTCCTCGAAACCGCGACCTGCCGGCGTGCCAGGCGCGCTCCGTGAACGCCACAAACTGCGTCACCCTGCCTGAGCGGTCGATCAGCAGGTGTGCCGATACTTCAAGCTCGCAGATGCTCTCGAAATAGGGATGGGCGCCGGCATCGAGCCGGTTGCAGAACAGATCTTCGATAGCGCTGCCGCCGTACTCGCCCGGCGGCAGACTAATGCCGTGCAGAACCAGGAGCTCGATCTTCGCGCCGCGAGGGCGCGGGTCGCGGTTGGGACTCGGACGCTGCCGCGCCGGCGTCAGCATTCCGGTTGCGGTGTCTACGACGTATCGGGGCTCGGGCATGGCAGCGTGGGCTAACGAGAAAGGAGTAATGAAAGAGAAGTACTGAAATACTGGCGGCGATAGTGTCCCGAGGTTCATACTCCGGGCTCCAAGGGCCGTCTGTCAACGGCCGGAGCAAAACGCAAAACCCCGCGATGAAGACCCGCCTTTACACCAACCTCGAGCTTCGCCCTGAGCAGGAAATTGCTCTGGGTGCGGAACCGGCCCAGTACCTGGGTCGCGTTTTGCGCCTCAAGCGCGGCGAAGGCTTGCGCGTGTTCAACGGTCGCGACGGCGAGTTTGCGGCCGAAATCAAGACGCTGCATAAACAGCGCGTAACGCTCGACCTCAAGCAACGCCTGTACACGGCCGACGAGGCGGCGGTCGAATCGCCGTTGGCGTTACACGTGGTACAGGGGGTATCGCGGGGCGATCGCATGGATCTTGTTGTCCAGAAGACGACCGAACTCGGAGTGAGCCGTATTACGCCGGTGCTTACGCAACATGGCGTGGTGCGCCTGGACGAGAAGCGCGCCGACAAACGCCGCGAGCACTGGCAGCGGGTTGCGAACAACGCGGCTGAACAGTGTGGGCGCATTCAGCCGCCGCTCGTGGATCTCCCGCTCAAGCTCAACGAATGGTTCGGCAACCAGCAAGGCGCCGACGCCACCCGGCTCATCCTCGACCCCGGCAGCGGCACCCGGTTCCCGCAAACCGTCGACGCACCACTGTGCCTGCTGATCGGACCCGAAGGCGGTTTCAGCGACAGGGAACTCGACGATGCACAAGTGGCGGGATTTGCCGGCGTATCGCTCGGCCCCCGCATCCTGCGTACGGAGACAGCCGCCGTTGCTGCGGTCACGCTGGCGCAGGCTCTGTACGGTGACCTTGTCGCGGCTTGAAACCCGCTGAACAACTCGAAGCACCGGGCGCGTGTGCGCCCCGTCGCTCAGGCCTTGACGGATTCGCTGACGAGCATGCTTTCCAGCCGCTCGAGATCGGGTATCAGCGGAAACTCGTTGATCATCTTGACGCGGCAGAGCACGGGCGCCGCGTCGCCCCAGCTGTCGGTCGAATCGAGTTTGAGCACGTCGCGATTGACGCGCACGAGCTGTGGGAAGCCCTGTGTGAGCACGCCGAAATAACCGGTCTTGAGCTGGCCCGTGCTGGCGACAAACACGACAATCCGGGTACGGCCGGTCGGCGGCGGGACCGCTTTGCCCAATGCTCCCTCGAACGACACAACGGGCAGCGAGCGTCCGTTCCAGCTGACGTTGCCGAGCATCCAGAAGTGCGCACCGGGTTCTTTCTCGGGTTCGGAAAAACGCACAACCTCCGCCACGCAGGCGCGCGGCACGATAAGCCGGTCTTCGGAAAGCGGGACCAGCAGGCTGTAGAGCTCTTCGGCTTCGCTGCTCATGTCAGTACCACTCCCCGGTCCTCGAGCTGACGACGGATGGCTTCAAGCAGCTGGGCATCCTGGTACGGCTTGCCGAGGTAATCGTTGACGCCGAGTTCGATCGCGCGGGCCCGGTGCTTGTCGCCAACGCGCGAGGTAATCATGATGATGGGCACATCGGCTACGCGGTCATCGTTGCGGACGTGTGACGCAAACTCGTAGCCGTCCATACGCGGCATTTCGATATCGAGCAGGATCACGTCGGGTTTGTGATCGGCCAGCACGCTGATCGCATCCAGTCCGTCTTTTGCGGTCACGACCCGCATGCCGCTGCGCTGCAGGAAGCGCTCGGTCACACGTCGAACCGTAATCGAATCGTCAACCACAAGCGCCAGCGGCCGGTCATCCGCCGGCGTCGGCGCTGCGCGTTTGATTTCGACCACGGGCGCGCCTGTTCGAACCAGCGCGTTGATATCGAGAATCAACACAATGCGCCCGTCGCCCAGAATCGTGGCGCCCGAAATACCGCGGATGCTCGCCAGTTGCGGCCCGACGGTTTTGACGACGATCTCGCGACTGGCCAACATCTCGTCGGTCAGGAGCGCCGCCGAGTACTCTCCCGCGCGCACGAGAATAACCGGCACGAAAGCCTCTTCCTCGGGGAGTTCGGCAGCCTGGCCGCCCAGGTACATGCCGAGGTGGCGGAACTTGTAGGTTTCTTCGCCGTACTGGAAGCTCGGCTCCGTCTGGCTCAGGAGATTCTCGAGTTCGGTACGCGGGATACGCGCAACACCTTCAACCGACGGCAGCGGCAGCGCGTAAACCTCGTCGCCCGTGCGCACAATCAGCGCCTGCGTAATGGCGAGCGTAAACGGCAAGCGCACCGTGAAGTTGGTGCCCTGCCCGGTCACCGAAGAGATTTGCAGTGACCCGCCGAGCTTCTTGACCTCGTTTGCCACGACGTCCATGCCGACACCGCGGCCGGCCGACTGGGTAACAACCCCGGCGGTCGAAAAACCCGGCTTCAAAATCAGGTCCATGATCTCTTCGTCGGTCACCTTGGTGTCCGGCGCCAGCAGTTCGAGTTCGTACGCCTTCCGGCGAATGCGCTCGACATCGAGACCGTCACCGTCGTCCGCCACGTCGATGACCATTTCCGCACCTTCTCGATGCAGGCGGATCGTAATGCGGCCAGTGGCGGGCTTGCCCGCAGCCTGCCGCTCTTCCGACGACTCGATGCCGTGCACTACCGCGTTGCGCAGCATGTGCTCGAAGGGCGGCAGCATCTTATCGAGCACCTGTCGGTCCAGCTCGCCGGCCGCGCCTTCGACAGCCAGTTCGACACGCTTGTTGGCCTCGTTGGCCGCCTGCCGGACCAGCCGGGTCAGACGCGGCACGTGCCGCTCGAACGGCACCATGCGCGTGCGCATGAGTCCGTCCTGCAGCTCCGCCGTCACGCGCGACTGCTGGACGAGCAGACTGTCGGCTTCGGTGGTGAGCGACTGCAGCAAATCCTTGAGGCTGTCGAGGTCGTTAGCCGACTCGGCCAGAGCCCGCGAGAGCTGCTGCATCGTCGAGTATCTGTCCATCTCGAGGGGGTCGAAATCGCGCACGACGAGCGTGTCCTGATGGCCGTGCATGATCTGCTTTTCGGTCTCGATCTCGAGCTTGCGCAGCTGATCGCGCAGCCGCTTGACGGTTTGCTCGAGTTCTTCGACGTGGAACTCGAACGAATTGACCTGCTGGTTGAGCCGCGAGTGATAGATGCTGATTTCGCCCGCGGCGTTCAGCAAATCCTCGAGCAGATCGGCGTCGATGCGCGCGAACTCCGGGCGGCTGTCGCTGCGCACCGAACGCAGCTCCGCCGCCGGACGCTCTTCGCCGCTCTGCGCCGGACCAACGTCGATCGTGCGCTCCATCGGCGGCGGACGTGTAATGACCGTGGGCGTCCGCTCGACTTCCGGGCGCTCCGGCTCTGAAGGCTCGGCAGGAAGCGCTGCGTCGACGACGCCCTCGTCGGTGGCCTCTTCTTCTTCGTGCGCGGCCGGCGGCTCCGCGGTTGTTTCCTGGGCTGCCGTGGACTGCGCCTCGATGTCTGCGGGCGCCTCCTCGACCTGCGATTCCTCGACAGCCGGCTCCGCGGCCATCGGTTCTTCGACCGCCGGTTCCTCGACAATCGGTTCTTCGACGACCGGCTCCTCGGCTACCGGTTCTTCGACGACCGGCTCCTCGGCTATTGGTTTCTCGGCGACAGGCTGTTCTGCAACCGGCTCCTGGGCGGCCGGGTCTCTGGCAGGCGGGATCTGCTTCAGCTCGTCAGCCAGCGGTGAATCGACAATGACCATGCTGACCGTGTCTTCGGGCTCGATGCTGAACTCGGCCGGCGCCACGACTTTGGTATCGACAACCTCAGCGGACGCTTCCGTCGGCGGTTGTTCGACCGGGGTTTCCTCCGCGAACGCAAAGCCGCTGGTTGCGGTTTGCAGGCGCTGCTCGAGCTCCGTGTTGGACGGCACCGGTTTGCCGGCGATGACCTGATCGCGCATTCGGTGCAGCTCGTCGATCGCGCGCTGCAACACTTCGTTTACGCTGTCGGTCGCCTCGACCCGGCCGTCTTCGACGGCGCCGAGCAGAGTCTCGACCTCGTGACTCAGATTGCCCATCGACGCTATGCCCGCCATGCGGGCGCCGCCCTTGAGCGTATGCAGGTGGCGCTTGAGTTCAGCGAGCGCCGCCGTATTGGTGTGCGCGCGCGACCATTCGCCGAACGCCTTGTCCGCCGACTCGAGAAGCTCCGCCGACTCCTCGGTGAAGATGGCCGCAATCTCCGCATCGTATTCGACTTCGGCCGGCGCCTCCGGAGGGGCGACAGGCGCGGGCGGCGGCTCCTCGACGGGCGCCTTGGGCGCTGGCGGCGCGCTCACCGGCTCGAGTGCGCTGTCGGCCACCGTGCCGCGAGGCTGTACGCGATCGGTCAGTTCATTGATTCTGGCAATCAGCGGACCGTAGTCGGCTCGCTCTGCGTCCGGCTGGTTGATGTCGGCGACAATACGCATGATGCCAACCGCCGCGGCGCGCAACACGTCGAGCGCTTCGACGTCGAAGCCGACCTCGTTGTCGTGCACGCGGCGCACGTAGCGGTTCAGCGCCCCCGCGACGCGCACACCGCGCTCGACGTTTGCCATGTTCGCGCTGCCGTGCAGCGTGTGGCAGGCACGGTACAGCTGGTCGGTTACCGGGTAGGGCGGGCTTTGATCCGCGCAGGCATCGGTGTAGTCGGTAATGACCTTCAGGTGTCCCGCCGTTTCCTTCGAGAAGATATCGAGCAGTACCGGGTCCATCTCGAGTGCCGGCGGCGCACTGCCCGGCTCCTCGCGCTCGATCGTCAGTACCTGAGCATTGGGATCGCCCTCGGCGAACGCGTTGGCTCGCGCTATCAACAACGCAATGTCCGCGGTGGGCTCGGAACCGATCTCGAGCTGTTCGATCAGCTCGGGCACGGCCGCCGCCGCAACGCCGATGAAATCGACCATCGGCGGCGTCCGCATCAAGGTCCGGTTGATCAGCCGATTCAACAGGTTTTCGACGCTCCAGCAGTATTCGCCGATACGTTCCGCGCCGACCATGCGGCCGCTGCCTTTCAAGGTGTGGAACGAGCGACGCACGGTGATCAAGGTCTCCATGTCGTCGGGCGAGTCGACCCAGGCGGGCAGGTTGCGCTGGATGGACACAACCTCCTCCTTCGCCTCCTCGATGAACAGCTCGAGCAGCTCCGGATCCAGGTGTTCCGCGTCGGGCGCCACAACGGGCAGCGGTATGACGGCTGTGGCCTGCTGCGCTTCGGCCTGCTCCTCCGCCATCCTGGCCAGCCTGTCGGCCGGGGCAATACGCATCGTCTGTTCGACCGGCTGTTCGGCGGAGGGGGTCGACTGTTCGTCCTTGAGGCGGTCGGCAACGTCGCGCAATACCGTCAAACAGGCTTCTGCGTTGTCGAGCATGTACCAGGGCTCGCTCCGACCGGCCTTGACGGTCTCCATGTAGTACTCGATGCTGACGATCGCATCGGCCAGGCGGTCGGTTTCCTTCTGTGTCAGCCGCGCCGCACCGCCGCTTTGCAGCATGATCGTAATAATCTCGCCGATCCGGTCGACCACCTCCATGGCGCGCGTCTTGTTGAGCATCAGGAGGCCCGCCTTGATGCCGCGAACCAGCGAGGGAATCGCGTCCAGGCCTTGAGACGGCGCCTGCGACGCGAGGCTCTGACTGACAGTCTCCTTGATACGCGCGAGGTTGATGATGCACTCGCGCATGACGGATTCGGCCACCTGACGAAAATCGGCAGCTTCCGCCTCGGGCATTTCAGGCTCGCTGGCGGCAGTCTCGCGCGGTATCGTCAGCCGTATCAGCTGCTGATCGAGTCGGTCCTCGACGCGCAACAGCGTCGACGCAATATCGAGGATCACCTGCTCCTTGCTGCCGCCCTGCTCGACGACGGCTTTGAGGCGCTCGATCTCGCCGTCGATATCGCTGCGCAGCTCGCCGAGGCCCAGCACGCCCAGCGTGTCGGAGATTTTCCGTAACAGTTCCAGCTGCGGCACGAGTTCCGCCGGCTTGTTCATGCCCGTGCGGACAAAGATGTCGAGGACGTCTTTGACCGAACCCAGGTCTTCCTTGATCGCCGACGCAACCGTCTTCATGAGGTTGACGCTCGGCGCGGACAGCGCCTCACGAGCGTGTTCGACCTGCGAGTCGCCGGGCAAGAGCTCGGACAGGTTGAAAGCGGCGCGAATCTCGCTGATACGTGGCCCGCTCGTGCTGGAGCGCGCCACGTAATACAAGAGATTGTTCATCAGGTCGTCGACCGGATGCTGATCGAACGCGGCAAGCCCCGAGTCGATCACCCGCTTGATTTGCCGGTCCGCCTGCCCCAGTAGCCGCTTCAGCGCAACGGACGTGTCCAGTCCGCCGTCCCGGAGCGCCTCGAGAACGCCGCCAACCACGCGCCAGAGCTGGTACATGTCGTCGCGAGTCGACGAGTGTTCTAGCGCCGCGGCGACTTTGGACAGCGTGTCCAGATGCCGCGCCGAGTCGCCGCCACCCTTGATCCAGCCGAGGAGCGCAAGCTGAAACTTGGGCCTCAAGCGTTTGGCGACACCGATCGGGTCCTCCCCGCTGCCGTCGCGGTCGCTTCGGTCGTCGTCGCTGCGGCTCGGCGACAGGTTGAGCAGCAACAGCGTACCTTCCGACAGGAGCGGCTCACCCCGCGCCGCGCGCAGGTCGTTGAGCATGGGCAACAGCACGAGCGCAATGTCGCGACCGCCGCCCAGGAGACGTTCGATGTAGATCGGCAGCTGCACCATTGCGCGGGTCAGCGCATCGAGCCCGTCTTCGCGCCCTTTGCCTTCCCGCAATGCGGCCAGATAACGGCTCGCAAGCTCCATCTCCTCAGCAAGGAGCGCGGCGCCGTAGGTCTCGGTCATCTGCAGCGCGCCGCGAACCTGATGCAATAGCTCCGCCGCCCGCATGAGCGCCGGCGCACCGCCGCGGCCATCGACGCAATCCTCCAGCGCAAGCTGCGCGTTGCGGATACTGTCCATCAGCTCCGCGGAGATGATGGCGAGCCCCCGCACGGCCACGTCGGCGGTCGGCTGCTCGTGAATGCCGGTTTCAGCACTCATGAGGCATGACCTGCAGCGGCGCCCTCGCGGGGCCGCCCGACATCGTTCGGAATTCGACGGGGATCCATTGCATGCGCTTGATCGACCTTAGCCCGCGTTGGCCTGTTTGGGCCCCTCCGGTTCCGGGTCTGCGGCGACCGGTGGCTGCTCGGGCTGAAGCTCCGGCGCCCGGGTCACGAGCGTGCTGCCGTGCATGACGTCGGACGGCAGCGTAAAGCCAGCTACGCTGCGCCTGAGCGCCGAGGCAAACTCCGACAGTTTGGAGATAGCCGCGGCGGTCGCGGTCGTCGCCTTGCCCGTCTGTTCGCTGATCTCACCCAGTCGCGTCGTGCGCTTGGTGACATCGGCCGCGGAACCGGCCTGCTGGCGCGCCGAACTCGAAATGTTCTGCACCAGGCTCGCAATCTGGTTCGACACCTGCTCGATCTCGTCGAGGGCGGCGCCGGCGTTCTCGGCGAGCAGCGCACCACCGACCACGTCCGTCGTGCTCCGCTCCATCGATACGACGGCCTCCTTGGTGTCGGCCTGAATCGTGCTGACCAGCACTTCGATCTGCTTGGTTGCGTTGGTCGAGCGTTCGGCGAGCCGCTGCACCTCGTCGGCCACAACGGCAAAACCGCGACCGGCTTCTCCGGCCATCGACGCCTGAATCGACGCGTTGAGCGCAAGAATGTTGGTTTGTTCGGCAATGTCGTTGATCAGCTCGACGATGTTGCCGATCTCCTGGGAGCTCTCGCCGAGACGTTTGATTCTCTTGGAGGTCTCCTGGATCGTCTCGCGAATCGTGTTCATGCCGTCGATTGTGCGGCGCACGGCCTCGCCACCCTTGTGCGCCACCTCGACGGAGTGTCTCGCGACGTCCGACGAGCGCTCGGCGTTACCCGATACTTCCTCGATCGAAGCCGCCATGGAGACAATCGACTCGGTTGCCGCGTTGATTTCGCGGGTCTGGTTCTCGGCGGCGCGAGCCATGTGCGCCGCGGTGTTCTCGGTCTGTTTCGACGCCGTATCGACCATGATGGCCGTTTCGTTGACTGTCGCAACGAGCTTGCGCAATTCTTCGATCGCATAGTTGAAGGAGTCGGCAATGGTGCCGGTGATGTCCTCCGTCACCGTGGCTTCGACGGTCAGATCGCCGTCCGCCAGGCTGCCCATTTCGTCCAGCATGCGGAGAATGGCCTGCTGGTTGCGCTCGTTTTGATAAGCCTGTTCTTTGGCCATCGTTTCGAACGCCGCCAGCTTGGCGTTGACCGCTATCAGCGACAGCACGAGCAGAACCGAGAGGCCAATGAGCGCCAGCGGTATCCACGGCTGCATCAGCCAGGCGGGCAGCCAGCCCCCCGCGGACGAGCCTCCCGGCTGTGCGTCCAGAAGCCGCGCCGCGGAATTCGAGATTTGCGCGCTGATCACGGGTAACCCGGCAAGCTCTGCCGCGTTGCCGCTCAAAGCCTCGATTGCGTTCTCCATGTCCGCAACGTGCGCCGCGAGCGGAACGACCGTCTGTTCCTGTCCGGCCGGATCGAGCGGACTCAGATCCAGTGAACTCTCCTCGCCGCTCAGTCCGTTGATCATATCGCGAAGGAACTCGACGTCACCTGCGAGCCGTTCGAGCTCGGCCGCCGCGCCGGCGTTGGCGAGCAGCCCCGCTGCTGATCGCTCGATGTTGTCCAGGCGGGCGGCGCTATCCTGAATGATCGACGTTGCGCCCGAGAGATCCAGCAGACGATCCGTCAGTACGCGCGATTCGCGAGCGCTCGCCGACAAACCGAAGGCCGCCGTCGCGGAAGGCTCGAGCACGGCGCGCCGAGACGCAATGTTGCCCACTCCCGTTTCCAGCGCCTCCCAGTCGCTCGCTCTGCCGCCCGCGGCTGAACCAAGGCGGCTTCTGAGCGTCGCAAACCGCTCCTGGCTAGCGGCGAATCGTTCGAACGCACCGGCCTCTCCCGACAGTGCCGCGTCGAGCTGCCCCGGCAATGCCTGCGTCAGCGCGGCCAGCTCGGCGCCACCCGGCCGCGCACCACCGTTATCCGCGTTCAGATGCACGAGCGCCGCGGCCGCGACCAGCAGCGCGGCAATCCCGAGCGCAAGCGTTCTGAAGGTACTTGAGGTGTTCGTTCTCTTAGCCATAGGTCTGACTCTGTGTTTGCGCCGCCGGGCTCCGTGGAGCCGCGACTCGCCATAATGAGTAACCGGTCTTTCGACTATCGATAGTCTGATCGGTCGTCGCCGGTTCGAGCCCTGCAGGACAGGGCGTCGCGCGCGCGCTGCTGCCGCTAGTCATTGGCTGCCTGCAGGAACATGTTGCTTTCCACCAAATCGAAAAGGCTGAATGCCGGCCAGCTTTCGTTGCCGCGCTCGTAGCTGCCCGTCAGGAAACGCTCGCAGCGAACCGCGGTTTTTGGCACCTGGTCGATGAACTCGCGATCACTGAACCGGCGGAAGCCCAGGACCTCGTCGACGATCAGGCCAGCCGGCACTTCGCGATGATTCACCGAAACGACCCTTGTCGTACGCCTCAGCGCCGTACGCCCGCTGCCGAGCATGAGCTTGACGTCGATGAGCGGCAGCAGATGCCCGCGAAGGTTGGCTATCCCCAAGAGCCAGCGGCGTGCGCCGGGCACTCGCGTCATCGCGTCCGGCAGCATGAGCACCTCACGCACTTCGTCCCGGGCGGCGACGAACTGCTCCTCGCCGATTCGAAAACCGATGCCGGTCCATTCGCGCGCATGGCTGTCGGCTACGCCACTCTGCGCGCTTCGGCTGCGGCGCTCGATCTCCTTCAGCAGCTCGAAGGGCTGCTGGACGAGTTCCGACAGTTGCACGCGCCCACCCATTCAGGCAGCCATCACGGCGTTGATCTTGGCCACCAGTTCTTTTTCGGCCACCGGCTTCACGAGGTACTCCACGGCGCCCTGCCGCATGCCCCAGATCTTGTCGGTTTCCTGATCCTTGGTCGTGACCATAATGACGGGAATCCTGGCGGTTTCCGGGTCCTGGGTCAGCTTTCGGGTCGCCTGAAATCCGTTCATGCCGGGCATGACGACGTCCATCAAAATGCAGTCCGGCTGGGACTTTCTGGCGACCCGCAGTCCATCTTCGCCGCTGTCGGCGACCAGCGTCTCGAAACCGGCCTTTTCGAGCGTGCTCTGGAAGAGGTGCAACTCGGTCGGCGAGTCATCGACGATGAGAATAACGGCCATTGATACTTCCTTCCTTCGGCGTCATTGCTGAAATCTTCGGTCGTACCGCTCAGGCGATCTGATTGGAGATCGCGCCGAGCAATTCGTCTTTGGTGAACGGTTTGGTCAGGTACTGCTCGGAGCCCACAATGCGGCCGCGCGCACGATCGAACAGCCCGTCCTTGCTGGACAACATGATGACCGGCGTCTCCTTGAATACCTTGTTGTGCTTGATCAGCGAGCAGGTCTCGTAGCCGTCCAGCCGCGGCATCATGATGTCGACGAAGATCAGATCGGGCTGATGGTCGGCAATCTTCGACAGGGCATCGAAACCGTCGATCGCCGTAAACACCTGACACCCCTCCTTGGTCAGCAGGGTCTCCGCGGTCCGGCGGATAGTCTTGCTGTCGTCCACTACCAGAATCTTGAGTCCGTTCAGACTTCGAGACGCGCTATTCGACACGGGTATTCCTCAACGATGTCGGGGATTCGCAAGCCAACCC
>JANQPG010000053.1 GCA_028289545.1 Woeseiaceae bacterium
CGTCGAGGCGAAAGATCTCTAGGTCTTCGCCGCCGACAGAAAGCGTCGAACGTGCGCCGAAGCTGTCCGTCATGTTCTGTCTCCGGGGGTGTTGTCGGGATTGTTCCTGGGGTTACGGGGGGCTTCCTGCCACCGCCGGGGCGCGATTATAGCGGAAGGGGGTCCGGCCCGCTTTGTCAATTAGTCGCATGCCGCGGCGCGTTGTGCTCGGCTTCCGGGATCGGCGCGACGCGCTCGACGTATTCGATGACGGCGCCGCCGAGGCAGCGCTCGCCGGCGTAAAAAACGACGTATTGTCCGGGTGTTACGGCTCGCTGAGGCTCGTCGAAGCGGACCTCGAGGCGGCCGTCGGCAAGCAAGCGCACGTGGCAGGACTGATCGGCCTGACGGTAACGGACCTTGGCCGAGAGGCGGGTGTCGTCGAGGGCAGGCGCGTCGCCAATCCAGCTAGGGTCGCCGGCGACGAGCGTATGGCTCATGAGGCGGCTGCTATCGCCCTGGTCGACGATCAGGGTGTTGGCGTCGAGATCTTTGTCGACGACGTACCAGGGGGCTTCGCCGGCGTCCTTGCGGCCGCCGATGCCGAGGCCCTGCCGCTGCCCCAGCGTGTAGAACATCAGGCCGCCGTGCTCGCCCAGCGTCCGTCCGTCGGGACTCCGGATCGGACCCGGGTTGGCGGGCAGGTAGTTCGACAGGAACTCCCGGAACGGGCGTTCACCGATGAAGCAGATACCGGTGCTGTCTTTTTTGCCGTGCACGGGCAACCCGTGTTCGCGCGCCAGCAGCCGCACCTCGTCCTTCATGAGCGCGCCCAGCGGGAACACGGTCTCGGCCAGCGCGTCGGCGCTGACGGCGTGCAGGAAGTAACTCTGGTCCTTGTTCGGGTCGACCCCTTTGAGCAGCGTGGCGCGGCCGTCTTCCAGCTCACAGCGCGCGTAGTGGCCGGTGGCGAGCAGGTCGCCCCCCAGGCGTTTGGCATAACTTCGGAACGCGCCGAACTTGATTTCGCGGTTGCACAGGACGTCGGGATTGGGCGTGCGGCCGGCGCGATACTCGGCCAGAAAATACTCGAACACGCGGTCGCGGTACTCTCTGGCGAAATTGACGTGGTGCAGCGGTATTTCGAGCCGTTCGCAGATGCGCCGCGCATCCTGCAGGTCTTCGGCGGCCGTGCAGTAGCCTTCGTCGTCCTCCCAGTTGGTCATGTGCAGTGCTTCGACCTCGGCGCCCGCTTCCGCGAGCAGCACGGCGGCCACGGCGGAGTCAACGCCGCCGGACAAGCCGAGTATTACCTTGCGGCCGGCCACTCTGTGTTCAAGGGTATTCACAGGCGAATGGTATCACTGCCGGCGCGGCCGTCGGCTTTTTCAAACGTTGGCTGCGGCGCAAACGGTCTTATCTCAGCGGCGCGAAATGCGTAGACTCAGGCGCTACTTTTTTACCCAAACGGTGCCTTATGCGTCGAATTTTCATCGTACTCGTTGCCATGCTGCTGTCTCCCGGCGCGCTGTTCGCCGCGCAACCAGCGCTCTCGCTCGAAGAAATTGTTGCACTCCAGCGCGTGACCGCGGTGCGCATGAGCCCGGACGGGCATCTGATTGCCTACCTCAAGAGCGTCCCGAGAACGCCGTACGTCGATGCGGACGGTCCGGCGCACGTCGAGCTGCACGTCGTCGATCGGGCTGGCATGTCGCGGCCTTACGTTACGGGACCGTTCGCTATCTCGTCCTTTGCCTTTTCCGCGGACGGCCAGCAGCTGTTTTTCGTCGCGCAGCGCAATCCCGACGCCCTGTTCAACGCGCTGTACAGGATTTCGCTGTCAGGCGGGGAAGCTGAAGAAGTCTTTAGCCACGTCAATAACATTGCGGCCATCTATCCGTCGCCGGACGGCAATACGCTGGCGTTTGTTGCGCCGGATGCGCCGCCCGCGAAGACGGTGGAGCTCGAAGAGAAGGGTTTCAAGGCGCTCGTCTACGAAGAAGCGTTACCCGTGTCCAGGGTCTGGATGCTGGATCTCGAATCCGGCAGCGCGAAAGCCCATGAGCTGCCGGGCAACGCATCCACGTTTACATGGAATCGTGACGGCTCCCGCTACGCCGTCGCGCTGGCGCCCACACCGCTTGTGGACGACGTATTCACGTCGCGAGACATTCACATCGTCAACGCCAAATCGGGTCGTGTGCGTAACGCCGTGGGTTCTGTCGGCAAGCTCGGCCACTTCGCGTTTTCGCCGGACGGTGAACACATTGCCTATGTCGGCAGTGTCGACATCCACGACCCCAAAGACGGCCGGCTCTACCTGAGTTCGGTCAGCGGCGGCGAGCGGCGCGAGCTGGTGCCGAACTACATGGGACACATAAACGGGTTCACCTGGGTCGACGATCGCCGGATCCGCTGGCTGGGCGATCGCAGCGTCTGGACCGAGGTCAACGTAGTCGATATTGCGGCCGTGGGCGAGGCCGGGCCGGCGCCGACGTCCGGCCCGATTATCCGAGCTTTACACGCGCACCCCGGGCTTACCGTGGCCGCTGCGCTGGTCGAGTCGCCCGAGCATCCTCCCGAGGTTTATCTGCTCGAGGACGGTGAGCCACTGAAACGATTGACGGTTTCGAACCCGGTTCTCGAGGAGCGCGCGACGGTTCGACAAGAGCTTGTGCGCTACCGGGCACGCGACGGCGTGGAACTCGAGGCCATTGTGGTGTACCCGGAGAAGAAGGAGCGCCGCGGCAATCCGGCCGTGCTTGTGGTACACGGCGGGCCCGAGGCGCACTTCGCTAATGGTTTCATGTCCGCCTACAGCCGGCCGGCGCATACGCTGGCGGCAGAGGGCTATCTCGTGGCCTACCCGAACTACCGGGGTGGCACGGGCCGCGGCGTCGAGTTTTCGAAGATGGGCCAGAACGACTACGCCGAAGAGGAGTTCAACGATATCGTCGATCTGAAACGGCACCTCGTCGATGCCGGGCTGATCGATGCGGATCGCGTGGGCATTACCGGCGGCTCCTACGGCGGCTACGCGTCAATGTGGAGCGCCAGCGCGCTCACCGAGGAGTACGCGGCCGCCGTCGCGTTTGTCGGTATCTCGAACCAGGTCTCGAAGTTCGGCACGGGTGACATCCCGTTCGAAATGTACAACGTGCACTCTCGCGTCTGGCCCTGGGACGACTGGATGTGGATGCTCAGGCGGAGCCCCGTCTATCATGCCGGCAAGACCCGGACGCCGCTCCTGCTGCTGCACGGCGATGCGGACCCCCGTGTGCACCCTGCGCAGTCACTCGAAATGTACCGGTTCGTCAAAGTGCAGACGGATACGCCCGTGCGGCTGGTGTTTTATCCCGGCGAAGGTCACGGCAACCGCAACACGGCGGCGCAGTATGACTATGCGCTGCGCTTCACCCGCTGGATGAACCACTATCTGAAGGGGCCGGGCGGTGAGCCGCCGCCCTACGAGCTCGGCCACGCGGAGCGGCTCGAGGCGGCGAGCGCAGACTGATCGTATTCGGTGGCTGTCCGGCGCCTACACGAGGTCGGCAGCCGCCATCACGGCGGCGACGTTGCGCTCCAGCGGCAACATCCCGGTGATCAGGGCGTCGGATTGACGCTTGCCCGATTCGAAGTCGTGCAGGCAGCGCAGCACGACGGGTGAGCGCAGGTGCTGACGCGCTTTCTCCACGTCGGCCAAGGTCAGCCAGCGGCGCTCAATGATGCCCGAGTCCAGTTTTGCGTGCTCGTCACAGCTGACGAAATCCGCCGAATACACGAGCCTCAGGAACTGCTGGCGCGTCTGCGGCTGTATCCACAAGTAAACGCCAATGAGGTCTTCGCAGACGACCGTACAGCCGGTCTCTTCCATCGTCTCGCGGACGACAGCCTGTTCCGGCGATTCGCCGGCCTCGATATGTCCGCCCGGCTGTGTCAGCACGCGGCGGCGGCTGGCCGTTTCTTCGACGAACAGATAGCGGCCTTCATTCAGTACAACCGCCGCAACGGTAAGATCGGTAGGATACATTTGTCGGTGGAGTCCCTTCTGCCAGCCGCTCTGGTTTGTTGAATTATTGGATTGCTGGGTTCAGATACCCAGCTGCCTGAACTCGAGCTCGACTTCGCTCGCGGTCCAGATTTCGTCGAACATCCTGCTGTAGAGTTTTGCGACGGCAGGCTCGTCCAGGTCGGCGATCCCTTCCCAGCGCTCTGCCTGCAGGCGATACACGAGCGCTTTCTGATCGGCAATGCAAAACGACTCGGCGTGGGTGCGCAAGTCGTCGCGAACGTGGCGAAACTCGATGTAGGTGTTCAGCCGACGCCCGAGATGCACAAAATTGTTGCCGTTCTTGATCGCGCGTGTCGGGTCGGCGATCAGCACGCGAATCCGCGAATAGGTTTGAGAGAGAACGAGCCGTTTGATGACTTCCAGAAACTCAGGGTCGTCGTAGATGCCCGGCTCGAGATCGTGGGTAAAGATGGAGACCTTGCGGCTGGCTTCCCTGGCCACTTTGACGACAGCCTGGCGCATCTCTTCGCGTGTGGAAATGACCCAGCGTTTGTTTTGTTTTTCGTCTTCGTAATCCATGAGAGAAGATCGCTGTGGGTCCAGGCTTGCCACGTTTTTCCCAGTTCCTTGGCCTTGAAGTCCGAGTGTACGCGCAGCACGCCTGGAAGCATTGCCAACTGCGTCACGTTTTTTGCTCTCGCAGCGCGGATTGGAAAGAGTCAAAGCCTTGTCGCACAAGGGTTTGAGGCAATCTCCTACGCTGAGTCTAGGCTAAACAATTACACATATGGTCGCCAGTCTTCTTTGCTGCTTTCTTGAGCAGGTGGACAGCGTTCAGTCTGGCGGGTCGAACGCGGCGTGGCGCCACAGCCAATCGAGAATGTGGTCTCCGTCCGGGATCTGCCGCCACTGGGCCCGTTCCGCGCCGCTGACGGCGCGCTGCGCGCAGAGTTCGGCGACCCTGCCGCGAAGCAGCCGGGGCAGTTCCAGCGCGGCGCCGTTGGCAAACAACCACACTTCGCCGTAGGCCAGGCGCGCCATTCCGTGGACGTCGAGCCGGCCGTCCGGGGGCATGCTTTGGGCAGGTGGCTCAGGTGCGAGGCCCGGCTTGTTGCCGGTCGCAAATTGTCCCAGGGCCGATTCCGCCGCCCTCTCGGACAGCCCGGGGATGGCGAGCAGCTCAACGGCCCGGCGAACGGCGGCACGCGAAATAAGGCCGTGCGGCGCCGTTTCGGGACCGCGGGCGGGGTCCGTGTAGAAGACCTCGGCGTGTTCCGGGGCGTGGCTGCCGAGTTCGGCGAGCGTCGGTGCGCGCATCCCGATCGAAGCCGTCACGCAGAGGCTTTCGGCCACGCCAAAATGCGCTACGCCGGGGTTCAGGTACAGCACGTCGCCGGGGTGTGCGACGACGTTGCCATCGGTCTCGACTTCCCCGACCTCGAACTTCTCGACAAGCTGAAGCGCATCGCTCGCGGAGGGGTCGGCGGCCACGGGTCGGGTTGTCCACCGCCAGCGTCTGGAACCCTCGGTCTGAAGCAGAAACACGTCGTAGTTGTCGATGTGCGGGCCGACGCTGCCGCCGGGGGCGGCAACGCTGATCATGAGGTCGTCGATGCGCCAGTCGGGCACAAACGGGACGAGATCGAAATAGCGACGGAATTCGGGCAGATGTTTGTCGACGTCCTGAATCAGGAGTGTCCAGTTGCTCGGCGGCAGCGCCTCGAGCTGCTCGCTGTCGAACGGTCCGGTCTCGAGAGAATACCAGGGCCGACCGTTGCGCTCGCTTGTAGTGACTAACCGACTCTCGACGTCGTCGAGCGTCGCCAGCCAAGCCAGCTCATCGGCACCGATCTGCGGCAGCACCGAGCAGTCCACCGCTTGCGGTAGCCACCGCGGCTGCTGCTGCCAGTGTGCGTCGAGGAAGCGACGAACGCCGTCTTGTCCGTGTGCCGGCGGTAGCCTCGACAGGCTCACTTGTCAGGCGGGCGGTGTGTTGGCGAGTTCGCTGGCGAGCCCAATGTAGCTCGCGGGCGTCAGCGCCAGCAGCCTTTGTTTTTCGTCGTCGGGGATTTCGAGGGTTGCGACAAACTCGGCCAGCATGGCCTGATCCACTTCGCGGCCGCGTGTCAGCGCCTTGAGTTTTTCGTAGGGCTCCGGAATACCGTAGCGGCGCATGACGGTCTGCACGGCTTCGCCCAGCACCTCCCAGGCGTCGTTGACGTCGGCATCGATGGCGGGCCGGTTCAGTTCGAGCTTGCCGATGCCTTTTTCGGCGGACTTGAGGGCTATCAACGTGTAGCCGAGGGCAACGCCGAAGTTGCGCTGCACGGTCGAGTCCGTCAGGTCGCGCTGCCAGCGCGACAGCGGCAGCTTCTCGGCAAAATGGCCAAGCAGCGCCGTCGACATGCCGAGATTGCCTTCCGCATTCTCGAAATCGATGGGGTTTACCTTGTGCGGCATCGTCGACGAGCCGACTTCGTCCTTGTTGAGCTTCTGCCGGAAGTAGCCCAGCGAAATGTAACCCCAGACGTCGCGGCAGAAGTCGAGCAGTACGTTGTTGTAGCGAATCAGCGCATGAGCGTATTCGGCGGTCCAGTCGTGTGGCTCGATCTGCGTCGTATGGGTGTTCGCTTCGAGCCCCAGCGACTCGACGAAACGTCGGCTGATATCGGGCCAATCCGCATTCGGGTAGGCGATCAGGTGCGCGTTGAAGTTGCCGACGGCACCATTGAACTTGCCCAGTATGGGCACCGCCATGAGTGTGTTCTCGGCCCGCCGCAGCCGGTGCACGACGTTCATTAATTCTTTGCCAACCGTCGTCGGGCTTGCCGTTTGGCCGTGCGTGCGCGACAGCATCGGTACGGCGGCGTGTTGCCGCGCCATGTTTGACAGCGGAATGCGCAGGCTGCGCATCGCAGGCTGCAGCACGTCGCTGCGCGCCGATCGCAGCATGAGCGCGTAGCTCAGGTTGTTGATGTCTTCGGACGTGCACGCGAAGTGCAGAAAGTCTTTCAGCGGTCCCGTCTCAGGACCGCTGCCGAGCCTTTCGCGGATAAAATACTCGACGGCCTTGACGTCGTGATTCGTGGTTGCCTCGATGGCCTTGACCCGCTCGGCATCGTCCATTGAGAAGCCGTCGACAATGCCGTTAAGCACGTCCTTCATGACGGAAGAGACGGGCTCGAGCTCGGCAATTTCCGGCTCGTCGGCCAGCCGCTGCAGCCAGCGGATTTCGACGAGCACGCGGAACCGTATCAGCCCGTATTCGCTCAGCGTGTCGCGAAGTGCGTCGACCTTGCCGGCGTAGCGTCCGTCAGCCGGGGAAATGGCTCGTAGCCGAGATACTTTCATGCGTAAAAAACCAGTGTAGACTTGCGCGCGCGAAGCGCGAATCATACACGTTTTCCGGCCGGCCCTTTGCGCTCGACAGCCGCCCGTCACCCACCGAATTCCCGAGAGAAGACAACGCGATGAACGACAAGTCCTACCGCATTGAAAAAGACAGCATGGGCGAACTGAAGGTCCCCGAGGGCGCGCTGTGGGGCGCGCAGACCCAGCGAGCCGTCGAGAACTTCCCGATCAGCGGCCTGACGATGCCGCGAGCTTTCATCGCGGCGCTGGGTCTCGTGAAATGGGCGGCCGCGGGCGCCAATTCCGAGCTTGGGCTGTTAAAGAGCGATCTGGCCATGGCCGTGCAAAAGGCTGCCCTGGACGTGGCAAGCGGCGCACACGATGCGGAGTTTCCGATTGACGTGTTTCAGACGGGCTCCGGGACCAGCTCGAATATGAACGCGAACGAGGTCATTGCGCATCTTGCGACCGAAGGGCTTGGCAGCGACGTCCATCCGAACGACCACGTCAACATGAGCCAGAGCAGCAACGACGTTATCCCGAGCTGCGTGCACGTGAGTGCGGCCATGGCGATAGGCAACGACCTGTTGCCGGCGCTGGAGCACCTGTCGACGGTGCTGGCCGACAAGGCGGAAGAGACGGCGGACGTTGTCAAGACCGGCCGCACACACCTCATGGACGCCATGCCCGTAACAATGGGCCAGGAGCTCGAGGGCTGGCGCGCCCAAATCGACAGCGGTGCGGCTCGACTGCGCGATTCGCTCGTACGACTGCGTGGGCTCGCGCAGGGAGGCACGGCGGTCGGCACGGGCATCAACGCGCATCCCAAGTTCGGGGATAAAGTGGCCGTGCTGCTGTCCGAGCAGACCGGTATCGAGTTCCGTTCGGCTGAATCGCGCTTCGAGGCCATGTCTTCGCAGGACACGGCCGTCGAGGTCTCGGGGCAGCTGCGGGTCCTGGCGGTCAGCCTGACCAAGATTGCGAACGACCTGCGCTGGATGAATTCGGGGCCGCTCGCCGGCATCGGCGAAATCGAGCTACCGGCGCTGCAGCCCGGGTCGAGCATCATGCCGGGCAAGGTCAATCCCGTGATCCCGGAGGCCGTGGCCATGGTGGCGGCGCAGGTGACGGGCAACGACGCGACGATCGCAATGGCGGGGCAGTCGGGCAACTTCCAGCTCAACGTCATGCTGCCGGTCGTCGCCTACAACCTGCTGCAGAGCATCGAGCTCCTGAGCAATGCGTCGCGCGCGCTGGCGGACAAGGCCATCGCCGGTTTTACGATCAACGTCGAGAACATCAACGCCGCGCTCGATCGCAATCCCATACTCGTCACGGCGCTCAACCCGGTCATCGGCTACGAAAAGGGTGCTGCCGTCGCCAAGCAGGCCTACAAGGAGGGGCGTCCGGTCAAGGACGTCGCGCGCGAGCTGACCGACCTTAGCGATGAGGAACTGGACCGTCTGCTCGATCCTGCCGCGCTGACCAAAGGCGGCATCCAGCACTAGGGACGCCAGGCAGTGCCCCGTTCGCTGAATGCCGGTTTCGTCACGACGAAGCTGGCGCGTACCCGTCCTCCCGGCGACCCGAAGGTCGTTCCGACGGGTGAGGCGAACGCGCACCCGATGCGCCGCCTGTTCGTGCCGCCGGACGGTGAGCTGATTCCGGCCGGCGTACTCATTCCGCTGTTCGACCGCGGCGCGGAGCTTACGGTGCTGCTGACCGAGCGGTCGTCGGCGCTCAAGCATCACGCCGGGCAGATTGCGTTTCCCGGCGGCCGCATGGAGCGCGCGGACGCCACGATTGCGGATACGGCGCTGCGCGAAGCGCACGAGGAAGTGGGCATAGCGCCGTCGCGGGTGCGGCTCGCGGGCTACCTGGAGCCGCTGCCGACCGTCAGCGGTTACGCCGTGACCCCTGTCGTCGGTTTTGTCGACGACTCGGTGCAGCTGGTGCTCGATCCTTCGGAGGTCAGTGATGCGTTCGAGGTCCCGCTCGACTACGTGATGGACGAGCGGAACCAGCGCAAGGGTATGCGGCGCTATCAGGGGAGCGAGATTCCCGTCGTGGAGTTTAACTACGAGCGGCATCGAATCTGGGGCGCCACGGCGCATATGCTGGTTGAGCTAAAAAATATACTAGAAAACAACTAAATATGGCGGAAATAGATAATCTGCTTGAACTGATGAGAGCGCTCAGGAACCCTGACGGCGGATGCCCGTGGGATCTCGAGCAGGACTTCGCGAGTATTGCGCCTTACACGATCGAAGAGGCCTACGAAGTGGCGGACGCCATTTCGCGCGGCGACATGCCGGATCTCGAGAACGAACTCGGAGACCTTTTGCTGCAGGTTGTATTTCACGCGCAAATGGCCACGGAAGCGGGATTGTTCGACTTCGATGACGTGGCGCGCGGCATTACCGACAAGATGCGCCGCCGGCACCCGCACGTGTTTGGCGACGACGACGCCAGGACTGCAGGCAAAGTGGCGGGGAACTGGGAACGCATCAAGGCCGACGAGCGAGCCGGGAAGGGAGATGACAGCGCGCTGGCCGGTATTGCGCTGGCGCTGCCGGCGCTCAAACGCGCGGAAAAACTGGGCAAACGCGCCGCGCGGGTGGGTTTCGACTGGCCGGATCCGCTGGGGCCGGCCGAAAAACTCCACGAGGAACTCGACGAGATTGCCGATGCGGCCAGGACCGGCGTTGCGGAGGCCGTCGACGAGGAAGTCGGGGATGCCCTGTTTGCCCTGGTGAACCTCGCCCGGCACCACGGCGTCGATCCGGAAGCCGCGCTCGAGAGAGCCAACCGCAAGTTCGAACGGCGCTTTCGCGATTTGGAGTCCGCCGTAACGGCAAAGGGCGCAAGCGTCGAGGCGCTGCCGCTCGACGCTCTCGAGGAGGTTTGGCGGTCCGTCAAGGATGCCGAATCCCGCTGAGCGGCTCAGCGCCGGCATAGCGCGGTCGACGGGCCCGCGGATGCCGCGGGAACAGCCGCCTCTGGCGTTCAGGCAGCGTTCATTGCGCACCCACTAGTCTTGCTCCCAGGCTGGCAAGAGGCCAGTCGCCAAACGGAGTAGGAACATCATGTCACCACGGAATCGAAAAGCAGCACCCACGCTGGCGACCGTCGCCAGTACCGCAATTGCCGTGGCTGCGCTCGGCTTTTCGGCCAGCGCCGCCGCCGACTACAGCAGCCGCTGGGACGCGCCCTCGAGCTACACCAAAGCGAGCTATCACAGCCGCGGCAACGCGTACGGTCACCGCAGCCGGCATAGCGAGCAATACGACTATGCGCCCGTTATCAGCTCGGAGCCCATCATTCGTTACGTGACGGTCAAGACGCCGGTACGCGAGTGCTGGCAGGACACGGAATACGTCGAGGTGGATCGTCGCCGGGCGAACACGGGTGGCAGCGCCATTGTCGGCGCCATCATCGGCGGCGTGGTTGGGCACCAGTTCGGCAGCGGCCGCGGCAACGATGCCGCTACTGTCGCCGGCAGCCTGATCGGGGCTGCGATCGGCTCGGACGCCGCCCGCAAACACAATCGTCGCTACGGCGGCTCCGAAGTGTACTCGCGACCCGTCGAGCGCTGTTCGACGACGCTCCAGGAGCACCAGGAGGAACGGATTGACGGCTACCGTGTCGTGTACCGCTATAACGGTCAGCGTTACGCTACGGAACTGCCGTACGATCCGGGCCGGGAGATCCGGGTGCGCGTCGACGTCCGCCCGGCCGGGTGAACGACCGCAAACCCGCGGATGTGCGCTAGCGCGTTGCAATCGGCAATCCGACGGCCCAAACTCGCTGTTGGCTTGCCGTTTGCTTCGCCGCGCCCGGCCGAGTGTTTGACCTGAGACAGGACGACGACGTGTTCAATCGACTGACCCTAACGCTGCTGGTTCTCTGCCTGCTGCCGTTCGCCTCGGAGGCGCGGCTCAAGCCGGGAGTGCAGGATGTGCCGAGCCCGGCGACGGTTTTCGAGACCGCGCAGCGAGGCGGTTTGAGCCTCAACGAGGCGATCGAGAGGGTTCGCAATCGCGGCGACGTCGAACGTGTGCTGTCGGCCGAAACGAAGGTACGGAACGGTCAGGAAACGCACTACATCAAGTACATGACGAAGGACGGCACGGTGCGCACGGCTACGTTCCCGGGCCGGCGTCGCTGACGGGAAAGCCCCATGCGCATGCTGATTATCGAAGACGACGATACCCTGCGCGAAACCCTCGCGAGGCAACTGGGCGCAGAGGGTTTTGCCGTCGAACAGGCCGCTGACGGCCGCGAAGGCCTGTACTACGCGAAGGAATACCCGATTGACCTGGCGATCGTCGACCTCGGGCTGCCTGAAGTGTCGGGCATCGAGATCATTCGCGAGGTGCGCGCGGCCGGCAAGACCTTCCCGATCCTGATTCTCACGGCGCGGGACCGCTGGCAGGACAAAGTGGACGGATTGAGCGCCGGCGCCGACGACTACGTCGTCAAACCGTTCCACTTCGAGGAGATCAACGCGCGCCTGAGTGCGCTCGTGCGGCGCACGGGCGGCTGGGCTTCGTCGATACTCTCCGCGGGCCCGGTGACGCTCGACATGTCCCGGCAGGAGCTCAAGGTCAACGAGGAGAGCGTCGAGCTGACGAGCTTCGAGTACAAGATTATCGAGTACCTGATGGTGCGCGCCGGAGAAGTCATCTCGAAGACCGAGCTGACCGAGCGTCTCTACGACCAGGACTTCGAGCGTGACTCCAACGTCATCGAGGTTTTTATCGGTCGTCTGCGCAAGAAACTCGATCCGGACAACAGCCTGAAGCCGATTGAAACCCTTCGCGGCCGCGGCTACCGGTTTGCACTGGAGCGCAACCAGGCGGCATAGTCCGGCGCATGTACTCGCTCAATGCGCGTCTGCTGATTTCCGTCAGCGTGCTCTTGCTGCTGTTCTTCGGCGCGACGATCGTCGTGCTGGATACGGCGTTTCGTACCGCGGGCGAGCAGGCCCGTGAAGACATCCTCGACGGTCACCTGATGTCAATGCTGGCCGCCGCCGAGGTCAGCGAGGAGGGTGAGCTTGCCCTGCGTCGCGAACTGCCGGAGCCGCGTTTCTCCACGCTGGGTTCCGGTCTCTACGCCTCCATACGCGACAGCCGGAACGACGTGATTTACCAGTCGCGCTCCGGGTTAGGCATGGGCATACCTTCCACACCGGCCGGCGCGCCGGGGCAGGAGGTGTTCGAGCGCCTGTGGCTCGACGACGGTACGCCGCTTTTGAGTTTGACCTTGGCGGTGCAGTGGGAAATTGCCGAGGGTGAGCTTCGGCCGTTCGTGTTCTCGGTGGTCGAAAGCCTGGATTCGTTCAACGCGCAGGTGGCCGGTTTTCGCCGGCAGCTATTCGGCTGGTTCGCCGCGCTGGCCGCCATCATGCTCGTGTCGATCTCCGTGCTGCTTCGCGGCCTTTTACGTCCGCTCCGGCAGATCGAAACCGAGATTGCGGACATCGAGGACGGCCGCCGCAGTGCGTTGTCGTCCGATTTTCCGAACGAATTGACGGGCGTTGCAAGCAGTCTGAACCTGTTGATCGACAGCGAGCGCGGTCGCTCGGAGCGCTATCGCAATACGCTGGACAACCTGGCGCACAGCCTGAAGACCCCGCTCGCCGCAATGCGCTCGTTGACCGGGGACATGGCGGCCGCAACCGACGCTCGTTTCAACGAGCAGATCGACCGCATGGACGAGATCGTGCGCTATCAGCTTCGCAAACCGAGCTCCGCGCCGGCCGGCAAGCTGCTGCTGGCGCCGGTCGATATCGAGCAGGAGATCGACCGCCTCATCGACGGCCTGCGCAAGGTGCACCGCGACAAAGCGCCGGAGATCCGCGTGTCGATCGAGGCGGGCGCCGAGTTTCGCGGCGATACGGGCGATTTCCTGGAGATCGCGGGCAACCTCATCGACAACGCCTGCAAGTGGTGCCGGAAGGCCGTGCGGATCAGCGTGAAACCGGCGGGTTCCGGTGGTTTGCTGCTGTCCGTCGCCGACGACGGCCCTGGGGTGCCCGCCGAAGCGCGCGAGGCGCTACTCAAGCGCGGCATGCGGCTGGACGAAAACACGCCGGGGCACGGCATTGGGCTCGCCATCGTCAAGGATATCGCCGAGTCCTACGGGGGGCACCTGGCAATCCAGGAGTCCAGTCTTGGCGGCGCGCAGTTTACCGTGACGGTCCCGCCGCAGCGCGTACGCACCTGACGCAGACAATAAAAAAACCGGCGTCCTCGCGCTGAGGACGCCGGCGTATCGGGCTTTCCCTAGGCGACCGGTTTGGTCTTGTCGCCGAGCGCCTTTGCGACGTTCATGATGGGCTCCACGAACTCGATAGGCATCGGAAATACGATCGTGTTGGTTTTTTCGCTGGAGATTTCCTTCAGCGTCTGCAGGTAGCGCAGCTGCAGCGCCTGCTGCTCGCTGGCCAGCGTGCGGGCAGCGTCAGCCAGTTTCTGGGCGGCCTGCAATTCACCTTCGGCGTTGATCACTTTGGCACGCCGCGCGCGCTCTGCTTCGGCCTGCTGCGCAATGGCGCGAATCATGCTCTCGTCGAGATCCACATGTTTGATCTCGACGTTGGCCACCTTGATGCCCCAGTTATCAGTGCGCTGGTCGAGGATGTTTTGAATGTCCTCGTTGAGCTTGTCGCGCTCAGCGAGCATGTCGTCGAGCTCGTGTTGGCCGAGCACGGAACGGAGCGTGGTTTGCGACAGCTGGCTCGTGGCCTCGAAAACGTTCGCCACGCGAATAATCGCTTTTTCGGGATCCACGATCCGGAAATAGATGACCGCGTTGACTCGAACCGACACGTTGTCTCGGGAAATGACGTCCTGCGTCGGAACGTCCATGACGACCACGCGCAGGTCGACCTTGACCATTTTCTGAATTCCGGGGAACAGGAGTATCAGGCCCGGTCCCTTGACCTTCTGGTAGCGGCCGAGGAAGAACACGACGCCGCGTTCGTATTCCTGGAGGATTTTGATCGTGTTGTACAGGACCACGACGATAAAACCGACGATGATTCCGATTACTGCAAGGTCCATGAATTACCTCTACTGTCTGCAAATGGGGTGCAACAGAGCAGCCCTCTAACGGGCCGGCTCGGCAGCGGTGGACTGTCCGGCGTGTGTCGCCGGCTCGACATCCAGGACAAGTCCGTCCATGGCGGTGACGAGTACTTCCTGGTCTTTCCTGAGCGGTACTCGCGTGCGAGCCTGCCAGGCTTCACCCTCGAGCCAGATTTTGCCTTCGTCGTCGAAATCTTCGAGGGCGACGCCCAGACCGCCGACGATCGATTCGCTCCCCGAGACGGCGCCACGGTTCCTGAGCTTGAGCAGGTAACCGACGACCCACACGATAAACAAGGCCGCCGTAATGGCGAGCGCAACGACAAACGCAATCGAAATACCGAAACCGGGGATGCCGCTATCGAAGGTCAGGATGGCGCCGAACACGAATGCGGCGATTCCGCCCAGGCCAAGGATCCCGAAGCTGGGCGCAAACGCTTCGGCCACCATGAGGCCCACGCCGAGCAGGATCAGCGCCACGCCGGCGTAGTTGATCGGGATGGTTTGCGAACCGTAGAGGGCGAGCAGGAGGCAGATGGCGCCGAGCGTGCCGGGCACGAGCGCACCGGGGTTCCAACCCTCGAGAATCAAACCGTACACGCCGACCAGTCCCAGCAGCAGCAGGATCTCCGGTTGCGACAGCACCATCAGGAGGCGCAGGCGCCAGTTCGGCTCGAATTCGTCGATCTCCGGGTTGGCCGTTGCAATCGTGACCTCGCCGGCCGTGGTTTCCACGGTGGCGCCGTTTACGGCCGCAAACAGCTCATCGTGAGTGGCAACCAGGTATTCGATGACGTTTTGTTCGAGCGCTTCGTCCGCGGTCAGCGTGGCGGCCTCGGTGACGGCGCGCTCGGCCCAGTCTGCATTGCGGCCGTGCCTTTCGGCCAGCGTGCGTATGTAGGAAATTGCGTCGTTCAGGACTTTGCGGTCCATTGCCGAGCCGGGCAGGACGGTCGGTTCCTCAGCGGGTGCGTCCGCGTCGCCTTCCTGGGTTTCGCCGTCTGCTGCCGGTTCCTCGTCGCCGCTGTCTTCGGGCGTCGTTTCGCGGATCCGGCGCCCAATGTCCTCAGGCGCGGGAGTCAGGTCGTCGCCGGTCATCGATACCGGGGTTGCGGCGCCTATGTGCGTTGTCGGCGCCATGGCCGCGACGTGGCTCGCGAGCAGGATATAGGTGCCGGCGCTGTCGGCGCGCGCGCCGGCCGGCGTCACATACGTGGCGACCGGCACGTCGGAGCCGAGAATGGCCTGGATGATGTCCCGGGTGGCCGTGACGAGTCCGCCGGGCGTGTCGGTATTGAGCACAATCAGGTTGGCGTTTTGCTCGTTGCCGTAGTCAATGCCTTTGATGACGTACTCGGCCGTGGCAACCCCGATGCCGCCTTTGATCTCGAGCTGGACAACCCGATCCTGGGCGAAGCCGGGAACGGCGGCCAGCAGTGCCGCGGCCGCGAGCAGCCACGCAGCGGTGAAACGGGAAGGGATGGTGCTTGGTCTCGACGTTTTCATGAGCGCAATCATAACAGGGAGCTGGGCTCCGACGGGAGCGGCAAGGTTCAGATTAGTGGCGTTCGGTGGCATGCTTCGCGCCATGTTCATACGATTCATCAGCACGGGCGGCACGATCGACAAGATCTACTTCGACGCCCTGAGCCAGTTCGAGGTGGGCGAATCCCAGGTCGAGCACATCCTGTCCGAAGCGCTCGTCGACTTTGACTACGCGATCGAGCCGTTGTTGCAAAAAGACAGTCTGGAGCTGACGGCGGAAGACCGCAGCGCACTCAGAAGCTACGTCGAGAACGATGCGGCAACACATTTTGTGATTACCCACGGCACGGACACGATGGTCGAGACGGCGGACAGCCTCTCGGGGATCGACGGCAAGACGATTGTGCTGACCGGCGCCCTCGCGCCCGCGCGTTTCCGCACGACCGACGCCGTGTTCAACGTCGGTATGGCGGTCGCGGCGGTGCAAGTGGCGAAGCCCGGCGTCTACATCGCCATGAGCGGCCAGGTGTTCGATGCCGGCGCGGTTCGAAAGAACCGCGCCGAGAATCGTTTCGAGCGCGTCTAGCCCGGTTGCCCGGTCCGCGCCGGGTTTTGTCTACAGGTCGAACTCGATGCCCTGGGCCAGCGGCAAAGCAGAGCTCCAGTTGATCGTGTTGGTCTGCCGACGCATGTAGGCCTTCCAGGAATCCGAGCCAGCCTCGCGCCCGCCGCCGGTTTCTTTTTCACCACCGAAAGCGCCGCCGATCTCGGCGCCCGAGGTGCCGATGTTGACGTTGGCGATGCCGCAGTCCGAGCCCACGTGTGACAGGAAGTACTCGGCGTGCTGCACCTTGTCGGTGAAGATCGCGGACGACAGGCCCTGCTTGACGCCGTTGTGAAGTTCTATGGCTTCGTCGAGCTGTGAGTACGAAATGAGATAGAGCAGCGGGCCGAAGGTTTCGGTCTGAACAATGGGCCAGCTGTTGTCGGCTACCGCGATTGCCGGCTTGATGAAATGCCCGGAACTGTCGATCCGCTCGCCGCCGCAGAGAATCTCTCCACCCTTCGAGCGCACGGCCGCCGCCGCCGCCTCGACGCGCGCCACCGCAGCTTCATCGATGAGCGGGCCCATCAGCGTGTCGTCGTCCAGCGGGTTGCCGATGCGAACCTGGTCGTAGGCTTTGACAAGTGCGGACTTGAGTTCTTCGAAGCGGGATTCGTGGACAAGTACGCGGCGCGTCGTCGTGCAGCGCTGACCGGCCGTGCCCACGGCACCAAATACGATCGCCGGAACCGCGAGTTCGAGGTTGGCGTGCTCGTCGACAATAATTGCGTTGTTGCCGCCGAGCTCGAGCAGGCTCTTGCCCATGCGCGCAGCCACGCGCTCGCCGACCTGGCGGCCGATTGCGCTCGACCCCGTGAACGACAGCAGGTCGATGCGCTCGTCGTCGACAAACTGTTCGGCGAGCCGGTTGCTGGCGTCGTTGATGAGGTAGAACACGGGCGGCAGGTCGAGATCGGTCATTGCCTCGTTGACGATCTTTTGAACGGCAACGCCGCAAAGCGGTGTCTTCGGCGAGGGTTTCCAGACGTTGACGTTACCGCAAACCGCCGCGATGAACGCGTTCCACGAATACACGGCAACCGGGAAGTTGAACGCCGAGATCGTGCCGACAACACCCAGCGGGTGCCATTGCTCGTACATGCGATGCTGCGGCCGCTCCGAGTGCATCGTGTGTCCGTACAGCATGCGTGACTGGCCGACGGCAAAATCCGCAATGTCGATCATCTCCTGGACTTCGCCGTCACCCTCGGCCTTGATTTTGCCCATCTCCATCGTGACGAGACTTCCAAGCGCGTCCTTGTAGTCGCGAAGCACGTTGCCGATGTGGCGCACGGCATCCCCGCGCACGGGCGCAGGTACCTTGCGCCACTCGAGGAAAGCGCTTTGGGCCGCACGGATCACCTGATCGTACTCTTCAGCCGTCGTGGCCGAGACGCTGGCGATGCGGTCCCCGGTTGCGGGGTTGATCGAATCGATGACGTCGGCGCCGTCGCTCGAGAGCGCTTCTTTGCCGAGCCAGGTGCCCGGGTTCTGGTCCCCGAGGTCGAGCGTATCGAGTATGTTGTGCATCAGCTGCCTCCTGCGTTGACGCGTTGTGTGCCGGTTTCGCCGCGCGCGACGAGTTCGGCCGATGTTTGGTTGCTGCCGCCGTGCGCGTAGTAGCGTCCAAACCTGTTCGAAAGGATGTGCGGCAACTGGAATTGCTCCTGGGCGACAAACCCCTTCCAGGCGCCGGGTTCACGCAGGACAAGATCGATGACGCTGCAGATTCCCGCCGCTGTCGTGATCTGGATGGCGGACCACAGACGTCCCGCAACGACCTGCGGGTAAACCTTGTTGACGTAGTTCTCCTCGCGCAGCTCACCGTCCTGGGTGCCCGTGACCGCGGCGTACACGATGACGACGTCCTGCAAGGTCTGCGGCACGGCGTTTTCCAGCACGCGCTTCAGCGTGTCGCGATCGTGATTCAGCTTGAGGCCGTTCATCAACAGCCGCATCTGCTCGCAGTGGCCGGGATAACGGATCGTTTTGTAGTTCATCGTGGTTACGTCGTCGCCGTAACTTTCGGCAAGCGAACCCAGCCCGCCCGACGTGTTGAAAGCCTCGTACAGCTTGCCGTCGATTTCGATTTCCTCGAGCCCCTCCAGCGGCAGCACGTCGACCTCCTTGCCGTCGACGATCGCGTTGCAGAGGTTGCCGTACTCGTTGATGACGCCGTCCGTGGACCACGTCAGCGAGTACTTGAGTACGTTGTTGGGGTGTTGGGGCAGTGCACCGACGCGTAGTTTGACCGAGCGAACCGTGTCGAAATGCTGGATGAGTTCGTTTGCGGCAATGCTGATGAAGCCCGGGGCGAGACCGCACTGCGGCGCAAAGGCCGTATCCGCACCCTCGGCGATGCGGCGGACCGCTTCGGTGACCGCAACGTCCTCGGTCAGATCGAAGTAGTGCATACCCACTTCGCGCGCCAGTTCGGCCACGGGTACGTTGCAGTAGTAGGGCAGGCTCGATACGACGGCAATCGGTGCATGGTTTTCCACGTGTGCGCGAAGCGCCGCGGGATCGGTAGCGTCGAGATCGTGGGCGCTCACCGTGTCGAGCCCATGTGCTTTTGCGACCTCGGCGGCGGCGCCGGTTCGGCTGTCCGCCAGCTGTACGCGATAACTACCGGATTCGCCCAAAAGGCCCGCGATCAGCGAACCGATTTTTCCGGCTCCCAGAACGAGGATGTTTTGCATGCTGTCTCCCTCAAGAACAGACTCGAGCCGCTGTTCCCATGGCCGCGCGGGGCGGCTGACGGCTCATTTCGAAGTCGCGCATTGTGCATCCGCAACAAGGCGAGTGCCAGCGCTTTTACGGCTTGTCGACAGCTGTCGGCAAGCTTATGTCCGCAAGCAATAACCACTGTAATGACAAGAACTAAGCGAGCCCTCGACAAACGCGGCTAACTGATTGATTGCGGTCGCAACTTTTGCTGGCGCGAGGGCGAGATGGCATAGTCCGGGTCTTCAGAAGCCGGCCTTCCGCCGGTGTGCCGCGTTGAGGTAGTCGTGACCAGATCTACATCAGGAACCGACTGGCATCCCGCCAGTTGGAGCCAGTTCTCCGCCAGTCAGCAGGCGGTTTATCCCGATCAGCCGGCGCTCGACGCTGTCGTGTCCGAGTTGTCGAAGCTGCCGCCACTTGTCACCTCCTGGGAGGTGGACGCGCTCAAGGAGCAGTTTGCGCGAGCGCAGCGGCGCGAGGCGTTTGTGCTGCAGGGTGGCGACTGCGCGGAAACCTTCGCCGAGTGCACCTCCGAGAACATCGTCGCTAAGCTCAAGATCCTGCTGCAGATGAGTGTCGTCATGCTGTACGGCATGAAGAAGCCCATTGTGCGCGTCGGTCGCATGGCGGGCCAGTACGCCAAACCGCGTTCCGCGGACACGGAGACGCGTGACGGCGAGTCGCTGCCCAGTTTCCGTGGCGACCTCGTCAATCGGAGCCCGTTCACGTCGGGGGACCGGACGCCGGATCCGCAGTTCATACTGCGCGGTTACGAACGCGCGGCGCTGACCTTGAACTTTGTCCGCTCGCTGATCGACGGCGGCTTCGCGGACCTGCACCATCCCGAATACTGGGATCTCGACTGGGTGGGGCACTCGGCGACCGCCGAGGAGTACCGCAACATCGTGCAGTCCATTTCCGATTCGCTGGATTTTCTCGAAACGGTATCGGGGTCACCCGTACACAAGACTCAGCGAGCCGATATCTACGCCGCGCATGAGGGTTTGCACCTGCACTACGAACAGGCGCAAACCCGCTATCTCGAGCGCCGGCAGCGCTGGTACAACCTGACCACGCACTTTCCCTGGATCGGCATGCGCACGGCACAGCTGGACGGCGCCCACGTCGAATTCTTCCGCGGCATCGCAAACCCCGTGGGCATCAAGATTGGCCCCGGCATGACCCGCGAGTGGCTGCAGGGGCTGATCAGCGTGCTTAACCCGAACAACGAGCCGGGCAGGCTGACCTTGATTCATCGTTTTGGCGCGAAGTCGATCGAGGAGCACCTGCCGCCCATGATTAAGGCAGCGCAGGAAACCGGTTCGCCAATACTGTGGGTTTGCGACCCGATGCACGGCAACACCGAGAGCACGGCGGATGGGGTCAAGACCCGGCGATTCGACAACATCGTCAGCGAACTCGAGGCCGCGTTCCGGGTTCACCAGGAGAACGGCAGCTACCTGGGCGGCGTGCATCTCGAGCTGACCGGCGAGAACGTCACGGAATGCACGGGTGGCGCGCGCGGCCTGACCGACGGCGACCTTGCGCGCGCCTACAAGTCGACCGTGGATCCGCGCCTGAACTACGAGCAGGCCATGGAAGTGGCCATGCGCATCTCGGGCGTGCACCGCGGCTGACCCGGGGCGCCTTCCAAACCGGCGGCCTCAGCTCCGGCGTTCGAGTGCTCGCCAGGCTTCGGCGTTGCTGATCTCGCGGTGTTCGCCGGGCGCCAGGCCCTCCAGCGAGAAGGGGCCCACCGAGTAGCGGATGAGGCGCAGCGTCGGCAGGCCGGCGGCGGCGGTCATCCGGCGCACCTGTCGGTTGCGGCCCTCGCCGAGCCCCAGTTTGAGCCAGCAATCCGGAATCGATTTGCGGTAGCGCACGGGCGGATTCCGCGGCCATAACCCGTCGGGCTCGGGCATGGTTCGGGCGAAAAGAGCCCGAGCCGTACCATCCTTCAGGTGCACGCCGGCCTCGAGCCTCGCGAGCGCCGGGGCGGAGGCAGCACCCTCGACCTGAGCCCAATAGACCTTCGGCGTTTTCGATCTCGGCTGACTGATGCGCGCCTGCAGCCTGCCGTCGTCGGTCAGCAGCAGGAGCCCCTCGCTGTCGTAGTCGAGGCGGCCCGCGGGATAGACTTTCGTCGTATCGATCCACTGGGCGAGCGTTGCCTTGTCGCCGTCGGCCGAAAACTGCGAGAGGACTCGAAACGGCTTGTTGAAAAGGATCAGCGGCATCTTGCGAGCGTACAAAACTCGTGCGCGCCTGTCTCGTGGGCTTGCTTCCGACGCTTGTGGCCGGCCGGCCCCGTTGAGGTGGATTGGTTGAGGTCTATGGGCGGACGAGTACAATGCACGCCGTCCGCGGCACCTGCCGTGCCTCCCCCGACTCCGAGAGACGCCATGCATTACGACCACATTGAGGTGCCCGACGGCGGCGAGCCGATCACGGCGAACGCCGATCACACGCTGAACGTGCCCGACAAGCCGATCATTCCGTACATTGTCGGCGACGGCATCGGCATCGACGTGAGTCCGGTAATGCTGGACGTCGTCAAGGCCGCCGTCCGCAAAGCCTACGGCAGCGAGCGGGAAATCCAGTGGATGGAGGTTTATGCGGGGCAGCGGGCGTCGGAGATTTACGGCGCCGCCGTCTACCTGCCCGATGAGACGCTGCACGCATTGCAGAACTACATCGTGTCGATCAAGGGCCCTCTGGCGACGCCGATAGGTGGGGGTATCCGCTCGCTCAACGTGTCGATTCGGCAGACGATGGATCTGTACGCCTGCGTCCGCCCGATTCGCTATTTCCCCGGCGTGTCGACGCCCATGAAGCAGAGTGATCTCGTCGACATGACCGTGTTCCGCGAGAATACCGAGGACATTTACGCCGGCATCGAGTACCCCACGGGCTCGCAGGAGGTGCAGAAGCTGATTCACTTCCTGCAGAGCGAGCTTGGCGTCAACAAAATCCGCTTCCCGTTGAGTTCGGGCATAGGCATCAAGCCCGTGTCCCGCGAGGGCTCCGAGCGGCTCGTGCGAAAGGCGATTCAGTATTGCATCGATCGCGACTACAGCTCCGTGACGCTTGTGCATAAAGGCAACATCATGAAGTTCACCGAGGGCGCCTTCTGCCACTGGGGTTACGAAAT
Organism: Woeseiaceae bacterium; assembly: GCA_028289545.1. Classification (GTDB taxonomy): domain Bacteria; phylum Pseudomonadota; class Gammaproteobacteria; order Steroidobacterales; family Woeseiaceae; genus UBA1847. The sequence goes on from JANQPG010000053.1 coordinate 22,404, forward strand.
GGCCAAAGCGGAGTTCGGCGCCACCGAAAAAGACGGTGGACCGTGGCTGGCATTCAATAATCCCAAGACCGGCAACGAGATCATCATCAAGGACGTCATTGCCGACAACTTCCTGCAGCAGATCCTGATGAAGCCGGAGGACTACGACGTCATTGCGACCTTGAACCTGAACGGCGACTACATTTCGGACGCGCTGGCCGCGCAGGTCGGCGGTATCGGCATTGCGCCGGGCGCCAACATCGGCGATGCGGTTGCCGTGTTCGAGGCCACCCACGGCACGGCCCCCGGTTTTGCCGGCAAGGACCAGGTCAATCCCGGCTCGCTGATTCTCTCGGCGGAGATGATGCTGCGTTACATGGGCTGGACCGAAGCGGCGGAGAACATCATGAACGGCGTGGCGCGGACCATCGCCGCGAAGGAACTGACGTTCGATCTTGCGAAGCTTCGCGAAGCGATCCATCAGCCCGTCAAGAAAGACCCCAGCGAGAAAAAGGACGTGCACGAAGTGCTCGAGCAGCTGATTCCGGGTGCCACGCTCGTCGGCACGACCGGTTTTGGCGAGGCCGTCATCCGCCACATGAATGACTAGCGTCACGGGCGTCTTCAACCGCGACTGCCGCGCGTGTCCGCGGCTCGCCGCGTTTCTGGACGAAGTGCAGGAGCGCTACCCGGACTACTACTGCCGGCCCGTGCCGCCGTTCGGCGATTCGGCCGCGCGCCTGCTCATTGTGGGGCTCGCGCCGGGCATGCACGGCGCCAACCGCAGCGGGCGTCCGTTTACGGGCGATCATGCCGGCATCATGCTCTACGAGGTGCTGCACCAGTTCGGCTTTGCCTCGCACCCCGAATCGGTATCGGCCGACGATCCGCTGACGCTCGAGAACTGCCGGATCACCAACGCCGTCAAATGCCTGCCCCCGGACAACAAGCCCGTGGGTGCCGAGGTCAACACCTGCAACGCGTTCCTCGCGAACGAATTGGCAACCCTCGAAGACGGCGCGGTTGTCATTGCGCTCGGCGGCATTGCGCACAAGGCGATCGTTCGCGCGCTGGGGCTGCGTCAGGCCGACTACAAGTTTGGCCATGAGGCGCTGCACGATCTCGGCCGGATCCGCATGCTCGACTCCTATCACTGCAGCCGCTACAACACGAACACGGGACGGCTGACGCGGGATATGTTCGAATCGGTGTTCCGAACGGCAAAGTCCCTGCTCTGAACGGAGCAGCGGCAGGCAGGCGATGACCGACAGCGAATTCGACCTCGACTCTTTCCTGCGCACGCTCACCCACCGGCCGGGCGTGTACCGGATGCTCGACGCCGCGCACAAGGTGATCTACGTCGGCAAGGCCCGCGATCTCCGCAAACGGGTAACGACCTACTTCCAGAAAAGCGTCAACGAGGCCAAGACCGCCGCCATGGTGGCGCAGGTGGCCAAGGTCGAGGTGACGGTGACCAACACCGAAGCCGAGGCGCTGCTGCTCGAGCACACGCTGATCAAGCAAACCCGGCCGCGCTACAACGTTGTGCTGCGCGACGACAAAAGCTACCCCTACATCTACGCATCGACCGACCAGAAGTTTCCGCGTTTACGGTTCCATCGCGGCGCGCGCAAAGGCAAAGGGCGCTACTTCGGTCCCTACCCGAGCGCAGGGGCCGTACGCCAGACGCTGGCCGAGCTCGAGAAGCTGTTCATGATTCGCAACTGCAGCGAGTCGTACTTTCGCAACCGGACTCGCCCCTGTCTGCAGTACCAGATAAAACGCTGCACGGCGCCGTGTGTGGGTCTCGTGACGGACGAGGAATATCGCCGCGATATCGACGCGGCGATACAGTTTCTCGAGGGCAAGAATCAGGCGGTCATCGAGGGCTTTGCGAAGCGTATGGAAGATGCCTCGGAGAAACTCGAGTTCGAGCAGGCCGCGCGTTTCCGAGACCAGATCAAACGCCTGAACAAGGTCGAGGCACGACAGCTCGTGTCGCGCAGCGACGGCGCCGATCTCGATGTGCTCGGTTTCGCGTCGAACGGCGCGCTGCACTGCGTAACCGTGTTGTTCATACGCGGTGGCGCCGTGGTTGGCAGCCGCGATCATTTTCCGAAGCTGCCCGGCGAAACCGATAAGCAGAAATTACTGAACGGATTTGTCGGCCAGTATTATCTCGGCAGGGATGCGCCTTCGGAGATTATCCTCGACTGCGAGATTGAGGACGCGGAGCTGATCGCAGCCGAGCTGTCGGCAAGGTCGACGCACAAGGTCGCGATACGCTCGCGTGTGCGTGGCGACCGGCTGCGCTGGCTCAAACTGGCTGCCACAAACGCCGAGCAGGGACTGAATCTCAGAGCGGCCAGCAACGCGACGATCAAGAGACAGTTTGCCGCGCTCGGCGAACTCCTGGAGCTGGAGGAGCCGCCCGAACGGCTCGAGTGCTTCGACGTCAGCCACACGTCGGGTGAAGCAACGGTGGCGTCCTGCGTGGTGTTCAACCAGGGCGGTCCGCTGAAGAGTGACTACCGGCGCTTCAATCTCAAGCCGGAGGCGGCCGGGGACGACTACGCGGCGATGGCCGAGGCGCTCGAACGGCGTTATGCGCGGGTGAAGCAGGGTGAGGTGCCGATGCCCGACGTGTTGTTTGTCGACGGCGGTAAGGGTCAGCTCAGCGAGGCCGTTCGCGTACTCGAAAAGTTCGAACTCGACTGGCTGAAGGTGGTTGCCGTTGCCAAGGGCAGGGCACGCCGCCCCGGCGCCGAGCGCCTGTTCCTGCCCGGTGAGTCCCGGCCGCTGGCTCTGGCCGCGGATTCGCCGGCGCTGCTTCTGATTCAGCAGCTGCGCGACGAGGCGCATCGATTTGCGATCACCGGGCACCGGCAGCGACGCGGCAAGGCGCGGCGGACGTCCCGTCTGGAGGAGATCCCCGGCCTGGGACCCAAGCGGCGTCGTGATCTGCTCAAGCAGTTCGGCGGCCTGCAGGGGGTCATTGCGGCCGGCGTCGACGACCTCGTCAAAGTCCACGGCATTAGCCGCAGACTGGCCGAAACCATATACAATGATTTGCACGCTGATGGCTCCAACTAAACTGAAGAACAAGCCTTGAAACTCAATCTCGCGAACATCCTCACGCTGTTTCGGATAGCGGCGATCCCCATCGTGGTCATCCTGTTCTATGCGCCGTTCGACAACGCACGCCCCGTGGCTGCCGTGTTGTTCGGTATTGCGGCCGTGACAGACCTGATCGACGGCTGGATTGCACGGCGGTTCAACCAGATGTCGAGGTTCGGTGAGTTCCTCGATCCCGTCGCCGACAAGCTCATGGTGGTGATTGTGCTGGTCATGCTCGTGCAGGCGCAGTCGAGCCTGTGGGAAGACATCATTGCGATGATCATCATCGGCCGCGAGATTACGGTGTCGGCTCTGCGCGAGTGGATGGCGTCGATCGGTGAGCGCAGCACCGTCAAAGTGCAGTTCTCGGGCAAGCTCAAGACGACATTCCAGATGTTCGGTATTGCGTTCATGGTCTGGCAGGAGCCCCTGTTTGGTATCGACATTTATCGAGTGGGCTACTACCTCTTGATCGCCGCGGCCATACTGACGATCTACTCGATGTTTGCGTACCTGAAAGCGGCCTGGCCGTCCATGAAAGACTCGGCCGGCTGAGGAGGCGAGGGCAGATGGCGGGTAACAAATCCGGTGGCTACGTACTGGTCGACTTCGAAAATGTGCAGCCGCGCAACCTGGAGCTCCTGGCCGAGCGACCGTTCGAGGTACGGGTGTTTGTCGGCGCGAACCAGACCAAGGTGCCGGTGGCGCTCGCGGCCGCGATGCAGAAGCTCGGCAAGCGTGCGGAGTACGTATTCATCAGCGGCAGCGGTCGCAACGCGCTCGATTTCCACATTGCGTTTTATCTGGGTGAGCTATCCAGCCAGAGCTCGGACACCGAGTTTTTCGTGGTGAGCCGGGATCGCGGTTTCGACCCCGTCATACGTCACCTCAACGAGGAGCGCGGCATCCGGGCCCGCCGTGTCGCCGACGTGGCCGAAATTCCGTCGCTCAGGATCGCGGCCGGGACGAGCCAGGACGAGCAGATCCAGGCGATAGTCAGGAACCTCAAGTCGCGGGGCCGCTCAGTGCCACGCAAGGTATCGACGCTCAAGAACACGATCCGCAGCCTCATTGCCGAGAAGATGACCGATGAGCAACTTGACCGGCTGGTCGCAACGCTGGAAAAACGGCGTATCATAGAGATTCAGCAGAACAACGTGCGGTATCGCCTCTCCCGCAATGCCCGGCGCGGCGGCGGGAAATAGCCCGACTCCGGTAACTGACGAAGAAACAGAGGCTTACGGCTGGTTAGCCGGATAAGTTGCCGGGAGCGCCAAAATAGCCGCAATAGTCTTGACACAATCGGGGCAGCGGCTAGAATGCACAGCCCTTCAGCGGGAATAGCTCAGTTGGTAGAGCGCAACCTTGCCAAGGT
>JANQPG010000064.1 GCA_028289545.1 Woeseiaceae bacterium
GGGCAGTCTTTAATAGAATCAGAGACTTACCGTCATGTCCAAGGTTTGCCAGGTGACTGGGAAGCGCCCGCAGAGCGGCAACAACGTTTCTCACGCCAACAACAAGACTCGCCGGCGCTTTTTGCCGAACCTCCAGAACAAGCGTTTCTGGCTGGAATCCGAGAAGCGTTTTGTCAGGCTGCGCGTCTCGCACAAGGGCATGCGCATCATCGACAAGAACGGCATCGACAAGGTGGTTGCCGATCTGCGTGCCCAGGGACAGCGCGTTTAGGCGCTCAGGGCTTAGAGAGGAGCTAAACGATGGCCAAGAAAGGAGCGCGTGAAAAGATTCGCCTGGTGTCGAGCGCCGGCACGGGGCACTTCTATACGACGCACAAGAACAAGCGTCTGCATCCCGAGAAGATGGAAACGAAGAAATACGATCCGACCATCCGCAAGCACGTAATCTATAAGGAAGCCAAGATCAAGTAGCGCGCACGACGCTCGAGGTGTTTTGAAGAAGCCCGCTCGCCGCGGGCTTTTTTGTGCCTGCAGTCAGTTCGAGCGGCGGCCTGAGGTTTGCCTCACGCTGTTCATTGGCTATCTTCCGCTCTCGGTAAACACACATCATTCAAACCCATGCCCGAACTGCCCGAAGTCGAAACCAGCCGCCGAGGCATCGAACCGTATCTCGTCGGACACCGGATCGAGAAAGCCGAGATCCGCAATCGCGCGCTGCGCTGGCCCATTGCGCGGGACTTCGAGCGCCGCATTACGGGTCAGCCTGTCGATTCCGTCGGGCGTCGCGCCAAGTACCTGCTCATCAACACGGCGGCCGGTAGCGCCATCCTGCATCTTGGTATGTCCGGCAGCGTGGCCATTGTGCCGGCTTCGACGCCGGCGGGGGTTCACGACCACGTCGACCTGGTGCTCGATAACGGCGATATGCTGCGTTTCCGCGATCCGCGTCGCTTCGGCTCGCTGCACTGGAGCAAGAACCCGGAGCAGCATAAATTGCTCAGGGATCTGGGTCCCGAACCGTTGGGAAATGACTTCGACGGCGAGCGCCTGTGGCGACTGTCGCGCGGCCGGCGGGTCGCCGTAAAGCCGTTCATCATGAACGCTGCCGTTGTGGTCGGCGTTGGCAACATTTACGCCAGCGAGTCGCTCTTCATTGCCGGCATCAACCCGCGCCGCCAGGCGGGGCGCGTGTCCCGCGAGCGCTACGAACAACTGGCCAACGCCATTCGCGAAGTGCTTGCCCGCGCCATTGAGGCGGGAGGCACGACGCTCAGGGATTTCTACGGCTCCGACGGCGAGGCCGGCTACTTCCAGCAGCAGCTCGACGTGTACGGCCGCGAAGACGAGCCGTGCCGCCGGTGCAACGGGACAGTTCGCAACATCGTGCTCGGCCAGCGCGCCACTTACTACTGCCCGAGCTGCCAGCGCTGAGCCGGTTTTATTCCCGGCCCACCCGCTTCTTCAACGCCGCACGTACCGGCGCCGAGACGAACTCGCTGACGTCGCCGCCCAGCGTGGCCACCTCCTTGACGAGCGTCGAGGAAATGAACGTGTACTCCTCAGTGGGCGTCAGGAACACGGTCTCGACCACTTCGGTCAGGTGCCGGTTCATGGCGGCGAGCTGAAACTCGTATTCGAAATCGGAGACGGCACGCAGACCCCGGATGATGACGTTGAGATCGTTGTGTTCTGCGAACTCGACCGTCAGGCCGTCGTAACCCATAACTTCGACGCCGGGGATCTCGCCCACGGTTTGTTTGGCGAGCTCGACGCGCTCGCCCAGGGTAAACATCGGCGCCTTGCTTCCGGTATTGGCGGCAATCGCGACGACGACGCGGTCGAAAATGCGCGCGGCGCGGCGCACGAGATCCTCGTGTCCCAGCGTAATCGGATCGAACGTGCCTGGGTACATAGCCCGTGTCGTCATAAGCCTCGAGACTCCCCTTTGTCTATGTCTGTTCGCCTGCTTGTTATTGATGACTTGTTATTGCTTGTTGTCGTCCGTTCGCCCGGTGGTCAGCAGCGAATAACGAACCCGGCCTGCTTTGCCCGCCTTGAAGACGGCCCAATTGTCCGGTAACTCGACCGGTGGCGCATCGAGATCCTGCTCGACATACACTCTCGCTACTCGCGTAAGTATGCCGGATTGCTCGAGCCGTCGACACAAATCGTTCATATCGGAATCGTCGAAAGGCGGATCGAGGAACACGAGATCCACACTCTGCCTGGGCAACAACTCGAGGATCGCCTTTGCATCCGCCTTGCGCACGGTGGCGGCGTGAGCGCCCAGTGTTGTGGCGTTCTCTTTGAGCATCCGGCAGGCGTCGGCATTTTGTTCGACGAAGATGCACGACGCCGCGCCCCGCGACAGCGCCTCGAAACCGAGCGCGCCGGTGCCCGCATACAGGTCGAGGCAGTGCTTCTTCGGGACCCAGTGCATGAGCCAGTTGTAGAGCGTCTCGCGGACACGCTCGGGGGTGGGCCTCAAGCCCGGGAGATCGAGCACGGGAAGGCGCCGGCCGCGCCAGTTTCCCGCTACAATACGCAGCCGTCCCGAGGCGGTTTTGCTGCGCTTTTTGGGTTGCCTTGTCGCCATCTTTGTCTGTGCCAGAGTCCGTGCGACCTACCGATGAACGTGCCGTCTCAGGCAACGGCCGCTGTGAGTGCTAAAGGATGTTCAGGAAGAAAACCGAGGATCGAGAGACGCCGCAACAGGATGCCGCAGATACCTCGACGAAGAAAGCCGGCTTTTTCAAGCGCCTGCGGGCCCGGCTGAACCAGGGCGACAGCTGGCTCACTTACGACCTGGCGAACCTGGCGCCCGGCGGCAAGATCGACGACGACGTGCTGGAGGAACTCGAGACGCTGCTCGTGATGGCCGACGTGGGCGTCGGCACGACGGAAACCATCATCGAAGGGTTGAAGAAGCGGCTGGCGCGCAAGGAGCTCAAGGACGTCGATGCCCTCAAGGAAGGCCTCAAGGCGGCGGTGACGGAAATTCTCGAACCGGTGGCAAAGCCACTGCTGCCGGAGTCTTCGAGCGGCCCGTTTGTCATCCTGATGGTTGGCGTCAACGGCGCGGGCAAGACCACGACCATCGGCAAGCTTGCGCGGCATTTTCAGGATGAGGGTTTAAGCGTCATGCTGGCCGCGGGCGATACGTTCCGCGCGGCCGCCGTCGAGCAATTGCAGACCTGGGGCGAGCGCAACGGCGTGCCCGTTGTTGCCCAGCACGACGGGGCGGACCCGGCAGCCGTGGTGTTCGACGCCTGGGAGGCCGCGGCGTCGCGCGATATCGACGTCCTGCTGGCCGACACGGCGGGCCGACTGCAGAGCCAGCAGGGGCTGATGGACGAACTCGCCAAGATCAAGCGCGTGATCGGTAAACGCGATCCCGCGGCGCCCCATGAAATCATGCTGGTCGTGGATGCCAGCCAGGGCCAGAATGCCCTCGTGCAGGCGGAAAAATTCAACGAGGCGCTGGGACTCACCGGCATCACCGTGACCAAGCTGGACGGTAGCGCCAAGGGTGGCGTAATGCTGGCGATCGCCGACCGTCTCGGCGTGCCGATTCGCTATATTGGCATCGGCGAATCCGCCGAAGACATGCAGGCCTTCGACGCGGCCGAGTACGCTGAAGCGCTACTCGCGGAAGGCACGCGCTAGCGCGGACCGCAATGATCCGGTTCGAGAACGTAACCCGGCGCTTCCCGGGCGGTCAGGAAGCCCTGTCGGGCCTGAGCCTGAATATCGACGCCGGCGAAATGGTGTTCGTCACGGGTCACTCGGGTGCCGGCAAGAGTACGCTCTTGAAACTCGTGGCGCTGATCGACCGGCCCACGGGTGGACAGGTCATTGTCGACGGTCAGAACACGGCGCGCGTGAAGCGGCGGCGGATACCCGCCTACCGCCGGCAGATCGGTATGGTTTTCCAGGATCACAAGCTGCTTTACGATCGGCCGGTATTCGACAACGTGGGATTGCCGCTGATTATTGCCGGCGCCGGCCCGCGAGAGACCGGCCGCCGCGTTCGCGCGGCGCTCGAGCAGGTGGGGCTCCTGCAGAAGGAAAAACGGAACCCGGAGACACTGTCGGCCGGCGAGCAACAGCGCGTCGGCATTGCGCGCGCCATCGTGACCCGGCCGAAACTGCTGATAGCGGACGAGCCGACGGGTAATCTCGACCCGGATCTCTCGCTCGAGGTCATGCGGATTTTCAGGCGCTTCAACGAAGTGGGTGTGACTCTCATGATCGCCAGCCACGACATTGGCCTGATCGATCGACTCGGCTGCCGGCGTATCGAACTCGAGGAAGGGCGCCTGGCCGCGCCCGGCGACCCCGCGGAAGAACCGGCATGGCCGTGAGCCGACACAAAGACGCCGTGGCGCCGGTACGCACCCGCGGTCCGGTCAGCATCTGGTTCGGGCGGCATGGGTCCACCGCGGCTGCGAGCTTCCGAAAGCTCGTCAGGCAGCCGTTTTCGACCCTCATGATCGTCGGGGTCATTGCCATAACGCTGGCCATTCCCAGTGTGCTGCACCTGATGGTCAAGAACGCTCTCGCGATCAGCGGCGGATGGGACGACGCCCTGGATTTTTCGGTGTTTCTCGAGGATGACGTGAGTCTCGAAGAGGCCGGCTCGGTGCGGGATCTCATTTTGCAGCGAGCCGATGTTGCCTCGGTAACCCTCGTCGGCCGCGACGAGGCGCTGGCCGAATTCCGGGAGCAATCCGGTTTTGGAGCGGCGCTCGACCAGCTGGACGGTAACCCGTTGCCGCACACGCTGGTAGTGAGACCTGGTGCACTGAATACACCAGAGACTATCGGTCTGTTGCGCGAAGAGCTCACCAACCTGCCGGAGACGGCCGCCGTGCAGGTCGACACGGACTGGGTGCAGCGCTTTCACGCCATCCTTGCGATTGTCGATCAGAGCATCGGCATCGGCGCGGCACTGCTCGGCCTTGCCATCCTCGTCATTATCGGCAACACCATACGCCTCGACGTGGAGAACCGCCGCGACGAAATCGAGGTCGTGAAGCTCATCGGCGCAAGCGACGGCTTTGTCCGCCGCCCGTTTCTGTGGAGCGGGCTCTTGTACGGCTTTTTGGGCGGCGTGCTGGCCGTGCTGCTCGTACACCTTGGCGTATTCCTGCTCGATGAGCCGGTCACGAGGCTCGCGGGGCTTTACCGAGGCAACGTCGAGCTGCTGCGCTTGTCTCTCGAGGAAAGCGCACTCGTCATCGGCGGCGGCGCCGCGCTTGGGCTGGTCGGTTCATGGTTCGCTGCCAGCCGGCGTATGCGCGCTATCGAGCCGGGCTGAGCTTCACGCGGATTTTTGCCTGCCGGTTGCCAATCCCGGCGAGAATGCCCGCTGCAATGGCATTCAGCGTGTGGCGATTGGATTCGGAGCGGCACATGACACGCAGGCCCCAAATGCTGTTGACGAGGAACGCCGCAATATCGTCGGCATTGCGCTCGGGATCCACGTCACCCTGAGCCTGCGCCGCGCTGATAAGCGCGGAGAACGCCCGCCGCGTGCGCTCGCTGTGGAGCTTGAGACGCGATTCGATCTCGGCATCGTGCTGCGACATTTCCAGGAGCGCATTGACGGCGAGGCAGCCACGTCGATCGCGACCGGTCACGGCATCGTCGACAATGTCGTCGAGGATGTCCACGAGTCCGGCGAGCGCGCCCGAGGGCTGCCGGGCCAGCCCGTCGAGTTTCTCTATGAAGCCGCGGTTGTAGGCATCCAGCACTTCGAGGAACACACCTTTCTTCGAGCCGAAGGCTGCATACAGGCTGCCGGGTTTGAGCCCGGTGGCCTTGACGAGGTCGCAAACCGACGTCTGCCCGTAGCCGCGCGCCCAGAACACGCGCTGGGCCTGGTCGATAACGATGCTGCGGTCGAATGCGGGCGCTCTGGGCATAGCGTAGACAGGGTTTGTCAGTAGCGATAGTGGGGCAGGATACCATACTTGAATAATCGTTCAAGTATTGATAGGATGTGCTTCCCGGTCAGAAGACCGGTCTTTTTGGCGTTGATTTTGAGTGAATATTCAAGAATTACGATAAACCGTGAACCAGGCCGACGCATTGGCTTAAGCGTCGTCGGACAGTCTCAGGGCTGGACGCCGCCGGGATTGCGGAGGAATACGGGCTGGGCTGCCGTTTTTGACGAATTTCACAGAATGGGTCGAAAAACGGCGGGAACCCGCCCGGCTGTTAGCACTCAAAAAGGCCGAGTGCTAAAATTGGATGTGATTGGAGGAAAATCTCGATGACCACAGACTTTGCAACAAGCAACAAGGATCTCGTTCTGGCCGGACCGGTCGGTAGCCTCGACGCCTACATTCAGGCCGTCGGCAGCGTGGCCGTGCTGAGCAAAGAAGACGAGCAGGCGCTGGCCCATCGTTTCCGCGAAGGCGATGACCTCGAGGCGGCACGCGAGCTCGTACTCGCCCATCTGCGTTTTGTGGTCCACATTGCAAAAGGCTACACGGGCTACGGTCTGCCGCTCGCCGACCTCATCCAGGAAGGCAACGTGGGGCTCATGAAAGCCGTGAAGCGTTTCGACCCCGACTACGACGTTCGCCTGGTCTCGTTTGCGGTGCATTGGATCCGCGCCGAGATTCATGAGTTTGTGCTCAAGAACTGGCGGATCGTGAAGGTGGCGACGACAAAGGCTCAGCGCAAGCTGTTCTTCAACCTGCGCAAAGCCAAGAAAAGCCTCGCGTGGCTGACGGCAGCGGAAACTGAGGCCGTCGCCAGCGACCTGGGCGTCAGCATCAAGGAAGTCACCGAAATGGAGCGCCGACTCAGCGCTCGCGATGCACTCTTCGACCCGGCGCCGGATGCCGACGACGACCGCGCCTTCGGCCCGGCCTCGTATCTGCCGAGCCCCGAGTCGGACCCGGCGGAAATTGTCGAGCACGCGGACTTCGAGGATGACGCGACGGCGCAAATGAGCCGAGCACTGACGACGCTCGACGATCGCAGCCGCGACATCATCCAGAGCCGCTGGCTGGGCGAGACCAAGAAAACGTTGCACGAACTCGCGGACATCTACGGCGTATCGGCCGAGCGCATCCGCCAGATCGAAAACAACGCGATCAAGAAGATGCGCGGTGCAATGAACGTCGCCGCCTGAGGGTCAGCGACAAAGTAATGGAAAACGGGCCGCTTGCGGCCCGTTTTTTTGCCTGCCGTCGCCGGCCTGACGACCTGCCGGCAAATCGCGCTACCAGTAGATCCGATCCCGAAAACGGACAAAACCCTCGTCGTCACCCCCCTGTGGATCCCGATGTGTCCAGTGCACGACGCCGCCGAGCTCGTTCCACTCGTAGATGCCGCGGAAGTGCACCCGATCCCCGATGCCGACGGGCACCCGCCGTGCAAGATCGATATTGTGTGCAATCAGGAGCGTCTGGCCACTTTTCAGGCGCAGCACAAAACGCTGGTGTTCCGAACCCTCGGTGTCGTCTCGCAACAGGCGCACGACGACGCCGGTGTCCTCGATCCACTCGTCCCAGGAGGACTTTCCGTACTGGCCGGGGCCGTGGCGACGCAGATATCTGGCCATGAGCTTAGGTTTTCAGGGTGCTGCGATACGTAGTGTACCCTGCGAAAAAGGGCGCGACTCTCTCGAATCGCGCCCCGCTGGTGCTGAACGTTTTGACGTGTTGTGAATCGTCAGCGAATGCTAACTCACGGGCACCATCGTAATTTCCACGCGGCGGTTCGCCTGGCGGCCCGAAGCCGAACTGTTGTCGGCAACCGGGCGCGATTCGCCCATGCCCACCGTAATGATGCGCTGGCCCATGACACCGCGCGACGACAGGTACTGAGCAACGCTCGACGCGCGACGCTCGGACAGGCCCTGGTTGTAGGCATCCGTGCCCGTGCTATCGGTGTGGCCAGCCACTTCGACGACGGTCTGGTCGTACTCGTCGAGCACCTTGCCCACCGAATCCAGCACGTTGAAAAAGGCCGGTGAGAGGTCGGCGCTGTTGGTGGCGAACGTTACGTTACCCGGCATGTTGAGCGTAATGTTGTCGCCAATGCGAGTCACGCTGACGCCCGTGCCCTCGAGCTCGGCGCGCAGTTTTGCCTCCTGACGGTCCATGTAGTAGCCGATGGAGCCGCCGGCCAGGGCACCAATGCCCGCACCGATCAGCGCACGCTGCCGTCGCTCGACCGCATCGTCGCCGGAGACGAGCCCAACCACCGCGCCCGCGGCCGCGCCGATCAGCGCGCCTTTAGTCGCGGAGCTGGTTTGTTGCTCGCGGGTGTAAGGGTCCAGGGTCGTACAGCCTGTGGCGACGACGGCCACGGCAAGAACGCCCAACAGCGGTTTTACAGCACGAGTCTGCATGACAAATCCTCTTGAAGATTAGGTGAATACAGTAGTGATTCGGGTATTCAGAGTATGGCGGGCCGCTGCCGGCGTCGCCGTTTAACCAGTGCGCATTGTAGTCGCGTCTTACCTGAACCCATACTTAATGCACTTACAATGGCGTAGTTTATGTCATATCCGGGAAGAATGAGTTCCCTAAACGTGAGCCGGGTCTCATTATGTCGGCCCCCGCACAGCGAAAGGCATCCTTTGGGACAAACGAGACGATGAGCAACGCCACAAGCGACAATGACGGATGGCTCGAACGCTACGATCGTGATCATTGCGATCTGACGTTGCCCGGCCTTTTCCGGATCTCGGCCATACTCGTGGTCATCGGCATGGTGGGCGGGCTGTGGCTTTTGCCCGTACCTGAAGAATTTCGCGAGATCTCCCCGCTCTTGAACTGGGGCAGCGCGTTTCTGATGGCCGCCGCGGTCTACTACTTCATCATTTCCCTGTCGCTTGCGATCGGTTTGTTGCCGTTTCTGGTCGGCATCGCGGCTTTCCAGCTGTGGCTGTCGACAGCCGGCTATTCCGCCACAAAAATCTCGCTGACCTTGCTGGTGGCGGGCATCGTCGGCATTTGGCTCGGCAACAAGCCCGGCGCCCGCCTGAGCGCGGTCGCGCGAGACCTGCAGTACATGATGATTGCGCCCGCGTGGATGCTGTCGGTGCTGTACCGGCGCATTGGCATTCCGGTTTGACCTTCCGGATTGGTATTCCGGACTGACCTTCCGGAATTGACGATACTCGCAGCACTAAAATGAGCAGACCTGCCGCGGATCTCCCGAATCACCGCGAAGTGTGGCGCATCGCGCTACCCATGATCCTGTCCAACGTGACGGTACCCATGCTCGGTATGGTCGACACCGGCGTTACCGGTCACCTCGACAGCGCTGCGTACCTCGCCGCGGTGGCCATCGGCGCCACGGTCTTCAGCGTGCTGTACACCGGCGTAAATTTCCTGCGTATGGGCACCACGGGTATTGCCGCGCAGAGTTACGGCGCCGGCGACTACACCGCGCTGAGGACTTCTCTCGGCCAGGCCCTGATCGTTGCGCTGGCGATCGGCTTTACGCTGTTTGCCGTGCATCAGCCCCTCGGCCGCTTTGCGGTTGGACTGATCGGCGCCGACCCGGCCATCAACGCCATTGCGCTCGAATACTTCAATATCCGTATCTGGAGCGCCCCGGGCACGCTGATCAACTACGCACTGATCGGCTGGTTCCTCGGCACACAAAACGCGCGCGCGCCGTTTTTCCTGTTCTTGACCATCAACCTGACCAATATTGTCCTCGACCTGCTGTTCGTACTGGGTTTCGGGATGAAAACGGACGGCGTCGCGCTCGCTTCGGTGATTGCCGAATACACGGGCGCCGCTCTCGGTATCCGCATGGCGGTCGCCACACTCAAGGCCCATCCCGGCAGCTGGGAGTCGAAACGCTTCAGCCAGCTGGGTGCGTACACGGCGTTCTTTTCGGTCAACGCGAACCTGTTCGTGCGGACGCTCGCGCTGATGTTTACGCTCAGCTTCGTGACGGCTCAGGGCGCGCGCATGGGCGGCACGATACTCGCCGCGAACGCCCTGCTGATGAACCTGCAGAACCTGACCTCGTTTGCGCTCGACGGCATTGCCCACGCGGCCGAGGCACTCGTCGGCAAGGCCGTCGGCGCGCGCCGGCGGGACGCGCTGATTGCGTCGGTGAGGCTGAGCCTCCACTGGTCGCTATGGTTCGCCGTGGCGCTGGCGCTGACGTATGTCGCGTTGGGCCCGGTCCTGATCCGCGTCCTGACCGATCTTCCGGAAGTACGCGCGACCGCCCTCGAGTATTTGCCCTGGCTGATCCTGTCGCCGTTAATTTCCGTCTGGTCGTTCCTTTATGACGGCGTGTTCGTCGGCGCAACCCGCGCGCGCGAGATGCGCAACATCATGCTGCTGTCGGCGTTGTTGTTTTTGCCAACCTGGTATCTCACGCGCGACTTCGGCAATCACGGGCTGTGGTTTGCGTTTACGCTGTTCCTGGCCGCGCGGGGTGTCGGCATGCATGTGGTCTACCGCCATGTCGTGTTGCCGGCGGTGCGCTAGCGGGCCAGCCTCGGAACGTGCCGGTCGGTGCTAAGTTGCGACCGCTGGTGTCTCTGTCATGAACAGATTCTTGACCGTGTTGCGCGCCCACAGGTAGGCGACTACGCCGGTCAGAATATTGGCGATCGCATAGGCCGCGAAAATCCCGGGCACCTCGTAGAGCTGCATCGCAAGAAGCGCTATCGGCAAATACAGCACCAGAATCCGCATTACGCTGACGACCACGCCCGGCATGGGTTTGCCCAGTCCGTTGAATGCCGCGTTCATGACCATCACCATGCCGTAGGCGCCATAGCTCACGGGCACGATCCAAAGGAACATGCGGGTAACGTCGATGGCCCTCGGATCGTCGCTGAAGAGACCCGGAAGGAAACCGGACGCCGCCGCCAGCAATAACGCAATGACCAGGCCGCTGCCCAGGCAAAACAGCGAGCAGAGCCACAGCGCACGCAGGATTCGATCCCGCTTGCCCGCCGACAGGTTTTGCCCGACAAACGGCCCAATAATTGCGGACATTGCGTAGTACACGACCAGCATCATCGATTCGATGCGGCTCGCGACGCCAAAGCCGGCGACAGCCTCGGCGCCGTAGTTAGCGATCATGGCCGTAACGGCAACGGCCCCGAGCGGCACGATCACGTTGGTTCCGGCGGCGGGTAATCCAACGTGCAGTACGTCCCGCCAGGAGCGCAGCATAGGCCCTCGCTTCGGCCGCGCAAGACTCAGGAGCCGCAGGCGCTTGCGCAGAAAATACAACGTGCCGACGAAGATCGCGCCGCGGGCAAGCAGCGCCGCCATGGCCGCGCCGTTAAGACCCATCGCCGGTATCGGCCCCACACCAAAAATCAGGATCGGGTCCAGAATGATGTTCAGCACGGACGCGAGGACCATGAGCTTGCTCGGCAAGCGGGTATCGCCCGTCGCGCGCATGCTCGCCATACCGACCATGCCGACGACGACAAAGGGCACGCCGAGATAGAGAATAGTCATGAAGCCGCGAATCAGCGGCAGGAGCTCCGCCGGCGCGCCGAGCCGGGTAAACAGCGGATCGATCGTCAGGATGCCAACGGCGCAGATCAGAGCCGTCACGAGGAAAGACAGAATGATGGCATCGGTGGACAAGCGCCGCGCGCGCCGGCGATCGCCGCTACCCAGCGCGCGGGCCACAACCGAAGAGGTTCCGGCCCCGAGACCAATGGCGACGCTGGTCACGATCATGAGTATCGGAAAGCTGAATCCGTAGGCCGCGAGCTCGGCGACGCCGACCTGGCCGATGAACCAGGCGTCGATGAGGCTTTGCCCCATCATGGTCGCAATGCCGAACAGGACCGGCACGGTCATGTCAGTCAGATGCCGGCCGACCGGCCCGCTGGCAAGCCGGGATGTCTTTGTAGCCATACGATCCAGAAAAAAGGTGGGGTGAAACGCTACTGGCGCCGCGGGACGCGGTTATCCGGACACTATGGACGGGAAAACTGCGGCGCGCAATCACACGATGGGGTGCTTTTAAGTATGATCCTCACGGTTTACCGCGTAGAAGGCCCATGAAGACCCGTCACGAAATTGTCATCCACAGCACGCCCGAACACATCTGGGCCCTGTTCGACGACGACACCCTGAGGGCCCAGTGGCAGCCTAACCTGGAGAGCCTGGAACTCCTGAAGGGTCAGGCGGGTCATCCCGGTGCGGTCAGCGAGCTGGTCTATGCGCTGCCGGACGGACAGCTCCGCCTGACCGAGACGATCAGCGAGCGTCGTGAACCCGACTTCCTCGCCGCGGCGTACGAAGGCAAGGGGGTCAAAGGCCTGACGGTGCACCACTTCGAGCGGCTCGGGAACAGCGAAAGCCGCTGGATCGTGTACTCGAACTATCGGATCAGCGGGCTTCGCCGCTGGTTTGGTGCGCTCACACGCGACTGGACCGGGCCCATCGACCAGCGCGACCTGCAGCGCTTCAAGCTGTGGTTCGAATCGCGGCGAGCAGAGCGCGAGTCCTCCCCTCCGAAGCTCGAGGAGCGCGGTCAGTGAGTTGGAAGCAGTTGTCCTCGAAGATCATCTACGAAAACCCGTGGATGCGCGTGTTGGAAGATCATGTCCGGAACCCGGGCGGTGGCGAGAACCGCTACGGCTACGTGCATTTCAAGAACCGCGCCGTGGCCGTGATCGCCATCGACGAACACGACCACACCTGGCTGGTCGGCCAGACTCGCTACACACTGGGCGAATACAGCTGGGAGCTGCCGATGGGCGGCGCGCCGTTGGACGAGGAACCGCTGGAAGCCGCCAGACGCGAACTCGAAGAAGAAACGGGACTCCGCGCCGAACGCTGGGAGGAGTACATGCGGCTCCACACCAGCAACTCGATCACGGACGAATACGGCATCGTTTATATGGCGCGCGATCTGACCGCCGGCGCCACGAGCTTCGAGGAAACCGAAGACCTTAGCGTCCGCCGCGTACCCGTCGACGAAGCGATCCGCTTGTGTGTGGACGGCAGCATTAGCGACGCCATCAGTGTCGCGGCGCTACTCAAACTGGCGGTCAGAAGAGCTGCTTCGCCGTAACCACGTAACGCATGCGCTCACCGGACTCGCCCGGATCAAAAGGATAAGCCGTCACCAGGCTCAGCATGGGTTGCGGCGTGTCGAGTACGACGCTCGACCGGCGTGCATCGACGACGTCCAGTCCTATTACGCGATACAGGTGCCGGGTTCCCGACAACGTCTCGATCACAATGGAATCGTCGATCTCCATACTCGACAAAAACCGGAAGTGGCTGTCGCGGCGGCCCGTAATGACGGTATTGCCGCGCTCGCCCGGCAGCGCGCTGCTGCCCAGGTAACCCGGCCCCAGCGCCAGCGTGCGGCCGCTGTTGCCCGCCAGTACGACAAGATCGACATCACCCTTCTTGGCCAGCAGGCGGAACATCGGAAACGCACCGGGACAGCGACGCTCCAGCTCCAGTACGTCACGATGCTGCGGTTCGCTCTGCTGCCAGAGATCTTTTAGAGCGCATTGCGCAACGGCCACGTCGGCCGGCGGATGGCGAACCTCGGTCGCCGAAAAAAAACCGAGCCCAAGCAGGCAGCTCACGGCTAACGCCCTCCGCACGTCGTGGATCCCGGCCGGCGCGACCAATACGGTCCAAATTCCAGCGCCTTACGCCGCACAGTCGGTTGAACAATCTGCTTAACAAGCAGCCGAATCATCATCCGAACAATCAGGTGCACAATCATCGTTGCCTCCTCTTTCCGTCGAGAGCAGCCATGAAAGCCCGCCGGGCAGGCAAAACGCCGCCGCTGCCGTGGCGCAACCCTGATCGAATGTGGCAAATTGTGCTGTCGAAACCGGGAGGATCGCGTGGGAAGACGAATTGCCATTGTGGAAGACGAGGCCGCCATCAGGGACAACTACTCGGCGGCCTTCGAGCGGGAGGGCTACGTCGTCGATTGTTACGCTGCTCGCGCACCTGCGCTCGAGGCGTTTGCGGCGCGCCTGCCCGACCTTGTCGTCATCGACGTCAATCTCGCCGACGACATCGAAGGCGGCTTCGAATTGTGTCGCGAGCTGCGCTCACGTGCCGAGGATCTGCCGATCATTTTCCTGACGGCGCGCGACAGCGAGTTTGACGCCGTCTCGGGGTTGCGGCTCGGCGCCGACGATTACCTGACAAAAGACATTAGCCTCCCGCACCTGATGGCCCGCGTCGCGGCCCTTTTTCGCCGTCTCGAGGCGCTCAAGAAACCCGATACGGCCGACAGCCGAATCCGGCGCGGTGAACTGCTGATCGATACCGAGCGCATGACCGTGCTCTGGTCCGATCAACCGGTGGGCCTGACCCTGACCGAGTTCTGGCTCGTGCACGCCATGGCGCGTTATCCCGGGCACGTCAAAAATCGCCAGCAGCTCATGGATGCCGCCCAGGCTGTGCTCGACGACAACACGATTACCTCGCATATCAAACGCATTCGCCGCAAGTTCATCGCCGTCGATAAAGACTTCGACGCCATCGAGACCGTCTACGGCATGGGGTACCGCTGGCTCTCCGACTAGAGCCTGTTGACGCGCTATGAACCTTCGCCGCCAGCTGCTGGTTGTCAGCCTCATGACCCTGGTGCTGCCGTGGGCGGGCTGCGAATTTGTCCGGGAAACGGAAAGCGCGTTGAGGCTGGGCCAGCAGGAGATGCTGGCGAGCACGGCGCGGGCCATTGCCGACTCCCTGTCGCAGTACCCGGAGGCGTTTCCGGCGGAGCTCGACAGCAACAGCCGGGTCGGCGATCAACTGTACGGACACCCGCTCGAGGTCGAGCCGAGCATCGACGGTTATTTCGAGGACTGGCCGCTCGAAGAAAGCGCGCTGCAGAGTCTCAGCGCCGGAGAGCGGGCGATTCGCTATGCCGTCGGGCTGTACGGCGGCTACGTGTACCTCTTTGTTGCCGTGCCCGATAGCTCGCCGGTTTATCTGCCGCCGGGCGCGCTGCCGGGAACCGCCGCGGCTCGCGTTGATCGGATTGAACTCGAAAGCCTGAGTCCGCCGTATCTCGACGAGCGTTTCATATTCGCCGCCGAGGCGCCGGGGCGCATCGTCACCTACCTCGAAGCCGCGACGGGTACAACCGCGGACCCGACGGTCCATGCGCGCTGGCAGGATGTGCCGGGCGGCTACCAGCTCGAGGCGCGCATTCCTCGCCGCCTGCTGGGGATCAACCTGGGGATTGTTGTCGTCGATGCGGATCGGGCCGGCAGCCGCGGCATGGGCACAAAGAGTTTCGACGCCGCCGTTCCCGGCCCGTTTGTCCGACCGTCGGAAGAGCTCGAGGACGTCGCCGACAAGCTGGTACAGCCGGGGATGCGACTTATCATTACCGACACGGCCGGATGGCGGCTGGCCAGGGCCGGCTCGATCGCTGCGCTCGAGCAGCGCGACACGCCGCCCGTGTCACGCTGGCGACAGATCATCTACGACCTGATTGTCGAAGCGGGCGCCGATGCGGCACTTGCGGAACCCGCGGCAAGCGGCCGCGAGCAGCAGCGTTACATTCAGAGCGCTCTAAGGGGCGAACCCGCGTCGGACTGGTTTCGTGCCGAAGGCGGCGCGGTTGTGGCCGTCGCGCAACCGGTGTTCGACAACGGCACGCTGCTGGGCGGCGTTGTTCTGCAGCGGGGTACCGATGAGATCCTAAGCCTGACCAACCGGAGCTTGTCGCGGCTCTTGAGCATTTCCCTGGTTGTCACGCTCGTGGTGGCGGCAGGGCTGATCGGCTACGCCTCTTGGCTGTCGCGCCGCATCCGGCGGCTGAGTCTCGCCGCCGAGGACGCGCTGACCGGCGACAGGCTGGACGCCGATCTGCCCAGCGCGGCGGCAAGGGACGAACTCGGCGATCTTTCGCGGAGTTTTTCGAACGTGCTTGGCACGCTCGGAGAGTACAACGCCTATTTGCGCACGCTCGCGTCGAAGCTCTCGCACGAACTGCGCACGCCGCTGGCGATCGTCAGCTCGTCGCTGGACAACCTCGACCACGAAAACCTCGATACACCCGCACGCGATTACACGCAACGCGCCAAGGACGGTACCGAGCGCCTGCGGCGGATACTCAACGCCATGAGCGAGGCCAACCGGGTCGAGGAGCTCATGCAGAACGCTGAACTCGGCGGATTCGATCTCGATGCCGTGCTGAGCGCAACGGTGCAGGCCTACCGGGACGCTTATCCCGAGCGTCGCTTCGACTATGCGGGCGGGGCCGCCGAGATCAAAGGCTCACCCGAGCTACTCATCCAGATGCTCGACAAGCTCGTGGACAATGCCGTCGGCTTCAGCGCACCGGGCGATACCGTGCGGCTCGAACTCACGACGTCCGAGACCACGGCCAGTCTTGCCGTCGAGAACCCCGGGCCGCCGCTCCCGAAACGGTTGCGCGGTCAGCTGTTCGACTCGCTCGTTTCGGTGCGCGAACAGGGCGGCGACCGGCACCTGGGCCTCGGTCTTTACGTTGCGCGCCTGATTGCGGAAGGTCACGGCGGCTCGATCGTCGCCGGGAACACCGACGATGGCGTACGTTTTGTGGTTTCGCTGCCGCGGACAAACGACCGTTAGCCGACACCGAGGTAACGGACGATCCCCTCTGCCGCCTCGCGGCCTTCGAACACCGCCGTCACGACAAGATCGGAACCGCGCACCATATCGCCGCCCGCAAAGACCTTCTTGTTGGTGGTCTGAAACGGATATTCGCCCAGAGTCGCGACGCGCAATCGGCCGCTCGGCAGCGTGTCGATGCCGTACTCTTCGAACCAGGCCGGGGGGCTCGGTCGAAAGCCGAACGCAATCACCACGGCATCGGCGGGCAGGATCTCCTCGGTGCCCGGAACGGTTTCCGGGCGCCGGCGGCCGTCCGCGCCCGGCGCCCCCAGACGGGTTTCGATCACCTTGACGCCGCTGACGCGATCGGTGCCAACAATTTCCAGCGGCTGACGATTGAACAGGAAGTTGACCCCTTCCTCCTTGCTGTTCGCGACTTCGCGGCGCGACCCCGGCATGTTGGCCTCGTCGCGCCGGTAGGCGCAGCTGACGCTCGCGGCGCCCTGGCGGATCGCGGTGCGGTTGCAGTCCATGCCCGTGTCGCCGCCGCCGAGCACAACGACATGCTTGCCCTTGAGATCGATGAACGGCGGAGCCTCGCCATCCAATGTATCCATTTGCCGGTGGATGTTGGATACGAGATAGGGCAATGCGTCGTACACGCCCTCCAGGTCCTCGCCGCGGAAACCGCCGCGCACGGACGTGTAGGTTCCCATGCCGAGGAAAACGGCGTCGTAGTCGTCATGGAGTTCGGAGAAGGGACGGTCTTCGCCGATTCGCGTGTCGAGCACAAACTCGACACCCATGCCCTCGAGCAGACGTCGGCGCTGAACCACAATCTCCTTGTCCAGCTTGAACGGCGGGATACCGAAGGTCAAAAGCCCGCCGATTTCGGGATACGCGTCGAATACCGTCGAGCGGACGCCGTTGCGGGCGAGCACGTCGGCCGCCGCCAAACCCGCCGGGCCCGCGCCGACAATCGCAACGCGTTTGCCGGTATCGACCACGTTCGACATGTCGGGTCGCCAGCCCATCTTGACGGCTTCGTCGGTAATGTAGCGCTCGATGTTGCCGATGCTCACGGCGCCGATCCCGTCGTTCAGCGTGCAGGCCCCTTCGCACAGCCGGTCCTGCGGACAGACGCGGCCGCAGATCTCGGGCAAAGAGTTGGTCTGGTGCGAGAGGTCCGCCGCCTCGAACAACTTGCCCTCTTCGATCAGCGCAAGCCAGTTCGGAATGTAGTTGTGGACCGGGCACTTCCACTCACAATAGGGATTGCCGCAGGACAGGCAGCGGCCGGCCTGTTGCGCCGCGTTCGCGCCGTCGTAGTGACCGTAAATTTCGCCGAAGTGTTCGACCCGTTCAGCCGCGGGCTCCTTCTCGGGATCGCGCCGGGGTACCTCGAGGAATTGTAGGGGGTGTCTTGCCATGCCAGCAGTCCCTAGGCGGCCCGGCGAAGCGATTCGATCAGCGAATCGACCTCGGCGGCTTTCGGTTTGACAATCCAGAAACGCGGCAGGTAGGTGCGCAGGTCGTCGAGAATCTCACTGCCCTGCGCACTGTCCGTCAGGTCGACGTGCTGCTGGATCAGCGAACGCAGGTGGTGCAGGTGTGCCTCCATACTTTCTGGCGTGATGCGGTGTATGTCGATCAACTCGTGGTTGTAGCGGTCGACAAAGTCGCGATCCATATCGAGCACGTAGGCAAACCCGCCGGTCATGCCGGCGCCGAAGTTCACGCCGGTACGCCCGAGCACGACGACGACGCCATCGGTCATGTACTCGCAGCAGTGATCGCCGGCGCCTTCGATAACGGCCGTCGCACCCGAGTTGCGTACGGCAAAGCGCTCACCGGCCTGGCCGGCGGCGAACAGCTGGCCGCCGGTTGCCCCGTACAGGCACGTGTTGCCGATGATGGCCGTATCGCAGGCGACGTAACCCGCATCTTCGGGCGGACGAATCGTAATTCTGCCGCCCGCCATGCCCTTGCCGACGTAGTCGTTCGCGTCGCCCACGAGGTCGAGGTTGAGCCCGCTCACGTTCCAGACGCCGAAGCTTTGCCCGGCCGTGCCGCGCAGGCGGATCTCGATCGGGGTATCGCGCATACCCTGATTGCCGTGGCGCCTTGCGATTTCGCCCGCAATCCGCGCGCCGATCGAGCGATTGAAATTCTGGATTTCGAAGCCGAACTTGCCGGCCGTCTTGCTCTCGATGGAAGGCAGCACGGACGCCAGCATCTCCTCGGCCAGCTCACCCTTGTCGAAGGGCGCGTTGCGCGGCTCACTGCAGAACTGCGGGACGTCCTCGGACAGGCCGTTTGCCGAGACGATCGGCTTGAGATTCAGCCGCGCCTGCCGCTCGGTCAGTCCGGCGTCGAGTTCCAGCAGGTCGACACGCCCGATGATCTCGTCGAGCCGGCGCACGCCGAGCGCCGCCATCCGCTCGCGGACTTCCTCGGCCACGAAGCGGAAGAAGTTGATCACCATCTCGGGCAGACCGATGAAGTGCCGGCTGCGGAGCACGTCGTTCTGCGTCGCCACGCCGGTTGCGCAGTTGTTGAGGTGGCAGATCCGAAGGTACTTGCAGCCCAGCGCAATCATCGGCGCCGTGCCAAAGCCAAAACTCTCCGCGCCGAGCATGGCGGCCTTGACAACGTCGAGTCCGGTCTTGAGACCACCGTCCGTTTGCAGGCGCACCTTGTGGCGAAGATCGTTGGCCCGCAAGACCTGATGTGCCTCCGACAGGCCGAGCTCCCAGGGGCTGCCGGCGTACTTGACGGAACTCAAGGGGCTGGCGCCCGTGCCGCCGTCGTAGCCGGAAATGGTGATCAGGTCCGCGTAGGCTTTGACGACGCCTGCCGCGATTGTGCCGACGCCGGGCTCGGCGACCAGTTTTACGGACACGAGCGCGTCGGGATTGACTTGCTTCAGGTCGAAGATCAGCTGCGCAAGATCCTCGATGGAGTAGATGTCGTGATGCGGCGGCGGCGAAATCAGCCCCACGCCGGGTTTGGCATAGCGCAGCTTTGCGATCAGTTCGTTGACCTTGTGGCCCGGCAGCTGGCCGCCTTCACCGGGTTTTGCGCCCTGCGCAATTTTGATCTGGATGACCTCGGCGTTGACGAGGTATTCGGCCGTCACGCCAAAACGCCCCGACGCCACCTGCTTGATCTTCGATACCCGCTCGGTGCCGTAGCGCGCCGGGTCTTCACCGCCTTCGCCTGAATTGGAGCGGGCGCCGATGCGGTTCATCGCTATCGCCAGCGCCTCATGTGCCTCGGGCGACAGCGCGCCCAGCGACATACCGGCGCTGTCGAAGCGTTTCAGGATGGCTTCAACCGGTTCCACTTCGTCAAGCGGGACAGGTTCGCCCGCCGGCCGGATCCTCATCAGATCGCGCAAGGTCGCGACCGGTCGCTCGTTGACCAGCGCTGCATAGTCCTTGTAGGTGTCGTAGTCGCCGGAACGCACGGACGCCTGCAGGGTGGCCACGACGTCCGGGTTGTAGCAATGGTACTCGCCGCCATGCACGTACTTCAGGAGCCCTCCCTGCGACACCGCGGCACGCGGTTCCCAGGCGCTCTTTGCAAGCGCCTCCTGATCCGACTTCAGATCGGCGAAGTTGGCGCCCTGGATCCGCGAACTCGTGCCGCGAAAGCAGCGTTCGACGATCGCGTCGTCGAGGCCGACAATTTCGAACAGCTGGGCACCGCGATAAGACTGTATCGAAGAGATTCCCATCTTCGACATGATCTTGAAGAGTCCCTTGCGGACGCCGCGACGGTAGCTGCGGCCGAGCTGCTGTTGCTTCGGCAGATTGCCGCGCCGTGCAACGTCGTGCAGCGACTGGTAGACAAGGTACGGGTACACGCAGGTGGCGCCGTAGCCGATCAGGCACGCGAAGTGGTGCGGGTCGCGGGCAACGCCGGTTTCGACAATGAGATTGACGTCGCAGCGCAGCCCGAGGTTGACGAGATAGTGATGCACGGCACCGGTTGCCAGCAGCGCGTGCACGGGCAGCTTACCGCGCTCCAGATAGCGATCGCTGAGCAGGAGCAACTGCACACCGTCGCGGGCCGCCTGCTCCGCCGCTTTGCAAATTGTCTCCAGGGCGTCTTCGAGCGAAAGCTCGGCGTCGACGTTGAGATCGATGAAGCGATGGTTGTCGGCGTGCATGTCCGGACCCAGCAGCTGACGGAGTTTGCGCTGCGACAGCACCGGCGAGTTCATGATGACCTGCTCGGCATGCTCCGGGCCAATATCGAACAGGCTCGATTCGCGACCGATGTTCGTCTGCAGCGACATGACGATACGCTCGCGCAGTGAATCGATCGGCGGGTTGGTCACCTGCGCAAACTGCTGCCGGAAATAGTCGAACGGCGAGCGCACCTTCGACGACAACACCGCCATTGGCGTGTCGTCGCCCATCGAGCCAACGGCCTCCATTTCAGCCTGCGCCAGCACGGCCACGACCTCAACGAGTTCCTCGCGGCTCAGGTTGAACATCTTCTGGTAGGACGCGAGCGTTGCCGGATCCATCGGTTCGGCCGCCGTGTGCGTGTCGACCAGCTCGGAGTCGAGATAGCGCACACCCTGTTTCAGCCATTTCTTGTAGGGCGCTCGCGACTTGAGCATGTCGTGGATGTCTTCGGTGTACAGAAGCTTGCCTTCCACAAGGTCGACGGCCAGCATTTCGCCGGGTCCCAGACGCCCTTTTTCGGTGACGTCCCGCTCCTCGTATTCGTAGACCCCCACTTCCGACGCAATCGTAATGTGCCGATCGCGGGTGATGACGTACCGAGCGGGCCGTAAGCCGTTGCGATCGAGGCTGCAGGCCGCGTAGCGCCCGTCGGTCAACACAATCCCGGCCGGGCCGTCCCACGGCTCCATCTGGCAATTGAAGAACTCGTAGAACGCGCGCACGTCGGGATCGATGTCGTCCACGGTCTGCCAGGCCGGCGGCTGCATGATGCGCATTGCCTGCACGACGTCCATGCCGCCCGCGCGCATCACCTCGAGCATGTTGTCGAGACTCGAGGAGTCGGAGCCGGTCAGCGAAATGATGGGATCCAGCTCGGAGATATCGTCGAGCTTGTCTGAACGGAAGTTCTGTGCGCGCGCAATCGCCCAGTTGCGATTGCCCTGAATCGTGTTGATTTCGCCATTGTGCGCAAGGAAACGGAACGGCTGCGCGAGCCGCCATTGCGGCAACGTATTGGTGGAAAAGCGCTGATGGAACACGCAGACCGACGACTTGAGCCGCGGGTCGCGAAGATCGGGATAAAACTCCGGCAGCGCCGCCGGCATGATCATGCCCTTGTAGCTGATCGTGACCGAAGACAGGCTCGCGACGTAGGTCGTCGCATCCTCGAGCCGGTTTTCGGCGTGCCGCCGTGCAAGAAACAGCCGGCGGTTAAAACTGTCGCGCTGCATGTCGTCCGGCGCGTTGACGTAGACCTGCTCGATAACGGGCAGGGTCCGCTTGGCCAGTTCGCCGCAAACCGACGCGTCGATCGGGACCCGCCGCCAACCGGCCACCGCCAGGCCGTTCGCCACAATCGATGCCGTGATCGTGTTGCGCGCCGCCTTGGCCTCGGCTTTGTCCTGGCTTAGAAAAACCGTGCCGGCCGCGAAGCGGCGCGCAAGTTTGAAACCGGCCTCAACGCCAACGTCGCGCAGGAATGCTTCCGGGAACTTGAGCAGCAGTCCGCAACCGTCGCCGGTCTTGCCGTCGGCCGCGACGGCACCGCGGTGGGTCAGCCGCGCCAGCGCGCTGATCGCCGTCTCGACAACCCAGTGGCTCGGTTTGTCGTCGAGGTGCGCAATAAGACCGAAGCCGCAGCTGTCGCGGTCAAATGCCGGATCGTACAGCCCGCGTGTCTCCGGGATTGTGTTGTCGAATCGTTCAGTCATACAAGCCCTTGGACCTGACACAAAGCACAGGACCACCAAGGTAAAAACACAGTAACGGGCGCGCCAGGCCCAGGGCGATTTGCATCGGAGCGGATATAAGGGAGACGCACGATCCCCACCCGACAGTCGCTCGCGGCTTACGCAAATCGATCGCTTGAGTATATGACAGGCCCCCATGAGCGCCTACTGCATTGCAGCATAGGGCCTAATTCGGGCTGTTTATCAACAGGTTAGGAGCAAATCGCAGGGCCCGCCGCCTTGGTTGCGCGCGTAACCAAGGCGCATACCCTCTGTCCAAATCGGTTTTAGTCCGATCGGCCTCTCGTCAAATCACTGCTAGCGATCGGCGAACAGTCGAATGGTCCCGCCGCTTGTGAACGCGACGCTGGGAACGAGCGGCACGTCCACGGCAAACTCGCCTTCCAGCGAATAGGGAACCTCGCGGTGGGCGCCCGAGCGCACGATGTGAATCAACTTGGGCGCGGTGCGCAGCAGATCGAGTTCCACGCTGATCGCAAAACCTGCGTCGCTCTGTGCCGGCACGGTAAAACGGGCCTCGGTCTCGCCACTGGCAAAACGGTAACCGTCGAGCTTCACGCCGTAGCGCAAGGACCGGACCGGCAGCGGAAACGGATTCGGATTGGTGACGTCGAAACCGATCAGTACGGTCTGACCGTCGAGGTCCAGCGATTGGAGTTCGATCTGGCTCAGCGTGACGCGAGGGCTGTCGATCGCCGTATCGATGCCGGCACAGGCGCCCAGACACCATGCAACAGCGAGCACGGTCGCAGTTTGTCCCCACCTGGCTGCTGTTTCTCCTGAATACTGCATAACAAACTCCCCCGTTCGTTAGCGCACATTCTCTCCCAAACGTCCCCAGCGGGCGGCCGTCAAACGCCAGTCCTCGCCATCGTGCTCCAGCTCGAAGTGCATCCTCAGCGCGTCGGCGTCAAAACCGAGCAGCGACTCGTCCCAGCCGGCCACCGCTGTCGTCAGCACAATGTCGGCCGCCGTGCCGTCGTGGATGTCGAGTTCCTCGATACGGGTGACGACCGTGACGTTGTCCTGACGCAGAAACACCAGTCGCAACAGTCGGTCGAGATCCTCGCGGCTGTTACCGCGACCGTCGGCGTAGACGGGGGACACCATCTTCATCAATTCCCGGCGATCCTCGCGGCCGACGGCGGCCTCACCGCGGTCAACCCAGTCTCTGAGCGCCTGCTCCGCGTCGGGCTTGGGCGCACAGCCCGTGAGCATCCCGAACGAGAACACCGCCAGAACCCACAATGCCGCTGTTGTCCGCATCATCGTGCTACAGTTTATCGACAATACGGCGTCGCCAGCCAAAGTATCCGTGAAACCGTGACACAGGTCGCAACAAAGCCTCGACAATCGAGCGATCCGGGCCTTCTGGCGGCACCGCCGCTTTATCGAGGTGACACAAAATGCCGGTCAAGCTACTGAGCGAAAGCGTAGATGCAACCATTACGGACGACGACCAGATCCGCATTGAGGCCATACTGGCGTTCTGGTTTCGTGAACAGGAGCAGAGCGCGCCGCAAATCGACAATCGCATGGACACCTGGTTCGGCGAGGACGCGATGTTCGATCACGAAATCGAGCGTGAATTCTCGGACGACGTGGAAGCGGCCTCCGACGGCAAGCTCAATCACTGGGCGCGCACCGGTCGCGGGCGCCTTGCGCTGATACTGTTGCTCGATCAGTTTCGCCGCAATATCTACCGCGGCACCGCCAAGGCATTTGCCCTCGACAAGGCAGCCCTCAAACTCTGCGTGGAGGGCGCCATGGAGAAACTGGACAAGGAACTGTCGCCGATCGAAAAAGTGTTTTTCTACATGCCGCTGCAGCATGCGGAATCGAAAAAGGTGCAGGCAAAATCGGTGGCGCTGTACCAGCGGCTCGCGGAAGCCGTCACACCCACCTACCGCGAGACCTTTGAAACCATTGCGCAGTTCGCCGAACTGCATGCCGACATTGTGGACACCTTCGGCCGCTTTCCGCACCGCAACGCACTGCTCGGGCGGCAAAACACGGCCGAGGAAGCCGAGTTTCTGGCCGGCGACGGCAGCTCCGACTTCGGTCAGTCGCCCGGTTAGGCCGGCTGCGGCGTCTGCACGAGAGTGCGCCGTGACACAATCAGCAAACGGATGGTGAGGAGCACGGCGGCAACGGACAGGCCGACGACAAAACCGCCCCAGATGAGACGCGGTTCGAGACGGAACGTCACGGCGGCAAGGTAGGCGAGAGGGAACGCCAACACCCAATAGGAAAACGTATTGATGACCATGGCCCAGGTCGTGTCCTTGTAGCCTCTTAACGCTCCTGCCGCACCGATCTGTATCCCGTCGGCAATCTGGAAGATGGCGGCCATCAACAGAAGGCTCAGGGCAATGCTCGATACCGCGGGATCGTCGATGTACAAACCCACAACGACATCGCGGAAAATCAGCATGATGGACGCGGAGAACGCCATGAACAGCGCGCAGTTCACGATCCCCAGGAGACCTGCGTAGCGCGCCTCCTCCAGGTTGCCGCGACCGAGCTGTTGGCCTACGCGCACGGTAATCGCCGACGATAGCGCGAGCGGCACCATGAACGTCGTGGTCGCAAAGTTCAGCGCGATCTGGTGCGCCGCCGACACGTCCGCTCCGCGCGTGCCCATCAGTACGGACGTAGCGCTGAACAAGCCCACCTCGGCCGTTATCGTGACCGAAATCGGCACACCCAGCTTGATCACCTCCCAGAGCACCTCCGGGCGCGGAGGCGACAGTCGGTCGAAGATCTTGAGCGGCCGGTAGGCGGGCCCGATCAGGAACACGGCAAGCATTACGAACATCAAGAGCCACATCGTCAGCGCGCTCGCAAACGCAGCGCCCACGGCGCCCATCTCGGGCGCGCCCAGGTTGCCGAACATGAACACCCAGTTGAGAAACACATTGCAGAACAACGCGAACAACGAGACGTACATGATCGGCTGTGTGCGACCAATGCCTTCCGTCGTAAAACGAAACGCCAGGAAGATGAAGATCGCGGGCGCCCCGAACACGATCGTCTGCACATACTCGGCCGTGAGATCGCGAAAGCCCGCGTCTATGCTCAACAGTTCCAGCGCCGGTCCGATCCAGGCGCGCACGACAAAAATCATGGGCGCGCCGATCGCAATCGCCAGATACACGCCCTGACGCGTATAGCGGCCAATAAGCTCGGGCGTGCCTGCGCCATAACAACGCGCCACGATCGGCGAGATGGCCAGCATGATCCCCAGCACGATCGTAAACAGGAAGAACCAGACGCTGCCGCCGACCGCCACCGCCGCCAGCGCCTCGGCGCCGATGCGCCCCGACATCATGGCGTCAGCTGCCTGCATCCCGGCAATCGACAGATTATTGACGATGAGCGGCCCCGCGAGACGCAGCAACTTGCCGGTCTCGATGAACCATCGAGTACGGAGTTTCATACCTGTTTGTGTCGAGCCTGATCCCCAGGGCGACATAATTGCACGGTACGGCCTATTTGACAGCTTTTTCGTGCGCTCCGTAACACTGAAACGCGTGACCGGGTCTGCTTAAACTGGGGCTGCCGGATGGTGTACCCTCTTCGGCGGAAAACGATTCAGCAACACGGAGTTACACATGCTGCACGACGGTCGGGCGATACGGGTAGCGATAGTCGGCGGATCACGCATCCCGTTCTGCCGCTCTCATTCGGTTTATCGCCACTCAACCAATCAGGACATGATGACCGCCGCCCTCCGCGGCGTCGTGAACAAGTACGATCTCAAAGGGCAGGTCATTGGCGACGTGGCGCTCGGCGCGGTTATCAAACATTCCAGGGACTGGAACCTGGCAAGGGAAAGCGTGATCGACTCGGGGCTGTCGATGAGGACACCCGGCGTCGATCTGCAGAGGGCCTGCGCCACGAGCCTCGAAGCCGCGATCATGCTCGCCAACAAGATTGCGCTGGGTCAGATCGAATCGGGTATCGCCGGCGGTACCGACACGACCAGCGATGCCCCTATCGTCTTCAAAGATGCGTTTCGGCGCATCCTGCTGGACAGTTACGGCGCCCGCAGCTTCGGCGCTCGACTCAAGCCCTGGCTCCGCTTCAGGCCCGGCATGCTGGCGCCGGAATATCCGTCCGTCACCGAGCCGAGAACGGGACTGTCGATGGGACAGAGCACGGAACTCACGGCGCAGGAGTGGGAAATACAGCGTGAGCATCAGGACCAGCTGGCGCTCGCAAGCCACACCAAGGCGGCGGCGGCGTATGACGAGGGATTCTACGACGATCTCGTTGTACCGTTCGAAGGCGCGGAAGAAGACAACAACATCCGCCGCGACACCAACTTCGAGAAACTCTCTGCGCTGAAGCCCGTGTTCTCGAAGTCGGAAAACGCCACGATGACCGCGGGCAACAGCACACCTTTGACCGACGGCGCCTCGGCCGTCCTGCTCGCGACCGAGGACTGGGCGAGGAAAAAGAATCTGCCCATACTGGCTTATCTGACGTTCGCCAAGTTTGCGGCCGTAGACTTCGTCAAGAGCGAAGGGCTGCTCATGGCGCCCGCATACGCCGTCTCGGACATGCTCAACCAGGCGAACTTGAGCTTGCAGGACTTCGACTTTTACGAGATCCACGAAGCGTTCGCCGCGCAGACAATCGCCACGCTCAAGGCCTGGCAGTCTGAAGACTTCTGCCGCGACCGCCTCGGCCGCAACAAACCCATGGGCCCGATCGACTTGAGCCGCCTCAACGTCAAGGGCGGCAGCATCGCCATTGGTCATCCGTTTGCGGCAACGGGCGCCCGCATCGTTGCAACGCTGGCCAAGCTACTGAACCAGCAGGGTTCGGGGCGCGGACTGATCTCGGTCTGCACCGCGGGCGGCATGGGCGTATCGGCGATACTGGAGGCCGCACCCAGCGTGGATTGAGGCGCCTCGGTCGAAGCCGCCTGACTGAAACCGGACCAGCCCGGGCCGGTGATGCGGGGAGCCGGCGAGCGCCTGCTAGTCGGATGCCTCGGAAGTATCGCCGCGCCGACGACGCAGCAGATCGAGTGCACGGTCGATCTGATCCTTGGCCTGCGCCGTGACGCCGCCTTTCTGGTATTCGTCCACGACAAAACTTTCGACGCGGTCGACCAGATCGTCGACGTTCAGGTTGCCGAGATTGTATTCACGGCGCACGGACTCCGGCGCGTTGTTTGCGGCGCTGAACAGGTCGATCATGCGCTCACTCTGCTTGCCCATTGCCACCAGCTGATAGAACTGCGGACCGGGCTTGCCGTCGCGCGAGTCGACGAGGCTGACGATAGCCGCGACCAGCGACGCGGGCACCAGCAGAAAATCGCGGATGCCGTCGACGATAAGTTTGACCTGCAGCACGAGCATGTCGCGCAGCATGGCCCAGCGGCCCGGCTCCCTGGTCACCGTCGGTAGCGTGTTGTCGGACATGGCCTGATACTCGTTTTCGGTAAATCCAGCCTGCGGATTATAGAAGAGTGGGGCAGCTCCGGCAGGCTCATTGCTGTGCGGCGGGGCGTCCTGTCCAGTAAACTCCCGCTATGCCAACTTACGAATCCGAGCCGCAGTACCGTCACGGCGACACCGACTCACTGGGCGTACTGGTCGTCAACCTGGGTACCCCGGATGCGCCGACGAGCTCCGCCGTGCGACGTTATCTGGCCGAGTTCCTCTGGGACCCCCGCATTGTCGAACTGCCGCGGCCGCTGTGGTGGCTCATTCTCAACGGCGTCATACTGCGCGTTCGCCCGTCCCGCTCGGCTAAAGCGTACCGGGAGATCTGGACCGAAGAGGGTTCGCCGCTGCTGGTTTATTGCCGTGAAATCGTAGCGGGCCTTGCCTCGCAGTTGGCCGACACGAGCCGTGGCGAGGTTCATGTGGCGCTGGGCATGTCGTACGGCAGCCCGTCGATCGCCGCAGCGCTCGACGAGCTGCACGCCAAGGGGGCCCGCCGGCTGCTCGTGCTGCCGCTGTATCCTCAATACTCGGGAACGACGACGGGCTCGGTGTTCGACGCCGTAACGGCAACACTCGGTAAACGGCGCTGGGTGCCCGAATTTCGCTTCATCAACCACTACCACGACGACCGCCGTTATATTGACGCGCTCGAGCGCAGCATTCGCAACTACTGGCAGGTCAACGGCCGCGGCGACCGGCTGTTGTTTTCGTTTCATGGCGTCCCCCGGCAGACGCTGCTGGACGGCGACCCGTATCATTGCCAGTGTCTGAAGACCGCCAGGCTGGTCAGCGAGAGCCTTGGGCTTTCCGAGGACCAGTGGGGATTGAGCTTTCAGTCCCGGGTTGGCCGCGCGGAATGGCTGCGGCCCTACACCGACGAGACGATTGTCGAACTCGGCCAGTCCGGTCTCGAGCGGCTGGACGTCGTCTGCCCGGGATTTTCGGTTGACTGTCTCGAAACACTCGAGGAAATTGCGCTGCAGAACGCCGAGCTGTTTCGCGAATCGGGTGGCGGGCACCTCAAGTACATTCCGTCTCTCAACTCCGGCGCGGACCACGTGGATCTGCTTGCCCGCCTGATTACACGACACGCGGGCGGCTGGCCGGAGTTTTCGAACGACTTTGACAAGGATGCTGAACGCGAAGCACGGCAGCACTCGCGCGAGCTGGCCCTGGCGGCGGGTGCGGAACGCTGACAGAGATTGCGAGGTAAGCTTTGAGCGCAGCAGGTCGATTTCTCGAATTTGGTGTTCGCACGCCGGACATCATGGCTTCTCTGGAGTTTTATCGATCGCTGGGTTTTGCCGAGGTCGATACGGCCGACGTTTACGATCACAAGTACGCTGTTGTGAGCGACGGTGACCTGAGTATTGGCCTGCACGACGCCGAGCGGCCGTTCCCGAGACTCACGTTTGTGCATCCGGACATTGCACGGCATGCGCGCGCGATGCTCGATCACGGTTTCGAATTCACGCGCACGGTTCTCGACGAGGACGCGTTCAACGAACTCGAACTCGAAGACCCGGATCGCAACGTACTGTCGATGCTCGAAGCCCGGACGTTCTACGGCGCCGCGGAAGAGCAGGAGCTCTCCGCCTGCGGCAGCTGCTTCGAAATGACCTTGCCGGTGCGCGACACGATTCGCGCCGCGCGCTTCTGGGCGGCCGTTGCGCCTAAGGTTCAGGAGGTCCGTGAAGAGCCGACGATGCACATGCGTTTCGACGCCGGCGGCGCGGCGCTGGGTCTGTCCGAAAGCATTGCGCTCGACGGTCCGTCGCTGTGTTTCAGGTGTCAGGACCAGGAAACACTGGAGCATCGCGCCGCCATGGCCGGCATTACGATCAAGATGTTCCCGGGCTTCGAGGGTGCGTTTGCCCGGCTGACGGCGCCCGAAGGTACCGCGCTGTACCTGTTTCCCGAAGACTTCCTCGGCGAGGCTTACGAGGTCGAGGAAAGCGACGACCTGTCCGGGTTTCCGGACACTCGCAACTGACCCGTTCAGAGCGCCGCAAGCAGCCTTGCGATCAGTCGTTCCGCCTGCCCCAGGTAGGCGCCGCCGAACAGGTTGAGGTGGTTGAGGATATGATACAGCTGATACAGGCCCTCGCGCCGTTCATAGCCGTCGTCAAGCGGCCAGGTCCGCCGGTATTCTGAATAGAACCCGCGGGGGTAGCCGCCAAACAACCGCGTCATTGCAATGTCCGATTCACGATCGCCGTAGTAGACGGCCGGATCGAACACGACGGGTTCGCCGCGCACCTCGCCTGCGTTCCCGGCCCACAGGTCGCCATGCAGCAGTGAGGGCGCCGGGTGGTAAACGTCGAACAACGCGGGCAGGCGCTCAGCAAGCTTTTGACCTTCGCTAACGAGCGCACCTCCGAAGCCCCGCATCCGGGCCAGCTCCAGCTGGTGTTGCAGGCGATGGGCTCGGAAAAACGCCGGCCAGTCTGCACTCGGCGGATTCGGCTGTGGCGTCCTGCCGATGTAGTTGTCGCGGTGCCAGCCGTGCTGATCGTCGCCAACGCGATGCAGCTCCGCGAGCGCCGCGCCAAGCTTTGCCGCCGACCGTGAACCGAGCGGCTCGAGGTCGAGCCACTCGAGCGCAAGCCAGGCGTCGGAGGCTGTGACGCCGTACGCCAGCACCTCGGGCACCCGTATGACCTTCGCGGATGCCAGCGCCTCGAGGCCGGCGCACTCCGATGCCAGGAGGTCCGCCTCCGCGGCCGGCAGGGTTTTG
Source organism: Woeseiaceae bacterium (assembly GCA_028289545.1). Classification (GTDB taxonomy): domain Bacteria; phylum Pseudomonadota; class Gammaproteobacteria; order Steroidobacterales; family Woeseiaceae; genus UBA1847. Next base: position 30,706 of record JANQPG010000064.1, read on the forward strand.
AGGAACACGGCGCCTGCCGCTGTGTCGAGGCGCCAGGCCGCGGCAATGTCGCCGCCGCCGACGGCCTCGACGTTAGGGTCGACGGCGCGGATACCGCCGCGTTTGAGCTGATCGAGGAGCGAAGGCCAGTCAGGCACCGTACAGATCGGCGATGCGCTCGCTCTGACGACGCAGCGCCATGCCGAAGTCGGCTTCGTCGAACAGCGCGTTGATCTCTCCAAGCCTGGGTTTCACGGGCTTGAGCGGCTCGTCCGGCATGGGTACGTCCAGTGCGACGCCGGTCAGCTTGCGGGCCAGCTCCGCGGCGTCGCGATGGGTATCGAGCTTCGCCGCAAGCGTTCTTGCACCGCGCACGGCGACTTCGTGCACGCGATCGAGATTGGCGTAGATAGCGTCCAGCGAGCCGAAGTGATCGAGCAGCGCCGCCGCGGTTTTTTTGCCGACGCCCGGAACGCCGGGAATATTGTCGACGCTGTCGCCAGCCAGTGCGAGGAAATCGGCAATCTGTTCCGGCCAGACGCCGAAGACTTCGGGTATGCGCTCGTAACCGATCTTGCCCTTGCCCGCAAAATCCCAGAAATAGTCCGCGCGAGTCAACAGCTGCGCCAGGTCCTTGTCGCGAGACACGATCGTCGACGGTAAACCGTCGCGCCGTCCGCGTATGACGAGCGTGCCGATGAAGTCGTCAGCTTCGTAGCGCGGATCGCCGCATTCGACAATGCCGAGCGCTTTCACGTAGCGGCGGCATTGCAGGAACTGCCGCTTCAGCTCTTCGGGAGCGGGCTCGCGGTTGGCTTTGTACGCGGGATAGATATCGTTGCGAAACGAGGTAGCGAGGCTTTCGTCGAAGGCAACGGCCACGTGTTCGGGCTGCACCTGCTCCAGAAAATCGCCCAGGAAGCGGCAAAACCCGTACAACGCGTTGACGGGGTTGCCATCGCGATCGAGCATGTCGTCGGGCATCGAGTAGTACGCCCGAAAAACGTACACGCTGGCATCAATCAGGTACTGCATGGCCTCAAGTATAGCGCCCGACGGCCGGCGCGTGTTTGTGCGCATCATCCATCGCCGATCCTCTATACTCTGGCAGCGTCGAGATCGCGACTGAACGGGCTTTTTCTACACGAACATCTCACACAACTTTCGTACGCGAACAAGGGGACACCATGCGTCAGATTGCAGGCGGGCTGCTCGCCGTACTGTGGCTTGCCGCCACTGCACACGCCGACACAACGGTCATACACGCCGGGGCCTTGCTGGCCGTGCCGGGAGAGCGGGTACAAAACGAACGCAGTGTTGTCGTCGTGGACCGGCGCATCAGCGAAATCCGCCGCGGCTATGTCGATCCGCAGGAGTTCGGAGATGACGTTACCCTGGTCGATCTTCGCGAGCACTTTGTGCTGCCGGGGCTCATGGACATGCACGTCCATCTACAGGGTGAACTCGGGCCTAACAATGATTCCGAGGATCTCCGAATGTCGAGTCAGGAGATGCAGATGCGCAGCGTCATGTTCGGCATGCGCACGCTCCAGGCGGGGTTTACGACCGTGCGCGACGTCGGCAACTCGGGCCAGGAAATGTACGCGCTCAGGAACGGCATCGAGAACGGCTGGATCGAAGGCCCGCGTATCATTGCGGCCGGCCGCGTCGGCATTACCGGAGGTCACGCCGACGTCAGCGGCATGAGACCGGAGTTCATGGAGTTTCTGACCGACGAAACGATTTGTGACGGCCCCTACGATTGTCGCCGCGCGACGCGCAACGCCATCAAGTACGGCGCCGATCTGATCAAGATTACGTCGACGGGCGGCGTCATGACCGACCGGGCAACGGGCACCGGCCAGCAGATGGAGGCGGACGAACTCAGGGAAGTCGTTATTGCCGCCGCCCGAATGGGTCGCAAGGTGGCGTCACATGCGCACCACGAAGACGGCATTGTCGCCGCGCTGGAAGCCGGCGTCGCGAGCATCGAACACGGCAGCTACGCGGGCGATCGCGCAATTCCGCTATTCCTCGAAACGGGCGCCTACCTCGTGCCGACGTTGCTCGCAGGCAAGACCGTCGCCGACCTGGCGCTCGAGTCCGACTTCATGAGCGCTGCGATCAGGGAAAAGGCGCTGCGCGTCGGCCGCGACATGGCGGGCAGCTTCGAGAAGGCGCACCGGGCGGGCGTCAACATTGCCTACGGCACCGACAGCGGTATTTCCCGCCACGGCACCAACGCCGAGGAGGCGCTGCTCATGGTGGAAAACGGCATGTCCGAAATGGACGTGCTGGTCAGCGCAACGATTAACGCGGCCGACCTGATCGACATGTCGGAGGATCTCGGTACGCTGGAGCCCGGCAAGTTTGCCGACATCATTGCCGTCGACGGCTCTCCGCTCGACAACATCGAAGAGCTCCTGGACGTCGACTTCGTCATGAAAGAAGGCAAAGTCTACAAGTCGAAATAGGCAAACACGCTATGCACAAACTCTCCATCGCGGGCATTGCCGTGGCTTTTCTGGTGGCCGCTCCCGCCACCGCGGAACCGTTGACCGATCATGCGCTGATCTCAGCGTACGAAGGATCCGCAATGCGCCGCAAGAAGGTCATCGAATTCGACGAGTACACCGCGTTCACGGGCATGGACGAAAGCGGCAAGGCGCCCACCGGCCTTACGCTCGAGGGCAAGATTACGACAATGCTCTACGACCGGCCGAAGGAGCGCTCGATACTCGAGGTATTCCGCAACTACGAACGGGCGCTCTCGATCGCGGGCGCCGAGGTCCTCTACAGCTGCGACCAGGCCAAAGGAGAATGTGCAAAGCGTTACGCGGGACCGACGTTGCAGAAATACTCGGGCATCATGTCGGTGTCGAATCTTGCGGGTCGTTACTCACTCGCACGACTCAGTAGCGCCGAGGGCACGGCCTACATCGCCGTTGCGGTCGGCGAGAACTTCACCGACATTCACGTCGTCGAGCTTGCGGCCATGGAGCAGGACAAGGTGGTTCTCGACGCCGCGGCGCTCGGCAAAGGTCTCGACAGTAAGGGCTATGTCACTGTGACCGGCATCTTCTTCGACACCGACAAGGCGACTCTCAAACCCGAATCCGATCCGGCACTCGCCGAACTTGCCCTCCTGCTCGAGCAACGCCCCGAGCTCGAGGCTTTTGTCGTGGGTCACACGGACATGCAGGGGGATCTGGAGCACAACATGGGGCTGTCCAACCGGCGCGCCGCTGCCGTCGTGGCCGCACTCGTGGACAACCACGGCGTGGCGCCCGCGAGACTGCGCGCGAAAGGAGTAGGGCCGCTGTCGCCGCAGGCAAGCAACCGTCACGCCGCGGGCAAAGCCCTGAACCGCCGGGTCGTGCTGGTCGCACGCTGAGCGCTCCGTGAAGACCTATCGCAAAACCGGACCACCCGCCTGGCAGCGACGGCTCGTGCTGCTTCTCTGGGGACTCTTTGGCTCCACGTTGCTGTTGTTTGCCGCCTGGGCCACGCTCCTGTGGATCGAGATGGACCGGCTGGAAGACTGCACCGAGCGGGGCGGGCAGTACAACACGTCAAGCGACGAGTGCGAAAACGCGCGCTGGGATTAGGCGGGTCCGGGCCCTGCGAATGAAGACGGGCGCTGCGGCATACGAGACGATCGACTCAAGCCCACGCACCCTGTTGCGCCTGCGAACCCAGCTTGTCTTGCATCTCCGCGACGAACGCGCGTAAGGAATCGTCCGGGTCGTCGACAGCCTTCTCGATCATTTGCACAAAAGAATCGGTCTGCTCGGGCGTAAATACGGAATCGTTTCTTTCGACGAGATTTTCGAGCTGGGTCTGTATCACCTGCGGCGAGCCAAGCAGATGCGCCGCGGACGTATACAGGTCCTTTGCGGTTTTGCGGTCCAGTGAGAACGTGCTTTCGAAAAGCTCGAGCAGGAGCGACTGCTTCTCCGCACTCAGGTCGCCGGCCATGCGGACGGTGCCTACGACCAGTATGGCCGCAATCTGCATGGGGTCTTCGACGGAATAGATAGGATCGCCTTCGTATTTCTTCGCCCACTCGCGCCGGCGCCGCCACGCCCAGGGATTGAGCCAGCCGATATCGATGCCCAAACGATCCATGATGTACAACAGCGTGCCCAGCGCCGTAATGAGGCCAATGATGATGTGCATGTCTGTCCCCCGGCTCTATTCACGACAGAGGCGGATAGTGCATCCCGTCGCGGTGTACTTCTACGAACCAGTCTGCACTTTTTGCCCGCGGAGCGCTGCACTGACAGCGGCGCGATGCGGTACGCGGTCAGTCGTGAAAATGCGTATCGATAACCTGGTCCCCCGAAAACAGATGGTCGGTCAGGCGCGCGTGCAGCGGACTCGTGCGCGGTATGTGCGCGAGCAGATACTGCATCTGATCCGCCAGTACCCGCCGGCCTTTGAGATAGATGTACTCGGCGTAGGTGGGCGTAAACGGCACGGCAATCAGCTCCATCGACGCCTGTTCCGGGGTCCTGCCGCCCTTGTAGTTGTTGCAGCGCCTGCACGCCGTTGCAACGTTGGTCCACAAATCGAGGCCACCCTGGCTGATCGGCGTAATGTGGTCGCGCGTCAAATCCCGCGTCGGGAAACGCATGCCACAATACAGGCACAAGTTGCCGTCGCGTTTGAACAGCGTGCGGTTGTTGAGCGGCGGCACGTACTTGTCGCGATTCCGGGAAAGACTCTTTGCGGTCCCGTGCGTGGCGATGATCGAGTTGACGGCGATCTGGCTCTGCTCACCGCTTAGCGAGCTGACGCCGCCGAAGATCGTGTACAGCCGTGTACCGCAATCGTAGGCCACCTGCTCGGCATGATAGAGCCGGACCGCCTCTCGATAGTCGATCCACTCGAGCGGCATTCCGGCAATGTCGGTCCGGAGTACCTGTTGCGATACGTCGGAAGCAAGTCCAGCCAGCATACGCACACCTCGGTAAGCCTCAATCTGCCGCAGTCGGCAGCGCTTACGCGCTAGTGTGCCGAACGTGCAACAAAAATCAATAAGTACGCGGGTTTGCCGCGCATTATTGTCAAGCCTTATGACTGTTGTGTGACGATGCTGTCGCCTGCCGCTAAAGTGCTTTCAATACCGAGTCGAGACTGTCTTTCGCGTCACCGAACAGCATTCGGGTGTTGTCCTTGAAGAACAGCGGATTTTGTACACCCGCATAACCCGTTGCCATGCTGCGCTTCAGCACAATGGTCGTGGCCCCTTTCCAGACCTCGAGTACGGGCATCCCCGCGATGGGGCTGTCCGGCACCTCCTGCGCTGACGGATTGACAATGTCGTTGGCGCCAATGACGACAGAGACGTCCACGTCGGGGAAATCCTCGTTGATCTCGTCCATCTCGAAGACGATGTCGTAAGGCACTTTGGCCTCGGCGAGCAGCACGTTCATGTGCCCCGGCATGCGGCCCGCGACCGGATGAATACCGAAGCGGACGTCGACCTTCTTTGCCCTGAGCGTTTTTACGATCTCGTAGACCGTGTGCTGCGCCTGCGCCACGGCCATGCCGTAGCCCGGGACGATCATGACCTGCTTCGCGCCGGCAAGCAGTTCCGCCGTCTCGACGGCCTCGATCGCGACAATCTCGCCGTCTTCCTCGCCGCCGCCCGCTGTACTGCCGCCGCCGGTGCCGAAGCCGCCGGCAATGACGTTCAGGAACTTCCGATTCATCGCCCGGCACATGATGTAACTCAATATGGCGCCGCTGGAGCCGACGAGCGCACCGGTCACGATCAGTAGATCGTTGCTCAGCATGAAGCCCGTGGCCGACGCGGCCCAGCCCGAATAGCTGTTCAGCATCGATACCACGACGGGCATGTCCGCGCCGCCGATCGCCATCACCATGTGGATACCGAAAGCGAGCGCAATGACGGTCATGATGGCGAGCGGGAACATACCGCCCCCACCGCCGGCTGCATGGATCGCGAACTCGCGGCCGTACCAGATCGCCGCCAGCAGGAGGATCAGGTTCAGCCAGTGACGAGCCGGCAACAGCAGCGGCTTGCCGCCGATACGGCCGGACAGCTTGCCGAAGGCAATGACCGAACCCGAAAAGGTGACGGCGCCGATCAGTATGCCGACGTAGATCTCGATGTTGTGGATCGTCTCTTCGATCCCGACGTAGGTCTTGGTTTCATCCATGAAGCTTGCGAAGCCCACGGCAACCGCCGCCAGGCCCACGAGACTGTGCAGGATGGCGACGAGCTCCGGCATTTGTGTCATCTGCACTCGCCGGGCCAGCACGAGCCCAACGCTGCCGCCGATCACGAGTGCGCCCAGGAGCAGCGCGTAGTGCTGCGTCACGACGCCGAGCACCGTTGCCAACAGCGCAATAGCCATACCGGCAATGCCGTACCAGTTGCCGCGCCGCGCGGTCTCCTGGTTGGACAGGCCGCCGAGTGCCAGGATGAAGAGGATGGTCGCAGCAATGTACGACACGGTAACGATACCTGCGCTAATCATGACGGCTTACTTCCTGAACATTTCGAGCATGCGGCGCGTCACGGCAAAACCGCCCGCAATGTTGACCGCCGTGATGAGTATGGTGAACGCGGCAATCCACTTGATGACGTCGTTGTCCGAGCTGATCTGCACCAGCGCACCGATAACGATGATGCTGGAGATCGCATTGGTGACGCTCATGAGCGGCGTGTGCAGCGCGGGCGTTACGTTCCAGATCACCATGTAGCCGACAAAACAGGCGAGCACAAACACGGTGAAGTGCGCCATGAAAGACGGCGGCGCCACGGCGCCCAATCCCAGGAGCGCCAGCCCGCCGAGGCCCATCGCAATAAGCGGCCCAAACGGCGAGCGCTTGTCTTCTTCCTTGGGCGGCGGCGGTGCTTCGTCTGCCGGCTTTGGCGGTGCCGCGGACAGTTTGGGTGCGGGTGGCGGCCAGGTGGTTTCGCCGTCTTTGCAAATCGTCGCGCCGCGAATGACTTCGTCTTCCATGTCGACGACAATTTGACCGTCTTTCTCCGGCGTAAGATCGGTCAGCAGGTGTTTGAGGTTGGTGGCGTAAAGCTGGCTCGACTGCGCCGCCAGCCGGCTCGGCAGGTCGGTATAACCAATGATCGACACGCCGTGTTTGACGGCCACGCGATTGGGCTCGGTCAGCTCGCAGTTGCCCCCTTGTTCGGCCGCGAGATCGACAATGACGCTGCCGTCCTTCATCGACTCGACCATCTCGGCCGTGATCAGCCGCGGCGCGGGTTTGCCGGGAATCAACGCGGTCGTAATGATGATGTCGACGTCTTTCGCCTGCTCGGCGAACAGCGCCATCTCAGCCTTGATGAACTCCTCGCTCATGACCTTCGCGTAGCCGCCTTCGCCTGCACCGTCTTCGTCGTCGAAGTCGAGCATGAGGAACTCGGCGTCCATCGATTCGACCTGCTCTTTCACTTCGGGCCGGGTATCGAACGCGCGCACGATGGCGCCCATACTTTTAGCGGTGCCGATGGCCGCCAATCCCGCCACGCCGGCGCCGATTACCAGCACCTTGGCGGGCGGGATCTTGCCCGCGGCGGTAATTTGCCCGGTAAAGAATCGGCCGAAGTGCTGGGCCGCCTCGACAACCGCGCGATAGCCGCCAATGTTGGCCATCGAACTTAACGCGTCCATCTTCTGCGCGCGCGAGATACGCGGCACGCTGTCCATTGCCATGACGGTCGCGCCGCTTTCGGTCAAGGTCGCAAGCAGTTCGGCATTCTGACCCGGCCAGACGAATGAAATCAGGGTTTGCTCGCGGCGAAGTAGCGCGGTCTCGCTCGCGTCGGGCGCGCGTACCTTGAGGATAATGTCGGCGCTCTTCCAAAGCTCGCTGTCGTTCGATACGACATCGCAGCCGGCGTTGCGATACGCCGAGTCGGAGTAGCTTGCGCTTTCCCCGGCACCCGCCTCCACGCTGACCTCAAAACCGAGCTTGATGAGCTGTTCCGCCACATCCGGAGTGGTGGCCACCCGCTTTTCTCCGGGCGCTGTTTCGCCCGGCACGCCTATTCTCATGAGCTCCTCCGCCGACATGTCCTTTCGGCCACAGGCGGAAGCGCCGGTGACCTGGGTCGGCGGTAATGTAGCAGCAACGCTCGCACAATTGCAGCGAGCGGACCTCCTCGAGCTGTGTCGGCGTCGGATCAGCGGTCGCGGGAGCGAGGTTTTTGTTGCCTCTGTTCGCGCATTCGTTCGCGAACACGCTGCCGTTGTTCGGGCGACATTTCGCGCCAGCGCTGTCGGATCTGCTGGCGGCGCTCCTGTTTGAGCATGCGGTAACGCTGATAGTTGCTGCGGATACGATCCCGCTCCGCCGGCGACAGGCTCAGATAGATTTCATAGCGTTCACGAATTGTCGCCCGGCGTTCGGCGGACAGCTCCCGCCATTGTCGAAACCGATTTGCGGCTGCCGCGCGCTCATCCGGCGTCATGCCGAGCCAGCGTTCCGCGCCCGTGGCCAGCCGCTCCTGGCGTTCGGCGGGCAGCGTGTCCCAGGAGTCGGCAAACTTCGTGAGTACCTGCTGCTGCTCACCGCTCAGTTCGTCCCACGCAAGCTGCGCGTCGACCGTGGTTGAGGTCGTCGTCGCCGCAAGCAGTAGCAGCAGTGTCCACACGCGTTTGAATGTCATTGTTCCTGTCCTTCGGCCGCGCCCGGCTCACTTCGTGAGCGCTGCCGTCCGCCAGCTGCGGTCTCTTCGTCTTCGTTCGGCTCGCTGTCGTTCGACAAGCCGTCGAGCCCGGCGTCAAACGAGTTGTCGCCGTCAAGCCACAGCCATTCCTCGTCCGAGCTTTCCCAGCTGCCGAGGTACTCCAGCAGCGCAGCATCCACATCGCTGGCGCTCTCGTCCGTTGCCCGGCGGTCTTGAGCTTCGTCCGCCGCCGCGGGCAAGGTCACACCGGTCAGCGTCAGCATCGCCAACAGCGCTTCAGATCTGCTGATCAGAATCGCCCGCCTCCGCCAGCTCGAGCCAGCTGTAAAACTCGAGTTCCTCGAGCATCTCCAGGCTGTCTTCGGTCACCAGAATTTCGAAGTCGCTCGCTTCCTGCGCCTGCGGCAACTCGATCCCGGGCACCTCGATAAGAGGCTCGCCCGTGCGCAGCACGAGCACCGTCACGAGCACGGCGGCAACCGCCGCTCCGCTGACGGGCAACAGGCGCTGCCAGACTGTGGCGCCCCGCACCTGCTCCAGCTCGTCGAGTGCCCGGTGGCGTGCCTGGTTCAGCGCCGACAGTCGGCTTGCGTCCAGACGCTCGACGCTCTCCTCGAATACGCGCTTCGCGTTTTCCTCAAACTGGTCTCGGCTTTGTTTGTCGTTGGGTTCAGTCACCGTAGTGCTCTCCCAGGGCATCCCGCAAAGTATGCACTGCCCTCGAATAGTGTGTCTTCACGCTGCCCTGGCTTACGCCCATCGCAACGGCCGTGCCGGCCACGTCGAGACCTTCAAAGGTCCGCAGCATGAACGCCTCCCGTTGTCGCGGCGGCAGACGGCTCAGCGCATGCGACAACTCGTCCAGCGCCGAACGGGTTTCGAGCTCCTCGTCGGGCGTTCTCGTCGCCGGGTCCGGGGCGGTTGCCACGGGATCGTAGTCCTTTTCCTCGCCGCCGCGTCCGAACCAGACCATGACGCGATTCCGCACGGCCTGCCGCCGATGCCAGTCGCGAATGCCGTTCTGCAGAATACGGTAGAACAGCGGGGCCCATTCGTCCTCGGGTTTTTTGGCGTAGTTCCGCACCAGCTTGATCATCGCGTCCTGCACGAGATCCATCGCCTCGTCGGCGTCGCGAACGGCGATTTCCGCAAAGCGCAACGCACGCCGCTCCACCTCTGCCAAAAAGCGGTTGATTTGCTGTTGCCGCTGCAGCGTTTCTGCTCCGTTTTGCGCCTTGCGTGCGCAAGATACCGCAAAAACACCTGCCTCGGTGCACGGCGCTTCCCCTTGTGCAATTGGCGTCCCGAATTCCATTTGCGTCTACCTGTCCTCATCGGCCCGCAGTTTTGCGGCTCGTCCTGTAGGATCCTCGTCCTATATGATCAACGCGCCGGGCGTCGGCCGGTTGACATCCCGGAGGGTGCCGATCCTGCCGTAACCTTATGTAATAAAGCGACAAAAGCCACACGGGCCCGATACCCGCTCTTGACTCATTCGAAAATACTCCGCGTTGCCGTCGACGTCCCGCTGTCGCGGCTGTTCGACTACCTGCCGCCGGCAAACGCGCCGCTGCCTCCCGTTGGCGCGCGCGTACGGGTGCCGTTCGGCAGGCGCCGGCTGACCGGCCTTGTCGTCGAGCATGCAGCGCGCTCCGAGCTTCCGAGCGCAAAACTCAAGCGAGCGGACGCCGGTCTCGACGACGCCGCACTGCTCTCAGCCGACGACCTGTCGCTCCTCTCGTTTGCCAGCGATTACTACCATCACCCGCTCGGGGAAGTTGTCGCCGCCGCGTTGCCGCTTGCGTTGCGCACGGGACGGCCGCTGTACAGCGCCAGTGAGCAGATCGTGCTGACTCTCGGACCCGACACCGATCTCGATGCGCTTGCCCGCCGCGCGCCGCGCCAGGCGGCGCTGCTTGCACTGCTTACTGAACAGGCCCCGGCACCTGTCGATGCCGATACGCTCAACCGGTTGCTCGCCGGCTGGCGGCGTCCTGCACAGGCATTGCGCGACAAGGGGCTGGTCCGCTTCGAAACCGCACCGGCCGAGGACCGTCCCGATCGCGTGCAAACGATCGCCGGCCCGGACCTCAATGCCGATCAGGCGGCCGCGGTCGACGCCGTCCGCGGCACGGATGGTTTCGGGGCTTTTGTACTCGACGGCGTCACGGGCAGCGGCAAAACCGAGGTGTATCTGCGCTTGATCGAAACGGCGCTCAACGCCGACCGCCAGGTCCTCGTGCTGGTGCCGGAGATTGGGCTGACGCCACAGCTCGTAAGCCGCTTCGAGAAGCGGCTGGGATTCAAACCCGCTGCGCTGCATTCGTCGTTGAGCGACTCGGAGCGCCACACGGCCTGGCGGCGCGCGCGCAACGCGACGGCGCGCCTGCTGGTGGGTACGCGGTCGGCCGTGTTCACGCCCATGCCGAAGCTGGGCCTCGTCATCGTCGACGAAGAGCACGATCATTCGTTCAAGCAGCAGGAGAGCCTGCGCTACTCCGCCCGCGACCTGGCCGTTATCCGCGCCAAACGCCGTAACGTGCCGGTTGTGCTTGGCTCCGCCACGCCCACGCTCGAGGTACTCAGGCAGTGCGAAGAGGGTCACTATCGGCGCTTGAGGCTGCCAACGCGAGCGGGTGGCGCTCAGCCACCTTCACTCAGGCTGGTCGACCTCAGCCGGCAGGTGGCGACAGATGGAATCAGCGAGCCGCTGTGTCGGGCAATCGAGACGCAGCTCGAGAGCGGCGGCCAGACGTTGCTGTTTCTCAACCGTCGCGGCTACGCGCCAACCTTGATCTGCTCGAACTGCGGCTTTGTGGCCGAGTGCCATCGCTGCGATGCGCGCATGACCGTGCACGCTCGGCACAACGAACTGCGCTGCCATCACTGCGGCGCCCGCCGGCCCATCGACACGCAGTGCCCGAAATGTACGGGCACCATGCGGCCGCTCGGTGAAGGCACCGAGCGACTCGAGCAGCGCCTGGCCGAGCGGTTTCCCGACGCGCGAACCCTAAGGATCGACAGCGACAGCATGCAGAAAAAGGGCGCCATGGAAACGGCGTTGGCCGAAGCCCGCTCGGGACGAGCGAACATACTCGTCGGAACCCAGATGTTGTCGAAAGGCCATCACTTCCCGGCGCTCTCGCTCGTTGGCATCGTCAACGCGGATCAGGGCTTGTTCGGCAGCGACTTCCGCAGCGCCGAGCGCCTCGCCCAATCCATCGTGCAGGTGGCGGGACGCGCGGGCCGTGAACAGAAACCCGGCACGGTGCTGATCCAGACCGCGTTTCCCGAACATCCCTTCTGGGCGCGCCTGCTGGAAGCCGGCTATCCGGGTATCGCAAAAGATGCGCTGGCCGAGCGCCGCCTTGCGGGCTGGCCACCGTATACGCGGCTCGCCTTGTTACGCGCCTCGGCGCATCGCCGGCAGGACGCGGCCGCGTGCCTCGAGTTTGCGCGCGCGCACTTGACTGAGCTGCGCTACGAAGAACTGCGGGTCCTCGGGCCGGTCGACGCGCCGCTGGCGCGCAAGGCCGGACGCTACCGGCTGCAGCTGCTGCTCCAAAGCACGCGGCGCAACGTGCTGCATGCGGCGCTTTCGAGCCTCGAACCCCGTCTCGCAGAGAGTAAGACAGCGCGGCGCGCGCGATGGTCGATCGACGTCGACCCCATACAGCTTTTCTAGTTCTGCTCTTGACCGTCGGATTTCCCCGCCCGGTTAACACCGGGCGAACGATCCCTGTAGAATCGCGTGCTCTTTACCGGGCAAGCCTTTCGCTTCCCAAGCGGACTCCTGAGCAACATGAAAGCCATCGTTACGCGCGCCCTGTCGGCCGCGCTCGAAAATCACGCCGAACTCGACGGTCTCCCCGCCGGTCTGTCGCTGGTCGATACCATCGAGCGCACGCGCGACTTCAAGCACGGCCACTTCGCCAGCAACATTGCGCTCAGGCTGGCGAAAGTCGTCGGCAAGGCGCCGCGCGTGCTGGGTCAGGAGCTGGCCGACGTCATCGCTGCGACGCTCGACGACAACAACAGGATCGACCGCGTGGAAGTGGCTGGCCCCGGATTCATCAACTTTTTCCTGAGCCCGCAAGCCTTTCACGCCGAGGTCGAAGCCATCCTCGAAGCAGGCGACCGTTACGGCCGGCAGGCCGCCAAAGAAAGCCCCAGGGTTTTGCTCGAGTACGTGTCGGCCAACCCGACCGGTCCGCTGCACGTCGGCCACGGCCGGCTCGCAGCTTACGGAGCGACAGTCGGCAACCTGCTCGAAGCGGCCGGCTATCCGGTCTACCGCGAGTACTACGTCAACGACGCCGGCCGGCAGATGGACATCCTAGGCGTCAGCGTCTGGCTGAGGAAGCTCGAAGCCGACGGTATTGAGGTCAGCTTCCCCAACGCCGGTTATAAAGGCGACTACATTCGTGACGTCGCTGGGGACTACGACGGCAAACTGCCGAACCTGACCGCGGAAGAGATCGTATCGGGACTGCCCGCCGACGGTGACGGCGAGGATCGCGAGGCCAAAGAGGCTTACGTCGAGGCGCTGATCGGGCGCGCCCGTGAACTGCTGGGCGAAGACGGCTTCGATGCCATTCGACAGCACTCCCTCGAGGCAATCCGCGCGGATATCGAGGACGATCTCGCCGAATTCGGCGTGACGTTCGACTGCTGGTACAGCGAGCAGAGCCTCGAAAAAGGCGGCCGGATCGACGCGGCGCTCGACGTACTTCGCGAGCGGGACGTGCTGTACGAAAAGGACGGCGCGACCTGGTTCCCGGCCAGCCGTTTCGGCGACGAGAAAGACCGCGTCGTCGTGCGCGACAACGGCTTCAAGACCTACTTCGCATCCGATATCGCCTATCACTTCGATAAACGCGAGCGCGGCTTCGATCACCTGATCGACGTACTCGGCGCCGACCATCACGGTTACGTGCCCCGGGTCCGCGCCGGGCTCGACGCAATGGGCTACGCGGCCGAAGATCTCGAGGTCGAACTCGTGCAGTTCGTCACGCTGTACCGCGGCGGCAAGCGGATGCAAATGTCGACCCGCAGCGGCGAGTTCGACACCCTGCGGCAACTGCGCAAGGAAGTCGGTAACGACGCTGCGCGGTTGTTCTACGTGCTGCGCTCCAACGACCAGCACCTCGACTTCGACCTCGACGTCGCCAAGTCACAGTCGAACGACAACCCGGTGTACTATATCCAGTACGCGCACGCGCGCATCGCGGGCGTGTTCGGGAAACTCGAAGACGAGTTTTCGCTGGAATTCGATGCGTCGACAGGCATTCAAAACCTCGAGAGCCTGGGTGAAGCGCAAGAGAAAACGCTAATGAATTCGCTTAGCCGTTATCCGGAACTGCTCGACACCGCGGCGACAAACCGCGCCCCGCAGCTGCTTGTGCACTACCTTAGGGATCTGGCTAACGATTTTCACAGCTGGTACAACGCCCATCGCTTCATCGAGGTCGACGACCCGGCGTTGCGCCAGGCGAGACTGGCGCTCGCAAAAGCCGCCTCGATCGTGCTGGCCAACGGACTCGGCATACTGGGCGTATCGGCCCCCGACAAGATGTAATGGCAAGACGCAAACGACGAACGGCAAAACGCAAAACCTCGAGCGGCGAAACGCCGGGCTGGTTGTGGGGCGTTTTTGGACTGGCCGTGGGCCTTGCGGTTGCGGCCGCCGTGTATGTCAACGACCGCCGCAACCCACCGGCTCAAGCGCGGAACCCGGCCCCGGCAAGCCTCGAGAGCGCCGTAGACAACAACGGCGAGACAACGACGGCCGCCAGGAAAGCCGAACCAGCACCCGGCGCTGACGAAGAGGAGCAGCGTTTTACGTTCTACGAAATGCTGAAGCGCTCCGAAGTGCTGGTGCCCGAAGAAAAACCCGCTGCCGGCAGCCCGGAACCCGTTGCGGTCGTCGAACCCGGCAGCTACGTGCTGCAGGTCGGCAGCTTCAGCACACATGCAGACGCCGACAAGCGCAAGGCGGAACTCGCGCTGCACGGCATCGAGTCCGCGATCCAGAAAGCGTCGGTCAACGACCGGATCTATTTTCGCGTGCGCATCGGTCCGACGACCGACCTCGACGAATTGAACATGCTGCGCAGCCGGCTCCGCGCCGCCAACATCGACGCCGTGCGGCTGCGCGAGATCGAATAGCCGATGCGGGCGCCTGGCGGACCGCTCACATCGGGCCTGTTGCTGATCCTGCTCGCCGCCTGCGGCGGCCAGCCCGAAACCCCAATGCCGCGCGACCAGGCGGCAGTCGTAAACGAGCCGCCGGCCGCCGGGACGGATACCGCAGGGCAGCCCGAAACGTTGCCCGGCAACCCTCCGCCGACCGAACCCGCGCGGATCGAACAACGCCTGACTTTGGCCGCAGTGGGCGACATGATGATCGGCACGGATTATCCCGAAGACCGCCTACCGGCAGACCCGGCCGGTTTTCTCGCCGAGGTGACGCCCGTACTGGCCGCGGCGGATCTTGCCGTCGGCAACCTCGAGGGTGTGCTGGCGGACGGCGGCGAACCGGCCAAAGCCTGCAAAAACCCGCGTGCGTGCTACCTGTTTCGGTCACCCACGGCGTACGCCGATCACTACCGCAACGCCGGTTTCGACCTCATAAGCGTCGCCAACAATCATGCGCGGGATTTTGGCGAGGACGGCCGCAGCAGCAGCATGGCGGCGCTCGACGGCGTAGGTATTCGGCATTCCGGACGCAAGGGTGAGTTTGCGAGTTTCGAACACGCCGGACTCGACATTGCCTTCCTGGCGTTTGCCGTAACCCGAAACTCCAACCTCGTGCACGATTACCCGCTGGCCGAATCGACAATCCGGGATTTTGCGGCGGCACACGATCTTGTGATCGTCTCGTTCCACGGCGGCGCCGAGGGCGCCGGGTCGGAGCGACTGCCGTTTGCGGAAGAGGAATACTACGGCGAGCCGCGCGGCGACGTCGTGCGCTTCGCGCGCAGTGCCGTGGACGCGGGCGCCGATCTGGTCGTCGGCCACGGCCCGCACGTCATTCGCGCGGCCGAGCGCTACCGTGAACGCCTGATTGCGTACAGCCTCGGCAACTTTGCCACGCACTGGGGCATCAGCGTCAGCGGCGACAAGGGCATTGCGCCAATACTCGAGGTCACACTGGACGGTGAGGGGCGATTTCTGTCGGGACGAGTAGTCTCGACAATGCAGGTTCGCCCGCACGGCCCGGCAATCGATCCCGAGCAGCGCGCGCTGTCACGGTTACGCGAATTGAGTCTCAACGATTTTGGCGACCCGGGACTCGTGTTTCACGACGACGGCCGCATCGAGGCCGTGCCGCGAAGATATCTCAAACCGCACCCGCCGGAGGCGCCCATCCCGGGCGACGAGCTGATAAAGGCTGCACCCTGACGCGGGATGCCGCGTCGCCCCATTCAGGCCTAGTCGTCTGAAGTGACGGATTTGAAGTCGACGCCCAAAGACCGCAGCTTGCGGTACAGGTGTGTACGCTCCATGCCGACACGTTTTGCCAGCCGGCCCACCTTGCCGTCGCACAGCACCAGCTGCTGCTGCAGGTAGGCGCGCTCGAACTGCTCCCTGGCTTCACGCAGCGGCAGGGCGAGCAGGTCCTGTTTGACCAGCGGTTCGTCCTGCGGGGCCGCCTCGCTGATTTCCGCCTCGACTTCTTCGAGCGACACGTCGTCGTCGGTACCGGCCAGGAGCAGGCGGCGAACGAGGTTCTTGAGTTCGCGAACGTTGTCGGGCCAGGGATAGTTGCGCAGCCGGTTCTGCGCCGCGACGCTCAGCCGGCGAAAATTGAGCCCTTCCGAATCGACAAGTTTGTCCACGTAGTAGGCTAGAAGCTCGGGAACGTCCTCGGCATAGTCACGCAGCGGCGGCACACGAACGTTGAGCACGTTGAGATACGCCACCAGGTCGCGGCGCAGTGCGCCACTTTCGATGCGACCTTCGTAGTCGTCGATAACCGTCGCCACGACCCTGGCGTCGAGCCTGACGGGTTCGGAGCCGCCGACGCGCCGGTAGTGACCGTCCTCCAGGGCGCCAATGAGTATCTTCTGGCCAAGCGCGTTGAGATCCGTCAGCTCATCGATAATCAGCGTGCCGCCCGCCGCGCGTTCGAACGCACCGCTGGTGATTTCGCCGTCGGCCGACTCGATGCCCAGAAGCCGCTCTTCGACATTGCTCTCGGTCAACGACGCAGCCGTGGTGCTGATGAGCGGCCCCTCCGCGCGCCGGCTAAGCGCATGCAGATAACGCGCAAAGGCTCCGCGGCCCGTGCCGGGCTCGCCGCGCAGCAAAACGGATGCATCGTGACGCGCATACTGCTGTACTTTCTCGCGCAGCGACTTCATGAGCGGGCTGCGGCCAACCGGCGTCAGCAATGCCGGCAACAGATTCGAGCTGGCGCTTTTTTGCTGCCCGGCCGAATCGAGGGCGCCTTCGACCGTGCGCAGCAGCTTGGCGAGCGACAGCGGCTTCTCGACAAAATCGAAGGCGCCGAGCCGCGTGGCCTCAACGGCCGTATCGACCGTGCCGTGCCCCGACATAACCACCACGGGACAGTTGAGATCGCCGCCTTCGGACCACTCGCGAAGCAGGGTAATGCCGTCGGTATCGGGCATCCAGATGTCAAGCAGCACAAGATCGAAGCGATCCGCCTCGCGTGCGTTGCGTGCCTGTTCGGCGTTCGCGGCAACCGTGACGCCATAACCTTCTTCACTGAGAATTTCGGATATCAGCGCCCGGATATCCGCCTCGTCGTCTACAACCAATACCTGGCTCACGCTCTTTCCCTCCGTTGCTCGACCCGGCCCGGTGCGCGGGCTATCAGCGCCTCGCGCGCCGCCTCATCGACCGGCAGCCGAATGCTTATTGCGGCACCACCTTCCCTGCGGTTCTCCGCACGGATGCTGCCGACATGTTCTTCTACGAGCTTTTTGACAATCGCTAGACCCAGACCCGTGCCCTTGGGCTTGGTGGTCACGTAAGGGTCGAAGACCTGCGATATTGCCCCGGTGTCGAAACCGGGACCGTTGTCCTCAACCCGGATCAATATGACGTCGACACCTTCGAATTCCCCCGCGCTCAACGCCACGTCGATCTCGCCGTCTGCCGACCCTTCCAGCGCCTCGATCGCGTTGCGGATCAGGTTGTGCAGGATCTGCCGGATGCGGCCAACGTCGGCCTCGAGGCGCGGCATTGTCGGATCGACGTGCAGCGCAATCGCCACGTTGCTGTCCTGGGCCCGATACAGATCGACCACTTCGTTCGCGAGCCTTGCCACGTCGAAGCTGTCGATATCCATGTCGGGCGCCCGCGCATAGTCGCTGAAAGCATTGACCATCTCTTTCATCGACTCGACCTGCTGGACGATCGTGTGCGTCGCGCGATCGAGGATCTGTGCCTCGTCGGCGCTCATCGTGTCGAGATATTTACGGCGCATGCGCTCGGCCGACAGCTGTATCGGTGTCAGCGGGTTCTTGATCTCGTGCGCGAGGCGCCTCGCCACTTCACCCCACGCGGCATCGCGCTGAGCCTGCAGCAACGCCGTAATGTCGTCGAAGACGACGACATAACCGGCCGGGCGGTCCTCGTCGCCCGGCAAGGTCGTGCACGCGCAGGTCAATACCCGCCGGCCCACCTCGCCGCGCAGGACAATCTGTTCGCGCCATTCGGTTTCCCCGGCGGCCAGATGGACGTGCGCCACGTCAACGAACTGCTCGAGCAGCGGCTCGTGCTTGGCGACTTCGGTCAGGAGTTCGCCGACGCGATTTTCGAGATCGACGTTGAGGATCGCGCCGGACGCCTGATTCGCGGTACGGATCCGCAGATCGGAATCGAGCGCAACAACACCCGTGGACAGGCGGGCCAGAATAACTTCGAGGTTGGTGCGTTCCGCTTCGACCAACGCCTGGCTCAAACTCGCCTCGCGACGCGCGGCCGCCAGCCGCTGGGTCATGTCGTTGAACGAGCTGATCAGGAAGCCGATCTCGTCGCGCGATGGTTGCGGCAGGCGCATGTCGAAGTCACCCTGCGCCACGGCGCGCGTGCCGGCCACGAGATCCTGGATCGGCGCCACGAGCCGGCGCGACAGCACAAACGCGCCGTACACGGCTGCCAGCAGGCTCAGCATCAGCACAACCGTCAGCGTCAGCGTAAACGTGCTCTTGAGCGGGCCGCGCAGGAACACGAGCCGCTGATACTCGGTGTTCGAGGTCTCGACGCTGCTCGCCATACGCCCCAGGCGTTCGGTCACCGGAAAGTGCCCGAGCAGCACGCCGAGCGGGTTCGCGCCGCGACCGCTCACGACCATGGCCGTGCGAATTTCGTAACCGCCGTCCTCGAGCGGATCGAGACTGACGAACGGCCGATTTTGCCGGAGCTGCAGTATCACTTCGTCGCTCAACGGTTTCGGCAGGGTGCCCGCCGAATTGTCGGAGCTGGTCGCAAGGATACGATTGCTGTCGCCGAACAGCGTGAGCTCGCTGGCGCCGCTCTCGCGGCGGAGGTTTGCAAGTTCGGAATACAGCTGGCGGTTGTCGACCAGGGCAAGCCGGCGCGCTATCTGCCGGGTGGCGATCAGGTTTTCGCGCTGCCGAATTTGCAGCACGGCGTCCGTCAGGTCCAGCGCATTGGTCAAACCCTCCTCGACCTGCACGTCGAACCAGGTATCGATGCCGCGGTTGATGAACTGCATTGCGAAATAAAACACGGCCAAAAGCGGCAGTACGGCGAGACCGACGAACATGCCGACGATGCGCGCCTTGAGGCGCGCACCGGGGACGTGTGTTCGGTTTTCCCGAATCAGCCGGCCAATGTTGCCGATGAGCAGCACGAGGAGCACGAGCACGCCGGCAATGTTGATGACCAGCAGCACGTTGTGCAGGCGATTGAACTCGTCAGAGTTCTGCGCGGTTTGCGACAAGAGGAACATCGCGACGATCGACAGACCGACTCCGGTGGCGGCGAGCAGCGCCGTCAGGAAACGTTTTATCGTTCTAGCGGCCATTCCAACCACTCACTCTTGAGTTGCCATTGCGAACGCCAGAAAAACAGGAGCCGCAACGGCGCCGGATACTGCTGAGTCTGCAGCAGCGCTCTCAGGCGCACGCGATGCGGCTTACCGGGAGCCAGCAGGCTGTCGTCGATCAGCGGCAAATCCTGGATTCGGCCCAGGCTGTTGAGCGCCGAATACAGCGTCGAAAACGAATCCTGCTCGCCGCTGTTCAGGTTGCGCACGAGGTAGCGCTCGCTCAGAGGCCGGTACTCGAGTTCGAACCGTTTGGTGATCTCGGCGTCGACACCGTCAAAATACAGGCGTCGGACGCGAATAATCTGAGCCTGCAGCTCAATGATCAGCGGCACGCCGCTCGACAGGGCATCCAGGGCTTCGCTCGACAGGATGAGCTGCAGCCGTGCATCCAGGCGATGTACCCCGTCCTGAAGCTCCGTCGACGCGGAGCGGACCTCGAAGTAGCCCTCACGAACGACACCGTCATCCTGCGCACGGACGCCCGTAGCAAGCAGCAGCAAAGCCGCTGCGGCGACCGCCGCCAATGTCCTGCCTCTCTCGCGCATGCCGGTGCGTCGTCCGTGATTCGATAGCCCCGGGGCAAGCACGCGCTAGGCCGCTCGCTCCGGGTGCCGTTTCGATAATGCTGCGTAGAAAAACCCGTCCAAGCCACGGGTTCCGGGCAGCAGCTGGTAACCCGTTCCTCTCTCCCGCATTAGAGCGCGGATGTTGTTATTTGGCAACAGCTGTGCCGGCTCCGCATCGGGGGTTTCTGCGACAAAACGCTTGATAATCGACCCGTTCTCGGCATCGAAAACCGAACAGGTGACGTACAGAAGCACGCCGCCCGGCGACAGCAGGGACCAAAGCCGGCGCAGCAGCCGCGCCTGCACGCCGGTCAGCGCCGCAACGTCGCTGTCCCGCCTCAACAGCTTGATGTCGGGGTGCCGGCGGATGACGCCACTTGCCGAGCATGGCGCGTCGAGCAGAATGCGGTCGTACGGCGTGCCGTCCCACCAGCCCTCGGGTTCGTCGGCGCTGGCCGCGTGCAGCGTCGCTCGGCCGGCCTCCCCGAGCCCCAGACGCTCGAGGTTTGCGCGCACGGCGTCGAGTCTTTCCGGGTCGACGTCGACGGCATCGAGACGCGCGTCGGTGCCGGCGAGCTCCAGGAGATGCGCCGTCTTGCCGCCCGGCGCGGCGCAGGCGTCCAGAATCTTCGAGCCTCCGTCGGCCAGCAGCCACGCGGCCGGCAGTTGCGCCGCGCCATCCTGCACGGATACGTCGCCGGCCGCGAAGCCCGGCAGCTCGGAGGCGGGTACGGGCTCGTCGAGCCGAATCGCCTGCGGCAGTCCCGGCAGCAGCGCAAACGCGTGGCCCGCCGTGGACAGCCGCTCGAGGTACGCGGCGACCGACTGGCGGCGTGTATTGACCCTCAGCCACATGGGTGCGCGCGCGTCGTTGGCGGCCATGATGGCGTCGGCATCGTCGGGCCAGTCGCGCCGGAGCCGATCGCTGATCCACGCGGGGTGATTGCTCCTGGCCTCGTCGTCCGTGGGCTCGGCGTCGGCCAGACGCTCCCTCAGAAACCGCCGCAAGACGGCGTTGACGAGGCCCTTGTAGGGCTGCCGGCGCAATACCCGCACGGCTTCGACAGTCTCCGATACCGCGGCGTGTTCGGGGATGCGGCTGCCCGTCAGCTGGTACAGCCCGACCGCCAGCAGCGACTCGATGATCCGGTCGCGGCGTTTCGGCCGGCGCTCCAGAAGCGCGCGGAGCCAGGCCTGAATTCGGAAGTGCTGGCGCACCGTGCCGAACGCAAGATAGCGCAGGAGCGGCAAGTCCTCAGCGGCCGTCGCCGCTTCCCGCTCTCTGAGCGCCGCGTCCAGCGACCGGCCTTCGACCGCAACGGCGTGGACGATCTCGGCCGCGCTGGCGCGCAGGCGCGCGCTTCGGCTTATCCGCGGCAAAACCCGGGACCACCGCTGTCGATCGGGGCGGCGCTCATCTCAAGCGGCCTTCGAAGCGGGTCTGGGCGGCGTATTCGCCACCCGTAATCCGCCGCTTTCCCGGACGCTGCACCGACTCGAGGCGGACGCCACCGTCTCCGCAGGCGACGACAACACCGTCCCGACCCACCTCGAGCACCTCGCCCGGCTCGCCCGACGGCGACGGAACGACGGTTGCCTGCCAGCATTTCACGGCTTCATCACCGGCTTCGAACCAGGCGCCGGGCACCGGGTTGTAGGCACGCACGCGACGTTCGACGATCGTCGCCGGCAGGTTCCAGTCGATGCGCGCGTCTTCGCGGCCAATTTTGCCCGCATAACTCGATCGCGCGTCGTCCTGCGGCGTCGCCGCCAGGCGGCCTTCGAGGATGTCGTCCAGACGTGCGGCCAGCAGTTCGCCGCCGAGCGCGGCGAGGCGATCGTGCAGCTCGCCGGCCGTCTCGTCGTCGCCAATGGCGATTTCGGCTGTTGCGTACACCGGGCCGGTATCGAGGCCGGCTTCCATCTGCATGAGGCTAATGCCCGTTTCCCGGTCGCCTTCGAGGATGGCGGCCTGGATCGGCGCCGCGCCGCGCCAGCGCGGGAGCAGGGACGCATGTACGTTCAGGCAGCCGAGTCTGGGTATGTCGAGCACAGCCTGCGGCAGGATCAGCCCGTAGGCGGCAACGATCATCAGGTCGGGCTCGAACGCCGCCAGCATCGCGTGCTCCTCTCCGCCCTTGAGGCTTTTGGGCTGCAGTACGGGTAGCTCGTGCTGAAGCGCAAAGGACTTGACGGGGCTCAGCTTCGGCTGCCGGCCGCGGCCTGCCGGGCGGTCGGGCTGGGTCAATACGGCGGCGGGACGGTGGCCGGCTTCGAGCAGCGCTTCGAGGGACGCGCGCGCAAAATCGGGCGTGCCGGCGAATAGCAGCGTGGGCCGGGTCATCGGTAACTCGACGACGGGTGCTTTGGCGACCGGTAGACGACAGCTGGCTCAGACGGCTGCCGGTCAGGCAACCTGTGCCTGCTGACGACGATCCTTCATGAGTCGCTTGCGAATCCGGCTGCGCTTGGCTTCGGACAGATAATCGACGAAGAGTTTACCCTCGAGATGGTCCATTTCGTGCTGTATGCACACGGCCAGAAGGCCGTCGGCCTCCATTTCGGTTTCATTGCCATCGCGATCGAGGTAGCGCACGCGGATGTGTTCGGCGCGACGGACCGGCTCGTAATAGCCGGGCACTGACAGGCAGCCTTCGTCGGACACCGTTTCACCGTCCTTTTCGACGATTGTGGGGTTGATCAGCGCGTGCGGCTCGCTCTGATCGCTCGAGACGTCCGCCACGAGCAGCCGCTCGTGCACGTCAACCTGGGTGGCGGCGAGACCTATTCCGGGCGCGGCGTACATCGTTTCGAACATGTCGTCGATGAGCGTCCGAATGCGGTCGTCGACCTCGGCTACCGGCTTTGCGCGAGTCCGGAGTTTGGGGTCCGGGAATTCCAATATTCTGAGTTTTGCCATAATTCTCGTATTCGGCTCTACCGGTCGGCATCTGCAAGAATACGCCGCGGATGCGCGCGCCGTGCGGCGCAGGTTTTCCGTAACGGTCTAGTCAAATTCTGCAAATGCGCTCTAAATGATTGACTTAATTAAATAAGATGATTGACAATGCCGGCCAGGGGAAGGTCGTTTGCCGAGCTTTC
>JANQPG010000078.1 GCA_028289545.1 Woeseiaceae bacterium
GGTTTCCTCCATGTCGAGGTAAATGTCCGACGCCAGTACCGCAAGCGACTGGTCGCCCCGGCTGCCGGACGTGGCGACCAGTTGATAATATTGTTTGAAACGCTCGGACAGGCGCATACCGGAGCGGCCGCGCAAGGTCGGTGAAGTGACCGTGCCGGCGGCAGCGGCCTGTTGACCGACCAGCGTTTCCTGCAGCGTCCACGACGTCATTTTCCGGCCGAGTTCGTTACGAAGACTTTTTTCGAGACTGAGGCGGGTGTTGTTCACCGTATGCTCCATGTCCGGCAGCCGTTCTTCCATGATCGTGAGCATGTCCAGGTAGCTGGCGCCGATCTGCCGCGCCAGGCGCTGGCAACCCGGATCGTTCTCTGCGCCGTCACACTTGCTTTGTTCGTAGAGCTCCCGCTGCTGATCGAGCCGACCGATCACTTCCTGCAAGCCGGACTCCATATCCCGCGCAACGTTGCCGGTTTGCCTCAGGTCTTCGACAACGGTGGTCGGAAACAGGCGAATCGTCGGGGTATTGGCGAGGGCGGTGCTGAAATATGCACACGCAGCGATCAATGCAATCGCCGACAAAAGCGCGCCGTTGTGCTTCCCTCGGTCAGAATGAGCCGCCACGTGGGCGTCAGGCTGGGCGTTCTTGTTCATCATGCAGTCCTCGTCGTTGACTCGTTCCGGGTCCTTTCCACGTTCGTGGAAGGCGGCCCCGAGGTCCTGCTTACGCTAAGCCTCAAGCCATGAATGCAGGCTGAACGCCGCGAGGCTTGTGTTCTTTAATGAGAATGATTATCGGTGGGTGCGCCGCCGCCCGCGCGGAGGAGGTCGGTACACCGAATCCCGGCGGCCGAATCGTCGGACGGCGCCTATACAGTTAGTGAGGAGTTCCGGCGCGTTTCCGAAACGCGCGGACACCGTGATTTTCGCGGCGATTGCGGGCCTCCCGGGCCCGTGGCCGTGCCCCGGCTGATCTACGCCGCCAGGGACAAGGTCTTTTTGTCGGGTTGGCTCAAAGCAGCGATCTGGCCCGGCGATCAGCTCGCGTGGGCGTCAGGCTCCTCCGCCACTGACATGAGTGGTGCGGGTGAGAACAACACGCCGAACAGTTCACACCAGATAACGACACTCTGGTATTCGCTCGTATCAACGCCGGCGGGCACTCTATAGTTCTGATTGCCGACGTTGCCCTTGAGTTTGCCGAGCGACAGGTAGCCGCCGTCCGTGACGTGCTCGGCCGTGCTCGGGGAAGGGTGCCGTGCGAGGTAGACGACGAGATCCGGTCCGTTGGTGGTGCGGAAGTTTTCGAAGCGCAGCAGATGGCCGCCGTCCGACAGTTCGTAGAGAGTGGCGTCGCCGGCGCCTTTGTGTACGGCATCGGCATCGCGAAACTCGCCCGTGGCGAGTACCCGCGGCAGCTGGTCGGGCATGTCGTCTGCAGCGGTTGTCGACGGCGCCGCCGCGGCGCTTTCCATAATGTCGTCCATTGCCGCGTTGCGCTCGGCTTCCGGCATCGACATGACCGCATCGACGTCGACAGAGCCATCCTCGCGCATGTAGCTGAAGGGCTCGTCAACGGTCCGGTCGATAAACAGCGGCGATGCAAGAAACCAGCCGACGGCCAGGACAGCAACGGCAATAACGATGACGAGTACTTTTTTCATAACGGCAACCCCATGATGTTTCTCTGAGCTATTGTCTCTCTGAGCGCTACTCTACAGTGCGCGAAGGCGGTGTGCAGCGTCAACCAGCGTGCTTTTGTCCTTGGCGAAACAGAAACGCAGCAGACGGTACGCGGGCGCCGCCTCGGAAAACACGCTCAAGGGTATCGACGCCACTCCGGGTGAGCGTGTCCACTCGAGCGCAAGTTCCGTGTCCTTTTTTGAGCTCAGCGCGCTGTAGTCGAGCAGCTGGAAGAACGTGCTTCGAGCCGGCGTAAAACGAAACCGCGAGCCTTCGAGGGCCGCGAGAAAGTGATCCCGCTTGTTTTCATAGAAGCGCGACAGGTTGTCGGCAAAGTCCGGACAGCGCGCGAGGTATTCGGCCAGCGCGTGCTGCATTGGGGTACTGACCGAAAAGGTCGTGAACTGATGAATCTTGCGCAGCTCCTGGCTCAGTACGCCGGGCGCCATGCAGTAGCCGATCTTCCAGCCCGTGGCGTGCAGCGACTTCCCGAACGACGAGACCACGAGAGATCTCCGCCATAGCCGCTTGTTGCTCATAACGCTGCTATGACGGCGGCCGTCGAACACGATGTGCTCGTAGACCTCGTCAGACAGCAACAGTGAATCGTACTGCTCGAGAAGATCTGCCAGCCGTTCGAGATCGTCGGCGTCGAGGAGGGCGCCCGTCGGATTGTGCGGGAAATTGACGATTACGAGACGTGTCGCATCGTTCATGACGGCGCCCAGCTGCACCCAGTCGATACTGAACTCGAGCGACTCAGGGTCGAACGCCAGAGCCACGTGCCGCGGCCGGGCGCCGGCAAGCGTTACGACCGGTGCGTAGGAATCGTAGGCCGGGTCGAGAACGACAGCCTCGTCCCCCGGGTGCAGCAGCGCCTGTATGGCACAAAACAGAGCCTCGGTGGCGCCGGCGGTAATCGTAATTTCGGTGTCGGGGTCGGCTTGTTGCCCCGTGCTTGCGGCGGCGCGCGCGGACAGGAGGGCTCGCAAATCGGGAAGACCCGCCATCGGGGCGTACTGATTGTGGCTCGCCGCCATGTGCCAGGTCACGAGTTCCCGCAATTCGGCGGGCGGGTCGAACTCGGGAAAACCCTGCGAGAGGTTGACGGCGCCGTGTGCGGACGCCGCGTCGCTCATGACGGTAAAGATAGTCGTGCCGACGCCGGGCAGTCGGCTCTTCGGCGCTGGTAACTGCATCGGCCGACGATGACAGCCAGCTCCCTGGCCGTCAACCTGCAGGACTGTCGTCACGGGCAGCGCCCGAGGCGGTCAGAACCTTACGCTCACTCCGGCAAACGTCTCGATTTGCCCTACGATGTCACCTTCCACGCGCACGTTGCATGCGCCCGTCGTTTCGTTGGACTCACAGAATATGTCGGTACTCGAACGAACGAGGGTGCCGTAAGCGCGTGCTTCGAGACGCAGGCGAACCCTTTCGCTCATTGCGTAGCGGACACCCAGTCCCAGCGAGCCGGAGAAGAAGGTGTCGCTCTCATCCCGATCGCCGGTGGTCCGCACATAACTGCCGCCGAGCGTCATCGCGAGATAGGGGACGAGCCTGTTGCCGTCGAAACTGTAGATGCCGCCCAGCTGCAAGGTGTGCGCGTCGAAGTCGACTCGGCTCACTTCGTTTGACGTGCGATTACGGATGCGCGCAACGCTGTCCTGCCGGCTGTAGTGGAGTTCCCACTCCGTATTGTCGCGGTGTCGCCAGTTCAACAACAGACCGCCGCTGACCGAGTCGTCGAGTTCGATATCGAGCTCGTCGTCTTCCGCGTCCAGCTGACCCCCCATTCGATAGCCGACAAACGGGGTGAGCTCGAAGCGCCAACCGTCCTCTGCGTTGGCGCTGTCGGGTTGAAGAAAAAAGGCGCTGAGCAGTAACACCAGGCAGGTGTTGCGCATCTTTGCACTCCGTGGAGAAAAGAGCCCAATCTGACCATAAAAACGACGGCCTGTTGCGGCTTTTTTGTATGAATTGTGTTCAGCCACTGCTCTCGATCGGACCCTTTTGTCTAGGAGTTGTCTAAATTCGAGAGCTTCAGTACATTGGGCCGCCAGAAATCGGCGCCAGCGCGCCGACGCGCCATGAGCGCGATCAGGATGAATACCTCTCGAGGAGCAGCGGATGGGTGAGTCGCCGCAGGATACGTACGGCATAGGCGCAGTGGTTAGGCTTACCGGGCTTTCCGATCACACGATAAGAGTCTGGGAGCGGCGCTATTCGGCGGTTGTTGCCATGCGGGGTTCTTCCGGCCGGCGTATCTACACCATCGCCGACGTCGAAAAGCTCAAGCTTCTCAAGCTCCTGACCGACCGGGGCCTTTCGATCGGCCAGATTGCCAACGAGACGAGCGCGGCCCTGAAAAAACGCCTCGCGGCGATGAACGACATTAGCGCGCGAGCCGGATTCGAGACGCTTAGCGTAGCGCTGGCGGGCGACTTTCTACCGAACCTGCTGAAGGATTACGAGGACAGTCTGGGTACTCTTGAATTTGACGTTGTTGCGGGCAGCCTCGATCAGCTGGAGACCGATCTGCACTGCCGGTCGGTCGATGCGCTGATACTCGAGCTGCCCACCGCTACAGCTGCGGATCTCGAGCGTATCGCTGCGCTGCGCGAGCTTGCGGGAGCCAGCATCTGCGTGGTTGTGTACACCTTCGCGCGCAGCGACGACGTCGAGCGTTTCAGTGCGCTGGGCATAACGCCTCTGCGCGGTCCGGTCGGGATCGAGGAGCTTCGTAACGCCCTGGTGAAACTTGGCGATGTTAGCCGCACGCCGAAGGCGGTTGAGACCCGGCAGGAAGGCAACGACGAGTGGCCTGTCAGAGGGATGCCGGTTCCGAGGCGGTTCACGCGGGAGCAGCTGGGACGTCTGTCGCACATCGTGAGCAGTATCGATTGCGAGTGTCCCCGGCATCTGGCGCAACTGGCCGCCGATCTGACCGCCTTCGAACAGTATTCCGCCGGCTGCGCCAGCCGGGACGACGAAGACCGTGCCCTGCACGAATACCTGCACCGGACTACTGCTACCGCCAGAGCCGAAATCGAAGAAGCTCTGGAGCGCGTCGTTCGAGCCGAGGGGCTCGACATCTAGCACTCGGTACCCGTTTGCCGCTTGGCTGGAGCGAAGGCGCCCGCAGCCTCGTCGGTCAGCGCGGTCGTTACATTCGGAAACAATTTCGTCTAGCTTTATCTTAGACAAAACATTGACAGTACAAGCACCCGAGGCGACACTATCATCGTCGGCGGAGGGCTAGTGGGCATCGCCGACCAGAGTTCCCTCGCAGAGACAGTGTTCCCTGATCCTTCCGTCTCTGCACTCCCTGACCGGCAGTCTCCCCGGACTGCCGGTCTTTTACGAGGCGGGCATGCAGTCACTGATGCAGTCATTAGAGGCGAAAATTTCGAGCAAACGTTCGCCGTTGTTGCCCGGCGCGATGCCGGGAACCGGACGTTCCAAGTGACGGCGCCGGCGACCGCTGACCGGCGCACGGCGCAGGATTTCCTCGAGCGCTTCCTGCCCAATGCCGGCCGGCACTACAGCGAAAATCGCAACTTCGATTTCGGCCCGGACGATCGTTCGAACGTCTCCGTGCTTTCGCCCTACGTGCGCCATCGCATGTTGCTCGAATCCGAACTCCTGCAGGCGGTGCTAAGAGAACACCCTTACGGCGATGCTCAGAAGTTTATTGACGAAGTCTTCTGGCGGACCTACTTCAAAGGATGGCTCGAACATCATCCCGGTGTGTGGACCCACTACGTTGCGGGCGTCTCCAGAGCCGTGCGACAGCTCAACGAAGATCAGCCGGCCTGCGACCGATACAACGAAGCGGTTTCGGCGCGTACGGGCATCGACTGTTTCGACGCCTGGGTGGACGAGCTGACGAGCACCGGCTACCTGCACAACCATGCTCGGATGTGGTTCGCAAGCATCTGGGTGTACACGCTGAAGTTGCCCTGGCAGTTGGGTGCCGATTTTTTCCTGAGAAATCTTCTCGATGGTGACCCGGCCTCCAACACCCTCGGCTGGCGATGGGTCTGCGGGCTGCACACGCGCGGCAAGACGTATCTTGCACGGGTCTCGAACATAACGAACTTCAGCAACTACCGCTTCAACCCTCGCGGCCAACTGGCGACCAGCGCGCCGCCGTTATCGGAAGACACGACCGCTCAGCCGATGCCGCTTCGCACCGCCGACGTCGAGCCGAGAGGTCGCTTTGGACTGTTGTTGACTGAGGAGGACTGCGCTCCCGAACAGTCGCTGCTGCAGGGAACACCCGAAGCCGTGCTGGGTCTGTCTGCCGTTCGAGATCGCTCCATCCTGCCGGTCAGCCCGGTGGTGTTCGAATTCAGCGTCGCGGCCGTTGCCGACGGCGTGCAGCGCGCCGCTGCGCACTGGGGTGCTGAAGGGGAGTGTGCCGACGATTCGGACTGGGCCGAAACCCTGCTCGCCTGGTGCCGCCGGCACGAGCTGAACCAGGTTGTGACGGCCTGGGCTCCGGTTGGGCCTGTGGCGGCCCGGCTGGACGCAGTCGAGGATCGACTGGCGAAAAACGACATCAAGCTGTTCCGCCTCCGCCGGGACTACGACGAACAGGCGTGGCCCCATGCGGCAAAGGGCTACTTCAAGCTCAAGCGCCAGGTGCCCGAGCTTCTTGCCGCGCTCGGCATCGATACCGGCGTCGACAAGCCGCTCAGACGGACCGGCTAGCGACCGCCCCGCGGTCCGCCCGGGCCGCCTCCAGAAACTCGGCAGATACCGTAAGCTCGTGTGGGCTTCGCGCTAGTGCCGAGCGGCGCTGCATTGAGTATGATCCGAGCCCTAAGAATAATAAGGATCAGCGACATGAGCGCCATTCCCAGCGATCTTGAGATTGCCGCGAGAGCCCAAAAGCTGCCGATAAACGACGTGGCAGCCAGGTGCGGCATCAGCAACGGAGACCTGATTCCGTTTGGCCACGACAAAGCCAAAATTTCTTACGAGCTGCTGGACAACCTGAACGACAGGCCCGACGGCAAGCTGATTCTCGTGACCGCAATCTCTCCGACGCCAGCCGGTGAGGGGAAAACGACAACCACGGTCGGATTGGGCGACGGACTCAACAAAATCGGCAAGAACGCCATGATCTGCCTGCGCGAGCCCAGCCTCGGCCCCTGTTTCGGCATGAAAGGCGGCGCCGCCGGCGGCGGGTACGCGCAGGTTGTGCCGATGACCGATATCAATCTTCACTTCACGGGCGACATGCATGCCATCGGCGCGGCGCACAATCTTCTTGCCGCGGTGATCGACAATCACATGCATTGGAGCAACGAGCTGAACATCGACCCGCGTCGGGTCAGCTGGCGGCGTGTGCTCGATATGAACGAGCGAGCGCTGCGCTCGATTACGTCGGGTATCGGCGGTTTTCACAACGGCGTGGTTCGCGAAGCAGGCTTCGACATCACTGTCGCGTCGGAGATCATGGCAATATTTTGCCTTGCCAGCGATCTTGCCGATCTCAAGCGACGCATCGGCGACATTACGATCGGTCAAACGCGCAACAGGGAACCGGTGCGTGCACGCGAGCTGAAAGCGGATGGAGCCGTCACCGCATTGCTTAGAGATGCCTTCCAGCCCAATCTCGTACAAACGCTGGAAAACAATCCCGCCATTATGCACGGCGGCCCATTTGCCAACATTGCACACGGCTGCAACTCCCTGCTGGCCACCAAAACCGCGCTCAAGCTGGCGGACTACGTCGTGACCGAAGCCGGGTTCGGCGCGGATCTGGGCGCCGAGAAGTTCTTCAACATCAAGTGTCGGAAAGGCGGTCTGAAGCCTGACGCCGTGGTTCTGGTCGCGACCGTCAAAGCGCTGAAGATGCACGGCGGTGTCGAAAAGGACGCACTCGACGCGGCAAACGTCGATGCGGTTGTCGAAGGTTGCAGTAATCTTGGTCGCCACATTCGCAACATGGCTCAATTCGGCGTGCCCGTGACGGTAACGATCAATCGCTATGTCAACGACACGGCTGACGAGCTGAAGGCCATCGCCGATTTCTGCGAGCGTTACAACGTGCCGTGCAAAGTGTCTTCACACTGGAAGGACGGCGGTGAAGGCGCAATCGAACTGGCGGAGCAGGTCGTCAGCATGACTGAGCAGCAGCAGGCGCAGTTTCGCCCGCTGTACGGTGACGATGTGTCTCTATGGGATAAGACGCGGCGTATTGCGCGTTCGATCTACGGTGCTGACGACATCATGGCTGACAAGAAAATACGCGACCAGTTTGCCGAGTATCAGCAGTCCGGTTTTGGCCACTATCCGATCTGCATGGCCAAGACACAATACAGTTTTTCGACCGACCCGCAGCTGCTCGGAGCGCCCGACGGACACAACGTCAAAATCCGTGAGGTGCGCATTGCGACCGGCGCCGAGTTCCTGGTCGTCATCTGCGGCGCGATCATGACGATGCCCGGGCTGCCCCGATCGCCTGCCTCGGAGAACATCGACGTGGATGACAACGGACAGATCGTGGGTTTGTTCTGAATCGGGTACGAAGTCAGCAACCGACCCACTGCGACTCGCTCCGGTTCGGGGCGAGTATCTACACGCTCGGATCGAAGAAATTGGTCGGGGTAGCGAGATTTGAACTCACGACTTCTACCTCCCGAAGATAGCGCTCTACCAGGCTGAGCTATACCCCGTACACGTATGCACGATTTTGGCGGGCGACCGCAACGGCGGCGTCAGGAGCGGCGTTTTACCGAAAACTCTGCAAGGGCGATCAGCGCCTGCTTGTGGTCCGATTCGGGAAGTCCGGACAGTGAGCCAGTTGCCTCGTCGGCGGCCTCCTGAGCGCGCGCGAGAGTGTACTGGAGCGCCCCCAATGATTCAATGATCGACTGAACGGCGTTGAGCTGGTCCAGCGCGCCGTCCAGAATTGCCGAGCGGAGCAGCTCGCGCTCCGCGGGCGCCGCCTGGCGCATCGCATAAATGAGCGGCAGGGTCGGTTTGCCTTCGGCCAGGTCGTCGCCCAGATTTTTGCCGAGCTCCTCAGCCGATGCGTCGAAGTCCAGCGCGTCGTCAACGAGCTGGAATGCCGTGCCGAGCGAGCGCCCGTAGCGCTGCATGGCGGTTTCGGTTGCTGCCGGGGCACCCGCCAGTACCGCCGCAATCCGCGCTCCGGCTTCGAACAGCTTCGCCGTTTTCCGGTAGATGACCTTGAGATAATCCTCCTCGCTGGTCTCGGGGTCGCGGACATTCATGAGCTGCAGTACTTCGCCGGCCGCAATCGTGTTGGTTGCGTCCGCGAGGATCCGCATGATCGGCATGCTGTCGATATCCACCATCATCTGGAACGCGCGCGAATACAGGAAATCGCCCACCAGCACGCTGGCCTGGTTGCCGAATACGGCGTTGGCGGATGCCTGCCCGCGGCGGAGGGACGACGAATCCACTACGTCGTCGTGCAGCAGCGTTGCCGTGTGTATGAACTCGATGATCGCAGCCGCGCGGATGTGCTCGTCGCCTTCGTAGCCGAGCGCTCGCGCGGCCAGAATGACGATCATTGGGCGCAAGCGCTTGCCGCCCGAGAACACGATGTGCGCGGCCACTTGCGAGACGAGGTCGACGTCGCTTTCGAGGCTGTCCTTGATCAACTCGTCGACGCGCCGCATGTCGTCGGCAGCGAGGGCAACGGCGTCGTCGATGTCCGCCCGTTTTTGTGCGGTTTCTATGGCGTGCATATGATTCTGCATGATTCTCGCGATAATGCCTGATTAACACTGGCTTGGCGAGATTCCGAGCCACGGCCTCGTGCCGGGGCGGAGTTTTTTTAAGTCATTGAAATGCCGTGAAAAAAAGCCGGCGAGGGGCGTTGACCCGCGCCGGGTGAGTCTATATCATTCCCGGTCTTTTGCGGCAGGCGTTCCGGCAGCCCGGAACTGACCCTCGCATCCCGCGGAAATTACTTATTTCTCAGCAGCTTGCGTTCGAGCGGCTTGCGTAACGGAGCACAATACAATGTATGCGGTTTTTCGCTCGGGCGGTAAGCAGTACCGTGCGGCAACAGGGGACGTCATCAAACTCGAGAAAATCGAGGCCGAAGAGGGCGCTAGCGTCGAGTTCGACGAGGTGCTGCTGGTAGGCGCCGGTGCCGACGTCAAGGTCGGTAGTCCATTGCTCGAGGGCAGCACGGTGACAGCCAAGGTACTCCGCCAGGGCAAGTCTCGCAAAGTGCCCGTCGTGAAGTTTCGTCGTCGCCAGAATTACCTGCGGCAGGGCTCGCACCGGCAGTACTTCACCGAAGTCGAGATTACGGCGATAGCGGGTGAGGGCGGTTCGGCCAAAGCGGCGCCAAGCAAGAAAGCGCCCGCCAAGAAGGCGGCGGCAAAGAAAACCACCGCAAAAAAGGCGACGGCCAAGAAGACGGCTGCTAAGAAAAAGACGGCCAAGAAGACCGCAGCTAAGAAAACGGCGGCCAAGAAAAAGACGGCCAAGAAGGACGATTAGAGGATTTGCTGGAATCGTCGCGACGCGCATAGCGTTCGAGGCAGCAGCACAACGGACAACATCGATTCCCGGGATGCACGAGTACCCGGTTACACCAAAGGTATATAGCCATGGCACATAAGAAAGCAGGCGGAAGCAGTAAGAACGGACGCGATTCAGAGAGTAAACGTCTCGGCGTCAAGATCTTCGGGGGCCAGGAGGTC
>JANQPG010000093.1 GCA_028289545.1 Woeseiaceae bacterium
TTCCTCGGTACCGTCACTCCTGGGGCTGAAATAGATCGCAGTTGTATGAAAAGAAGGGCCAAACCGAGCTACAGGGAACGCGCTTTTCTAGCCGGTGACAATGTTCGGCACAGTCCCAATGACACTGTTCACCGAGTTCTCCGAGCTGCGGCTGGATCGCCATGATCGAGTTTCAGGGCAATTCGTATTCTACGTCCTTTTCGCAGAACCGTCTCGTCCCGAGGCTCACCCGACTACTATTCATACCGTCTCTCGGCTTCGCCGAGCCGGAGTGTTTTCTACAGCTGTCGAGTGCAACACGTTTACATGTCCGCAGATGGCTTTGTCTGTGTTTCTAGAATAGCAACTGTTTTTTTCCATGCGGTGACCGTTGGTGTGGACGCAGGAGAGGATTTAAGATGTATCGATACCTAGCGTTAAGTTGGAATGCTAATAACCCGGCGAAGGTTGCTACAGTGCAACGGATGACACGTTCGCTCTTGTCAGGTTCTTCAGATTGGCAGCGTGTTTTCGATGCCCCGGGACTTCGCGTTTTTCACAGGCCTCATATGGAGGGCGCCTACTGCCCCTATGTCCTTAAGGGCGATGGTGGCGTAGTTCTAGGTAAGCTATTCGAGTCTGATCCAACTGGAACAGTGACATCGCCAGGGCAGCTTTTTGATGAGCGAGAGTCCGATCGATTGATCGAATCGCAAGGCAGGCGCCTAGTCGAGCGTTATTGGGGTCACTATGTCGCGTTCTTACGGGCGCCCGATAAGAACACGCAGTATCTACTGCGGGATCCAACAGGCGGAATGCCGTGTTACATGGTTCAAGCCGGTGGCGTAGACGTGATTCTTTCAGATATGGAGGATTGCTCCTATCTTGAGTTGGCACCATTCACCGTCGACTGGGAGCATGTCACTTCGTTCTTTCTGCACTCCAGATTGATCACGCAAACGACGGGTTTTAGGGAAGTAACGAGTCTGCACGCCGGTGCATGCGCGTCAATCAGCTACGGCAAAGACGGTGCTGCACAGGGCAGTATGAACACCTCGTTCTATTGGGACCCAGCTAAGGTTTGTGAGGCGAACGTCATCGAAAACCCCGATGTGGCAAGAGCGAATCTGCGGGCTACCATACGGGGTTGCGTTAACGCTTGGGCATCAAGCTACAAAAGTATAGTGCACGAGTTGTCCGGCGGGCTTGACTCCTCTGTTATCGCAGCCTGCATTGCTGATCATGTTGATCGTCCTGCCGTTGCTTGCCTACATTACTTCACGGCAATGTCCGAGGGTGATGAGCGACTGTACGCGCAGCTCGCTGCCGAGAGCACGGGTTTGGAGCTCATCGAAACTGAAGCGAGCCCTGTTGAGACGCCCCTGGAAAGGCTGTTGGATCGGACGCGACTTGCTACTCCATCCTGCCTGGGCTTCAACCCCGGGGCAGAATTATTGAAGCGACGCTTGGTTACCGAGCGACACGCGGGTGCTATTTTTAGTGGGCAAGGAGGGGATCATCTTCTTCAGCATGATCGGACCAGGCTAATTGCCGCCGAATACGCAAGCAGGCACGGATTGAGGTTACCTCTTCTTCGAATCGCAAAAGACACAAGTCGTATGACCAGTAAGTCAATATGGTCGGTTTGGCAGTCCGTGACACGCTACGGGCTGCTCGGCAAGCCCTTCGACCCGTATGCTTTTCACTTCAAAGCGCCTGACATTCTCAGCGATGAGGCGAGTGCAAGTTTAAGCTTTGAAGCGATCACGCATCCGTGGGTGCTGAATGCAAGCCAACTGCCGGCAAACAAAGTTAGGCAGACCTTCAACGTCGTTGACTGCCAAGCTTTCTTCAAAAGACAGCCGCCAAATGCCGAGCTTGTTCATCCACTGGTATCGCAACCGCTCATAGAGCTCTGCCTGCGAATACCAACCTATGTTCTTGCCCACCGCGGTATGCCTAGAGGGCTAATGCGTGAAGCGTTTGCAGAAGACCTGCCGACGGAACTGATTCGCCGTCGGTCGAAAGGCGGTACCACAAGCTACTTCTCGCAAATGCTCGTAGAAAACGCAGCTTTTTTACGGGAACGACTGCTGGATGGAGTTATGGTCAACCAAGGCATTCTGAACCGCGGCAAGTTGGAGACGTTGTTGCGCGAGGGGAGTTTGATCCGCGGAACAGCCATAGCACCGATAATGTCCAGCTTGCGAGCCGAAACTTGGTTGAGCAACTGGGATGATGCGAGACAAAGGACGGCGGCCTGAGATGACGGCAGCCACTGGTCATGCGACTGGGGTTCAACAAGCGCGTGAACGTATATGGGTGTCAGCATTTAGTCTGCTCTTGCAGGAAACCAGCCTGCGCCTGAAGCTAGTTTTGGGGCTCGTGTTGCTCATTGTGCTTGCTTCGTCGGCTCTGGCGGCGCTGTCACCGGTTGTCCTAAAACTAGTCATCGATGAGTTGACCGGGCCGGGAGCTTTGGCCGAACCGTTCTTCACGATTGGATTTTTGGTGCTTGCATATGCCGTCAGCCATTGGTTGAGTCGTTTTCTCGCGGAGCTCCGTGCTCTCGGAATAGGTCGGGCGGATCAGAGACTCCATCGCAATCTTAGTCTACGGCTCTTTAAGCACGTGATGGCGCTTCCATTACGGTTTCATCTAAACAATAAAACCGGCGCCCTTAGCCAGACGCTCGCCAACGGGCTAATTGGCTTTCGCACGCTCGTGCAACACCTGGTTTTGACAGTGTTACCTGTCCTTGTGGAGATTGCGACGATGAGCGCTGTCCTTGTCGTCTTGGGCCAGCCGGTGTTTCTTGCGATCATTGGGGTGACTCTAGTTTGCTATTCAGTAGCATTCGCTATCGGAGCAAATAGACTGATTTATCCTGCTCGCGCAGTGTCTTCAGCTCACATAGACGCAAATGCGCTTTTGACAGATAGCATCATCAACTATGAAACCATCAAGTCATTTAGCGCAGAGCCTCGTATGCAAAAGCGTATGGATGATGCGTTTGCGCAAACAGAGTCGCGTTGGGCACAGTTCTTTTCGCGCAAGGCGATGAATGGAGTGGTAGTGGGTACGATTTTTGCCGCCTCGTTGGGAACTTCAGTCTACGTCGCGGCAGGAGAGGTCCAGCAGGGTCGTATGAGCCTTGGCGATTTCGTGTTGGTCCACGCTTACATGCTGAGGGTATTTCAGCCTATGGAATCCCTTGGTTTTGCATTCAGGGATATTGCTCAAGGTTTAGCATTTATCGAGAAGATGATCGAAGTTTTTCGGCAGGAGACCGAGCAAGCGTCATCTACCGATGCGAACAGATTGCCGCCGGGGCCAGGAGAATTGCTGTTCGAGAGCGTCTCGTTTTCGTATAACGACGAACGTAAGATTCTCGAAGATGTTAGTTTCAAGGTTCCTGCCGGGCGGATGGTCGCATTGGTCGGATCGAGTGGCTCCGGCAAGTCTTCCCTAGTGCGGTTACTTGTGCGGTTCTGGGATCCTGATGGTGGGCAAATACTAATTGACGGTACACCCATTTCAACCATCTCTGGTCCTGGTCTCAGGGCTGATATCGCTGTGGTGCCTCAGGACACAGTCCTGTTCAACGATACGATTGCCTACAACATCGCAATGGGTCGCCCAGATAGTTCCGAGGAAGAAATAGTGGCGGCCGCAAAATTAGCGCATATTCATGATTTCATCTCAGCACGCCCCGAAGGCTACAAGACGCTGGTTGGCGAGCGCGGGCTCAAATTATCTGGGGGAGAGAAACAGCGTGTAGCAATTGCCCGCGCGGCACTCAAGAAGCCCAGGATATTTGTCTTTGATGAAGCGACATCGTCACTCGACTCTAAGACTGAGCAGAGGATTTTGCGGAATATTGAAGAAGTTTCCAGGGGGACAACCACACTCGTTATCGCGCACCGTTTGTCAACGATTGTTCGAGCAGACGAGATCCTCGTTCTCGAAGAGGGAAAGATTGTCGAGCGTGGCACCCATCAGGACCTGATCCGGTTTGGAGGAGCCTATCAGTCGATGTGGAATACACAACAGCAAGAACCGAGACGGCGTTACGAGACCGCAATCTAGCGTGAGAGATTCCAGATATTTTTTCATCTCTCTCATCGTGATACTAGCATCGAGGCCTGATTGTGAGACTGCAGAGTAAGCGAAATGACGAACAGGACGTGGTGTTTTATTGCGCTACTTTCTGGGGTAGCTTCTTCCCCAGATTTGGCTTTCTCGGCAAACCTGCCGTCGCTCGATGATGCCCGCGCGGCGGCTGCCGCAGCAAACTATGACCAGTACTGCGCTCTTTGTCATGGCAAAGAGCGTGAGGGCTACGCGAACGACCATGCACCTTCGCTTCGATCAGAGTCGCTAATGACATCGGGAACAATTGAGATGTATTTGGCGACTGCCTACGGGAGATTTGGGACGCCGATGGCCGCTTACGTCGATGACATGGGCGGCCCAATGACGAAGTACGAAATTTCTTACCTAGTGCAATGGTTGCAAAGTCAGGTGGAAACGGAGCCTTACACTCATGATTACGGATTGATTTCGGGTGATATAGAGTTAGGCAAAGTTGTTTACGCCGAACACTGTGCATCATGTCATGGTAGAGCGGGAGAAGGCGGTACTGGAACAGCGCTCGGCAACCCAGCGATGTTGTCGCTGACAACGGATAAGTTTATTAGGCACGCTATTGAGTACGGGCGTGACAGTACTGAGATGGTGGCGTTCGGCGAGATTCTGTCCGCAAAAGAAATTGATGGCGTTACTGCGTTTCTTCGTAGTCGGTCAACTGGCTGGACGCTCGAAAAGCCTGTTCTGCGGCCGCTGCCCGAGGCCGGTGATTATGTTCTCAATCCTAACTCTCCGAAAGCAAAGTTCGATCTAAAGGACAATCTTTACGTTATGGCAGCGGATTTGCTCAAAGCGCTGCAAGACATGAAGCGTATCGTTGTGTTGGACACGCGCTCGTTATCCAGGTGGCAGATATATAACATCGAGGGCTCCATACCTATTCCGTACTACGCGGACTTCGGCGATATTGGTGACTTCCTGAAGGATATGCCAGACGACGGCACTATGATTGTCACCTACTGCGAATGTCCAAGATCCGCAGCTAGGCGGGTCAACGAGATGATCAGAGAACATGGGTTCGAAAACACCGCCGTTCTGTGGGAAGGTATTGGAGGGTGGGTATCGCTGGGGTATCCTGTTTTTAGAGGCGAGAGCGACGGAAAGGTCGAAATAGCGGAATTGGATTGAAGCCAAGTTACTGACGGTTGCCGCTAGGGACAAACAACAAGTCTCGTCTTGGCGGCTTTGCTTTACCTACTGTGCCGTTATTCTGTTGTCCGGAAAAAGTAATTGGGAGTCATGCCTGACACTGTCGTACGAGATCTTCACTGGTCGTAATGGCAACTCTCACCTCAAACGTCATCCAGTCTCTCAAGTTCTCTCTCAATCTCCCCAACCACATCCGCAGCCGAATAGCCCAGCCCGCGACTGAGCTTCAGCACCATCTCGAGGCTGGGTCCGCGCTTCTCGTTTTCCAGGAGGCTGACGGTGCTGGGGTGGCAATCGGCTTTCTCGGCCAGCTGTTCGTGCGTCAGCCCGGATTTTCTTCTGAGCCACCAGAGTATGGTTGCAAAGGGTGCTGTCGAGGTTTGTTTGGCCACACGCAGAGGCTACGTGTTTAAGACTATTGTCTGTACAGACAATAGTCATTGTGCTAATATGCAATATTTTCCTGTTGCAAAAGAATTTTAACGAACGTGCGCTTGGAGCGCGTCGCAGTTCGTGCGAGACGTAGCGAAATAGGCGACCTGTCTGCTTCACGGTCGAAGGGTTAAAAGCCCTGCGTACGCGCATACAAACTGTCTGGTCGTACCTCCGACGCAGAGCAGGCGCGCATTCCAAGTAGATGCTTTTGAGTGCCCACAAAATTGATCAAACGCAGTAGATAAGGCGTGTATCACGACCGCCGCGATCTGAATGCGCGGCAACGGCACGGTGGAGGCGGTTCAACAATCTCTGTTGCGGCTTTCCCGCAAGCCGCCCTTGTATGCCCTCAACCCAGGGCCGCCTCCGTCTCCTTAACAAGTTTCCAACCTGGACAATCCAATGCGTCCGCAAGCCTCAGCATCGTGTCGAGGCTCGGGTTGCGCAGGCCGCGCTCGACGAGACTAATATAGGTAGGATGGCAGGACGCCTCGTCAGCGAGGGTTTCCTGGGACATGCCGGCGGCCAGTCGACGTCGCCGAACGATCAGGCCAAACTCTTTTGCTACGGTGTTCTTGTTCACACCGAAACCGTAGGCGCTGTCGACTATTGTCTGAACAGACAATAGTCGCTATTATGCAATTTCGCATGATGATGGTTTTATAACGTACGGTGCAAGAGCCGCCGTTAGCTTCGTAGTTGGCTTTTGGATCCCGAATAAATGCAATATATACATGCGATATATATGGGATTTGACGTGCCGCCTGATCGGGTAGGTGCGGCCTGCGCGGTTATGCCGATATAGTTCGCCTATGAACAGACATACACAAAAAAGGGCGGGTAGCGAACTGTGGAGTTCGAGTAGCGGCTATGGCGCCGGGTCCCCGACAAGACCGCTTTCGATGAGCCCTCTCTGATGGACCCGAGAAACACTCCCATCGAGGAAACGCCCGCCGAGGCTGCCGAGTCCATTTCGGACGCGTTGGATTTCCTTCGAGGGGAAGCGGACGCAGCCGGGCTGCCGGACGTCAGCGAACTGATCCAGGAAGCGTCGACCCGATCCCGCGAGCACAGCATCAGGCTCTCGACGGAGGCTGCCGAAGAAGTCCTGCCAAACCCGCTGCCGGCACACCAGGATCCCGCCGTCGTCCCTGTGCGTTCGCGGCGGCGTCTTTACGTGCCGCTTGCAGCCGCGGCGAGTGCCGCTGCCGTCGTAATGACATTCCTGTTGTCCTCGGCGCCCGTCTATGAGGCGAGTTACGCCACGGCCGTTGGCGAGCACCGGGAGATTGTCCTGCCGGACGATTCGGTGCTCATGCTCAACACTGATTCGGCCGTGACCGTGCGCTACAGCGACGACCGACGCGAAATCCATCTTGAGCGCGGCGAAGCCCACTTCGACGTCACACCGGCGCCGGCACGGCCGTTTCGCGTAGCAGCCGGTCTTGGCACGGTGCGCGCCATTGGCACGGCGTTCAACGTCTACCTGGACGACGGCACGGTCGAGGTGCTGGTCGAGGAGGGGGTTGTCGAGGTCGAAGCCGGTGACTCGCGGGCAATCCCACCGCAGATCCTGGAAGAGGGTCAGACGCTGGAGTACCGCGAGACGCTGGGGGCCGTATCGGCTGTCGAAGACGAGGAGATTGCACGCCGCCTGGCGTGGCACGACGGCATGCTGGATTTCCGCGGCAACACGTTGGCCGAAGTGATCGAGGAGGCCACTCGCCACACGTCCACGCGGATCACCATTGTCGATCCGGCCCTTGAGAACCGGGCCGTGACCGGCTATATCCGCGCGGGCGACGTCGACACGCTGCTGCAGTTGCTGATGTCAGAGGAAGATATCTCCGTGCGCCGGGTTGGTGCAGAGGAGATCCAGCTGACAAGCTCCGAGCCCCTCGGCGTGCAGTAAAGCGGCCGCATTCGCAACAGCACCACCCGCCAACAGCAACCGCCGCCGCGCCTCTCGTGGCGGGACGTAACATAATGCGCGATCAATCAAGGTATAATCGCCTGCCAAGTGAGGGTGGGCAACTTGCTTATTACCAACGCACGCGTGCGCCGCTTGCTGTTTGCGCTGATTGTTGGCGTAGCGGCGCTGAATATCGACAATCCAGCCAGAGCACAATCGTCAGCACAAACTGCGTCGGCTGAGTCGATCGACTTCGAGATTCCGGCGCAACCCGTTTCGTCTGCGTTGAGCGATTTCGCGCGGCAGGCACGCGTGCAGTTTCTGCTTTTTACCGAAGGGCTGCAGACGGTCGAGGCCAATGCGGTGGTCGGCAGCTATCCGATTCAGGAAGCGTTGGACCTGCTGCTGGCGGGTACGGGTCTGAAGGGTTCCTATTCGCCGGAATCCGGCGTCATCATCGATCGAATCTCTGATGCGGACACGACGGCAGCGCCGCCCGCGACCGTCGTTGAAGAAGGCCCGGCAGAGCAGGATGTAAGCGACGGTCTCGAAGCGCTCGTCGAGGAAGTGGTCGTCACGGGCTCACGGATTCGCGGTGCACAGAATGCATCCCCGATCGTGAGCATTTCGCGCGAAGAGATCGATCTGGCCGGGTTTGCCACCGTCGAACAGGTGATCGAGAAGCTGCCGCAAAACTTCGGTGGTGGCGCAAGCCTCGATACCTTGACCGATACCGCCAACGACACCAACGTCGTCGGCGGAAACGTCGGTAACCTTGCGGGCGGCACGTCCGTCAATCTTCGCGGCCTGGGTGCAAGCTCCACCTTGGTGCTTGTCGACGGCCGCCGCCTGAGTCCCAGCGGTTTTGGATCGTCGTTTACCAACGTGTCGTCGATACCGGTGACCGCGATCGAGCGCGTCGACATCCTCACCGACGGCGCTTCCGCGGTTTATGGTTCCGATGCAATCGGCGGTGTCGTCAACTTTGTCTTGCGCGAGCAATACGATGGCGCGGAGACGCGCGTGCGCTACGGCCAGGACGGGAACGGCGACCTCTCGGATGTACTGGTCGGATTGTCGCTGGGTAGCATACGGGACAGCGGCAGCCTGCTGTTCATCTACGAATACCAGGACAGCGGACACTTGGCCTATACCGATCGCGCATTCACTTCGTCGAGTGACCTGCGCGGCTTGGGAGGCACTGACCGGCGCAGGCTCGGCGGCAGCCCGGCTAACATCGAAGCGGCCGGTCAGCTCTGGGCCATTCCAGCAGGGCAGGACGGGCGTTCGCTGACGGCGGCCGACTTTCCGACCGATGCCAGTGGTGCACCGCTGTCGCCGCCCAACCGTTTTGACGATCGGTCGCTGGGAGACGTGCTTCCCAGTCTCAAGCGACACAGCGCTATCTTCCGGCTTCTGCATACCTTCGGCACTACCGAACTGTTCGCCGACGCGCGCCTCTCGACGCAAGAGACCATCTGGCGGCGTAACTTTACGCCCATCGATATCGAAGTGACGGACGCGAACCCCTATTTCGTCGACCCCAGCAATAGCGGACTCACGAGCGTGCTTGTGCAGAGCTACGCGCTGGACAATGAGCTCGGAGCGCAGGTCAACACCGGCGAAATCGACTCGTTCGGAGCCGTTTCCGGCCTGCGTTTCGATGCCGGCGGAGACTGGCGTGGCGAACTCGTCCTCAACTGGGCAAAAGACGACCAGGAGACGACGCCTAACCTCGTGCT
Organism: Woeseiaceae bacterium; assembly: GCA_028289545.1. Classification (GTDB taxonomy): domain Bacteria; phylum Pseudomonadota; class Gammaproteobacteria; order Steroidobacterales; family Woeseiaceae; genus UBA1847. Next base: position 9,367 of record JANQPG010000093.1, read on the forward strand.
CGACAGAACCGCGCTTGCCGCGGCCGTCAATCCGGCCGGGCCGAACCCGGATCCGGCTACCGTGTTCAATCCATTCGGCGACGATCCTGATACCAATGCGGCTATTATCGATAGCCTCGTCGACCATTCGCCGCCCCGGGAAAGCGCGTCGGAAAACGAGATTCGTTCGCTGGGCCTCAACTTTGAGGGCAGCGTGTTCGAGTTGCCGGGCGGTCTCGCCCGGCTTGCGGCGGGTGCGGAGATACGCGGAGAGCAATTGATCGCAATACGCAACGTCGACAATGCCGGAGAGGTGCGCTCGGATCTCGAGCGGGACGTGACCTCCGCATACGCCGAGTTGTTTCTTCCGCTGGCGGGCAGATCCAATCGTTTGCCGGGAATCGAGCGGTTGGAGTTGTCGCTGGCGACACGCTACGAGCACTACAGCGACGTCGGCGACAGCGTCAATCCGAAACTGGGTGTTGTCTGGTCGCCTGCAGCGGCGCTTACCTTTCGCGGAACCTACGGGCGTTCGTTTAAGGCGCCGTCGCTACTCGACCTGGATGTGGAGCGCTCGTCGGCGAACCTTGCCGTCTACTTCCCGCAGTCTTTTGTCGACATCGGCGCTGTCCCGTTTCCGATGATTGGTCTGAGCGGCAACAACGACAAGCTCGAGCCTGAGAAAGCGACGACGTGGACGGCCGGCGTCGAGTGGCGCCCCGCGGGTTCCGAGGCCACCCTGTTGAACCTCACGTATTTCGACGTCGATCTCGACGATCGCATTGCGCTGCCGCTGACAAGTTTTATCAACTCCGACGATCCGCGGTTCGCAGCCCTCGTCAATCGCAATCCAACGCTCACCGAAATTGCGGCGCTCGTGAATTCGTCCGGCTGGCTGAATCCGGGCGGCGCATCAGAGGACGATCTTTTGTCCGGCGCGGTATCCGCGGCAATCGTCGACGGCCGCCTCAACAACCTGGCGCGTTCGGTCGTAACGGGCGTCGAGCTGGAGCTTCGTCACCGCTTCGATACGTCTATCGGAGTTTTCGACGCTCGTTTCGACGGCCAGTACATATTCAATTTCGAGCGTGCTTTACTCGACAGTGATCCGTTGTTGGAAGAGGTCGATACCTATGGCCGGCCGATCGACTTTCGGGCGCGGGCGGGCCTGATCTGGCGCCGCGGCGGCTGGTCCTTGTCGACGTTTCTCAACTACACCGACGATTACACCGATCGTCTGAGCGAGCCGAATCGCGCCATAGCGTCGTGGACCACCTGGGATCTGGGTCTGGCTTATCGTTCGGGCCGCGGCCAAGGGGTTTTTGCCAATACGCGCCTGGTACTGACGGTTCAGAATGCGCTCGATGAAGACCCGCCGTTCGTGAACACACCTGCGGGCCTGGGTTACGACAGCTACAATGCCGATCCCGAGGGCAGGGTGTTTGCGCTCGAGATAGCGAAAGAGTGGTAGTGGTGTCCGCGGCGCCGACTCTGGCTGTTCCGCATGGCAGGAGTCCAGGTTAGGCCGACCAGGCAGCGAGCCAGGCTTCGGCTCTGACGGCGTCGAGCAGAGAGCGTACGTTGTCACCGCGCAGGAGCGCGCTCTCTTCGAGTTCAGCCTCGAGTCTTCGGCGATCGAGGAGACCGTGCGCCGCGAGAGTGCCGTCCAGCAGGAATTCGCGCAGGAAGGTCGTGTCGCTGCTGAGCATGCGGTTGAAGTAGCTTGTTGTGCCGCCTTTGGAATAGCGTTCCACAATCTCCGCTGGTAGTTGATCGGCAAAAGCCTCGCGCACGAGGCCTCGGGACTTCCCCCGATGGGCAAGCACGTAACCTGGAATCTGCAGGCTAAGCTCGACAATGGGTTGCGAGATCAGAGGGTGGATCAGCTCGGCATAATGGCATGGGCGCAGGTAGAACGTCTGGCAGTCCACGACATTGAATACCCGTCGCTGCTTGCCGGCCGACAGCCGCGTCGCCTGTTCGACCCAGGGATGTGCGTAAGCTTGACGTGCGATTGCGCCGCGCGCGTCCGTGCTGAGAAAGGGAGACGCCTGTTCGTAGCCGGCGTACGCGTCGAAACGGCGCCCGAGCATGCCGTAGCTCAGGGCCGTCGCGAGTACCGACCAGACGGAGGTTTGTGTCAGTCTGCTCGTGTCTGCAACGACCTTCAAGAGCGGTGCACGTAGGCCGTGCCGGTGCACAAACTCCGAGGCGACGAGTTCGCTGCTTGCCTCCTGGAACAGATGGTCCCCTCCCTGGCCCGTAAATACGGCGCCCACTCGGCGTTCCTGGACCAGACGCCGCCGCAGGTGCTCCGATGGAGGAATGAAGCCGAGCACGGACGGTGTCGCGACGCGTAGCGGGTCCAGCTGCTCTCTGAGCGAGTCGGTAAACAAACGACACTCGGCTTCCCGCAGTTCGATACCGGCGGCTTTGGATACCGCGCGGGCATAGCGGCGCTCGTCGCCCTGAGGCGCATCAGTAAAAAAGTGAAACCCGAGCACATTGTCGCCGGGAACCGCTTGTGCGACGCACGAGGCGACAATGGACGAGTCGAGACCGCCGGAGAGTTCCTGCAGTACGCCCTCGTATCCCGACGTCCAGGCGGTGACGCAATGGCGTATGCGGGCGCCAAGCATTGCGCGGGCTGCATCCGGATCTTCGACGACGCTGCGTTCCGACACATCAGCGGGGTTCCAGAAAAAGGACCGCGTGGTTTCGCCGTCGCGCGCTATGCTGGCGCGTTCACCCGCATAGAGCTGTGAGACGCCGTGAACGCCTGTGTGTCGCGTATTGAGTTCGCTGTACAGGAAAAACGCGGTCAAGTGCTCCCAATTGGGGGAAAAACGACCGAGTTCCAGAGCGGCGTAGTCCTCCATGTCGGACAGGAACACATCGACGCCAGCTGTCTTCGTGATGTAACACGGCAGTCCGCCCGTTGGGTCGCGCAGCACCCAGCGTTGGCCCTTGCGGGCATCGTTCAGGAACGCAACGTAGTGTCCCCAGTAGCGGTCCGTCAGATGTTGTCCCTGCGATTCGACGAGTAACGTGGATTCGGCATCGTCGAGGCGCACATCCATGGGCGGGCCGTTTTCGCTTGCAGCCGTCGATGCGTCCGCAAGGCTGTGTTTGGCAAACAGCTTGCCGAGGATCACGCCGGCGTCCCGTTCGAGCGTGTAGGCCCGGCGCGCGCCGCCGGCACCCTGCACGTGGGCGACCCACAGGCCGGGTAGGTCGACCACCGTCCGCCAGGCGGCCGGGAAGGAGAGGATACGCTGAGCGAGTTGCTTGGCTGCAGCCGTTCTTGCCGGGTCCCCCGATTCCCAGCTCAGAGCGATGAACCGATATATGACGATGCCCCACAAATGGGATAACACGACCTTTATGGACGCGTCGGGCACGTTCGTCAAGCCATTGCGACCCTTATGGCGGTGAGATCACGTTCGTCGCAGTTGCAACGAACGGCTGAAAGCGAGGCGGATGGCCGTCAAACGCTCATGATGGGAGTGTAACCGTTGACGTTATCCACTATGTCGTTGACGACGAGGTCGTCGGACTGCACCCAGCAGTGCGCACCCCAGGGCTCCAGTTTGACGCCGTAAACCCACTCGGGATAAACGCCAAAAGGCGCAAGGAAGTGAACCAGCGCCAGCGAGTCGAACAGGCACAGGTAGGGGCGGGGATAGTAGGGACGCAATGCCTGAAAGATTCTGAACAGTTCAATGATGTCGGCGTCCTCGGACACTTTGCCGGCGCGCTGACGCGCCGCCTTGCGTTGCTGTACACGCTGAACGGTGTGTTCGATGGAGTTGAAGCGCAGATTCCAGGAGGCACGGCCCGACGCCGCAAAAAACCGCATGACGTGGACCGGGCGGATGGACGGACGCTCCTTCTCCGACGCGCCCGTCATGATACTCGAGGAAACGACATCGACGGTCTGCGGTACGGGTTGTTTGCCGTTTGCTTTGTCGGTGACGAACAGGCCTTTCTCGAGCAGCGCTTGCACGATGGCGGAATGCTTGTCGAGCCCATCGTGCAACATAGTCTCGAACTCTTCGCTCTGCGTGCGCCCGAGGCACGTGTACTCGTCGTTCTGCAGATCGAGGAATACGTAGTGGTTGTCCGCGAAACAGAAGAAGGTGTGTTTCGACAGGTAGCAGTTTGACTGTTGCATTTGGGAGGGCTCCGCGGTGGATGACGCTGTGCAGCCCGCTGGCTGCACAGCATCCAGTGACAGTTGACCGGGCACGTCCTCAGCCAACTGCCACTCGGTGGTTATGTGCAGGTCCATCTGCCTGGAACGACCCAGAACTCCAGGCCTTGCAGGCCGCAGCCTTTGGTTTCTTCAGAGACTTTACCGAGTGAAATCATGACTTGCTCCTATTGCGTGGTTGATGGACCGCTGAACTCTTCAGTTAAAGGCTGCGGTGGTTGTACTCCTCGGAAGTTAGGTATTCATTAGTCAACAAGACCGTTCAACGAGAACGGCTTCTGGCCAGTTCCAGCATGTCGGGCAGGAGCTCCATACGCGTATCGTGATAGCGCTCCAGTGTTTTGAGCAATTCTTCGCAGTGACCGCCCAGCAGCAATTCGCACAGGCCAATGAGTTGTGTGCGGACGTCCTGAAAGTGGGTGCACTCGATCGTGCGAATGTAGTAGAGATGATCGTTGGCGCGGTCGACGGACCGGATGACGTGCCGGTTGCGTCCCAGCGACGCCAGCTCTCTGAAGATCAGGCCCGTGTAACCCGCCAAGGTGCCGGCGTTGCTGATCTGGCTGCGATTCAGTTTGAAAAGGATATTCGCGATCGGCTCGTATTGCGGCAGGCGGCGGCGTGCGTTTGCATCGAGCGCTTCGAGTTCGTGCATGAGCAGGAGTTTCGTCAACTCGTAGTGGCCGAGCAGTTTGTCGGCATTGAGCGTGAGCGCAATGAAACCCTTGCGCGGCGCCTTGATCACGAGACCTTCCGCGGCGAGCCGGTTCAGCGCCTCGCGAACCGGCGTTGTACTGACGCCGAGTTTCTCGGCGATCGGCTCCATGTAGATCCTCCGCCCCTGCCGAAACTCGTAGGCGATGGCACTCGCTTTCACAGCGTAGTATACGCGGTCTCCGGCCGTTTCCTTGGCTACGTCGCTGCCCAATGTCAATTCCTGCTGCAATACCTGCCCCGGGCCCGCGACAAAACCGCGGAATTTAGCGAAAGCTGTGAGTTTAGTTAACCAAATAGCGCGTCGCGCCTACCCGATTGGGTGGGTCCCGCCAGCAACACCAATAAACCGTAGTCTTTTCCAGTTGTTGAGTGGGGTCCCGCCGGCAACACCAATAAACTGCAGCCTTTTCCAGTTGTTGAGCTGGGCCCGGCAGGCAACAGGAGAAAGCTTCGCTTTCTCCGGCCGCTCAGCCGGTCCCGTCTGAACGTTGTCCTACTGGTTAAGCGTCGCGAGCAACCCGTGCGTAACCGTTTGACGCCGGCGATGGTACGCGGCCAGCGCCCTGGCGGTTTCATCGAAGCTCTCCGTCAGCAGCAACTCGCAGATGGTCAGCAGTTCGCGGCTGATCGCGCCGGGTTTGCGGCATTCGAGCACCCGAACAAAGTTGAGACTGTCGTTGATGCGTTCGACGGCTTCCACCATGTGTGTGTTGCCCGACAGTTCGGCAATCTGCAGGAACAACTCGCCGGTCAGGCTCGCAAATTCTTTGGCGCTCAAGCTGGTGTCGTCCTCGAATTTGCTCGCAATGTCCGTGACGACGGGCATGATTGTGTCGACACGTTTGCGCTCAGGCGGTCTCGCTGTCAGTGCGGCCTCGAGCAGCAGCTGATTGAGACTGTACATTCCGCGAAACCGCTCTTCGGAAAGCCCCATTGCGATGAAGCCTTTCTGCGGTTCTCGTCGGACGAGGCCTTCCGCGACCAGCATGTTCAGCGCTGCGCGGATGGGGGTTGTGCTGACGCCCAGTGAGTCCGCCAGCGGGTTCAGGCGAATGGGTTCGCCGGGGTTGAAGGCAAACGCAATGGCACGGGCCTTGATTGCCCGATAGACGCGGTCACCATCGCTTGCACCGACTGTGTTTGTGTCTGGCACGTTACTCTCTCTACGTGAGTTATCGGGGCAAATCATCGTAGCGAAACGACCGTTGCTCCGTTACTACCCGATCGGATAGCAGCGGTCTGCGACAGTGTCCGTCGTGTTAAGCAACGCGGCGACGAACTATCTTCGAGACCGCTTCTAGCGCGGTTTGCGTTTCCGGTTGACCGTCTGGTCCGGTTCGAATAAACTTCAATACTGTATAAATATACAGTATTTCCGTCAGGCGTTTTACGTCGGAAAACGATCGAGAGGAGAGACTTCCAGCACATCCACGTAACAGAACATCGAGAGTCAATGCCATGGTCGACAGTAAACCGATATCAATGGATTGTAAGGTCAGCAACACCGTGTATTGCCTCACCGCCTCAGCCTGCGCCGCTTCACCCTTTTCGCAATTCGCAACGGGTGAACGAACTGCGGCGATGCAGCTCAGGGAAGAGGGCGAGTTCTACGTTCCGGATCTTTTGTCGGATCCGGAACACCGGCCGTCGCCGGCAACCTGTTCGGCCGCGGACGCTTACGGCCGACATCTCAAGAAAGCAGAGCGGCACGTCGACGAGGCGCGCTTGTTGACGGACGTGCTGCGCGCCTCTTTAGGCGACGACTACGACGGCCGCGCAATGCAGGTCGACACGGTCCTCGAAGTGATCGACAAGAAGCTGCGCAAGGCGCGCCTGCGAATGGACCGGCACGATGCGCGGTATCTGAATTTGTTCCTCGCGTACACCAAGCTTAAGAACGGGTAGGGCAGCAACGATTCAGTTTGAGGTAGTCGCAGCCGCGGCCTCGGGTCGTTCGCCGCCTTACCGCTCGACGACTCACAACGACGCTTCTAAGTATATCCCGCGATTTACGCTCGATAGTGTCGTCTCTAGGCTGAATTGGACTCGCAGAAACACCGCGATGGTTTGCGTGTAAGAGAAACACGCCGACCGGGATCGTATTGATTGTTGCGAGTGCGCCGCTGCCAGCCGGCAGGGCCAAGTCCGTTAATCCTTGTCGGTAGAGCTAGTCGATAGACGAATGCACAGCCACCTCGATCTGTTTGCGTATGTTCTGCTGGTCATAGGTCTCATGACCTTGCTTGCGCTGCTTGGACGCAGCCTGGCGAGATACTTTGGTCAGCCTACCGTCGTCGGCGAACTCCTGATTGGTGTTGTCGTGGGCAACGTGGGCTACTGGTTTGGCGTGCCGGCGTTTGTTGCGATCATGCACCTCAACGAGCTCGGCAAGATTCTGGGTGACTTCATTGCAACCGGCGCGTTGCCGTGGTTGGCTGCTGCCGAACTGTCCGTTGAGCAATCGACACCCACATCCATCAATCAACTGATGATTGGCAAAGGTGCCCCAGGCACTTACGTGTTTGCCGGAGCAATGTGGCTGCTCGCCAACCTCGGCGTCGTGTTCCTGATGTTTACGGCCGGTCTCGGCTCGAGCATCGGCAAGCTGAACTCGGTGCGCGGGCCGGCAACCGCCGTCGGCATACTGGGTGTTTTGTTGCCCGTTGCGCTGACCTTTATTGCGATGACTGTGTTGCTTCCCGACACGGACATCATTCTGCGCCTGTTCGTCGGCGCAACGCTGGCGGCAACCAGCGTCGGCATCAGTGCCGCCGTGTTCGACGAGCTCGGCGTGACGAGTTCGCGACCGGCCAGCATTGTGCTGGGTGCCGCCGTAATAGACGACATACTGGCGATGATCGTGTTGACGACGGTCATGAGCGTTGTCGTCAGCGGCTTCATCGACTACGGCAGTATCGCCACTATCCTGGCGCTCTCGACGGCGTTCCTCGCAACCGTTGCGCTGGCGGGAGACAAGCTCGTGAAGCTGGGGATACCGCTGTTCGAGCGGCTCGACCGTCTGCACGTAAAACTCCTGTACGCCATCTTTGTTCTGTGCGTGGTGTCGATACTGGCGAACGTGCTGGGTCTTGCGATTGTTATCGGCGCGTTTGCGGCAGGCTTGTTGCTGCGCGACGAATATTTTCATACGGGGGAAAGCCGGCCTATCAAGGAGCTGATCGCGCCGCTCGAGATCATTCTGGCGCCGGTCTTTTTTGTGTTGATCGGCATGCAGGTCAATCTTCAGGCCGTCTTCTCGCTTGAAACCCTGCTGCTCATTGCGTTGCTGACCGTAGTCGCCGTGGTCGGAAAGCTGGCCGCCGGTTTTGCCGCGGGCGGCGGAGAAGGCCGAATAGCCATTGGCGTCGGCATGATACCGCGCGGTGAAGTGGGGCTCATTTTCGCGGGTATCGGACACGCCGCGGGCCTGTTTAGCGTCGAACAGTTTACGGCGGTTGTCATTGTGATTTTCGCCACGACGGTCATTGCACCGATTGCGCTCAAGCGCTGTTTTCCGAGGTCGAAGCCATTAGAGTCGTATTGAAAAAGGGGCTGGACGTCCGTGTCGACGGCTCGCCGAAGCAGGTCATACGCAGCGCTAACGGTGTGCGCCGCGTGGCGCTGCTCGGCCGCGACTACGCGGGCCTCAAGCCCCGTATGCAGGTGGAAGTGGGACAAGCGGTAGGCCTCGGCGAGCCGCTGTTTATCGACAAGCGCGATCCCGACGTGATCTATCCGTCGCCGGGCAGCGGGCGGGTCATCGAGATCAATCGAGGCCGCCGTCGCGTTCTGCAGTCGGTCGTTGTGGCCCTTGACGATAGCGCGGCAACCGAGCAAGTGTTCGACGTGTCGAGCCGCTGCGACGCAGGCGCCATCCGCGAGCTTCTCTGTCGGTCCGGCGCGTGGACGGGGTTCAGATCCCGGCCTTACGATCGGGTGCCGCTGTCGACGTCTTCGCCGCAGTCGATTTTTGTCACGGCCGTGGATACCCGTCCGCTCGCGCCGGCACCGTGCGCAGTGATTGCCGCAAGACGGCGAGAATTCGAAGTCGGCATGTTGATTCTGAGCCGCCTTGGCGACTGGCCCGTGTATCTCTGCACCGACGTTGACTGGCAAGGTTACGGTGTCGACGAAAAGCACATACGCCACGTGGAGTTTGCCGGGCCTCACCCCGCGGGGCTGCCCGGCACGCATATTCATCACCTTGCTCCCGTGACCGCCGGGCAAAGTGCGTGGCATATCGGCTACCAGGATGTCATAGCGATCGGCTATCTGTTTACGACCGGTCGTTTGCTGACCGAACGCGTCGTGTCGCTGGCCGGTAGCGGAGTGGCTAATCCCGCGCTGCTGAAAACGCGCGTCGGCGCCGCCACAGGTGGTCTGGTCGACGGCGAGCTGCGACACGACGGGCAGGGCGGCGGTTTTAGCGTATTTTCCGGCTCCGTTCTGGACGGCGCCAGCACGGATGGCCCGCATGGGTATCTCGGGCGTTACCACAACCAGGTATCCGTGTTGTCGCAGCCGCACTCGCCGTGGCAACGGCAGCGGCCCACCGGGATCGTGGCGCGCGCGTTGACGGCCTTGCGGTCAAACGCGTGGTTGCCGAGCGGCGATACGATGCCCATGCCAATGATTCCGATTGGCGCGTTCGATCGGGTTATGCCGCTCGACATATTGCCCGTGCCGCTGCTCCGGGCGCTGCTCGTCAAGGACACCGACACCGCGCAGGCTCTGGGTTGTCTGGATCTCGCGGAAGAAGATCTTGCGCTGTGTTCTTTTGTGTGTCCCGCAAAACAGAACTACGGCGCCGTGCTGCGAGCCAACCTCGAGCAGATAGAGGCGGAAGGCTAATGGCCGAAAACGTAACGGGAAAAGCACGGCCTCCGCTCGACGGCGCGATGCCACGCCCGCGGGAGACGCTATGGCGGCTGCTGCGAGAGTTTTTTCTGCGCGCCACGCCGGCCGGCGGTCGCTATGCCCCTTTCATGCGCACGCCGCTCTGCGTTCGGACGATGTCGAGACAGCTGGTTGTCGCCACGTTGCCTTGCTGGCTCATCGGACTTTGGAGTGTGGGTTATCAGATCAACAGCGCTTTGGCTGAAACCGGGATGACGGCGCTGCCGGGCTGGCGCGGGCAGTTGATCGAGGTGTTCGGCGTGGGGCACGCCGTGCAGGATCCGTGGGCTTGTTTTGTCCTGGGGCTTCTGTACTTCCTGCCCGTGTTCCTCGTTGCTCTGCTGACCTCGGTTGCCTGGGAACTCTTGTTCGCAACCGTTCGCCGGCGCAGCGTCGGCGAGGGCATTCTGGCCTTTGCGTGGCTGTTTGCGCTCGTCATGCCCGCCGGCGTGCCGCTCTACCAGGTCATGGTGGGAGCAAGTTTCGGTTTTGTCGTCGGCAGCGCCATCTACGGGGGGTACGGCTATTACCTCGTGAACCCGGTTCTGCTCGGCCTCGCGTTCCTGCTGTTTGCGTACCCGGACCTCGTCTTTGGCCCCAACGTCTGGGTGCCCGTTCCGGGTTTCGAGACCTCCCCGCCGCTGCGTCTTGCGGCGGAAGGCGGCATTGATGCCGTCAGCGCGGCCGGGATGAGCGCCTGGGATCTGTTTCTGGGACTTCGACCCGGGACGCTCGGCAGCACCTCGGTGCTCGGCTGTCTTTTGGGCGCCGCATATTTGCTGGCGACGTCGACGGTGTCCTGGCGCATCATCTCGGGCGCGTTTATCGGCATGGCGATCACTGCGCTCATCTTTGACGCGCTGGCGGCGGATACCAATCAGCTCGCAACGATGGCCGGACACTGGCACCTGCTGTTGAGCGGGTTTGTATTTGGCGTCGTTTTCTTCGCAACCGACCCGGTAGCCGCTGCGCACACGCGGGCAGGGCGCTGGATGTTCGGCGCGCTGGTCGGCGTGCTCACGATGGTCATTGCCAACAGCAATCCGTCGTACAACGAAGGTGTACTGTTCGCGATCCTGCTTGCGAGCCTGTGCGCACCCGTACTCGATTTTCTGGTCGTCCGGCGGAACATGCGCCGCAGGCAGCGGCGTATTGGACAGCCTGTCGGCGATTCCAAACCCGTGAACAAAACCGCGGGCGTGGCACATGAATAACGACAGCACGCTCAAAGCCCTGCTGGTCGTCGGACTGACGGCTCTGTTCTGTTCCGTCGTCGTGACGACAACGGCCGTCACGCTGCAGCCGATCCAGCGTGCGTATCAGGATCTCGAGCGGAATCGCGTACTCGTCGGTATTGCGGGTCTTGCCGATTCAGCGGCGGCGCTCTCCGACCGGGAGGTTGTCAGCCTGTTTCAGGAGCTGGACGCAAGAGTCGTGAACCTCGATACCGGCGCCTACGACGATAGCGTCAGCGCCGACAATCTCGATGGCGCGGCCTCCGCAACGGATCCGGACGCGAGCGTTGCAATACCGCCGGATCAGGATATTGCGACGATCGGACGCCGGGCCAGGCGGGTTGCGATCTATGTCGTGCCGCGAGCGGACGGCATCGAACGCATGATACTGCCGGTCTACGGTCAGGGTATGTGGTCCACGCTGTACGGGTTCATCGCTCTGGATGCGGATCTCAACACGATTGTGGGCATTACCTTTTACGAGCAGGCCGAAACGGCAGGCATCGGCGATCAGATATTGCGCGCCGACTGGCAGGCCGAATGGACGGGCAAGAAGCTGTACGACGCCGAGGGAACGCTGCGCTTTCGCGTGTCGAATCAGGCCGTCGACCCGCAATCGCCCGAAGCCGACTATCACGTCGATGCCATCTCCGGCGCGACGGTAACCACCGACGCCGTGTCGAACCTCGTCGCCTACTGGTTGGGAGAGCATGGCTTTCAACCGTTCATCGATTCGCTGCGCGAAAGGACCGACGACGATGTCCAAAGCCCGTGATGCCCTGCTGAACCCGATCGTCAACGAGAACCCGATTACGCTGCAGGTGCTCGGCATCTGCTCGGCGCTTGCGATTACCAACTCGCTACGCTCGGCGCTGGTCATGAGCCTCGCGCTGACCTCGGTGCTGGCGTTCTCGAATATGGCGATCAGCCTGATACGCCGTCATCTGCCCGATTCGGTACGCATTATCGTGCAGATGACAGTCATTACGACGGGCGTTATCGTCGTCGACCAGATACTCAAGAGTTACGCGCCCGATACGGCCCGGACGCTAAGCGTATTTATTGGCCTCATCGTCACGAACTGTATTGTGCTCGGCCGCGCCGAGGCGTTCGCGACCAAGCACGGCGTCGGCATGAGTTTTCTGGACGGCATCGGCAACGGGCTTGGCTATAGCGTGGTGCTGATTGTGGTCGCCATCATTCGCGAGCTGCTCGGCACGGGCGGACTCATTGGTCAGCCGATCCTGCCGCTGGCGGAGGAAGGAGGCTGGTTTCAGCCCAACCTCATGTTCCTGCTGCCGCCGAGCGCGTTTTTTATTATTGGTTTTCTGATCTGGGGCGTTCGAAGCTGGAAAACGGCTCAGGTCGAAACGCCTGACTACCGGCCGCTGACGCGCGCCGAGACCGGGGCGGACTGATGGATAACCTGGTCGCCATCTTTGTCCGTTCAATTTTTGTCGAAAACCTGGCGCTCGCGTTCTTCCTGGGCATGTGCACGTTTCTGGCGGTGTCGAAGCAAATCAAGACGGCAATCGGGCTGGGTGCAGCCGTGATTGTCGTCGAAACCGTGACCGTACCCGTCAACAACCTCATCTACACCTATCTGCTGCGAGACGGAGCGCTCGCCTGGGCTGGGCTGGGGCATCTCGACTTCAGTTATCTCGGGCTGATTACCTACATTGGTGTCATTGCGGCCATGGTGCAGATACTGGAGATGTTCCTCAAACGCTATGTGCCTGCGCTGTATCACACCATGGGCATCTTCCTGCCGCTCCTGACCGTCAACTGCGCCATCCTGGGTGCTTCGCTGTTTACCGTGCAACGCGAGTACACGTTTGCCGAAAGCGCCGCATTCGGCCTTGGCGTCGGCGTCGGCTGGGCGCTTGCGCTCGTTATGCTCGCCGGGCTTCGCGAGAAACTCAAATACAGCGACGTACCCGACGGTCTGCAAGGCCTCGGCATCAACTTCGTGACGGCCGGACTGATGTCGCTGGCGTTCCTCGCGATGGCCGGTATCCAGTTCTGATGATCGGCGAGGTGGCAATCGGCGTCGGCCTGTTTACGGCCATTGTGCTGCTGCTGGCGCTGCTCGTGCTGTTCGCCCGCGCGCGGCTAGTCCGTCGCGGCAACGCCACGATTACGGTCAACAACGCGCGAGAGCTTGTCGTCCCCGTCGGTGGCCGGTTGCTGGGTGCGCTCGCGGCCAACGGTCTGTTTGTGCCGTCGCCGTGTGGCGGTGGCGGCAGTTGCGGCCAGTGCCGCGTGGCGGTACTCGAGGGCGGCGGCTCGATACTGCCGGTCGAGACGTCTCATATTACAAAAAGAGAGGCCGTCGCAGGGCAGCGGCTGGCTTGCCAGGTTGCCGTGGACCAGGACATGCGGGTTCGCGTGCCGGAGGACGTGTTCGGCGTGAAGCGTCTCAACTGCACGCTGCGTTCGAGCCGGCACGTGTCGACGTTCATCAAGGAGCTCGTGCTGGAACTGCCGCCGGGAGAAACGCTGGACTTCCGGGCAGGTGCCTACGTGCAGGTGGATTGCCCGCCGTACCAAGCGGCGTACGCCGACTTCGACGTGCCGGATCGATACCGGGACGACTGGCAGAAGTTCGGCTTTCTCGGGCTCATGGCCGGGACCGACGAGGCGACTAGCCGCGCCTATTCGATGGCCAACTATCCGGCTGAAAACACGATCGTAACGCTCAACGTGAGAATTGCCACGCCGCCTCCCCGGTTGCCCGCGGACACGCCGCCCGGCGTGGTTTCTTCGTATCTGTTTAGCCTTGACGCCGGCGATACGGTGTCGATTGCGGGGCCGTTCGGCCACTTCTTCGCGCGGGAATCCGACGCGGAAATGGTTTTCATTGGCGGCGGCGCCGGCATGGCGCCGATGCGATCGCTGATCCTCGACCAGCTGCGGCGGATCGGTACTACCCGCAAGATGAGTTTCTGGTACGGCGCCCGCAGTCTCCGCGAAGCGTTCTACGTCGAGGACTTCGAACGCCTTGCCGAGGACCATGACAACTTCGAGTGGCACCTGGCGTTGTCCGAACCCCTCGAGACCGACGGCTGGACAGGCTACACGGGATTTGTGCACGACATACTGCTGCGCCACTACCTCGACGGACACGCGGCCCCCGAAGAGTGCGAGTACTACCTTTGCGGCCCGCCAATGATGATCGCGGCCGCGCTGCACATGCTCGACGACCTCGGTGTGGATGCGGAAAACATCCTGTTCGACGATTTCGGCGCTTAGTTGCTGACCTGTACAGGCTAAAGACGCGGGAGATAAACATGGAGATGTTCTTAATCAGCTTCGGAGTGTACTTATTGATCGCCCTCGCGCTGGCTGTTGGAATGCTTTCAGGTGGTCGCAAGCTGCAGGCAGGGTGCAGCGGATCGCCGGAGATCGGTCAGTGCAAGTCGAAGTCGAAGTGTTTGGGTAACTGTCGGCGGAGCAGGTGATGTACTCGAACGTCAAGGTACGGGACTGCATGACGGTGGAGTTGATTACGCTGGATCCGACTACCGAGATCCTGCGAGCTACGCACACGCTGATCGACAACGACATTGCGGGGGCGCCCGTCGTAGACGGGAACGGAGACCTCGTGGGCATGCTGACCGAGAGAGATTGCATACAGGTTTTGTTGCAGGCCGGGTATCACACGGAACATGGCGGCCCGGTGTCCGAATACATGAGCAGGAACGTCGAGTGTGTAGAGGCGGAAGACAACATTGTCGATGCCGCAAAGCTGTTTCTCGGCGATCGTTTCCACCGGTATCCGGTTCTGGACCACGGAAGACTGGTAGGGCAGATCAGCCGGCGCGACGTCATGCGGGCTCTCGGGGCGCTTTGGCCCTGACACCCGGCTGTTCCGGGATTTCCCGGGGCTTTCGAAAAATTCTTTGTTGGGTTTCCAACGGTATCCGGTCCTCGTGGCCGCAGTGGGAGGGAATGAGATGCGCATCCTTATCGTGTTATTGGCGTTGTTGCTGACGTTCGGGGCATCAGCAGGTGAGCAAGACGCCGGCAAGGCAGCGTCTCAAAGCTGCCTGGCTTGCCATAAAGGACCACTCAGTCTCAAGGGTCGCGGCTCCGATACGCTCGTCGAACAGATCAAGGCGATTCGTGCCGGCGACAAGAAGCATCCGCCCGGCCTGGACAAGCTCAGCGAGGACGATCTCGAGGCCATAGCGGCCTACCTCGATAGCGCCGAGTAGGCCCAACCAATCACGCAGGTGTCGATATGAGCTTTCGATTTCCGAAGACCATCGTTTCGCTGCTGGCTTGTTTTGCGTTGCTGCAGGCGGGCTGCAGTGGTGATGACGGCGCGGCCGGCCCGCCGGGGCCTCCCGGACCGCCGGGGCCTCCGCCTCCACCGAGCGTCGTCAGCATTGCCGATGCGACGACGGTTACGGCGACGATTTCGACAGCGACGGCGGGCGCATCGTCAACCGTCGAGTTTTCTCTCAGTGACGGCGACGGTAACCCGGTTGTCGGTCTGCCGGCCGGCGCGATCAACTTCGGTCTCGCCAAGCTTGTGCCGGGTAGCGACGGTAACGCGAGCGCCTGGCAGAGCTACCTCAATCGCATCGAGGCGGCCAATGGCATCGGACCGGGTACGGTCGACCAGCAGCAGGCCGTGACCGAAAGCGGCGCTGCGGGTGTGCTCGCTGACAACGGCGACGGCAGCTATCTCTACACGTTCGCAGTGGACGTGACGACAGTGGCCGACGTGGCTTACGAGCCCGACCTCACGCACAGAGTCGGTTTCGAGATCCGCGGTTTTGTGCCGATCGACAATCCAACCTTCGACTGGCAGCCCTCGACCGGTGCCACAGAGAACCTGTTCAGCCGTGAGATCGTCAGCGACGAAAGCTGCAACACCTGCCACGAGAAGCTTGCTTTGCATGGCGGTGCGCGCTTCCAGAATCAATACTGCATGGTTTGCCACAATCCGGGCTCGACCGACGCGCAAAGCGGCAACACCGTCGACATGACGGTCATGACGCACAAGATTCACTACGGTGCTTCGCTGCCGAGTGTCGTTGCCGGCGGCGAGTACGCCATCTGGGGTTTCTTCGATCGCAAGTTCGACTATTCGAACGTCGTGCATCCGCAGGACATTCGCAACTGCGCGAACTGTCACGACGACAGCAATCCCGACACGCCACAGGCTGAAAACTGGTATCGGGTATCGACCGTGGAAGCCTGCGGCTCCTGTCATGAGGACGTCAACTTCGAGACCGGTGAGAATCACGCCAACGGCATCTCGGCGAGCAACGCCGAGTGCGCTATCTGTCATACGCCGGGCAGCCCGGTTGGTGTCGAGGAGGCGCACACGATTCTGACGCAGGTGGCGGCCGGCGATTTCCGCTTCAACATTCTCGGCATCGACAACACGTCGCCCGGGGAGTTTCCGGAAGTCACGGTGTCCATCACCAATCCGAACAATGGCGATGCGCCCTACGACCTCACGACCGAACCCGCTCTCGCAGCCGGTGGACGGGTTGTCGTCGATATTGCCTGGAATACTCTTGAGGTCAGCAACCGGGGCAGCGGCAGCGGCGCCGGCGGCCGGCCCGCGCAGCCGGTGTCGCTAAACGTGCTGGCGACGGCAGTCGACAACGGAGACGGCACTTACGCAGTGACGTCGCCCACGGCCATACCGGCGGGCGTAACGGGTTCCGGTATTGTCGCAATGGAGGGCCGCGCATCGCTCGACACCGACGGCGACGGCAACCCGGAGAGCATACCGATCACCGGTGCATCGACGACGTTTGCCATCACCGACGGTGTGCCCGTTCCGCGCAGAGAGATTGTCGATCTCGCGAACTGCAACGACTGCCATCAGTCGCTGAGCCTGCACGGCAGCAACCGTACCGACGACATCCTGTTGTGTGTCACCTGCCACAACTCCGATGCAACCGATATTGCGGCGCGGGTCCGTGGTGGTGCGGACAGTTCGAACTCGCCGGACGGCAAGGACGAAGAGACGATCGAATTCAAGACCATGATTCACGCGATTCACGCGGGCTCGGCGCGGGACGCGGGCTACGTCTCCTACGGATTCTTCGGCCAGCCTATCGACTACAGCGAGGTCGTTTACCCCGGCAAGCTCGAAAACTGCGAGGGCTGCCATCTGCCGGATACCTACTACCCGGTGGGTGCGTTTGCGCTCGCGACAACGACCGACTCGGGAAACGACCTGGACACGCCTGACGACGATGTCAACATCACGCCGAACACGGCTACCTGCTGGGGCTGCCACGATCGCCCCGAGGCTGTCGCGCATATGGAGGCAAACGGCGGTGCGTTCGACGCGGCGCAGACCGTGGACGGCACGCTCGTGTCGGCGTCGGAGGGCACGGTCATCGAAACCTGCGACGTCTGTCACGGGCCCGGGCGAAGCTCGGACGTCAAAGCACTGCACGGCATCCCATGACGTTGCGCACGGCGCTGTTTGGGCTGCTCGCCGTCGGCCTGTTGTGGAGCGGAGCGCCGCGCTTTGTTGCCGCGGACGACGGCGAGCCGGTTACGCCTGAGTACAGCGAGGCCGGCGCGGACGATTGTCTCGGCTGCCACCAGGAGCCGAGTATGGCCGAATTCTTTCGGTCTCCACACGCCGCGGTATCGGACCCACGAGCGCCCGGCGGCCAGCACCAGTGCGAAAGCTGTCATGGGCCGCTGGGTGCACACTTGCCGATGCACGGCGATGCCGTTGTGGGTTTCGGAACCGAGACACACACACCTGTCGATGAGCAGAACGCCGTCTGTCTGGGATGTCATCAGGACGAGGCCGCGCATTGGGCCAGCAGCGCACACGCCAGCGAAGACCTGGGTTGCGTTAGCTGTCATACGATCCATACCCAACACGATCCCGTGTTGTCGCTGACCGAAGAGCCGGAGCAATGCTACGAGTGTCATAAGAAAGAGCGTGGGCAAATGCACAGGCCGTATGCGCATCCCGTGCGCTTGGGCAAGATGAACTGCAGCACCTGTCACGCGGCGCACGGATCGCCTGCGGACGCGGCGCTGATAGAAGTCACTTTGAACGAAACCTGCTGGAGCTGTCATGCCGAGAAGCGGGGACCGTTCGTGTTCGAGCATGCCCCGGCGTCGGAGGATTGTTCCCTGTGTCACGAACCGCATGGCTCCAGCCATCCGAACATGCTGACTCGGACGCCACATCTGCTGTGCCAGCAGTGTCATTCGGAACGTGACCACCCGAGCACTCGTTTCACCTCGACAGGCATCGAAGAGGGCTCACGCTCCGGGTTTTTGCTCGGCAGGGCATGTATGAACTGCCACAGCAACGTGCATGGATCGAATCATCCGTCCGGCGCGACGCAGACGAGATAAGCCGTGTATCGTTCATCGCACAGGGCATTGTTACTAACGTTCGTTCTTGGCATTGCCCCTGCCGTCGCCCCGGGCTCGGAAGGCCGGTCCACCGAGAGTTGTGAGCTGTGCAGCTTCCCGAGTGGTTGGTATCTGGATACCGACTTCGGGGTAGCGTATGTGTCCGACGATTCGTTCAGATTCGGCGACTACACGGGCACGACCGACTCTGGCCTGTATCTGTTGGGTCGCGTCGCAGCCGATTACTGGGGCGCCTCGGGTGCGCATTGGCGGTTGGAAGGCAGCGACATGGGGCTGGATGCGCGGCGCCTCGAGCTTCGCGGCGGTCTGCCCGGACGTTATGAATTCCGGATCGGGTATTCTGCCTTGCCGCACAACCTGTTCGAGTCCGGGCGAACGCCGTTCCGCCTGTCCGGGGACAGCCTGATCCTGCCGCCCGACTGGCAGACGGCACCGACCACGACAGCAATGGGCGGCCTGAACGCGTCGCTGTCGCCGGTGGAGATCCGCACCGAGCGTGAAACTCTTGCGCTGGGCCTGGCTTTTACGCCAAACCGGCACGTCGAGTATGCGGTCGACTACCGCTACACCGACAAGACCGGCACCGGTATCTTCGGCGGGAGTTTCCTGAATACTTCTGCCCTGTTGCCGAGGCCGGTCGATCACCGCTTTCACACGCTCGACGCCAAAATGTCCGTGCGTACCGATTCCTGGTCCGCACAACTAGGCTACCTCGCCTCGATATTCAGGAACGACGATCAGCGCTTGCGCTGGGACAACCCGTTCACGCCGGTGCTGCCCGGCGCCGGCATCGGGCAGGCTGCGCTCGAGCCGGACAACGAGTTTCATCGCGTAGCGCTCTCGGGCCAATATCGGCCTGCCGCCGCCACCCAGTTGTCCGCAAACGTGTCGCTGGGGCGCATGACGCAGGACGACCAGCTGTTACCGTATTCGACCAGCACGGACCTGCAGTCGCCGCTCCCCGTTCAGGCGCTCGACGCCGAGATCGACACCCTCAACGCCGACCTGCGGCTGGTGTCCCGTTTGGGGCGTGCTCTGCGATTTACGGCTTCGTATACGCTCGACGATCGAGACAATCAGACTCCGGTGTTCGAATGGTCGTATCGCCTGGCCGAGACGCTCGCGGCCGTGCCGCGCACGAACACACCGTACGACATCGAGCGAAGACGTCTGCGTTTCGGTGCCGACTACCGCTTGCCGTTCAGGGCGAAGCTATCGGGCGGCTGGAAGCGCGAGACGGTCGAGCGGAATTTCTCCGAAGTGGATCGGAGCGAGCAGGACGAGTTCTGGGCCAAGCTGAAGGTTCCGCTAGGCCAACGCGTCGATGTGGCTATCAAGTATGCGTTTGCGGATCGGGACAACGACGGCTATCGCCAGTTGGAGGGCCCGACCGGCGATTCGTTAACCGCGCAGAATCCGCTGCTCCGGAAATACAATCTCGCCGACCGGGAAAGGCAGGGGCTGGAGCTGAGCATTTTTGTTCGCCCATACGACGGTGTGGATCTCGGTTTGACTGCCGAGACGACCGACGACGATTACACCGACAGCGTGCTGGGTCTCGTCAGCGCCAATTATGAATCGATAGCCGGCGATGCGGCGTTTACGATGTTGCGCGGCGTGTTCGTGGCAGTACACGGCGGTTACGACCGGTACCGTTCGGTGCAGGCAGGCAGCCAGGCATTTGCGGCGCCTGATTGGCGTGCCGAGAGTGAAGACGATAGCCGCTATGCAGGATTGTCCCTTAGCCTCGATGAAGCCTTCGAGCGCTTCCGTTTGCACTTCGGCTACACGTTCTCCGAGACGTCCGCCGCCGTGCAAACGTGGGCGTTGGGTAGCGCCGACGGTTTTCCCGATCTGACCAGCCGCTTGCATCGATTCGAGGCCAATCTCGACTACGACTGGCGGGACACGCTTGTCGTACGCCTGGGCTTGCTGTTTGAGGATTACACTGTGGACGACTGGCCGCTCGACGATATCGGCGTCGACGGTGTGCCGCGTATGCTCAGCCTCGGCAACGAATGGCTCGATCACGACGCGGGTATTGTCATGCTGTCCTTTCGGTATCGCAGCAGGCCCTGACCCCTCTCCCGCGAGGGACCTCCGCTCAGTTCTTGCCGCGGCTGCTTCTCCCCGCCGAAACACTGGCGTCCGAGTTCATCCCGCCAATCGTCTTGATCCAAGTCAAGGCATCGGTTCGTCCGCAGCAGGAAAATCCGTCGAAGCCCCGGGAAGGTTCCCGGTGCCCGGTTCAAAGAGACGGAGTGACCATGGCTGAAGTATTCACAAAAAACATGGCGCGGAACATGTACTACGGCGGGGGGCTGTTCTTCTTCCTGTTGTTTCTTGGTCTGACGGTCGACACCGAGCTTTCGGCTCCCGAACGCGACAACCGTGGAGCGATAACGCCGCAGGTAGCGCTGGGGAAGAAGCTGTGGGAGGAAAACAACTGTATCGGCTGCCACAGCCTGCTGGGGGAGGGGGCTTACTACGCCCCTGAGCTTGGCAATGTGTACGAGCGTTTCGGCAATTCGACCATCGCCATCAAGGCCTACATTCGCGGCCGGCCGAAGGAGGGTATTCCGGGCCGACGGAGTATGCCGCAGTTCGACTTTTCCGAAGAAGAGCTCGATGCGCTCGCGGAGTTTTTGAGATACGCAAACGGCATAGATACGGCGAACTGGCCGCCGAACATCCAGGGTTGAGGAGAAGACCATGAAATATCCATCTCAGGCTGTTGCCAAACCCTACTTCGTTGCGGCCATCGCACTGTTCATCGTGCAGATCGCGTTTGGCCTGATTCTCGGTATGCAGTACGTCGTCGGCGACTTTCTGTTTCCGGAGATTCCCTTCAACGTCGCCAGAATGGTGCACACCAACCTGTTGATCGTCTGGCTCCTGTTCGGGTTCTTCGGGGCTGCCTACTACCTCGTGCCCGAAGAGGCACAGCGCGATCTGTATAGCCCGAAGCTGGCAACGATACTCTTCTGGGTATTCCTGGTGGCGGGAGGGTTGACCGTGCTCGGTTATCTGTTGGTGCCCTACGCCACGCTTGCGGAGATTACGGGCAACCGATTCTTCCCGACCATGGGACGCGAGTTTCTCGAGCAGCCTACGATTACAAAGATCGGTATTGTCATTGTTGCGCTCGGCTTCCTGTACAACATCTCGATGACCGTATTGTCCGGTCGAAAGACGGTCGTCAACGTCGTGTTGCTCAGCGGCTTGATTGGGCTAGCGCTGTTCTTCCTGTTTGCGTTCTACAATCCCGTCAACCTCGTCGACGACAAGTACTACTGGTGGTGGGTCGTGCACCTCTGGGTAGAGGGTGTCTGGGAGCTGATTCTCGGCGCCATCCTTGCGTATGTGCTGATCAAGACGACGGGTGTCGATCGCGAAGTCATCGAGAAGTGGCTGTACATCATCATTGCGATGACGCTGATCACGGGCATCATCGGCACCGGTCACCACTACTACTGGATAGGTACCCCCGTGTACTGGCAGTGGTGGGGTTCGATTTTCTCCGCGCTGGAGCCGATTCCCTTCTTCATGATGACCGTGTTTGCATTCAATATGGTTAACCAGCGCCGCCGAGATCACCCCAACAAAGCGGCTGTGCTCTGGGCCATGGGCACGGCGGTGATGGCTTTTCTCGGCGCGGGTGTCTGGGGCTTCCTGCATACGCTGTCGCCCGTCAACTTTTATACGCACGGCACGCAGATAACGGCGGCGCACGGCCACATGGCTTTCTACGGCGCCTACGTCATGATCGTACTGACGATCATCTCTTACGCCTGGCCCAAGATGCACGGGCGCGAGGCCGCGAATCCGCGCGCGCAGGTCGTCGAGATGTGGTCGTTCTGGCTAATGTCCGTATCGATGGTGTTTATCACACTGTTCCTGACGGCGGCGGGCGTACTGCAGGTCTGGATGCAGCGTTACTCGGAAACGCCGGAGCCGTTCATGGTCGTGCAGGAGAAGATTGCGTTGTTCTACTGGATGCGTGAGGCGGCCGGCGTTGTCTTCATGGTTGGCCTGCTCGTTTACGTTGCCTCGTTCTTCGTCAAGCCGGGCGCCGCCGAGGCTCCGGCGGCGGCCGAAGCGCAGGCCTGAGAGCAGCCGTTGTGAGCTTGCCGTCGACAGCGGCGACCGGTTCCGGGCTCATACCCTGGTATCAGCCGCAGGGGAGCGAGAGTGAACTGTTCCTCAACGCCTGGAATAATCGCCTGCCGCTGCTGCTCAAAGGCCCGACCGGTTGCGGCAAGACGCGCTTTGTCGAACACATGGCAGCGCGTCTGGGGCGGCCGCTCTACACGGTCGCCTGTCATGACGATCTTACGGCGGCGGATCTGATTGGCCGCCACTTGATCGGTGACGGCGACACGTTCTGGCAGGACGGCCCGCTGACCCGGGCCGTCCGCGAAGGCGGCATCTGCTACCTCGACGAAGTCGTCGAAGCCCGCAAGGATACGACGGTTGTGCTGCATCCGCTCTCGGACAACCGTCGTATCCTGCCGATCGATCGCACGGGTGAGATTTTGAGCGCGCCGCCGGAGTTTATGCTCGTCGTGTCGTTCAACCCGGGCTATCAGAACCTCCTCAAAGGCATGAAACCGTCGACGCGGCAGCGATTTGTTGCCGTGCGGCTCGACTTTCCCGCCCCGGAACTCGAGCAGACTATCGTCATGCGCGAGGCTGGTGTCGGCGCCGACGTCGCAGGCCGACTCGTAACCCTCGCGGGCCAGCTAAGAAGACTCAAAGATCACGACCTCGAGGAGTCCGCATCGACGCGACTCCTGATCTACACGGCGATACTGCTTCGCGACGGCTTCGATCCGCTCGAGGCATGCCGAGCCGGCCTCGTCGAGCCGCTGAGCGACGACGATTTGACCGTGGATGCGCTCATGGAAGTTGTGCAGGCCAGTTTTGGTCATTGATCCCGAAAAACAGGAGCGCCGTATAGCGGTAGCCGCGCAAACCCTGTACCTCGTTAACCTGATGCTCTTGCCCGGGCTGGCTTTTCTGGTACTGCTGGGACTGCTTGCGGTATATCGCCGCAGTGATTCCGCACTGGTCCGCAACCATCTTGCACAGGCGGTGGGCGTGAGCGCCGTGGGCGGTGCGTTGATCGTTGTCGTACTGGGCCTGATCTATCTGCAGGGCGGCGCGGGCCCGTATGCATGGTTGTGGGGGATCCTGTATTTCACGTTTGTACACACCAGCCTGATCTTCATCGGTGTTGTGGGCTTTGTGAAAGCGCTGAACGGACACGAGTTCGTGTTTCCGGTCGTAGGGCGCTGGTTTCGGCTTTGAGCCCGATCTCCCAGGGCGCGAGGTGAACCGTGGAGGAGTGGGTCGGCAAACTGTGGCACAACGCAATCACGCGTGTGTCGAGCCTCGAGTACGCCGACGCGGAAGTGTTGCTCGACGAGGTGCGCCGGCCGGCGGGACTCATGTTTCGCGCACTGGGCGGGGAGGGCGGTTTGCGCCTCGAGGCCGCGACGGAGTCGGCACATCACGCGCGGCGAGGACTGTTCAGTCGATTGGCGGGGCAGAACGATACCGTCGAGCTGGCATGGCGCGATGAGGAAACCTTGCGTCTGCCCATGCGGGTGGCCTGCTTCCCGGAACGTGCGCTGAACCGCGATCTTTACCTGTGGCTGGCGGCGCTGGCCGCAATCGTCGAGGGAGCGCCGTCGAATCGCACGCAGTGGCTCGCAAAGAATGCGTCGGCGACCGCCAGCCTGATCGGTGCGTTCCCGGGTCTTGCGGTGCGCTACCGCGGCCTGCTCGCCGCTCACCTTGCACAGCGACCCGAGCCCGGCAAGCTCCCGGAAGAGGAACGGATCAACGAGACGCACCTCCGCGCGGCGCTTACCGACCCGGGCGCGTTTGTATCTTGCACCGACGATCTGCTGCCAGCACGCTGCCGGCCTTTGCCGGTGCCGCTCTGGCTGCACCCCGAGCCGCCCACTGTTGGGCACGATACAACGGTGCAGGCCGCCGACGAAGACGGACGCGGAGGCAGCAAGGTACGCGATGTCGAAGCGCAAAAGCGCAGGCGCGGTGAACGCGTCGACGAGCCCGACGGCAAGAGCGGCTTGCTAGCATTCCGGCTTGAAAGCCTGTTTACACGAACCGAGTTCGCGGCAGTCGACCGTACGGAGACGGAAGACGAAGACGACGACGCAGAGTCTGTCGTGGAAGATCTCGACGTTCTTAGCGTATCCCGTCGTCGCGAGCAGAGTTCGGCGCGTCTGCGCTTCGACCTGGATCTGCCGGCCTCCGATCAGGATGACGTGCAGCTTGGAGAGGGTATTCCGCTGCCCGAGTGGGACTATGGAAGGCAACAGCTCCTGGCCGAACATTGCCGGCTCCAGGTCCTGGTGGCCAGGGAAGCAGGCAACCCGGAGCTGCCATCTTATCTTCGCGCTCGAGCGCGACTGCTGCGTCGGCAATTCGAAGCCCTTAAGCCCCAGCGAATCTGGCAAAGCGCACAAAACGACGGCTCCGAGCTGGACACCGAAGCCATCGTTCGTCGAGAGAGCGACAGACGATTGGGTACGGCCACCGCAGAGGCCGGCCTGTACCGGGACTGCCGGCACCGTGAACGCAGCCTGTCCTGTCTCGTACTCGCCGATCTTTCCCTGTCGACGGACGCGCATGTCGACAACGATAAGCGAGTCATCGACGTGATCCGCGACGGTTTGCATTTGTTTGCCGAAGCGCTTGCGGGAACGGGTGATCGGTATGCGCTTTACGGCTTTTCGTCGCGCCACCGCAGCCACGTGCGTTTTCACACGCTGAAAGAATTCGACGATCCTCACGGCGCGGACGTGCGACGCAGGATCAACGCGATCTCCCCGGGTTACTACACGCGCATGGGCGCCGCGATACGCTATGCCACCCGGTTACTCGGACGCGAGTCGTCCACCCGCAAGCTGTTGCTGATTCTGACCGATGGGAAACCGAACGACCTTGACCGATACGAGGGCCGCTACGGCATCGAAGATACTCGCGCCGCCGTACGCGAAACGGGGCGTCTTGGCATCGATTCGTTTTGCATGACGATCGACAGAAAAGCCGGACACTATCTACCGTATATCTTCGGTAGCCATGCCTATGTGCTGGTGCGTAACGCCAGCGAATTGCCGTTGCGTTTGCCGGCCCTCTACGCGCGCCTTGCATCGTGACGGCGGAGTGCAGGCAATTTGTAACAATATGTCAGCTGCGACTGGGGTATTCAGAGACTATGTCGCGCGCGTCACCAAAAACCCGCAGTTTCTGCGGCCTTCCGTAACGACAAGCTGGAACAAAAAACTGCTTGTATCGTCTGCGCATAGCGACAGTTTTTACTCCGTCGTATGAGTTTTGCGTCGCCGTTGTGCGACATAACTCTGCAAACAACATAACGCAAACGTCGGTTTTCGGAGACAGGTTTTTTTTCAAAACCGTCGTGCTAGCCTGCGCCACATTGTTTCCTTTTGCATGCATGGAGCATGCGTTTTAGCTCAGGGAAGAAACACGCTGAAAAGGGCAAACCAATCGAAAGATTGTGACGCAAAGCTAC
>JANQPG010000094.1 GCA_028289545.1 Woeseiaceae bacterium
GTAAGTTTTTGACTATGGTTCTTGACTATTATTTGGTGCTCTCGCATAAAATATCACTGCCCACCAAAAAGTAAAGAATTTTTTATTCCCGCTCCAAGGTAGCGCAAAATGACGAGAAATACCTGGAAAATGTGGACAAAAGCGGTGAAAAAGTCCGTATCGGCCCATACTCGAACTGTCGCGATAACGCGGCAGCCAGCACGCAGGTGACCTGATGTTTTTAGCGCTCGACCCGATACATTTACGTCGCTGGCCACTGGCTTTGATGGGCGTAGTGCTGGCTTTGAGCGGCTGCAGCTCGGGCTCTTCGACCATTCGCACGGAGTCGGAAAATCAGAACAGCCGCGTCAGCATTGTGGTGATCCATTTCACGGCCATCGACTTCGACGAGTCGCTCGGCGTACTGACGCAGCGCTCGTCCCGCCCGGTCAGTTCGCACTACCTGATTCCCGAGCCGAACGACCCGAGCTATTCGAAACGTTCGCTCAAGGTGTACGAACTCGTCGACGAGAACCGCCGCGCCTGGCACGCCGGCAAGAGTTACTGGCGGGGCCGCACGGCGCTCAACGATCAGTCGATCGGCATCGAGCTCGTCAACGTGCCCACCTGTTTCCGGCAGTTTGAGACGCCGCGGCCCGAGATAGCCGCTGCACAGGGAGCAGCGCCCGAAGCGGCGGCGACGCGGCCCGCTGAGATTTGTTTTTTCCCGGATTTTGCGGAATCCCAGTTCGAGCTGCTCGTCGATCTCCTGCGAGGGATACTGCGCCGGCACCCGAACATTGAGCCGACGCATATCGTTGCGCATTCCGACATTGCGCCGGACCGCAAGATCGATCCCGGTCCGCGCTTTCCGTGGGAACGGCTTCACGAGCTGGGCTTCGGCGCCTGGTACGACAACGGGACCGTCGTTCGCTACTGGCGGCGCTTCCTCGAGCAACCGCTGCCGCTCAGCAACGTGCAGGCCGCGCTGAACACCTACGGCTACCCGATCGAGGTCACCGGTGTTGCCGACGAACAAACCAAAGACGTGCTGTCGGCGTTCCAGATGCACTTCCGGCCTTACGAGGTCAGCGGCGAAGCAACGCCGGAAACCGTTGCGACGCTTTTTGCGCTGATCGACAAATACTACCCTGAAGAACTCCCACCGCTGCTGGTCGTCGATACGATCGTCGATACACCGCCGGCGGAGGACAACCCACCGGGTGAAGACGAAGCAGAGATATCGGAAACGCTTGTACCCCCCTCCAGTCCTCAGGACGACACGCCGTAATGATTGCCGACAGCTTTAGCTACGTTGCCATTCTGGTTGCGCTCGGTGGCGGGCTGACCTACCTCGAAAAACGCAGCAAGAGCCGCTTCTTCGAGTACGCGCCGCCGATAGTGCTGCTGTACTTCGGCGTGATGCTGCTGGCGACCGCGGCCGTCTGGCCGGGCCCGGGCGAAAACGCGGATATCGACGCCGCGTATCGCGCGTTGCGCAACAACCTGCTGCCCGCCATGATCTTCCTGATGCTGCTGAAGAGCGATTTGCGGCAAATTCGAAAACTGGGTTTGCGCATGCTCCTTGCGTTTCTTGCCGCAACTCTCAGCATCATGGTCGGGTTTGTCGTTGCGTTTGCGATCTTTCAGAGCCTGCTCGAGCCGGATGCCTGGAAAACATTTGCCGCGCTCAGCGGCAGCTGGATGGGCGGCACGGGCAACATGGCCGCGATTCAGGGCGCCCTCGACGTACCGGATTCGAGTATGGGCTACACGCTGTTGATCGACTCGATCGACTACGCGATCTGGGTCATTCTGCTGCTGGCGCTGGTCCCGTACGCCAAACACTTCAACCGCTGGTCGAAGGCGGACACGTCAGTGATCGACAGCGTGGGCGCTCGGCTCGAGGCGGAGCAGCAGGCGGAGGGCAAATCCATACAGGGCACCGATCTGCTGTTCCTGCTTGGCCTGTCGCTGCTCGTCTCGGCGATAGTGCAGGCGCTGTCTATCGGACTGCCGACGGGTGCGTTCATGACGACGACAACCTGGGTGGTGCTGATCGTGACCGTGCTGGGGGTCATCGGCGCGGTAACGCCGCTCGGCAGAATCCCGGGTTCCGGGGAACTCGCAACGGTCATGCTGTACGTCATCATTGCGCTGATCGCGTCGCGCGCCAGTTTTGCCGAACTCAGCAAGGCGCCGATCTATATTGTCGCGGGGCTGGTCATTCTGGCTATCCACGGCTCGATAATGGTTGCCGTCGCCAAACTGTTCCGGGTGGATCTGTTCTCACTCGGCGTGGCTTCGCTTGCGAACATTGGCGGCGTCGCCTCCGCGCCGATATTGGCTGCCGCGTATTCGCGAGTCCTGATACCTGTTGGCGTCCTGATGGCTATGTTGGGCTATATTGTCGGGACCGCCGGCGGCCTGCTCGTTGGTCGAATCCTGTCTGGAATTGCCGCATGAGCCACTCAGCCACACGCGTAAGCCCGCTTGTTACCGCGCTGACGGCAGCGCCCATCGCAGCGCTAATTGCAGCCTGTTCGGAGGCGCCGCCGGCAGGCAGCGATAACACTTTTGCAACCGACGTACCCGGCATCGAAGAGCAACACCTCGATCCCGGCTTCTGGCTCGAACGCACTCAGAACGCCGACCGCCTGTTGATGTCCACTGACGACATCCGGGCGTTCAACAACCGCTCGTTCGACGTAGTCGACAACATGGTGCGGCTCGAATCCCACCCGCAGAGCCTCGATCGGGAGACGCTCATTGAGCGCGTGCGGCAAATCAGCAAACCTTCGGGGAGCGAACGCTGGTACGCCGACAGCCGACAGCTCACGAACGAAGACTGGGCGGCTTACGATGCAACGCTGAACCTCGACGCGATCGAAGACAGCAATCCAACAGCATTTGGTTTGGTCGTGAAGCGCGCCAGCATGCGCAGCTACCCGACCGACGACGCGATCTTCAACACCGAAACGCCCACCGACATCGACCGCTTCCAGGAGAACGGCCTGTTCCCGGGCGACGCCGTGGCTGTGCTGCATACGAGCCGCGACGGCGAGTGGCTGCTCGTGCAGAGCTTCAACTACCTGGCCTGGGTGCGAAGCGAGTACGTTGCGATCGGCAGCCTGGCCGATGTTCTCGGCTTCCGGCAGAGCCTCGAAGCGCAGCCCCTGGTCGTGACCGGCGACAAGGTGTTCACGGCCTACAATCCTCACGTCAACGCCGTCTCGGAGCTGCAGCTCGACATGGGCATCCGGCTGCCGCTGGTGCCGCGCGACGAGGCTGGAGATGACGTACACGGACAAAACCCCTACGCCAGCTACGTTGTGCGCCTGCCGGTGCGCGGAGAAGACGGCTCGCTCGCTTTCGAGATCGCGCTGATCCCCCGCAGCCAGGACGTAAGGCTGGGCTTCCTGCCGTACACGCGCGCGAACGTAATTCGCCAGTCGTTCAAGTTCCTGGGCGAACGCTACGGCTGGGGACACGACTACAACGCCCGCGACTGCACGGGCTTTGTGTCGGAGGTGTACAAAACCTTCGGCATATTGCTGCCCAGAAACTCGGGCGACCAGCGCGACAGCATCATTGGCGAGAACACCCGCTTCGACGAAGGTTCGGAGCGTATTGAGCGCACGGCGGCGCTTGACGCTCTCGACGTCGGCAACCTGATTTACATACCCGGACATGTCATGCTGCATCTGGGTGATGTCGACGGCGAAGCCTATGTCATCCATGACGTCAACGGGCTCAGCTACGCGAAGACGGACGGCGAGCTGTACAGCGGTGTGCTGAACACCGTCGCCGTCACACCGCTTGAGCCGCTCAAGTCTTCGAGCGGCAAGGACTACGTGGACTTGATCATGAGCATCAAGTCCATCAGGTAACGGACACCCATACTATGAAAATTACCGGCATCGAACTCGGCAAACTGCGTGTTCCGCTCAAATCCCCGTTCAAGACGGCGCTACGCTCCGTCGACCACATGGAAGACGTGGTCATCATCCTGAACACGGATACGGGGCACAAAGGCTACGGCAGCGCACCCGCCACGGCCGTCATTACCGGGGAAACCCACGGCTCGATCATCGAGGCCATACGCACGGTCATAGCGCCGAGCATCATTGGCGAAGACATTCGTAATCTCAATCGGATCGTCAACCTGATCCAGAAATCCATCTTCACGAACTTCAGCGCCAAAGCGGCGGTCGAGATTGCCGTTTACGATCTGTTCGCACAATCTTTCAACGCGCCGCTGTATCGTGTGCTCGGCGGCGGCGAGCCGGTCATCTCCACGGACATTACGATCAGCGTCGATTACATCGATAAGATGGTGCAGGACGCGCAGGACGCCGTGGAACGCGGCTTTGAAGCGCTCAAAATCAAGGTGGGCAAAGATCTGGCGCTCGACATACAGCGCGTCAAGGCTATTGCGGCCGCCATCAGCGACAAGGCGCTCATACGCCTCGACGCCAACCAGGGCTGGACACCGAAACAAACCGTCACGGCGCTGCGCGAACTCGAGAGCAGCGGCATCGAACTCGAGTTCATCGAGCAGCCCGTGCGCGGCGACGACGTCGAAGGCATGAAATACATTACCGAACGGGTGTCGACGCCCGTCATGGCCGACGAAAGCACGTTCGGACCCAAGGAAGTGATCGACCTCATCCAGATGCGCGGCGCCGACATCATCAACATCAAGCTCATGAAAACGGGCGGCATCTCCAACGCCATCAACATTGCCGACATTGCGTCGCTCTACGACGTCGAGTGCATGATCGGCTGCATGCTCGAGACGAGCATTGGCGTAGCCGCTGCCGCGCACGTGGCGGTCGCCAAGTCCAACATCATTACCCGCGTCGACCTCGATGCGCCGTCGCTCGCCACGGTCAACCCGGTTGTGAGCGGCGTCAGCTTCGACAACGCCGAAATCCGCATTAGCGACGCACCCGGTCTGGGTATCGAATACATCGACGACCTGTCGATGCTCGAATTTGGGAAAGCAGCCTCGCTCTAGGAGATATTGACCGGGGCGGCACGATGCCATCGTGAGAGAGGGTCTAACCGGACACCGGGCGCCCTTTGCGTGTCAGTCAGTTTTCGGTTGCCAGATTGTGCACCCGGCTGTAGCGAATACGTTGAACGTTTTCCTGAAGAATGGGCGTGGCGCTGGTGTCTACCGTAATATCGTAAAGCGCCACACCCTCCAGCCCGATGAGAGCCAGCGCTGATCTCGATTGGCTTTCATCCCGGTCGTCGATCACGATGTCTTTCACGGCAACGTGTTTCGCATTTCCGAGAACGAAGTGGGCCGGCACGCTTGCGTAGTTCTTGCTGGCTGAGTCACGGCGAATATCCCTGTTGCCTGTAGGCTTGTCGCCGCTTTCCGCAAGATCAAACACGGTGTCGGGCGTCATGACGTTGATGTTCTGCAAGGTGAGATTGCGAATGGGCGCCTTGGGATGACCGGCAATTAGACTTGCGCCTGGTGTATCGATCGAAATGTTCGAGAAGACCAAACCATCTATTTGGCCGTAATCACTGTCGGTGGTTCGCCGGTCGACGTCTACGTATATGGGATAGTGCCGCCCCCAACGTCCGCCTGTCTTGATGATGATGTTGTCGAACCGGTTGTTTCGAAAATGGCCGCCGTCGTACTGAAACAGCGATATCCCGTAGCGACTTTCATTGATCACAATATTGGAGAATGTCGTATTCTGAATTCCCTTGTAGACCTGTGTGCCGAATTTAATCGCGCCGTCGTCACTCTCAACATAGCTGTCCGATACGACGAGGTTGTCGACAATCCTTCGGTAGGACTTGATAACAATCGCGTCATCGCCGGTTCGAATATTCGCGCGGGTGATAAACGCGTTTTGGGTATCGGTGATCTGAATACCATCCGTGTTCGGACTCCGCCGGTCGTTCTCGATACGCACATCGACCGCGCTGACGTCGTCGCAGCGATTGAACTTGAGTGCAAATGACGGCAGATTTTCAAACTGCACGCCGCGAACGTGCACGTTGCTGCAGTCGGCAAGCTCGACCGTCGGTTCTGGACGCGGAAGCGTTGGACGACTGATCCCCAGATCGTAGAAATTGTCGTCCCAGAAAGCGGGTCCGGAGCCGTTTATTCTTCCCGGCCCCTGGATGATCAGATTGCTTACCCCCGGGGCGTAAATCGCAGCGTAGTATTTGCGCGGCCCATCGGAACGCGGACCGTCGTGTTCGATTTTCGGGTATAGCGAGATATCGGGAATCAGCCTGAGCTCCGCCCCCGCTCGAAGGTGAAACTCCATATCGGAACCCAGCTCAATGCCTCCGGTATCCCAGACACCCGCCGGAACGATCACGCTACCGCCAGTACCCTTGCAAGCATCTATCGCAGCCTGAATGGAACCGGTGTCCGGCTGCTGATCGTTCGGTATTGCGCCGTAGTCCGTAATTGGACAATGCCCGGTATCCGCTGACGCGGTTTCGTGGCCCGCACCGCCGAGACCGGCAAGAATCAGCAAGAATACGGAATTGAGAAAGTCATGACGCATTGGTTTGTGTCCAGATTAAAAAGATCGTGAGCGCCAAGAGGGGATGACGCTCACGATCCGACGAGGCGCGGTGCCAATTAAAATCGCGCCCTGATACCCAGACGCCAGGTTCGGCCAAACTGCTCCACCTGCTCGAATATGGGTCCGGAGAACTCGTCGCTGCGATAGAACAGCTCGCTTCTCTCGTCCGTCAGGTTCGATACCGCGGCGAACAACCTCAGATCGCCGTTAAAGTTGTATCGAAATGTGGCGCCGAGACGGAAACGTTCCGCGGAGAAGATGTCCCGGTTTGGATTATCCGCATCCACCTGATCCAGGAGCTCCTCCCGATAGTTGAGCGTCAGACGGAAAGTGATTTTTTCATCCTCGTAGCCCAATCCGAGATTGCCGATCACCTCCGGCTGGTCCGGCAACTCGAACTCCTCGCCGCCGCGGACGGCAAAAGAACTTGTCGAGCCCTCGATAAACGAAACGTTGCCGTCTATGAACAAGTTGCTGAGGAACCCCGGCAGGTAGTCGGTGAAGTGACTCCCGGCGAATTCAATTCCGTAGAGCTCACCATCTGACGCATTGATAACCTGCTCGAGGTTCGTTATCGGAAGCCCGGTCAATGGGTCGGTAGCATCGGTTGCGCTGATCTGCGCAATGATGTCCGGATTGTCCGTGTTGACCTCGATAAAGACGTCCTGAAGGTCCTTGTAATAGAGTGCGACCGTAATGTTGCTGCTATCGTTCGGATACCAGCCCACGTTGAAGTCGACCTGATCCGCGATCAGCGGCCGAAGATCGGGATTCCCCCCACGCGATTCAATGTTGTAGTCGGGACACAGATCTCTGTTCACGCCGTCAATGGGAACGCTGATGGTCTGCTGACACGCTCCCGGTCCGTCATCAGCCTGCGCCCACGCCTGAGTATCAAAGCGATAGACGTTTTCGGTCAGCGCGTTGGCGTCGCCAAAGCTCGGTCGAACCTGCGCCCGCGACAGTCCAAAACGTATTACGACTTCATCGGTCAAGTCGTATCGCAGGTGCAGCGCGGGAAAGAACTCTTCGTACTCGTTTTGGAACGTTTCGATGGCGTTGGCCTCGCCGGTTACGGCGCGACCAAACACGATCTCGTTCTCGATCGGCTCGCCGTCGGGGGTAAAGCCGGCAAG
This sequence comes from Woeseiaceae bacterium, assembly GCA_028289545.1. Lineage (GTDB taxonomy): Bacteria > Pseudomonadota > Gammaproteobacteria > Steroidobacterales > Woeseiaceae > UBA1847. The sequence continues at coordinate 7,685 of JANQPG010000094.1, forward strand.
ATCGGAGATTTCAGCGTTCTGACGGGTGAGGCCGGTTGCATCGTATTGCGTTTGTTCGAATCGCACACCCGTCACAACACGTAGCCGGGGCGTGAGATTGAACGAGGCCATAAGGTAGGCCGCTCGGGTTTCTTCCTCAGCCGAATAATCGACGCGCTGGTCCGTCGGCTGCACCCCGGTAATATCCACTAACTGATCGATGAAGGCGTTGGAAAACCCGAACTCGGGAAAACCCAGGAGCGCATCAACGCCGCCCGTATTGGGCAAAGAGCTTCCTGTGAACTGCAGTGGATAGTCACCAAGCGAGATGGGCAAGCCAGCCGCGGCAAATTCTGCGCGATCATCGTCATTGAAGCTCTCCACCAACTCGCCGCGCTCAAACACCCGCTCTCGGTTCCGAAACTTGAAGCCCCCCTTGATCGTCATTTCGCGATTGAAAGCGACAAAATCCCGCTCGAGGTCAGCGTTAAAGGAAGAGACCTCGTCATGGCGGTCCTCCTCGAGCACCAGAAGCTGAGTGAGTTCGAAATCGTCCTGCGTGGGCCTGTAGTCCAGATCGAAAGACCCGTCCAGATCGCCGGAACCGACATAGACAAAATCCGCAAAATCTCGGCCCCAGACCGCATCGACGATGCTGTCGTTTCTGTCAGGGCTGTTGAGCTGCCATTGAGCGCGGCCGCCCCGCTCGATCTCGAAATCGTTGCGGGAAAAATCCGCGTCATAGCTCAACGTCCATTCGTCGTCGGAGCCAAACCGATTCTCGCCCTCGAAGTGAACCGCATAGGTTGTTTCTTCACTGGGCAGGAAAAACACCTGGCGCTCGATGTCGATGTCCGAGAACCGGCCGCGCCCGGGTTCGGTGATTTCTATTTCGCCGCTGTTGGCGTCTCGAAGTTCCACTTCCTGCGCCACACGGCGATCGTCGTCTTCCAGTGAACCGTAGACGAAAGACAGCTGGTATTTCCCGAACCGATCCGCGTCCCAGTCGAAGACGGCCGTCGCGCCAATACGCTCTCGTTCGCCGCGCTCGATTCGAGTATCAATTTCCGAAGGCGCAAAAATGGTTACGCCATCGACCAGGTCGCTGTCCTCGCCGCTGATACCGGCTCCCGACTGAGAGCGCAGGCGGTCACCGTGCACTGTCCGCCGCGAATAGTACACACCCAGCGCCGCACCCAATTCGCCCAGATTTGTATCGAAGCGCTTCGTAACATCCGAAATGATCTGCGGATCGAGGCTGTCCGCATCCTGCCGGTAGTTTCCCTGAAACGTAAGCTTCCCGGTCAGGTCGGCTTTCCGATCGAATGCCGACAGCGGACGCATGTCCAACTTGGCTCCCAGCGAATCGTGATCGGTATCTGGAAACAGAGTCTTGCCGACTTCAGCGCGGCTCAGTAGATCAGCGGGGATGACGTCGAGCGCAACCGAGCGGTCTCCGTTTGCCGATGACGAGCCCAATTGAGCGTTGTTCAACGTGACCTGAGCAAAGTCGGAACTCAGTCCGCGAATTCGAATAAAGCGCCCTTCACCCTCTTGTTCGATGACCGTCACGCCCGATAGACGACCAATCGACTCGGCGAGCGTCTCATCGGGAAAGTCACCGAAGTCGTCTGCCGTGATCACCGAAACGATGTTGTCGGCAACCCTCTCGATCGCGGACGCCTGCTGAAGCTGTTGACGAATACCGATCACGGTAATTGTCTCCAGCGCGGTTTCGTCTTCTGCAGCACCCTCTTCAGCGGCCGTACCGGCCTCAGCGGATTCCTCTGCACCCGCGCCAACGCTAAACACGGCCGCCGCCATGGCGCCCAATCCCGCCTTGTTCTTCACGTTCATGCTGTCCCCCCCGGGAGCCGACTTACCGTCGGTTGCAATACTCAAGACAACCCGATTGCTGAACGTGGGGATTAAACCCGTACCGGCGAGAAGGATTCTTGCACCCTCTTCCTGTGTGTACGTGCCGATCAACTCGTTGGCTAATAGGTCTTCCACCAGCTCCGGCGGAAATATCAACGTAAGATCGGCCTGCTCAGCAAACGCCGTAAGCGCGAGGTCGGCGCGTTGCTGAGGGATGTTGAAGGTGATCGTTTGTTCGATCGCCACTTCTGCGGCCCATCCGGCACCACTGGTGCTTAGCAAGCCCAGTGTGAGAAGCAGGCGGAGTCCGTTGTCAGCAACACGTTTTCTTCGCGTTTGGGGTAACGACAACTGTTGAACGGTTTTCCGCCAATGCCGATCGAAAAATGCCTGAATCAGGACTGTGCGTCTCCCATCGACCTACAAACTGCTGAGCAGCACGCTGCCGTCTTCGGCGATTTCGTGCGTAATGTTGAAATTCATCCGTAACGCCACGAGTAAGGAGTCGACGTCGCCCGCGCGATAGCGGCCGGACACGGCACGTGTCTTCAAGTTCTCGTCGACAAATACAAATTTCACCGTCGTGTAGCGCTCCACTTCCGCCAGCGCCTGCTCCAGCGGCTCGCTTTGAAAGATCAGGCTTCCTTCGCGCCACGACAACTTTATTTCTATCTCTTCCGCCGATACCGACGTGGCGACTTCCTGGTCGGCACCCATAAGCAGGTTCTCGCCGGCTGCCACCGTGTTGTCGTCCGACTGAGCGATGACAGGCGGCGCCACGATGCGCCGCATGCCCGGTGCGCGCACGCCGACCACAACCAGGCCTTCGGTCACCACCAGGTCGATCTGTTGATCCTGCGTTATCTCTACGCTGAACGCCGTACCGACCGCCTGCACGATACGATCGCCGGCAACAACGCTCAGCGGGCGCCGAGGATCTTCGACGACCTCGACATGGATTTCGCCACGTACCAGATGCACGACGCGCGCGTCGTCGCTATACGCCACTTCAATCTGGCTGTTGGTATTGAGGATCACCACCGTGCCGTCGGCCAGTATCGCCGTCGAGTGTTCACCGATCGCTGTTTCGAAGTGCTGTGTTCCGTCTGCGGTCGCCGTGGCTGGCCCGCTACCGAACCCCGGAAAGCTCAGGTTCGACGTAAAGAAGAGGCTTGCCGCGAAAACAGCCAGCACCAGGACGGCGGCCGTTGCCAGGGCCAGGCGCTGTTGCGGCAGCCGACGCCTGCGCGGCTTCGGAAACAACTCGGCCAGTCGCGCAAGACAGGCGGTCTCGTCCCACACCTCGGCCACTTCCATGAACGCATCGAGGTTCCGGGTGTCTTCGGACAGCCATGACTCCAGGGCAGTCTTCTGGCTCGACGAGAGCCCCTCGTTCATCCGCAGCACCCAGTGGCCAGCGGCTTCCAGGCGATGTTCATCCTTGGATATTTCGACGACGTTATTCATCGGGCCCTCCCGGCCGCTGACTCTTCTCGTGCGGTTTTTTGCGCGCTTTCTTGCGCGACTGCGATACTGTCCGGCCCCCACTCGAACCGCTCGCCTGCATTTGCCGTCGGTAAAGCACGCACTTTTTCGTGCCGGCGACGATGTGTTTTTCCACGGTGAACTCCGAGATGTTCATTTCACGGGCAATCTCACGAAGCGAATAGCCGTAGACCTTCTTCAGCACGTACGCCCGCCGGCATTGCTGCGGCAGGTGTCGGACCGCCTCGCAGAACAGTGCAAATTTCTCGTCGGACACCACTTGCGTGTAGGTCTGGTCCTCGCGCAAGCCGTCGAGCGGCAGGCAGGATTCATCGATCGCGTCGACGCTTGTGGTCAACCGCGACTCGGCTCGCTTGATGTGATTCAGCGCCAGATTCTGCGCGGTACGAAACATGTACGACTGCGGCTGACGAATCGCGTCCTTGTTCTCGACCTGGCAGACGCGAACATAGGTCTCCTGCACGATGTCCTCGACGTCCCGGGGCGGGACAATCTCCACGACCAGGCGCTCGAGCCGCCCGCGAATCGCGGTGAAGACCTCGAGCAATGTCTTAGAACTCGCCATTTGTACCCATCGGTCGTCCTGACTGGATTCATGCTACCAACTCAGTACGACAACTCAGCGCGCGTTTTCCGCCGGTCATGGGTAGAAAAAGATTTTTTTATATACCAATCAATGGTTTAAACCTTCCTTAGCGAGAGACTCCGGTTTGGGCTGGCTGGTCTTCGCGAGATTCTCCAGCTGATCAGATGGCGTCGAGCTCACCAGACAACGGGCTTACCGGTCCGTTCAGGACACGCTCCAGGAGCGGGTTCTCGCCGGCCAGGTTAATGATCTCCGTGACGAAGAAACTCGTCTCGGGCTGCCCGAACGGTAGAGCGAACAAGCGCTGTGGGGTACGCGTGAACAGAGCGTTCGCGGGCGCCCCTTGTCCGCTTCCAGCGTATCTGACGCCGTCGATCAGATCCGATACCGAGCACTACCAATCAAGCGCATCACGCTGCATGGCGAAATTCTAGTTCTCCAGTCTCACGTGTCGAATCACGCCATTCCAGTTGGAGTAGTTGGCACAAGTATCGTTCGCACCGTCCAAGTAGACCGCCAGGTTCTTCCCGGCAAGCTGAGCTGCCAACGCGATGGAAACGCTGCTCTCACCGTGCGTTGCGTCCTTGATAGGAATCCATACCGTCGATGTCTGACCAACAAAATTGCCAAGAATCCAGACTTTTGGCCCCTTAACACCGTGAGATACGACCTTGTAGTCTCCGCTCTCCAGAGTGCACCAGCTTTCCGCCCAAGAGGCTGCGGGAAAAAACATCTGCGCGGCTAGAAGCGGAATAAGAAACATCATTCGAGACATGACAAAACCCTCAACTCTATTCCAACACACACTGCAAATATGGCATATATTAGCAAATATGGTAATACTAGAATATAAGCGTCGCTTTCTCCCCTCTATTGTTTGTGGAGGCGGATTGATCGCGGGAGCACTCGCCGCTCCCAAAACACCCCATGGACCCTGTGGTCCGCGAGGCGGGGTGCGGTGATCCCGAAAGAGCTCGAACCTCCGACCGATCCGGCGGCACTGTGTGCCAATTGGCCGGAAAGCCTCTGCGAGCAGACGGTTCGTAGCCGGGTACCCTATCTTCTTGGGACGCGCTGCAGCTGATCTTCGAATCCAGATTCTTTGACGCAAGCTGCTAGTCCAAACCTATCTCCCGCGTGGCCGCATACTCCCGCGGCACACGCTGCGACACGCGCGTCAGCAGTTCGTAGCCCGTGCTGCCGACGTGCTCGGCCACGGTGGCGATCGGTAGTCCTTCACCCCAGAGGGTCACAAGGTCCCCCGGCTTCGCATGCGGAACGTCGGTCAGATCGACGGTAATCATGTCCATTGAAACGATGCCGGCCAGCGGCGCAATCTCACCGCCCACGCGCGTGGGTGTGCCGTCGGGCGCGTGTCGCGGATAACCGTCCGCATAACCCGCGGCGACCGTGCCGATCGTCGAAGGCCGCTCGGCGCGCCAGCGGCCACCGTAGCCGACCGTCTCCCCGGCCGCGACCTCACGCACGGCAACCAGCTCCGCCTCGAAATGCATGGCGGGCCTGAGTTCGCTTGCCGTCGCGACAGCCTCCGTGAGCGGCGAATCCCCGAACAGCATGTAGCCCGGCCGGTTCCAGTCGGCGTAGCTCTCCGGCCAGGCCAGGATGGCGGCGGAATTGGCAATGCTGAGCGGCAGACCGAGATTCCGGGTCACAGCGTCGAAGACCTCGAGCTGCGCTTGTGTCTCGCGGTTTTCCGGAGCGTCCGCCGAAGCCAGGTGGGTACATACGACCGGGGGCACGCGCAGACCGTCGGCGGCCCTGAGCGCATCGAGTGCTGGCTCGAGGGCATCAGGAACCAGACCCAGGCGGTGCATACCGGTGTCGACCTTGAGCCATAACGCCGGCAGTGTGCCGCGTTTTGCCTCGAGCAGCAGATGCAGTTGGTCGTGTGAGTGCAGCATCAATGTCAGGTCTTGCGCGATTGCTTCGGCGAGCGCCGGGCCGCTGTGCACACCTTCGAGCACGAGCAGCGGTTTGGACACGCCGTGTTCACGTAGCTCGACGGCCTCTTCGAGAATCGCCACGGCGTAGGCAGGCGCCAGATCGTCGAGCGCATCGGCGACGGCCAGCATGCCGTGACCGTAGGCATTGCCTTTGATGACGGCGATGTTCTGAGACCGTGGCGCCAGCCGCGCGGCAAGCCGGAAATTGGCGCGGACGGCGTCGAGATCGATGCGAGCCTGCGTTCGCCGGTGCATTCGTTCGCCAGCCCTACTGGCCACGCGAGCGCTTTGTGAAACGCAGATCGCCGTAGTTGAAGCTCCAGTCGGTCTCGGGTGAAACCGGCTCCATGGTCATGCCGTCGATGGCGCCTTCGCCATCGATGCCGAAGTGCACAAACGCATCCGCCTGCAGGCTGCGATCCGTCCAGCGTACGACAAAACTGTTGCCCTCCCAGGGCCAGAGCTGTCCCTGCATGCGCGGCGATTTGACGGACGCAAACCACAAGCCGTCTTCCTCACCCTCACGATAGATACGGACGTCGCCGAACCACGGATCGAGATAATCGCCAACGTACGCCTCCAGCGGTTTCGCGGCTCGGCGGCCGTCGAGCGCCGCCGCGAGCACGTCGAAATCCTCGTCGGCCGTGTTGCGCTCTTCGGGCATGTACTCGGCGACCCAATCGACGCCGCCAACACCGAGATACGGCCGGACGATGCTGTCGGCAATGGCCGCTCGCGCCGGCCCGGTCATCCCGCCGTTGGTCAACACGATAACGCCGAGATCGAGTTCGGGTATCAACACGATATTGGAACCCCAACCCGTAAACGTACCCGTGTGCGCGACCTCCTTGTAGCCGTGTACGTCGGCAAGCCGCCAGCCCAGCCCATACGCCTTGAAGTGGGTGCCGTCGCGCTCGCGCTCCGCGGCGCTGACGGAACGTATCGTCTTCGGGCTCCACATGGTTTCCGCCTGGTCGGCGCTGTAAAGACTCTCGCCGCTGTCCGTTTCGCCGCGGTTGAGCTGCAGGCGAATCCAGACCAGCATATCGTCGAGGCTGCAGCGTACGCCGCCGGCCGCTGCGGACATCGAGGTCTGCTCGCTAATGCGATTGCGATCGACAATCGCCAGCTCACCCTCGACCAGCGCGTGGGGCACGGCGAGGTTTTGCATTTCCGCGGCCGGAATGTCGCCCGCAAAACACCGCTCAAGCCCGAGTGCACCGAGTATCTCCCGGTCCACGTAATCTTCCCAACTCGTGCCGGTAACGGCCGGAACGAGCTCGCCGGCCACAATGTACAGCGTGTTGTCGTAGGCGTATTCGGTTCGGAAATCGCTCTGGGCTTCGAAGTAGCGCAGGCCGTGAATGATGTCGGCGCGGGTAAACCGGTTCGGGCGCGGCCATAACATCAAGTCGCCGGCGCCGAGCCCCAGTCCGCTGCGGTGTGTCAGAAGGTCGACGACGTTGAACTCGCGGCTGATCCAGGGATCGTGCAGCCGGAAATCCGGGATCAGGTCCACGACCTTGTCTTCCCAATCGAGCTTGCCCGCGTCGACGAGCATGGCGAGCGCGGCGGTGGTCATCGCCTTGCTGTTCGAGGCCACGCGGAACAGGGTCTCGCCGTCGATGCGCTCGTCACGACCCAGCTCCCGGATGCCGTATCCCTGAGCGTGCACCACGGCGCCGTCCTTGACGACGCCGACGGCGACACCGGGCACCGAAAACGCCTGCATGGCGCGTTCGACCGTGGCGTCGATCGTGTCGTCACGCGGCGGCGCCGTACCCGCGCAGGCCGCAAGACAAAAGACCGACAGACCGAAGGCCACATTCCTCATGAGCGTTTGCATGGACAAATTCCCGTAAGACAGAGGCGGACCGGAAGTGCCTGCCGCTATTGCGGCCGCTACAGCAGAACGAGCCCCGCGACGAGGTACATTAACAAAGAGATGCTGCCCGCGAACAGCGCATAGGGAAGCTGCGTGCGCACGTGTTCGAGCAGGTCGCAGCCGGAGGCAATGGACGAGACGGCGGTCGTGTCGGAAATGGGTGAACAATGGTCGCCGAATACGCCGCCGCCGAGGATCGCAGCCAACAGCAGCGAGGGCGGCAGGTCGAGCGCGGGCACCAGCGGCATGCCGAGCGGTACGAGAATGGCAAACGTTCCCCAGGACGTGCCGGTCGAAAACGAGATCAGTCCGCCGGCGAGGAACAGCATCGCCGGTATCAGGAACACCGGCAGGTTGCCGCTGACGAGCCCGGCGATATAGTCGCCCGTGCCAAGGTCGCCGAGACTCGAGCCCAGCGCCAGTGCCAGCAGGAGGATCGCAACGAGCGGCAGCAGATCGCTCATCCCGCCGAAACCGATCTTGACCAGTTCGACGTGCGGGTAGTGGCCGCCCAGGAGCATCTGCAGGTACGCCACGAGCGTCGCCAGCACCGTAGCGTACAGCACGGACTTGGAACCGCTGCCGGCGGCGAGATCACCGTTGCCGGTCCAGTACATGAAGCCCAGCATGCCGAAGATCATGACGGCCAGCGGCAGCACCATGTAGCGTGCCTTGGTGGCTTTGATCTCGTCGGCATCGTCGCCCGTGTGTTCGACGACGGTGTTACTGGTCGCCAGCGGTCCGAAGTAGCGCCCGCTGGCGGCGGTCAGGAAAACGACCAGCAGGGTCACGAGTGCATAGAAGTTGAGATGCACGGTGCCCCACAGAATCGATGCCGAAGACGCGCCGAGCTCGTAGTTGTCGAGCAGCGCCAGCACAAACGCACCCCAGCCGTTCAGGAGAATCAGGATACACACGGGCGCCGAGGTGCTATCGATGATATAGGCGAGCTTCGCACGGCTCATGCCGAAGCGATCGAACAGGCCTCGCGACAGGATGCCGGCCGTCAGCACGCTCAGGTTGGATTCGACAAACACGACCGTACCGACGCCGCTCGTCAGGAGCGCGGCCTGGCGGCCGTTTTTGGCGACGCCGCGGTTCACCAGGCTCAAGACAACCGCGGCAACGCCGCCGGACGCGCGGATATAGGCGAGTAGCGCCCCGATCATGAGGCTGAACACCAGGAGGCGTGCATTGCCCGGACTCTCGAAGACCGCGACCGTGCGTTCGATGGTTGCGAGGGTGGCGGACATGGGGGCGGCAACGTCGAGCGATACCTGCAGCAGTTCGGCCGTAAAAATCGCCAGCACCAGGGCGACGATGACTTCCTTGCGCCAGAGGACAACGGCAATGGCCACGGCGGGCGGGAGCAGCGAAATCCAGTCCATACAGCTCTTGCCTCTCCCCCACGAAGAGACCGAAGCTAATCATTTATTCCTGGACAGTCAACGAATATAATAAATTATTCCTAAGAGCGTGAGGAGCATCCTGACGTGGCGGTGTTTTCTTACGTCGACGGGGACTACCGTGCCGAGCAAGTACGAATTCGCGATATAGCCGCGGCCTGCGGCACGCCCTTTTATTGCTATTCGCGGGCAGGCATCGAAGCCGCCTATCGACGCTATGAAGACGCGTTCCGCGGTTTTGACGTCACGATCTGCTACGCGGTCAAAGCCAACTCGAACCAGTCCGTCATCAAACTTCTGGCGGCACTCGGCGCCGGCGCCGACGTCGTCTCCGGCGGTGAGCTTCGGCGGGCGCTGGCCGCGGGCGTGCCGCCCGAACGTATCGTTTTTTCGGGCGTTGCGAAGACCGAAGACGAGATTGAGCTGGCCCTCGAGCACAACATTCGGCAATTCAACGTCGAGTCCGCCCCGGAACTCGAAACCATTAGCCGCGTGGCCACCCGGCTCGGCCGGACCGCCAGTATTGCGTTTCGGATCAATCCCGATATCGACGCCGGCACACACGAAAAAATCTCGACGGGCAAATCCGAGAACAAATTCGGAATCCCGTGGCAGTCCGCCCGCAAGGCGTACGCAAGGGCGGCGGAACTGCCGGGTGTTCGCGTTGCCGGAGTCGACATGCACATCGGCTCGCAGATCCTGAAACTCACGCCCTACGAACGCGCTTTCGAGCGCGTCGCAACCCTCGTCGAAACCTTGCGCGCCGACGGACACGACATCGACACGGTCGATCTGGGCGGCGGGCTGGGGGTCGACTACGACCGGAACACGCCGACGGCACCGTCGCCGGAGGAATACGCCGTACTCGTCGGCCAGCTCCTCGAACAACTCGGCTGCCGCTGCATTATCGAGCCTGGCCGCTCACTCGTGGCCAACGCCGGCGTGCTGGTGGGCAGCGTCATCTACGTCAAGGAAGGCGACCAGTCGACGTTCCTGATCATCGACGCGGCAATGAACGACTTTCTACGGCCGAGCATGTACAGCGCACATCACGGTATTGCCCCCGTAAAGCTGAACGGCCGCGCCGACCGGACCTACGACATCGTCGGGCCGGTCTGCGAGACCGGCGACACCTTTGCGCGCCAGCGCACGTTGCCCGAACAGGTGCCGGGCGATCTCGTCGTCATCGAAGGTGCCGGCGCCTACGGCAGCGTCATGGCGTCGACCTACAATACGCGGCTGCTCGTGCCGGAGATTCTCGTGGACGGCGACGACTACCGTGTCATCCGTCAGCGGCCGGACTACGACAGCCTCATTGGTCTCGATCTCGACTGGGCGGAGGGTGTCAGGGCGTGCTGACCGGGACCGAGGATTCAGGACGCGTCGCTGGCCTGCCCTTCTCCGGCAGTGCTGTCCGGGCCCAGACGGCCCTCGCGATGCAGGAGCGAGAAATACAGCATGTCGACGACGTGCTGCTGCGAGGTCGCGGCAATGACGCCCGGCACGTCAGCGCCGGCGCCGCGCGATACGGAGTACAGTCGAATATCGGACAGCGCGCCCACAGGGTTGGCCCCTTGATTGGTCATCGAAATGATCGCCACGCCGGCTTTCTTCGCCTGCTTGATCACCTGAATGAGCGCCGGCTCCTGGCCGAGCGTCGAAATCGCCATCAGGCAGTCGCCGCGCTTGAGCGTCGCCACGCCCGAAATCTGCAGCTGCGCGTCTCCTTCGGAGATCACCGGTTTGCCGAGGCTCATGAGTTTGAACGACAGGTCTTTGGCGACAATGTACGCCGTGCCCATCCCGATCACCTGCACGCGCGCCGCCGACTCGATCGCCGTCACGGCCGCAAGCACCGTCACCTCGCTGTTGAGATCGGTAGCGCTCGACAGCGCGTCGCACTTGTTGCGAAACAGGCGCTGCCGCGGCGAAACGTCGGTCTTGTCGCGATGATCCGCGCTGTGCAGCATCGATACGTTGGTACCCTGCTTGATGACCGTTTCGTGGATCGCCAGCTTGAGATCGGTGAATCCCTTGTAGCCGAGCTTCTGGCTGAACTTCACGACGCTGGACTGGCTTACGCCGACCGAACCTGCGATCTGCTGCGACGAGTAGTCGCGGATCAGCGGCGCATTTTCGAGAATAAAATCCGCAAGCTTTTTCTCGTTGGCCGACATTTCGTCGCGCGCGGAACGGATGATGGCGAGGCAGGACATAGGCCCGATCATAGAGGAATGTGCCGCTCATTGCCCGTTCAGGATCGGCAAAACCCGGGCGGAAGCCCGCAAGAACCCAGGAAAATCAGCCCTTTGACGGAAAAAATCTGGCCGGACGCGAGCAGACCACAATGACATCTGAATCGAAGCTTCTGGGCCAGCTGCTGCTCCTGGGCGTACCCGGCACAACCCTCGACGCCGACACGGCGGAACGCTTTCGACGAGTCCAGCCCGGCGGCTACATCCTGTTTGCCCGCAATATCGAATCGCCCGCCCAGGTGCGTCGCCTGATCGATGACCTGCGTACCGTATCCGAGATCGAGCCGATCATAACGGTCGACCAGGAGGGCGGCCGGGTATCTCGGCTGCGTACGCTGGGCCATGAGCCGCCCAGCGCCCTCGAACTGCGCATGAGCGGCGACACCAGGCTGATCCGGCGGCACGGCGAACTGACGGGCAAGATCCTGAGGCTGTTCGGTTTCAACCTCGATCTTTGCCCGGTGCTCGACGTCTCGCACGACGACAACGCCGACAACTCGCTTCGCGGCCGCTGCTACGGCACAACGCCGGAGCAGGTCATCGAACTCGCGTCCGTGTTCAACAGCGCTCTGCGCGGCGAAGGCATACTGTCCTGCGGCAAACACTTTCCGAGCTACGCGCTTGCCACCGTCGACCCGCATCACAGCCTGCCCACGATCGACAAGCCGCTCGCCGAAATGGAGGCGTGTGAATTTCGACCGTTCGAGGCCCTGCTGCCCGAGTGCGATAGCGCAATGACGGGGCACGCCTGGCTATCCTGTTTCGACGCGGACAGTCCGGGGCTGCCCTCTTCGCTGTCGTCGAACGTCGTTAACGGTTACCTGCGCCGACAGCTGGGCTTTTCCGGCCTGATCATGACCGACGATCTCGATATGGGAGCCGTACTCGACGGCCGCACTTTCGAGGGCACGGTGACGGACGCAATACGGGCGGGCAACGACATGGCAATGATCTGCCATCGGATCGAACTAGCAGGCTGCGCCCTGAAGGCGTTCGAGGATCTGGAAGACCGGGACGTAGAACGTGCTCTCGAATACATTTCGGCCGCAAAATGTCGTCTGTCGACGCCGCACGAGTTTTCCGTCGATGCGTTCGAGACACTTGACCGGCAGATCGGGCAACTCCGCATCGACACGGTGGGCGAAGACGCTGCCCGACAACCGTCGCCCGAAGACGGCAACCGCTCACCCGTTGAGCTTTATTGAGGTAATGACATGACAACCGAGAGGCCTACCCTGCGTACGAACGGAGCCCGCCCGCTGCCCGGACCGCCGGGTCTTCATTCGGTCGTGACCGCAGCCGCGTTACTCGCGCTGTCGAGCTGCGCGCCCGAGCCACCGGCTGCGGCAGATGCGACCGTCGAGGAGCCCAGTACCGAGGAAACCAGCGCGGCCGCGAACTACCTGGATACCGTACTGAACCCTCCGCCGCTGCTACCGGCCCGCCTCGACGAGCTAAGCATCGACTGCGCCATCCCCGAGAGTGAAGACACACCAGACTACCGCACGGCCGCCGAGGTCGACTATGCGTCGCCGGGCTGGGAACAGCGCATTGCGTCCGACTGGAGTTACTTCTCCTCGCCGGCCGACGAGGGTTGGCTCACGGTCGTCGACTTCAGGCGGGAGCCCTCCGGGCTGGCCTACCGCTACCTCGCCAACGATCGGAGCCACGACCGCCTGTACGAACCCTGGAGTTCGTCGAAAATCATGGCGTTTACGGCGGCTGTTGCGCGGCTGCGCGTAAACGACATCGGCGCCGACAGCCGCGTCGGCGGCGTGGCGCTTGCCGACCTCATTACAAGCATTAACAGCTACGAACCCTTCGGCGGCGCCGACGGCAACTCCAACGCCATCGCAACGTTCCTGCTCAACCTCGCGGGCCGCGAGTACGCGACAGCGCTGTTTCACGACGAGTGGCTCAAACTCGCCAACAAAGGTGTGCGCTTCCGCGGCGCGTACGCAACCGAGGTGTTCACGCCGGAAGACGACGAATTTGTGTCGGCCGACGGCGCCAGCCGCTACACACCGGAGATCTTTGCAGCGGCCTCTGACGACCCCTATTACCTCACCTACCGCTGCGAAGAGTGCGGCACGGACGGCAACAAAGCCATGACGGCGCTCGCGCAGACCGAATGGCTGAAGCGTCTCGCGAGCCACGACCGCGAGCCTGCAACCCGTCACCCCGGCCTCGAACGCGAAGACGTCGAAACCGTCTTCTTCGGCAAACACCACAGCGAAGACGAGGACCGCGTCGGCGGCATGCTGGCCGGCATTTCAACGCTGCTGCCGCGGGTGCTGGCCGCCACGCTGCGGAAAACGAGCGTAACCGACGTGGAGGATCCAAAGGCGGTGCTTGACGACCTCAGCGATGGCCGCTGGCGCATTTATCAGAAACTGGGCTGGGGGCCGAGCGAAACGCGCGGCATGTCCGAGCTCGTCGTGCTCGCGCACGTTTGCCTTCCGCAGGCTGACGGCGGGCGCGAGTTTACGCTCCTCGGACGCGCGGCCGTGCCCGGCGCGGACGTCAACGAACACGGCGTCGGCGCTGCGGGCATCAAGCTCGAAGCGCTGCTCGCGAAATCCCTGCCCGAGCTTCTGAGGCCGCGAGACTGAGCGGGGGTCGCTGACAGCAAATAGCAACGATTGCAATGGTGACTTGCCGGCCACTTTTTCTGATACTGCGCCGCCTCATTGGCACACTCCGGCGCAGGCGCCCACGGGAACCACGGCATGTTTCGCAATCTCCGCTTTTATCGCTGGCAGGGCAGCTGGCCCGAATCCGAAGACAAGTTATCGGAACACCTTGAAAAAGCAGCCTTTAAGCCGTGCGGCCCGCTGACCGAGCGCAGCTCGGGCTGGGTACCGGTTGCCGCCGACGCCAGTGAGCTGCTCGCGCGGCGGGTCAACGGCGCGGATCTCCTGAGGCTGCGCAGCCAATCGCGCGTGCTGCCGGCAGCGGTCGTCAACGAAGAGCTCGAGCAGCGAGTCGAGGCGTATCGCGACCGCATGCAAGAGCTACCCTCTGCTCGCGAAAAACGCCGGCTCAAGAACGAGGCGCGCGACGACCTCATGCCCAAGGCTTTGCTCAAGTCCGACCGTATCTGGGGCTACGCCGACCCGGCTGAGCAGATCATCGGCATCGACACGGCTCAGGAAGCCAACGCTGAACGTTTTCTGCGGCGGCTGACCGCATCGATCGACGGCCTGAGCATTGCTCCGCTGGCGTTTCGCGAACCCGTGGATCCGCTGCTCGTCCGCATCTTTTTCGGCGATGCACCGCGCCAGTTTAGGGCCGGCAGGGACTGCCGCATGCAGGACCTCGCCGACAGTCGCTCGATTGCTCGCTGGACCGATTTTGATCTCAGCGACCCCTCCATTCGCAAGCACGTCGCTGACGGCATGCGGCTCACGCACCTCGCGATCGAATACGACAACACGATGAGCTGCGTAGTGAGCGAAGATGGCATCGTCTCCAAGCTCAAGTTCCTGGGCGCCGACGAGGACCATGACGACAACGACGATCCGATTGCCCGCCAGGACGCCGAGTTCGTGTTGCTGACGGGTACGCTCAAACATTTTCTCGGCGACTTGAAAAAGCTCCTGGGCGGATACGCCTGAAGCCGCGGTGCTGCTCGCCGAAGCCGGGCAGATACGGCATGATCAGCGTATATGACGACGCTACAGCAGTTTGACTCGGCCGAACGACTGGCCGACGCCGTCATTGCAGCGGTCGGCAAGCGCATCGTGCTTGGCCTGCCCATTGGTATCGGCAAGCCCGCGCACATCGTCGACGCACTGTATCGCCGCGCGCAGACTGACAGCTCCATCTCGCTCGATATCTTCACCGGGCTTACACTCGAAAGACCGCGCGGCAAGAGTGAACTGGAACGCCGTTTTCTCGCTCCGCTGAACGAGCGCCTGTACGCGCGCTGGCCGGAACCCCTGTACGCGGCGGACCTCAGGGACCGGACACTGCCGCCGAACGTGTCGGTACGCGAGTTCTACCTTCGGCCCGGCGCATATCTCCAGAACCCGCTCGTGCAGCAGAGCTACACGAGCGTCAACTACAGCCAGGTGGCATCCGAACTCAAGCGGCTGGGTGTCAACGTCATTGCGCAACTTGTGGGTATCGACCCGACGATGCCGGACCGCTATAGCCTGGGTTCGAATCCCGAAGTAACCCTCGACCTGCTGCCTTATATAGAGGAGCAGCGCCGAAACGGTAAAGCCGTCGCGGTGGTGGCTCAAACCAACCGCAACATGCCATACATGGCGGGCGATGCCGAGCTGTCCGGCGACCGCATCGACCTGCTGCTCGACGACGAGGCGCTCGACTTTCCGCTGTTTGCGCTGCCCAATCGACGAGTTTCACCCGCGGACTACGCTACGGCCATGCACGTCGCCAGCCTGATCCCCGACGGCGGCACTCTGCAGCTCGGCATTGGCTCCCTGAGCGACGCGGTCGCCCACTGCCTGATGCTCAGACAGCGTTCGCCGGAGGTTTTTGCGCACACCCTCGAACGCTTGCCGGGCGGGCCCGGGACCCGGCGGCGGAACGAGTTGCCCGTGGAAACGGGCGCCTTCGACAAGGGGCTGTTTGCCTCGTCGGAGCTCTTGAGCGATGCCCTGTTCGCGCTCTACGAATCAGGCCTGATCCGGAGACCGGCGGGCGCGGGAGACGATTCGCTCATGCACGCCGGCTTTTTTGTCGGCTCGGCGCGCTTTTACGCGGCGCTGCGTTCGCTCGACGTCGCAAAACGCGGCGAGATACGCATGACGGCGATCTCCGAGGTCAACACCTTGTTCGGCGACGAGGCGCGGAAACGCGAGCAGCGCCGGGACGCGCGTTTCGTCAACGAAACCATGATGCTCACGCTGCTGGGCGCCGCCGTCTCGGATGGCCTGGACGACGGCCGCGTGGTCAGCGGTGTGGGTGGCCAGTTCGACTTCGTCTCGATGGCGCATGCGCTGGACGACGCTTACTCGATACTCATGTGTCGCGCGCGTCGAACAAGCGGCGGTAAGCTGCGCTCGAACATCCGCTGGTCCTATGCACACACCACGGTGCCGAGGCACTACAGGGACATTTATGTTTCCGAGTATGGCGTCGCCGCAACCAGGGGCAAGGCCGACAAGGACGTCATCGATGCCATGCTGTGTATTGCCGATTCGGCGTTTCAGCCCGAACTCCTGGACGCCGCGCGAAACGCCGGCAAGCTTGAGGCAGGCTTTGCCCTTCCAGCCGACGCGCTGGACAATACACCGGCCGCGTTGTGCGCGGTTTTCGAATGTGATGAGTTGAGCGAGCATTTTCCACCGTACCCGCTGGGCACGGACTTCACGCACATCGAGCAAGAGCTCATCGAAGCGCTCGAGTGGCTCAAGTCGGAAACGCCGAACGGCTGGTCACGCCTTAAGCTGGCGATACGCGCACTGCCCCGCGCACCGCGGGGCCAAAACCGGCAAGTGCTCGAGAGAATGGGACTCGAGAGCCCGCGAAGCTTCGGACAGATGCTGCTCCGCCGGCTGCTGGATCTGGGTTTGGAGGAAAGCAAGCGATGACGACAACGAGTAAACCGCCCGCCGCCTCGGCGGTGGAGCAGAACGTATACAAGGTCTTTCCCAACGATCTGAATTCCAAGTACACGGTGTTCGGCGGGCTCGTAATGAGCCTGTGTGACCGCACGGCACTGATCGTCGCGGAACGCCACAGCGGCAAGACCTGTGTTACGGCCGCTGTCGACAGCCTCAACTTCCTGGCGCCCGCCCGCGCGGGTGACACGCTGGTCGTGAAGGCAGCCGTCAACCGGTCCTGGCGGAGTTCGATGGAGATCGGCGTGCACGTTGCCGCCGAGGACAGCTTCAGCGGAGACACGCGGCACGTGGTGTCCGCCTATCTGACCTTCGTCGCGCTGGACGAGGCCGGCAAACCCGCCTCGGTGCCCGCCGTAGCGCCGCAGTCGGACGTCGAAACCAAACGCTACGAAGAGGCTGGAGAACGGCGCGCGATACGGCTCGCCGCTCGCAGTCGTTGAGCGCGTTGCGGTCGAACCGCACTGGCGACGTCACCAGCCGAAACGATCCAGCCATCGCGAACCGCGGCCATGAAGTCGAGCGCCGGTTTACTCATCCCCCGGTGCGCAGGCCGTAAGGCCACGCACACAAAACGCTAATCGATTGTTAATCCAACTGTACTAGTTTTGTTCACATACGAGGCTCACCCTGAGCGGCGCTTTTCGGCCTAACACCTACACTGGATCAGGGGACCCCCAAATGAACAATCGACGCCGCTCGCTGCAGGCGGGCGTTTTATTGCTGGCGTGGCTCATTCATCCACTTGCGCTGGCACAAAGCGATTCAACCGAACTCGAAGAAGTGGTCGTCTACGGTCAGGCACTGTCGATTGAACGCGCCCTCGACAACAAGCGGCAGTCGAACGCCATCCTCGACGCCGTGGCGCAGGACGACATTGGCCGGCTTCCCGACCTGAACACAGCGCAGGCAGTGCTGCGCATACCCGGTGTTGCGGTTCAAAACGACCAGGGCGAAGCACGCTTTCCGATCGTCCGCGGACTCAACTCGAGCTACAACCGGACCACGGTCGACGGCATGGTCATCGCCTCTCCCGAGCGCGGCTCGCTGGCGCGCGCCGTACCGCTCGACCTGATACCGGCATTCCTGCTTGCCGGCATCGAAGTACAAAAATCGGTGACGCCCGATATCGATCACAACGCGATCGGCGGCAACATCAATCTCGTGACGCGCTCCGCGCTGGCGAGCGAAACGCCGTTCCTGATCGGCGGTGTTTTCCTCGGGTCACACGAACAGTCCGGAGACGGGACGACGCTATCAGACGGGCGGGACGTGTTCCCGTGGCGGGGTAACTTCGCGGCGGGCGGGCGATTTGGCAGCAACCGGCAATTCGGCGCCGTGCTGGGGATCGACTACTCGATACGCAACTTCGAGATCCCGCAGGTCGAAGTCGATGACGCCGACTACACGGAGTTCGATGATGCCGGCAACAACGTCGGATTGGGCGAAGGCAACGGCATCGTCGTGCCCACGAATCAGCGGATCTTCTTCTACAACAACGTGCGAGAACGCATCGGCGTGACGGGCCGCCTCGAGTTTCAGCCGTCGGACACGCTTTACTTCGATCTTGCGGGTTACTACAACGAATACAACGACGACGAGCGCCGGGACGAGCAGCGCTACGAACTCGGCACGAGCGGCAGCGCCGCGCAACCGGCGGTCATTCGCAGTCAGACTCCGGTCAGCGGTATCACCGACTCGGGATTCAACATCGTGGGCATTGGACGCTTCGTGCTGGACCGCGACATCAGCAGCCTGCGCGCGGGTATGGACTGGGAACCCTCACCCAGCCTGCTCATCGAGGCGGACGTTGCGCTGACCAACGCGGAACTCTCCAACCCGGAGGTAACCGACGCGTTTCAGACGGACACGACGCTCGGCGCCCGCTACAGCACGGCCTCTTTCTTCAATACGATCGAACCGCTGGACCCCGAGGCTTTCAATGATCTCACCAACTACGGCCACGTCAATCGCGGCGTGCTGGACCGCTTCACCGACGACGACACGCTCGAGGCCAAGTTCGACGTAAGCTGGCTGGCCACGGAGAGCGACCTGGAAATCAAAGGCGGACTGCTGTTTCGCAGCATCGACAAGTCGGAAGGTTTCAATTTCCAGCGGTTTGTTGCCGCGGATGGGGTGAGCTATACGCTGGCGGATGTCGCGGACTCCGGCCTCGCCGACGTAGGTTGGCAGGGTGGCTATCGCCTGAACAATCGCATAGGACTCGAAGCCTCGGATAACTTCTTCGGCAGCAATGCGTTTGACAGAGTTCTCGACATCGACCGAGGGTCGAATGCAAACGAAGACATCATGGCTGCCTACCTGATGGCAAGCTACGGCACCGAGCGCTGGACGCTGGTAGGCGGTGTACGCATCGAAGATACGGACTGGGACGGAGCGCCGCTTGGCGGTGAAACTGTCAGCGGCAGCTACACCAACGTGCTTCCGTCCATCAATTTCCGCTTGAACGTCGGCGAGGGTGTGGTCTTCAGAGCGGCGGCTTCGCAGACACTGGGCCGCCCCAACCTGAGCGACCTCACTCGCGGCATCAGTATCAACACCGCGGAAGAGACGATCAGCCGCTCGAATCCCGAACTCGATCCGCGGGTGTCGACCAACCTGGACTTCAGCGCCGAATGGTATATCCCCAACGGTATCCTCGCCGCCGGCGTGTTCTACAAGGACGTTGCCGACGAGATATTCCTGACGACGACGACCGGCCCGATCGAGATTGACGGCGTAAGCTACGACGCGCTGACTCAGCCCGAGAACGCCGCCGACGCCGAAATCTTCGGCTTTGAGGCCCAATACCAGCAGACCTTGAGTTTTCTGCCGAAGCCGTTCGACGGATTTGGCGTGATCGCGAACGTCACGCTGCTGGACACCGAGTTTGTCGTTCCGCTCGCCGACGGCGGCACGCGCACGACCGGCTATTTCCAGCAGCCCGATTTTGTCGGCAACTTGACTGCCTTCTACGCCACCGACGATTTCGAAATCCGCGCGTCGTACAATTACACGGACGAGTTCCTCGACACGTTGAACGCGAACAACCCGGATCGCGACGAGTACTGGGATGCGCGCGCGCAAATCGATCTGCAGCTGCGCTTCAACCTGGGCCGCGGGCTGACGGTCATTGGCGAAGCGCAGAACCTGAGCGACGAGGGGCGTCGCGAATTAACCGGCCCCGGGGCTGCTTTTTTACAGGAAGACGCCGTGTTTGGACGCACATTCTGGCTTGGCCTGACGGCGAGCGTACAATGACAGGCCGACGCGCGGTCTGGACAGCGCGGCACGCCGCGGTTCTGCTGTCGGCGATGGCTGTGCCGCCGCTGGCTGCCGCGGACGACGGCCGTTATTCACCCCCACCGCCGCTGGAACTCGAAGCACAAAGTCTCGAACAATTTCCAGCTCGCGAGGCTCGCCAGGGTGTTGCTGTCGACGAGCAACATTTCTACGCCGTCAGCAACTCGGCCATCGGCAAGTACGAACGTAGCTCGGGCACGCGAGTGGCCGGCTGGAGCGGCCCGCGCGGTGGCTTGATTGCGCACCTCAACAGCTGTTTTGCCGAAGGCGGGCTACTGTGGTGCGCGAACAGCAATCACCCGGAGGTGCCGATGGCCAGCTCGGTCGAGGTGTTCGATTCGAGCTCGATGCAGCATGCGCGCTCGCACAGCCTCGGGCTCGTCGACTACGGCTCGCTGACCTGGTTCGACCGTTACGAGGACGGCTGGATTGTCGGTTTCGCTCATTACAACGACAGGAGCGGCGAACCGTTCAAGACAAACGCCTACGCGGGAGTGCACACGTTCGACGAGCGCTGGCGGCGCACGGGCGGCTGGAGGCTGCCGCCCGCTCTCATCGAGAGAATGGCGCCCCAGGCGGCGTCGGGCGGCGCGCTCGGCGCCGACGGCCTGCTGTACGTTTTTGGCCACCACAAACCCGAACTGTACGTGCTGGCAAAGCCCGCAATGGGGCCCACGTTGCTGCACGTGGCAACAATCGACATCGACGCGGAGGGACAGGCGTTTGCGTTCGACCCGCTCGATGCACGCAAGCTCTGGGCCATCAGCCGGCCCTCCGGCGAAGTACGCTCGTTCCGCTTGCCGGACGTGCCGCTGGAGCAGGCGCACGCGCGACGGTTCCGTGACGTTTCCAAGTAGCGCTCACCCGCATCGCGGCCGCTAGGCAGCCACCGACAAATCGCTTCTGAGCGCCGGTCCGGCGAGCGCGCCACGCCGCCGTATCTCGGCAAGGATATCGGGGCGTATCGCCAGCGAAGCCGCGACTGCGGGCAGGTTACCCAGGGTTCGTTCAGGACCCAGTACTTCGACCTCGCATCCCGCTCTCTCCAACACATGCTTCAAGAGTCGCTGCGGCATGACCGTCAGATAACGGCGGATACCGCGTGCAAGACCAAACTCCTGGGTGGCACAAATAATTTCCGTAACAATACGCCGTCGGGTAGCGGCATCGAGGCTGGAGTCACAGCAGAAACGGGTTGCCTCCCAGACGCAGTCGGACGTCGGCGGCTGCTCCTCGAGAAGATCGGGCCACAGTTTCTGAATCATGTAAGGCTGCGTCGTGGGCAGAAGGCGAGTAACTCCCCGAGTCTTGCCGGCGTCGTCGAGCCACAACAGGTATTGGGCCGCGGGTGTGTCGAACTCATCGTGTTCGAGACCTTCGTAGCTCGGCACCTCCCAACCCTGTCGTTCCACGAACAGGCGATGCCGAAGTCGATGATGAGAAATCCACGCTTCGCCGTGCAGATGCACGGTTTCCCAATTCAAGCAAACAACACTCACACCTCAACTCCGGCGATCGGCCAGCACGGAGTGAATAGATCATGATCGCGGCGTGTTCACACCTATCAAAACGGGTGGGCGCTTAGCACAACACGGTGACGATTTGTTTTGACGA
Source organism: Woeseiaceae bacterium (assembly GCA_028289545.1). Lineage (GTDB taxonomy): Bacteria > Pseudomonadota > Gammaproteobacteria > Steroidobacterales > Woeseiaceae > UBA1847. Next base: position 29,652 of record JANQPG010000094.1, read on the forward strand.
ACTATCTTGACGAACTAATTAAAGATCGTGCTTATAGCGCAATGAGTCCGTAACGGATCGCTTTGACGACAGCCAGCGTTCGAGTGTTTGCATCGAGCTTCGCCAACGCATTCTTCACGTGGAAGTTAACGGTGTTCTCACTGATGTCGAGAATCGCCGCAATGTCCCATGACGATTTACCTTGCGCAATCCATTGCAGGCACTCCCGCTCCCTGAGTGAAAGCAGAAGAGCGCGACGGCTGCGTCTATCTACGCGACCGACTGTGCTGTAGGCGGAGTGAAACTGGGTAGCGATAACCTCGAGCTTGGCAAGGTCGGACCTTTTGACAGGCTGGTGTTCGGCCCTCGCGAACGAAAGCAGGCAAACGTTGCCGCGAGCGCCATGTAACGGCACGCCCACGCCGTCTTCGAGACCAAACTCACGCGCCTCTTCCATGATCTTTTGCTGTTCGGCGTCCAGCTTGAAACGCTTCTTGAGATCACCCCATTCGAAGGGTGTTTCGATCTCGGGCGCAAACAGCACGACAGGATCTTTGGCCTGGTAGTTCTTTTCGAAATAGTGGTCGCGCCAGGCATCCGGGAAGTTGTGCACAACCGCCGGCGCGGGATTCAGTCCGGCGTCATAGCTGTCGTGCCGGGTCAGCGCGCAGTAAGCGTAGCGTTCAAAACCGACATCACCAGCGGCGCGCTCCATGACCTCGACTACACACTCGGGTGATGTAGCTTCGTTGGACGCTTCGAGGAAATCGGATATTCGCACCGCGCTGAATCCTCCCTACCCGATCTGGTAGTACGCATCATGATGCCGGTTCTCTACGATTAATCCACGGTCAATAGTCTATGCGACATCGCATGCACTTTTGTCCGCAAACGAACGCAACGACAACGAACAACGCAGACATAAAAAAGCGGCGGCGTTGCTTTTTTTTAATCGGAAAGAAACAATGCAGCCGGTACCGACGACAAACAGCAACAGCGACCATTACAACGGCGATCACATTGACGGTTACGTCGATAATCGCGTTTATCTTGCACTGAAAGCCCGCGCCGTCGCGTGCGATTTCAGACCCGACGAACCGATACTCCTCAAACCGCTGGCGAAGCACCTGGGCGTAAGCACGCCGCCGGTGCGCGCTGCGCTCAACATGCTCGTCGCCGAGGGCCTCGTCAAACGTGCGCCGCAAAAAGGTTTTATTGCGATCAGCCTGTCCGAAGACCGCTTCCGTGGACTGTACAGCCTCAATCAGTTCCTGCTCGATGCGTCGTTGAACACGCGCTCGCTGGATCTCGGCAAGCTCGAAAACGCCAGCGCGCGCGTAGCGGTTGTTCTGTCCATTCTCGACAGCGACAAAGACTGCTCACCCACCATGATTGCCCGCCATACCGGCCGACTGTTTCTATCGATTGCCGAGTTGTCGGGCAACCCGCACGTTATCGACTCCGTTAACCGAATCAACGATAGCCTGTGTTTCATGCGTGCGCTCGAAACCCGCCACCTTGATGAAACCCGGGCTGAACTGACCAACGTCTGCGAACTGTTCCTCGCAGAACAATTCGAGGCAACTAGCGGTGCAATACGCGAGTACCACGCCGCCAGATTCGAAGCGCTTCCCCTGCTGCTCGACGCATTGAAACGCTAGCGGCCTTACGGCTCGCGGGCGTAACCAATGCACGACACGGGAATGCCGGGAGGTTTGTCTATGCCAGCCTTTGAACGCCCGGGGTCGAGAACACCGGCCGGAATCGCCGGACCGTTTCCCGTTGTCGGTGAGTCGTCGAGGACGGCAACCCGCGAACGCATCTACCATGCCGTCAAGGCGCACGCGATCGCCTATGAGTTTCCACAGGGCGGCCGAATTGCACTCGAGCCGATTGCGCGCCGCTTCGATGTTGGCGTCAGCTCAATTCGCGAGGCGCTCGATCGTCTCGTTGCGGAAAAGCTCGTCGTGAAGGACCAGCGGAAAGGCTACTACGCTCTACGGCTCTCGCCGGAAAACATACAAGGCTATTACGAACTGAGCCGGCTGCTGCTTGCGCATGAGCTCAAGACCGATGGCGCCGAACTCCGCAACCGCCCCCGACAGTTCGAACGCATTGCGGTTGTGCTGCACAGGCTGACGCGTATTCCGGCGCCGGGACCGCGCTCGCTGGCGCGATACACCGGCGAAGTTTTTGCCTGCATAGCCGGGCTGAGCGGAAAACCGCACGTCGTCGATTCGATCGAGCGCGCCAACGATCATCTGTATTTTGTCCGCACGCTGGAATGCGAGTTTATCGTGACGGTGCGCAGCGAACTCGTACAGCTTTGCGAGCTGCTGATGAACGACAATCGGCGCGAAATGTCGAGGCTGATCGACGGTTACCACGAATCCCGCATTACGCTGTTGCCTCGGCTGTTCGACGCCGCGGCTCTCGGCTAGGGAGCACAAAACGGCTCGGACAGCACGAGGTCGTAGCGATCGGGCGTGGCGAGCTTGTCGAAGTAATAATCCTCGGCGCTCGACCAACGCTGATGCCACACGGCATCGAACGCTTCCCCCTCGCGGTGTCGAAGACGGCGCAGCCGATCGTTTTCGTCGACGCGAAGCAGCACGCTGACGTCGACCAATTCGGATAGTTCCGGCCGGCCGCTATAGACGCCCTCGACGAGCAAGACGGGCGTCGCGTCGAGCTCTTCGCTGTACAGGCGTAAAGGCACGGACGGCGCGTCCCAGTCCGGACTGCCCCAATCGAAGCTTCGCCAGCGTGCGTTCCCGCGCTCGCGGAGCGCTTCGAGCACGGCGCGCAAGCGCCGCCAGTCGATCACCTGCTCCACTCGCTGCGACGCGGACAGCGAATCCCAGAACGCCGCTGATCCTCCGGCATAAAATTGATCCGACTCGATAATCGCAACGACGGGCGATACCGCAGGTTCGTTTACCAACGTCGAAAAGCACCGGGCGAGCGTCGACTTGCCGGCGCCGCTTTTACCGTCCAGTGCGACTATCAGGGGCTGCTCCGCGCTGGTCCCGAAGGGTGCAAGAAAGTCTGCCAGCTGTTGTGCAAGCCCAACCGGGTGCGCCGACTCGATTGATGTTTCGCGTTCCATTGGGAAGAGTCTACTCGATGCGCCAGCGTACTCAGATTTCGGGTATCGGGACCAGAGCCACCTCCGAAAGCTTACGCAATCGGTAGACTTTCCCGGACGAGGCGTTGACGACCGTCACTTTGAGATCTGGAACAATCTTCAAAAGACGCTCGAGGTCGAGCACGAGTGCCCTCGGCCGTTCGGCAAATGCCAGCGTGCGCAGCACCCGCGCGTGGTCTACGCGATCGCCGTGCGTCTCCGCAATGACCAGGTCCGACGTGACGTCTGCAAAAACAACGCCGCCGCTGCTGCCATGCTCGTTGCTGACCTTGAGAGCCTCACCAAGCCAGCGGTCGAAGCGCGCGCGACCCGCGGCCAGTTCGTCGAGTCCCGCGTAACCGTCCCGGTTATTGTCGACAATCGACAGCACCCGCATGTCGACGCCAATATTCATTTTGACGCGACTACCCACAACGACCAGCTGCAGATGATTATCCGCCGAACCGTGCGCCGCGGCGGTCGACGCGGCTGAGCAGAGCAGCAGGATCAAGATGATTCTCATGCCTCGCTCCCCGCTACGGCGCGCCGATCAACGCATCGTCGGTCGGTTCGCCCCAGACGCAGCGCTGGATGAACGGATAATCGTCGGTGACGAAGTAATGGTAGATGCCAGCCGGAAACTCAGGCGTTACGCCGAACCGACCGTTGCATTCGTCGAGCGTGCCGCTGCCGGCAACGTACTCCCAGTCCTGCACAAAGGTGCCGTCGTAGCTGCCGCCGGGCCCGGAAAGTCGAGTCCCCTCCTTCAGCTCGTAGCTGCCCTGCATTGCAACGAGGGCGCTGCTCGGATCGAGTGGATCGGAATAGCCGTAGCGCGCGTACAGGGGAAAACCGTCCGCCGCATAGCCAATCATGACCATGCCCGGTTCGGCGGGGTTGGCGCCGGTGGCTTCGAGCAAGGTGCTGATCAGTTCCTCCGGCATCCCGTGATAGTGGTACTTTCCGGTCGGCTGGACGTGTGCGTTGTTGCAGTCGGTGCCGAGGTAGCCGATCGCGCCGGCCAGTTCGCTATTGCCCGCGGCGCCGATCGTGAGCGCTTCATAGTTCCAGCCGGACCCGCGGTCGTTGTTGTAGACCTCGGCCGTGTTCGGATCGAACAGCACACCGCCCAGGGACACGCCGACGTGCTGAGCGGCGTTCGGCGAGGATCGGTCGGGCTGTTCGGCGTCTCCTCTAAGCACCACGCGGTAGCTCGACTCGAATTCGTCAATGGCGTTGGGGTTGCTGACGTTCGGAAAATCGCCAACGAGATGGTTGGGAATAGTGTTGCCGCTAATTGTTCTCAGCGACGCCGCCGGGTCGTCAGTAATGGACACAGCCGGTACAAGTTCGGCCCCGTTGTCCGGATCGAATATCGTGTCGTTGTCGCAAACCCAGTTGTCGTAGGCCGAGAAGTCGGCCAATTGCGTGTAGTCGACATCCGGTTCGAGCGGCGTTGGGTCTTCGCTCGCCGTTTCCTCGACAGAGTCGGCGGAGTCGAGCGTCGAGCTGCTGCTGCAGGCGGCCAGCAGAACGCATGGCAAGACACCGGCCAAGAGGCGCGGAACAAGCCGGTCGAGAATGTGCTTGGTCATAACAGGTTCCTGCGAGTCGATGATTGCTCACCGTCATGAGAGCAAAACCCTTTGCAGGAAATATGGAGAAACTGTGCAAACGGCGGCTTGCCTCCGAGCATCCTGCTAGGCTTGCGCCATGCGACTGACCATAGGCATGCGTACGTTCCTTGCGCTCACGGCAGTGAGTCTCGCCACGCTGGCGCTCAACGCCGCCATAACGCGCTGGAACTTCGAGCGCGGATTCCTGGGCTACATCGAAGAGCAGGAAGCCGAGACGGTCGCTACGGCGGCTTTAAACCTCGTCGAACTGTATGCCGAAGAAGGCAGCTGGGCTTCGCTCGAGAACCACCCCAGGCGTCTCGGGGCCCTGCTGCGCCCCGAGGCAGCGGAACGCCGCTCCCGGGGCGGACCGGGCGGCCGCCCGCCACCTCCCGACCCCCTCGATATCCGGCGCCGGGTGTCCTTGCTAAACGCTGACGGCCGCCCCGTCGTCGGCCCGTCGCCACAACCCCGGGCGACACGGCAGACACTCGAACTCGACGGCAAGACCATCGGCTTCCTGAGCGTCGCGCCGAGAAACGCCCTGACCGACGAACTCGACCGGCGTTTCGTGGAGGAGCAGGAACACTCCATCCTGCTGGCCGCGGCGGCAGCGCTGATCCTCGCCGCCGTCATTTCCGGTCTCCTGGCCCGCCAGCTCAGCAAACCGATCCGGGCGCTGGCCAGCGGCGCGCACGCCATTACGGCCGGCAACTACCGCACTCGCATAGAGCGTTCCGGAGAAGACGAACTCGGCGATCTCGCCAACGACTTCAACCGGCTTGCCGAAACGCTCGACAACAATCAGACGGCGCGCAAACGCTGGATAGCCGATATTGCGCACGAGCTGCGCACGCCGCTTGCCGTACTTCGAGGGGAACTCGAGGCGCTGGAAGACGGGGTTCGGCAATTCGACGCCGGCACCCGGAAGTCGCTCCAGGCCGAAGTCTCGCGCCTTACCAAGCTGGTTGCGGATCTGCACGACCTTTCCGTCTACGACGACGGCAATCTCGACTATCAGCTACTCGAAGTCGATGTGTGCGCGCTGCTCGAAGCCTCGCTCAAGACGGCCGGAACCCGGCTCGATGCGGCGAACATCGAACTGACGCTCAAGCTGCCGAAATCGCAGATTCGCGTGATGGCCGACGACGAACGTCTCGAACAGGTGTTCATCAACCTGATCGAAAACACGATTCGCTACACGGATTTCCCCGGCCATCTGCGCGTCAGTTGCGGCAGCACCCCGGATGCCGCCGTCATCGAGTTTGCGGACTCCGGCCCTGGTGTTCCCGAACGGGCGCTCGAGCATATCTTCGATCGCCTGTTTCGGGTCGAAACTTCGCGCAGCCGCGAGTTTGGCGGCTCGGGACTGGGGCTCGCCATTTGCAAAGCGATTGTCGAGGCGCACGGCGGCAGCATCCGCGCCGAGCACTCGGCGCTGGGCGGTTTGCTGGTCGAGATCCGCTTGCCCCTGGCGACGGAGACGGCCGCATGAACGACCAGGCAAGTGTCCTGGTCGTCGAGGACGAACCGAAGATCGCGGCGCTCATTTGCGACTACCTGAGACAGTCGAGCTTCGCGGCGCACACACTCGACAACGGCTCCGCGGTCGACGACTGGGTGCGCGAGAACGCACCGGATCTCGTGCTGCTGGACCTGATGCTGCCCGGCAAGGATGGACTTACTGTTTGCCGCGAGCTACGCGGGCACTCGACCGTACCGATTATCATGGTCACCGCAAGGGTGGACGAGATCGACCGCTTACTCGGCCTCGAGCTGGGAGCCGACGACTACATCTGCAAGCCCTTCAGTCCGCGCGAGGTGGTTGCCCGCGTCAAGGCCCTGCTGCGCCGGGTCGAGATGCTGAAAACAGACCCCGGGGCCGCTGCGCACGGCATCGTCATTGACGAAAACCGCTTCGTCGCCACGATCGACAATCGTGAGCTCGATCTGACGCCGGTCGAGTTTCGCCTGATGGCCCTGTTCGTCGACCAGCCCGGCAGGGTGTTTTCGCGAGAGCAACTGATGAGCCGGATTTACCGGGACGGCCGCATCGTGAGCGACAGGACGGTGGACTCCCACGTCAAGAACCTGCGACACAAGATCGATGCCGCGACGGGTCGCAAAGAACTGATTCGCTCCATCTATGGCGTCGGCTACAAACTGGAGTAGGCGCACCTGCACTGAAAACTCCTCCGACTCTGCACAATCCCGCCGAACTGTCTGCGCGTTTCCGCCGCAGGCTGGAGACTCCTCAAAACAACCGTCATCGATCGATATTCAAGGAGTCCACCATGCACAATTATCGTCTCGTTATCCCCGCTCTTGCCGGCGCTCTACTGTTTGCGGGCGCCGCAGCGGCGGACGACAGCTCGGAAAGAAAACGCCGCGGGCCGCCGCAGGTCGCCATCGAAGCCTGCGCCGCCGCCGTCGAAGGTGATCCCTGTTCGTTCGAGGGCCGTCGTGGCAACACGCTCGAGGGCAGCTGCGCAAGCCGCGACGACAAACCGCTGGCCTGCAAGCCCGACGGTCACGACAAACGCGACCGGCCTGAACCGCTGGAGGCCGAAACGGATTAGTCAGCCTTGTCCGCCGAGTCTTCCCGGCGGCGCCTCGCCCCGCACGCAGCCACGCGGCTTTACGAGGCGCCGTCTCGGCGGACCCTTCCCGCCTGCTGCCGAACCCGTTGATTTCAACGCATCGACGTCAACCGGGGTCGCCCTCACCCGCCGTCACGAGCCCGCTTTCGTAGGCGAACACCACGGCCTGAGCCCGGTCACGCAGACCGAGCTTCGAGAGGATGTTGGACACGTGCGATTTGACCGTCGTTGCGCTGACGAACAGGGTATCGGCCACTTCGGCGTTGCTCAGGCCCCTCGCGAGCGCCGCAAGCACTTCGCGTTCACGCTGTGTCAGGCTTCTGAGCGCCGTGCTGTGCTCCGTGTCGGCGGCCAGCCGATCTGCAAACCGGCCAATCAGCCGGCGCGTTATCGACGGCGACAACAATGCGCCCCCGGCCGCGACGGCGCGTATTGCCGCAACGAGTTCTTCCGGCGGCGTATCTTTCAGCAGAAACCCGCTGGCGCCGGCCCGGAGCGCCTGATAGATGTATTCGTCGGGATCGAAGGTCGTAAGCACAATAATGCGCACGGGCCAGTCGGCCTCATTCAGGATACTCTGCGTTGCTTCAAGACCGTCCATTTCCGGCATGCGGATATCCATCAACAGAATATCCGGCCGCTCGGTAGCGGCAATTTTGACGGCTTCGACGCCGGTCGACGCTTCTGCCACAACCGTAATGTCGTCCTCGTTGTCGAGGATCATGGCAAACCCGCTGCGTACGAGCGCCTGATCGTCGACAACGGCAACCCGAATGCTCACTGCGTATTGTCTCCTATCGGCAACCTGGCGCAAACACGAAAAAGACCCGGGCCGGCCGGGCCGGCGTCGACCGTACCGCCGAGCACCTCCGCTCGTTCACGCATGCCCGCAATACCGTAACCGGTTCCGGGCAGCGACGTCGCGCCGGCCTGATTGTTCTCGATCACGACGTCGATCTGCTCGGACGAGTACGACAGTTTGATCCTCGTCTCCGCGCCGGGCCCGGCATGTTTCAGCACATTGGTCAGCGCCTCTTGCACGATTCTATACAGCGACAGGTCAACGCGGGCAGGCAGGGACGGCGGATCGGGATCGATGTCGAAGGTGATCGACAGCCCTGCTTTCCTGAAGTCCTCGATCAGACGCGCAAGATACTTGAGCCCCGGTTGAGGAAGGCGCTCGTCGCCACCTGCACCGGGGCGTAGCACACCCATGAGATGCCGCAGTTCGTCCAGCGCCTGCCGTCCCGCCGTTTCCACCGACGCCATCGCCTCGCGGGCTCCGTCCGGGTTCTTGCCCGCAACAACCTTGGCGGCGCCCGCCTGTACGGTCATGAGGCTAACCTGATGCGCGACGATATCGTGCAGTTCCCGCGCAATACGCGTGCGCTCCTCCGTCACGGCCTTTTCGGCTTCGGCGTGCTGCTCCCGTTCCAACTGTTCGGCCCGTTCTTTCAGGAGGCGCAGGTATTCGCCGCGAAAACGGATTCGGCGGCCGATGTACCAGACCAGGAAGCCCGCCAGCAGCGCAATCGGATCGCTGCCGTCCAGCGGCCCGAGCATCAGGCGATAGAGTGCGATCAGGGCCAGTCCGGCCAGGACCCCGATCACGCTCCTCTGTTTGTCGGCTTCGTAACGGCCGAGGCTGTACAGCGAAAAAGGCAACGCAACCAGCGGTTCGCCGAGCAGTTGATCGGAGTGGCCAAGCAGAGACGCCAGCATCACGATGACGTGTACGCGGAACGGATGGCGCCTTCGCCAGATCAACGCCAGGCTGCCGAACAGGACCAGCAGGAACGCAAAGAACTTCGTCGATTCCGGCACGTCGGCCGCCGCGCCGTTCGCAGACCAGGTTCCCAGGGTCAGGAACAGCGCAAACAGCGCCAACAAGGTATCCGCCGTCCGCGGCCAGCGCGCGAACGGCCCGCGAAACGGCCGCCAGGCGTCGAGTGGATTCGGGGCGGGTTCGGTCATGGCACTCTCGAATCCCGCAAAGCGTCCGCAATAACGGTGCGCGGAGACGTCATCGCAACACTGTAGATGATGACCACTTGGGCTGTCACCTGGTAACCCTCGAACGACAGTATCGCCGGCCGGGCCGCGGATGCCCTCCGCCGGAAGGACGAACGTCGATTCCTCCGCGCGGCCGGTGCCGCTCGCGCGCGCCGCCGGTACCGTTTGCGCTCAACAATCAGCTGTTTCCTTGGAAGGAGCGCTCATGTCACACGCAGCTCACAGCGTGTCGGCAAGCACGGTCATCAAACCCGCCCGCTTGCTGTCGCATTCGGCAACTCTATGGTTCGTCGTGGCCGCTGCGGGCCACTTCGCGTTTCTCGTCTACATCGTCGGTTTCTACTGGCTGCTCATTGCGGGCGGCGGAGCTGCCGGCCTTGCGGATACCCACCTGCCGGGCGGCTTTGTGGACGGCGATGCGCTGGGTAACGCAGCCGTCATTGCACACCTCCTCCTGGCGGCCATTGTCATCGGCGGCGGCCCGCTGCAGCTCGTGCCGGCCGTGCGCGAACGTTTTCCGGCGTTCCACCGCTGGCTCGGCCGAAGCTACGTGACCGCGGCCGTCGTTAGCAGCATTGCCGGTCTGTACATGATCTGGACGCGCGGCACGGCTGGAGGGCTCGCCAATGCCGTCGGCATTACGCTCGACGGTATTCTGATTCTGGTATTTGCGGCGATTGCCGTCCGCTATGCCATAGCGAGAAACATCGTCAGGCACCGGCGCTGGGCAATGCGCCTGTTCATGGTCGCAAGCGGTGTCTGGTTTTTTCGCATTGGCCTCATGGGCTGGGTTGTTCTGACCGGTGGCGCGGGTATCGACTTTGAAACGTTCACGGGACCGTTCCTGACGTTCTGGGGGTTCGGCCAATACCTCCTGCCGCTGGCCGTGCTCGAGCTCTACTTCCGCGCGCAGCAGTCGACCGACGGACGGCTCAAAGTCGCGACGAGCGTCGTGTTGCTCGTCTGCACGCTGGCCATGGGTATCGGCATATTCGCGGCCACGGCCGGAATGTGGCTGCCAAGAATCACCTGACGAATGCCGGGAGGGATCGCCTCATGGAAATGAATCCGCTCGTTCTGCTGCATATTGTCGCCGGCGCCGTTGCGCTGGCCTCGGGCGCGCTCGCCGCCGCGCTCAGGAAGGGGTCCTCAAGTCACGTCAGCGTGGGCAGGGTGTTTACGATCGCCATGCTCGCCATGTCGGCTACAGGGGCATGGGTTGCCTGGTTTGCCCCGGCCGCGGCATCGGTTGTTGCGGGCCTCCTGACGTTCTATCTCGTACTCACGGGCTGGATGACGCTCAGGATCGAGGCGAACACGGCCGGCGCCTTCGAAGTGATTGCCGCTGCGGCCGCTTTTGCCATTGCCGTCTACGCATTCACGAGCGGCGCCGAAGCCAGCGTCAGCTCAACGGGCATGAAGGACGGTTTCCCGCCGGCCATTTACTACGTGTTCGGCAGTGTCGCCGCGTTTGCGGCGTCGCTCGATCTGGCTTGTTTTGTCCGCGGAGGCGTTGCCGGCAAACAGCGCGTCGCGCGGCATCTCTGGCGTATGCTGTTCGGACTGCTGATGGCCACGTCGTCGTTTTTCCTGGGCCAGATGGCGCTGTTTCCGGAGCCCCTGAGAAAAATCGAGATTCTGGCTTTGCCCGTGTTCGCCGTGATAGCGCTACTCGTATTCTGGCCGGTCAGAGTGTTGCTGTGGCGGAAACGCAGCGGCGGTACACCCGCTACGGGGTGACCGCGCTGCGCGTTGTTACCGGTTCGCGCGGCTTCCCCGATCAACCTCCCGCGGCAATGGCCCGCTGCTGCCAGCGCGACGCGCCGTTCTGCCTGTTTTGCTCGGACACGGCGTCGGCTATGGCCGTAACGTGGCGCAAATCCGAACCGCAGCAGCCGCCAAGTACGTTGATCCACGGCATCTGCGAGATCAGCGTGCGGTACTGTTCGCCGAGCTCGAACGGATCGCCACAATCGAGGTGTTCGCACTCGTCGAGTTCCGCGTGGCTCTTGCGGGAGGCGTTGCAGCGCAGTCCGCGGATACGACGCAGCCAGGGCTCGTCGGCCAGCACGTCGGCGAAGTGGTCGGGATGCGCGCAGTTGATCATGTAGTACGCCGGAGTGTTGCCGGTTGTTGCGTCGACGGTTTCGATCGCCGATTTGAGGCTTTCACCGGTCGGCAGGCGGCCGTCGGTCTCCACGGTGAACGAAATGACGATGGGTAGACCCGCGGCCTTCGCCGCACGGGCGATGCCTATGGCTTCCGACGATTGCGTATGCGTCATTGCAGACACCATGTCGACGTCGGTCGCCGCAAGCCAGTGCAGCTGTTCTGCGTGGTAGTCCTCCGCCTCGGCGGCGGAAATCCGTCCGTCGGGAACGTAAGCATCCCCTTTCGGTCCGATCTGGGCGCTGATCACGACGGGCAGGTTGTTTTGGGCATACCGGTCCCTGAGTTCAACCGCAAAACGGACTGCCTCCTCGTTGGCGCGGCGAAGATCCTGGGGAGTTGCGCCCAGATCGTCGGCCCAGTGGCTATGTGCCTTCCAGGTTGCGCAATCGAGGATAAATCCGGAGCGCGTCAGGCGGGCCAGCTCGAGAAAGCCGCGGAAGTAGTGAGTCATTGCAGCGCGACCGGCCGGATCGTCGAGCAGTGTATGCGCGGCGAACTCTCGTATCTCAATACCGTGGTTGAAAATCAGGTCGGTCTCCAGACCAGCATCGGTCAGGAAAGGGCCGCCATCCAGCTGCGGCAGCATGGTTCTGAATTCAGGCATGTCGTGTGTCCTCAAGAGTATTGCCCTCAAAGCGAGGGACCGACGCCCGGACGGCGCCGTTATTGCAGATGAGGATGCGCCCCGAGCGTGTCGCCGGGCGTTGTAGACAGCGTGGAAATTGCGGGGAAAAGGGTGGAAACTCGCGAAACGCGAGAATAGGACAGGCACGAACGGCAGTGGCGCAACTAACTATCCGGACACTGGGCGAATTGGCGATCTTCCGGGACGGAGAACCGCAAGTCTTACCCTCCTCGCGCAAAACCCGCGCGCTGCTTGCCTACCTGGTCGTTACGCGGCGACCACATCGGCGCGACCGCCTGTGCGAACTCCTGTGGGAAATCCCGGACGATCCTCGCGCCGCGCTACGCTGGTCGCTGAGCAAACTCAGACCCATCGTCAACGATGAAGAAACGGAACGAGTCGTCGCGGACCGCGAGCGCGTCGAGTTCGATCTAACCGGCGTCAGCACCGATATCGACGACATTCGCGGACAGCTCAACACTGATGTGTTACCGGTGAAGACGCTGGAGGAGATCGCCCGACGTCTCGACGAGCCTTTCCTCGAGGGTATCGACCTGCCGAACCAGCCGCTTTTTCAACGTTGGCTCACCGCGGAGCGTGAGGACATGCGGGAACTCGCCGCCTGCGTCGCGGGCTGGCTCGCCCGGCATGACGACGTACCGGCAAAGCAGTCGCTGGTCTGGGCACAACGCTGGAGCGACGCGGATCCCTATAGCGCGGACGCCGCCGCGTTTTTATTGTCCTCCTTGCGCCGACTGGGCGAGGACGGCGAAGCCGACCGCTTGGGCCGCACGTTTTCCGAGCGCTTCGACAAAGCCGGCATCCAGTGGCCACCCCGAGAGGGGTCGGACCGGACCGCATCCGGCGAGCGCAACGTGCCCAACGAGCGGCAGCTGCTTGCCCGACAGACCATTCATTTCTGCACGGCCACGGACGGCGTGCGTATTGCCTACGCCTCGGTGGGCGCCGGGCCGCCGCTGGTCAAAGCCGCCAACTGGCTGAGTCACCTGGAGCTCGACTGGGACGCGCCGATCTGGAGCCCGCTGTTTCGTGAACTCGCGCAAAACCACCGCTTTGTCCGCTACGACGAGCGCGGCAACGGGCTGTCCGACTGGGACGTCGACGAGCTCTCGCAGAGCGCGTTTGTCAAAGACCTGGAGACCGTTGTCGACGCCACCGGACTTGAGCGTTTTGCGCTACTGGGCATTTCGCAGGGTGCGGCGGTGTCGATCGAATACGCCGTCCGCAACCCGGGCCGCGTCTCACATCTGATTCTGTTCGGCGCCTACGCCGCTGGCTGGCGCATCGGTGCGAGCGAAGAAACGATTCGCGAGCGCGAAGCCATCATGACCTTGACGGAAACCGGCTGGGGGCGCGACAACCCGGCCTACCGGCAGATCTTTTCATCGACTTTCATGCCGAGCGCCTCCGCGGATGAGCTGGCCTGGTTCAACGAGTTTCAGCGCAACACGACGTCGCCCGAAAACGCCACGCGCTTTCTGTCGGCGTTCGGCGATATCGACGTCCGCCACCGGCTCGGGGACATTCGGGTGCCGACGCTGGTCATCCACTCGCTCGGCGACCGGCGCATCCCGATCGAAACCGGCCGCGACATCGCAGCCAGCATCCCGAACGCGGAGTTTCTGACCCTGGAGAGCGACGGCCACCTGCTGCTGGGCCGCGAACCCTCGTCCCGGCTGTTTGTGGAAGCGGTCACCGAGTTTATTGCGCGCAACTAGCGCACTCGTTGTACCGGCGTTCGAGCGTTTCGATCGACGCGGCCACCTGGCGTTTCAGCGCGCTCTGCATGGCCTGGCGACCCAGCAGGGGCGGCAGCCAGAAATCGGGCTGCATGCTGCTCTGATACGAAACTACCGTCTGCGCGCCGCGCGCCACGAACGTCCAGCTGGAGGATCCACGCCTGAAATCGCTGCCGGCCGCCTCGACCTCCGACCGTATATTGCCGCTGGCGAGGACGCTGACGCGCTCGACCAGCGTCACCGACTTGCAGAACATCAGCACACAGTCGCCGAGTTCGGTCGTCACGCGCACTTCGCCATCGTCCAGCCGCTCGGCGCGGCTGGCGACGATCGACGGGTTCAGCTCGGCAAGCCGATCGAACGCCGTAAAAGCGCGAACCACTTCGGCCCTCGGCGCATCGACGACAAACTCCGCGTTGGCCAGCAGGCTGCCTCCGCTGCGCGATACGCGCACCTCCGGTTCGCTGGCCGCATAGACGGGTGCCTGGCACAACAGGACGATGACGGTGGAAAGGATGGCGACAAGGGTGGCGTGAACAAACATGACGGGCGCTCCCGGATACGAATGGAGAGCCAGGAACGATAGTGAGCGCGGGTTGTAGCCAGCGGGGTATTCTGCGTTGTATCGGTGCTGCTACCCGGTGTTTTACGCGGCGAGTGGGCCGTCTACAGCGATTCGCACCAGTCCGGTTTCTCGCCGATGCACAGGGCATCGCGCATCCGCTGCCACTGCTCGATGACGATGCGCTGTTCCTCGGACGACTCGAGGAAGCGCCTGACGGCCTCCTCAAATCGCGTGTAGTGCACGATCGTGAGATTGCTGCCGATAAAGGGCGCAAACGCCGTCATCTGCTCGATGTTTTTGGCTGCGTCGTCGACGAACACAATCTGGTCATAAGACTGAGACCAGCTGCGGAGCAGGAGCGCAAGCACTATCCCCTTGTTCTGGCCCGCCACCATGGCCACGCCCTGTGACATCGACAATGGACGGCCCGACTTGAACGCGTGTTCGATCAGCGCCTCGCGGCCAAAAGCCGCCTCCGCAACCGCTTCGACGTGATCGGCGTCAATCGTGCCGCGGCGGTTGCACAACGGCGGTCCACACTCGGGAGAGAGGCTGAATTCGACGCCGTTGCGAGTGAGCTGCTCGAGCGTCGAGTCCCGGTACTGGGGCCCGCGGGCGGTCAGCGCAATCACGTCGACGCCCGCTGCCCTGAGCGACGCAATGCGCTCGTCGAGCCCCGGCTCGGTCAGCGACATGTCGCGAGTTGCGTACAGAATCCCCTGCACCGCCAGCTCGTTGTCGATCTCGCCGGGCTCCCGCTCATCCGACTGCTCGAGTAGCTGCTGCCAGTCGTACCAGGCAACGCCGCCGAGAGCGTCGTCCATCGTCAACACGGTGTTGTCGAGATCGAGCACGAGCAGCGATCTGCCGGCCGGCAGCGCCGCCAGCGTGGCGTCCAGTTCAGCGTAGCTGGCCGCCGGCTGCTGCACGGCCACGGGCGGCGATGACGCGCAGGCGCCGAGCAGTACGAAGACCGTGAGCAGCAGAGCCCGAGCTTTGATGTTCTTCATGCATCTTTCCATGGCAGAGGATCGTTGAAAAAATTGCGGTGCTGGATGCCGTCGCTCGACGGTAACAGAGTCCGATTATGAACGTTTTGTCTTGTCGTTTGTTACCGACGGCCTGGATCTCCCGGCGTCGAAAACCGCCCTGAGCCTCGGTCGCGGCGACAGAACCTGCCGACCTGCCCCGGGGAGACCGTCATAAGCGGGCGGCACGGCGCGATAACGCGCTAGACTCAGCGCCCTGTCGACGCTTCGGAAACCGTTGCCATGCGGATTGCCCTACGCCTCCTGATCGCAGTGCTCGCGTGCGCTCTCGTCTACCTGCACTGGTTCCTGCCGGCACAGGTGGAGCGCGGCATTAACGTAAAACTGGCCCTCGACCTGCCAACCGTCAGCGAGGAAGCGCAGCAACTGCACGACACGCTGTTCATCGCCGATTTGCATGCGGACTCACTGCTGTGGAAACGGGACCTGAGCCGCGCATCGGACGTTGGTCACGTCGATCTGCCGCGATTGCGGCAAGGTAATGTCACACTGCAGGTCTTCAGCGCTACAACCAAGAGCCCAAAAAACCAGAACTACACGCGGAACGACGCGGACTCCGACCGCATTACGCTTCTGGCCGTCGCGTCGTTCTGGCCGCCGCGAACGTGGAACAGTCTCTACGAGAGAGCGGCCTATCAGCTCGAGAAACTGCACGAACTCGCCGCAACCGACGCGCTCACGCTCATTACCGACCAAGCGTCGTTTCGCGACCTGCTGCGGCGGCGTGAAGCCGGCGAGCAAACTGTCGGCGGTCTGTATCTGATCGAAGGCGCGCACCCGCTGGAGGGCGATCTCGACAAGCTCGACCGGCTCTACGACCGGGGCCTGAGAATAGTCGGCCTGACTCACTTCTTCGACAACGAGACCGGCGGTTCCCTGCACGGTATCAGCGGCGAAGGTTTGACGGAGTTTGGTCGCGCGGTTGTTCGGCGCGCCAACGAACTCGACATGATCATCGACATTGCGCATGCATCACCCGCCATGGCGCGGGAAGTACTGGAGCTGTCTACACAGCCCGTCATTCTGTCTCACGGCGGCGTCAAGTCGGCTTGCGACACCGCACGCAACTTCGACGACGAACTCATGCGTGAGCTGGCCCGTCGCGGCGGTCTCCTGGGGGTGGGTTACTGGCGCGGGGCCGTCTGCGACCCCACTCCCGCCGGCGTTGTCCGCAGCATCCGTCACGCAATCGACCTCATGGGGATCGAGCACGTGGCGCTGGGTTCGGACTACGACGGCGCAGTCGCCGTGTCCTTCGACACATCGCAACTGGCGGTCGTGACGGAGGCCATGCTGCGCGCGGGCTTCAGCGAACGCGAAATCCGGCTGGTCATGGGCGATAACGTCCGGCGCTTCTTGCTCGAGAACCTGCCGGAATAACCCGGCCTTGTCCCGCGGCGCCTAGCTGCTCCCCCTGAGCCTGCGTACACTCGCTACCCAGGGAGGCCAGCATGCGCGATGCGCTGTTTTACCTGGATCGGGAAAGTGACCTGAGCCTGCGCCAGCAGATCCGTCAGAAGCTTGTTGACGGCATCCGCTCGGGCGCCTTTCCGGGCGGCACTCGGCTGCCGTCCTCGCGCAAGCTGTCGCAGCAACTCAAAGTCTCGCGAAACACCGTGGTCAGCGTCTACCAGGATCTCATCGCGGACGGCTACATCGTCAGCCGGCAGCGCAGCGGAATTTTCGTCAACGATGACGTCGCGAAGTACCGGCTGGAGCCGGCCAGTGAGTCCGGTGAAGCGTCATCGGGGCTGCTGGTCTGGCCCAACCGGATCAAGTACCGGCGCGTTGCAACCGCAAACGCCGACGAGATCGCGAACTGGAACGCGTACCCGTACGCCTTTCTCGATGGCAGGTTCGACGCTTCACTGTTTCCGCTGTCCGAATGGCGGGAGGCGAACAAATTGGCGCTGGGCGTCGCCGCCGTCGAAGACTGGTCCACGGGTGACGGTGACGACGACGACCCCCGCCTGATCCACGAGATCCGCACAAAATTCCTGACCAGGCGCGGCATTCAGGCCAGCGACAATGAAGTCCTGTTGACGCTCGGTACTCAGAACAGCCTGTATCTGATCGCGCGCCTGCTGGCCGATAGCACGGCCGTCATCGGCATTGAGGAACCGGGCAACTTCCGGATGCGAAGCCTCGTCGAAGCGCGCGGCGCGACGGTCCGGCCACAGACCGTCGATGAGGACGGCATTTGCATCGATGCGAAGATCGACGACTGCGACTGGGTCTACGTGACCCCCAGCCATCAGATCCCCACCGCCGTGCCAATGTCGATGGAACGGCGCAGAGAACTCGTCAAAGCGGCAACGGACGGGGATTTCCTGATCGTCGAGGACGACTACGAGTGTGAGCTCAACTACCAGGACCGGCCGCGGCCGGCGCTGCGGAGCATGGACAAGGACGGCCGCGTCATCTACGTCGCCGAGCTCTCCAAAGTCCTTTCTCCCGGCATTGGGCTCGGATTTATTGTGGCGGACGCTGCGTTTATTCGCCGCGCGCGAGAACTGCGCCGCGCATTGTTCTCGCACCCGCCACTCTACAACCAGCGCGCAGCGGCCTATTTCCTGTCGCTCGGCTACTACGATTCGATGATGATGCGCCTCGGCAAGACGCTCGGCGATCGCCGCCTCGAGCTGCGCGATGCGCTCTCCAACATGCGCGGCGTGCCGCTCGAGATATCGCCCGAGGTGGGCGGCACAACGTACTGGGTGAAGGCGCCCCGGCAATTTAACGTCGCGTACTTTGTTCAGGAAGCCGCCGAACACGGCATCCTGCTCGAGCCCGTGGCCGACTACTACCAGGACCCCGGTCGCGCCGAAAACTGCTTTCGCATGGGTATTACAAGCATACCGCAAGACAAGATCGTGCCTGGCGTACGACGGCTGGTCGAGTTGATAAGGCGACTGGTCAGAGGCCAGGTCGAGCACCTCGACACGGCCGTCGGCACCTGGCTACGCGGACCCGCACTCGAACGCTTCATGTCAGGGGCGGTGATTCGCTACCAGGAAGTCTACGGCACGGTATGCACGATCCGGCTACACGCCGACGGCCGCATGAGCGGCGACATGGAGTCGGCATCGGAGGATACGGACAGCGGGGCCTGGCGCGTCGAGGGGGATCTGTTTTACCGCCGCTGGGATCGCTGGAATTACGCCGCCGAGGCAGCCTACTACATTGTCGTGGACGGCGACACGGTCAAGTACTTTAACCATGACCGGCAGATTGTCGATTCGGCCAAAGTCGACTCCGCCTGAATTCACACCAATCGCCGATCCCCGGCATTGCACCATTGGTCCACGGGCGAGCTGCGCTCTGGTACCGCCCCGTTCCGCCAACTGGCTCTATGCGGCCCGTTGGCGCGGCGTTAGGGTAGGACAATGAGGGAGGATGCATGAGCAAAATTTCGATTGCCGGTCTGCAGCTTACGGGTTCCAACGGTGACAACGTGGACCTCATGATTCGCGAGATCGACGCTGCAATGGCGCGTTTCCCGTGGCTCGACATGATCGTTGCCCCCGAGCTCAACGCCTGCGGCACGGACGCGGCTACGGCCGAAGCCATGCCTGGGCTCAGGGAGGAGCGGTTTTGCGAAGTCGCCAGCCGCCACGGCATATGGCTCGTTCCGGGCTCCATGTTCGAATCCAGCGAAGGGCTCGTCTACAACACGATGCCGGTCATCAACCCGGATGGCGAAGTGATCGTCCGCTACCGCAAGCAGTTCCCGTGGGCGCCCTACGAGCAGAACACCACCCCCGGCACCCGCTCGGTCGTCTTCGACGTCCCGGACGTCGGGCGCTTCGGGTTGTCCAACTGCTACGACATGTGGTTCCCGGAGACCTTGCGCTCGCTGAGCAGCGCAGGTGCTGAGGTCATCCTGCATCCGAGCCTGACGTCGACCATCGACCGTGGAGCCGAGCACTGCATCGTGCGCGCAAGCGCGGCCATGCACCAGTGTTACTTCTTCGACGTCAATCTCGGACCTACCGTTGGCTGCGGCCAATCCCTGATCGCCGGTCCCGGCGGTGAGGTCGTATACGCCGCCGGCACGGGGCGCGAGATCATTCCGTTGAAGCTCGATCTGGATTACGTCCGCGACGTCCGTGAAAACGGCTGGCAGAACCTGGGGCAAACGCTCAAGTCGTTTCGCGACAGCAGCATCCAATTCGATGTTTATGGGAACGGCAACTCATCGGAGTACCTCGAGTCCCTGGGCCCCCTCGCAATGCCCAAGCGGCTGACAAAACCGTAAGCCGGCTGCCCCGGGACTGGACCAGCACGCGGTCCGCAACTGGTACTGTCGGGGTTTCACTCTCCGGAGTAGCGTGACCGGTAGCAGCATGGGCATGACTCAAGCTGAACACCGGACACGGACACTTGGGGGACACAGTGGCTGAAACCATCTACTTTCGAAAAAACCCGACCGCCATCGCCGTCAGTCTTGCTCTCGCAACGACCGGGCCGGCAGCGGTAGCGCAAACCGACGAGGAAAGCCTGCTCGAGGAAATCACGGTAACGGCCACGCGCCGCGAAAGCTCGATTCAGGACGTTCCTTACAATATCTCAGCGGTCAGCGGCACGGCACTCGAGGCTGCGCTCATTACCGACCAGGCAGACCTGATGCGCATTGTGCCGGGGGTTGCCGTCGTCGATCGGGGCTACCGCAACTCGGGGGTCATCAACGGCATCATGATTCGCGGCGTCAACGTCGACGGATCTGCTCTTGGCGATTATTCGCTGTCCGCGGTGCCCACGGTGTCCACCTACGTGAACGACACGCCGCTGTATGCCAATTTTGTGCTTCGCGACGTCGAACGTGTCGAGGTTCTGCGCGGACCGCAGGGCACGCTGTACGGCTCGGGTTCGCTGGGCGGCACAGTGAAGTACATCATGCGCGACCCCAGTTTTGACGCAACAACCGCAAGCGTCAATCTTGTCGCCAGCAAAGTGGACGGCTCGGAGGGTGAAGGTTATTCCGGCGACGTCACGGTCAACTTTGCTTTGAGCGACGTCCTCGCGCTGCGCGTGAACGCCGGCACAATGGACTATCCCGGTATCACCGATTACGTGAACGTCTACGAACTCGACGCCAACGGCATTCCGGTTGCTCCCAACGGTGTGCTCGACCCGGAAGCCAGCTACCGGGTTGTCGAAGACGCCGATACGGTGGACATCGACTATGGCCGTGTGAGCCTGCTGTACGAGCCCGGAGACAAATTCACGCTGAGGGCCGCCTTTCAGGCACAGAGCGACGAGATTGGCGGGCGCCGCCAGGAAACCGTCGGCGAGGACGGTTTTGGCCGCACCTATCAGGAATACGAAAACGGCTCCATACAGCTCGAACCCTCGAGTCGCGATGCGCACCTCGCGAGCCTCGAGATGGATCTCGACCTCGGTTTTGCCACGCTGACCTCGAGCACGTCGAGCTACGAACACGATGGCGACAGCATTAGCGAGAATACCGGTTTCTACGCGCAGGCCGGTTTCCTTGCGTTCTACTACAACTATCCGCGACCGATGGCTTCAGCCGTCAGGACCTACAGCGACGAGGCATTCGTGCAGGAGCTGCGGCTGGTCTCGAACACGGACGGCGCGTTCGACTACACGCTCGGGGCCTTTTATCTCGATCAGGATCTGGGCTCGACGCAACAGAGCTTCCTGCGCGGTTTCAAGCAATGGTGGGACACGCTCGTGCCGGCCGCCGCGGACGCGGTGACCGGAGACCAGGACTTCGACTACGCACGCTCGGAGACCTACAAGGATCTGTCGATATTCGGGGAACTCACCTACCACTTCAGCGACACCGTCCGGGGCACGCTGGGTTTCCGGTATTTCGACAATGAGTTCACGAACGTAACCTTCGTCGACCTGCCGCTGTTCGCTGGCGTGTTTACCCCGGAAACCTCGCGCTTCGAGATCAACGACGACGACATGCTGTTCAAGGCCAACCTGGCCTGGGACATCACCGACAATTCGATGCTGTACAGCACAATCTCCGAAGGTTACCGGCGCGGCGGCGCCAATGCGGTGCCTACCTCCGGGACTTTCGCGGAAGACCCGGGTTGGCTCCGTTACGAGCCGGATTCGGTCGTCAACTATGAAATTGGCATCAAGAGCGAGTTTGAGCGTGTGCGGCTCACGGCTGCCGCGTTCCTCGTCGACTGGTCGGATGCCCAGGTCAATACTGCAACGACAAACTGGGGGTTTTTCGCCGTTCTCAACGGCGGCGACGCCAGCACGTCCGGACTCGAACTGGAGATCGACGGCTACGTCAACGAGAACGTCGAATACCGGCTGGGCTACGCCTACGTCGACGCCAAGCTGGACGACCCCGTGTTTGCACCCGACAACGCGGTCACTCCGCGTGCGCTCGCGGACGCCGAGCTACCGGGAACGCCCGAACACACGCTGAATGGAACGCTCATACTGAGCCGCGATGTCGGCAACCGTGCACGCTGGATAACCCGCCTGAATGCCTACTACCAGTCGGAAACCCGCAACGCGATCAACAACTCGCCCACCTTCAACGTCGAACTCGATGCGTTTACGCTTGCCGACGTCTCGACATCGCTGGTTTTCGATTCCTGGGATGCTACGCTGTTCATCCGCAACATCGGCAACGAGCGAGGGGTGACGGGACTGTTCACCGAAGCCTACATGGGCACGGCACCCGGCAGCGGCTACTTTGGCAACGGCAACAAGCAATTCTTGTCTCTGCCGCGAACGGTTGGCTTTTCGGTGAATCTCCGCTTCTAGAGCCTCTCTCGCCGTAAGGCGGATACAGTTCATTTTGAGAAAGGCTAGCGTGAACCCGGAGACGAAACGCGATTCCTACTCAGCACGCATCAACACGGTCAAGGCGCTGCTCAACCGGCGGCAGATCGACGACGCTGCGGCGGAATGCGAAGCGATAGTTGGGCTCGACCCGGAACGGGTCGAGCCCTTGCTGCTACTGGCGCGCGTGCGACAGCAGCAGGGCCGCCTGGACGACATGCTCGAAGTCTGCGAGTCGGCGCTGCGGCTGGCCCCCCGGCATCGAGGCGCGGAACTGCTGTTTATCGAGGCGTGCGTCTGCTGCAGCCGTCACGACCGTGCGAGGCAGCAGCTTGCGGGACTCGAAGAGCAGGCGAAGGAAGACCCGGCACTCCTGCAGCACCTTGCTCAGCTGTACGCGCATATGGGCTGCCACATCGAAGCTCACAGCTGCTACCGTCGCGCGGCGGGTTTGCTGCCCGAGGACGCTGAAGCCCTCTACAACCTCGCTACCTCACAGGTCGCCATCGGTGAACTCGAAGCGGCGGAGAAGAGCTTCTCCGCCGTGCTGAAAGTCAATCCGAACGATTGCGACGCCTGGCACAATCGTTCTCTGTTGCGCAAGCAGACCGCCGACAACAACCACACAGACGCGCTGCACGAACGACTGGCGGCGCTCGACAAATCGGACCGGGGCGCAATTGCGCTGCTCTACGCGCTGGCAAAAGAGTACGAAGACCTGGGCGATTTCGACAAAGCCTTCGAGTACCTTGCCGAAGGTGCGCACAACCGCCGCGCGCGGCTTGCCTACAGAGTGAGCACCGACGAAAACATCATGCAACAGATCGCTGAGACATTCGGCAGCGCTTATGCCAGCTCGAAGCGGGACGGGGACAATCGGCAAGGACCCATTTTTGTCCTCGGCCTCCCGCGCAGCGGAACCACCCTGGTGGACCGGATTCTGAGTTCGCACAGCCAGGTGACGAGCCTGGGTGAAATCAACGATTTTGCGCTGTGTCTCACCCGCCTCGGCAGGGTTGCCGACAAACACTCACTGCTCGAAGCGGCGGCGGCATTGAATCCGAAGGCGCTGGGGAGTCTTTACCTGGACGGCGTGGCAACCTACGGCTACAACTCGCCTTTTTTTATCGACAAGACCCCGGCAAACTACCTGTATGTGGGACTGATTGCGAAGGTACTCCCCGGCGCAAAAATTGTCAGTCTGAAAAGACACCCGGTCGACAGCTGCCTTGCGATGTTCAGAACGCTGTTCAGAATGGGTTATCCTTTCTCTTACGATCTCGGCGACCTTGGGCGGTACTACATTGCCTACGACAAACTGATGCGTCACTGGGAGTCGATACTGCCCGGGCACATACACTACGTTTCCTACGAACAAATGATAGACAATCAGGAAACCGTCAGCCGGAAACTCCTCGAGTACTGCGAGCTACCGTGGGAAGACGGCGTACTCCAATTCGAGCGTAATGCCGCCCCCGTGGCAACAGCTAGCGCCGCGCAGGTCCGGCAACCGATCTATCGGGATGCGCTGTCGCGGTGGCGTCTATACGAGAAGCAGCTCGCACCGCTGATTCGGCAACTGGACGCGGCCGGCATTGCGCTGTAGCGCCGCCATTCTGCTCTGCGGCTTATCGCTGGCTGCAAACGCCGACCTGCTCTACCGGCAGGATTTCGAAGGCGACAGCGCGCAAGGCTGGCGCGACAGCGGCACCGGATCCATCCGGTTCACCGAGTATGCGGGCAACACAACACTTCGACTGTCGAATACGAAGACGGCAACGCTGAGCCTCTCGACCAGCGGTTACGAGCAAATCAAGATCAGCGTGCAAATGGCTGCGGGCGGCCTTGGTCGTCGAGACGCCTGTTATGCCGAGGTTTCGGCCGACGGCGGCGACAGCTGGCAGGTGGTTGTCCAGGTACGCGACGGCAAGGACGACGCCGTTACGCTCTACCACGGGCAAACCGCCGCGGCCGAGCTCAGCAACAACCCCGACCTGCGCATTCGATTCCGAGCCGCCACTCGTCGCGGCAACGCCTACTGCTGGGGAGACAATGTCACGGTGGAAGGCCGCGCGGCCGGACGGACTCGTCAAAATACGTTGACGACAAACTTCCTGTTCTCGGACGGAGCACTGCCGGGCCCGGTCGACTACAACGCCTTCTCAGCCAATGGCGAACCCGTAAGCGGCACGGAGGTCATCAGGCTGAGTCTCGCGGCGGAACCGGCGGACGGCATGCGAGTAGTGGCCGATCCGTTCGGTTACGAAAGTTCAGGGAGCCTCGACCAGCGCTCGCTACCGGGCGTAGACATTGTGGTACTGCATGCGGACGGGCATCTCGTTCCGCCGCAACAGGCCGTGCTTGCCACGGACAATCCCTACTGGGACATCGGCTTCCGGCCCGGCATCTCGTGGCGCGATGCCGAGGCCGGCGCGAACCGATTTGTGCTGCCGTTTGCACTGTACGAGAGGAACGCCAACTGTACGCACAACGGCGTCGTTACCTGGGCCAGCCGCGACGACGGAGAACTGTCGCGCGCCGCGTATCAGGTCGTTAGCGAAACCTGCCCTTACTTCAAATTCGACCTGTGGGGCACGACCGACGTCGACGTTACCGCCGTCGAGTCCGAGGACCCGGGCGGCACCCTGCGCGCACTCGAGGCCGAGCGCAGCACACGATTTCAGCTCACGGCGCTCGAAGATCTCATCGAACGTTATCCGTCGATGGACATCCGGGGGTTCGGCTCCGTGGGAGACATGAACCCGGAGGATATGAGCGTGTACGGCTTGCTCGTCGATGGTGTGCACTATCGCAGCGAATGCACAACCCGATACGGCAACTACCCGTACTGCAGCGAACTCCTGCTGCCGTCTTACTCGACCGCAAAATCGATCGTGGCGGGGCTTGCGCTCATGCAGCTCGAAGAGCGGTATCCGGGCTCGGCGGAGTTGACCGTTGCCGATCTGGTCCCCGAATGCCGTAACAAACGCTGGCAGGACGTCACGCTCGAGAACCTCGTGGACATGGCAAGCGGCAACTACGACAGCGCCGTCTACGATCGCGACGAGCGCGCCGTCAAGCACATCGAGTTTCTATACGCGCCCACTCACGACGAACGCATTCGCGCCGCTTGCCGAAACTACCCGCGAAAGTCCAAACCCGGCAAACGCTGGGTATACCGAACGTCCGATACGTACATTGCCGGCACGGCAATGCGAGCGGCACTGGCCGAAAAACTGGGGCGTGACGTCGATATCTACGAGGAACTGCTGGTTCGGCCTATTCTCAAGCCGCTGGGCGTCAGCCCGGTGCTCGAAGACACACGCCGCAGCCTCGACGAATACCGCCAACCGTTCACGGGATGGGGCTTGAGCGTGCTGGTCGACGACATGCTCCGAATCGCGGACTGGCTACATACCGGCGACGGGCTGATCGATGGAGAACGAGTGCTCGACGAGCGTTTGTACGAGGCGGCCATGCAGCGGGCGATCGAAGACCGGGGACTGGAGGCGATCGACGCCGGCACACGCTACAACAACGGCTTCTGGTCGCTGGATATCGGCCCGTTCATCGGCTGCGAAAGACCCGTGCACGTGCCCTTCATGTCGGGGCACGGCGGCATTATCGTTGCCCTGTTCCCGAACGGCGTCACCTACTACTACTTCTCGGACGGGTATCGGTTTCGCTGGCGCGAAGCCGCCGTCGAAGTCAACAAAATCAGGTCCATGTGCGAGTGAGCATCCGGACCGGAGCGGGACGATTGCCGACAATGGCGGCGGACGGCATGACGGCCCGCTTCATACTCGCAATGCTCGCGACCGCCGGCTTGTTCTACGTGAACATCATGCCGGCGATTATCGACGGCCTGATTGAGGGCCTGGGTTTTAGCGCTCAGGAGGCCGGCTACGTTGGCTCAGCAAACATGTACGGCGCCGCCGTGGGTGCGCTGGTCATCGTGTTCCTGATCCCTCGTCTGGCGTGGCGGCCCGCGGCGTATTCGCTGCTCGTGGCGCTCGTCGGCCTGGACCTTTTGTCGATGCTCGTCACCAGCCCCGAAATCCTGATTGCCGGCCGCTTCCTGCACGGGCTCATCGGCGGTGCACTGGTGGGCATCGGCTTCGCCGTCATTGCCCGCACGTCGCAGCCGGATCGTACGTTCGGCGTGCTGCTGGTCGTCCAGTTTGGGCTCGGAGGTTTGGGCAACCTGTATCTCCCTCGACTCGTTCCCGTGTTCGGAACCGATGTCCTGTTCCAGGCGCTGATCCTGTTTAGCCTCGTGACGATGGCCTTGATACCGTTCCTCGACGCGTACCCAAAAGACGCGCAGAAAAGCGCCACCGGCGAGGACGCGGAAGCCCTTGAGAAGCGGCCGCTGGCCCTCGTTTTGCTCGCGATATTCCTGTTTCAGGCCGCAAACATGGGACTGTTCGCCTTTATTATTGGGCTCGGCCGGCAGGCGGCGCTGGAGCTTGACTTCATTACCTGGACGCTGGCCCTGTCCGGCTGGATCGGCATAGTCGGCGCCGTGCTGGTGGTGCTCATGAACACGCGCTTTGGTCGTGCAAAGCCGCTTGCCGTGGCAATGGTTCTGACCGTGGCCGGCTTTCTTGTCCTGCACTTCAGCGACAACAGCCTGTTGTTTCTGTTGGCGAACTGCGGGATGGGCATTACCTGGGCTTTTGTGATTCCGTACCTGCTCGGGCTCGCCGCCGACTTCGACAAAACCGGACAAATGGCCACGCTGGGCGGCTTTGCGTCGAAGATGGGCCTAGCCAGCGGCCCCGTCATCGCAGGGCTTCTGCTCGGCGATGCGGAAGCTTACGGCCGTATGATCAACGTCAGCGCAATCATATTGATCGTCTGCCTGGCGGTCGTGTACATCCCGGCCCTGGAGCGTGACCGTAAAGCAGTCGACGAACGAACTCCGTAAGACAACGGTCATCGGAGACGGTAGACAAGCGCCGCGTAGCGGGGCAAGTTGGCGGTTCGCGTAGAAGAGGCACAAAGTCCAGTGAGTATCGTATTCGGCACACGCCAGCCCTGCGATCAGGGCGCCGGACCCGCAGCCGAGGCGTCCTGTGCGGCGCGCGCGCGGCCCTGGGTGCTCGGCGTGGCCGTGCTGGGCTCGAGCCTCGCCTTCATCGAAAGCTCGATCGTCAACCTTGCCCTGCCCGACCTGCAGACGGATCTGGGACTCGACGCACTGTCGCTGCAGTGGGTCGTCAACAGCTACCTGCTGGCGCTCAGCGCGCTGCTGTTGATCGGCGGGGCCGCCGGCGATCGCTTTGGTCTCAGGCGGGTATTCGTCATTGGGCTGACGTTGTTCGGCGCCACGTCGGTTGCCTGCGGCATGGCCGATTCGCTCGGCTCGCTGGTGCTTTGGCGCAGCCTCCAGGGCGTAGGCTCCGCGATGCTGGTGCCCGCAAGCCTCGCACTCATCAACGTGCATTTCGAGGAGCAGGAGCGGGCACGCGCGATAGGCATCTGGGCAGGCGCGTCGGCGCTCACGACAGCGCTCGGTCCCCTCGTGGGCGGCGCGCTGGTCGATTTGCTCGGCTGGCGATCGGTGTTTCTCGGCATTGCTCCGCTTGCAGCACTGACGGTGTTCATTGCGTTGTGGCGGGTTCCCGCAAGCGAGGGCAATCGGGCACAGTCGCTGGACTGGCCGGGTGCGCTGCTGCTGGCGGCGGGGCTTTCGCTCCTGACCTTTGGTTTGCTCGGAGCGGGACGGGGGTCCGCCGTAGCGCTCTCGTCGGGACTCGCAATACTCGGCGGCTTTGTTCTTTACGAAGCACGCGCCCGAAGCCCCATGCTGCCGCTTACCCTTTTCCGGCAGCGCGCGTTCAGCGGCGCCAATGCCATGACCGTTGTGCTGTACTTTGCGCTTGGCGGAGCCCTGTATTTCGTACCGTTCAACCTGATCCAGATTCAGGGGTATTCCGCGTTTGCCGCAGGTGCTGCGTTCCTCCCGCTGACTCTCTTGCTGGGCTTCGGCTCGGCTCCCGCCGGCGAGTTGCTGAAGCGTTATTCCCCGCGCACCCTGCTGGGCGCCGGCGCGTTCATTACGGCAGTCGGCTTCCTGCTGCTGACCCTGCCCGGTACCTCGTCGACCTACCTTGCACACTGGCTGCCGGGTATTACCGTCATCGGCATCGGCATGACGCTGTGCGTTGCGCCGCTGACCACGGTCGTCATGAGTTCAGCGGACGACAGCCAGTCGGGTACTGCATCCGGGATCAACAACACGGCGGCCCGCCTCGCCGGGCTGCTCGCGATTGCGCTGTTGAGCGGACTGGCGGTGCGGCTGTTTTCCGGTGAGCTTGCCGCGACGCTCGACGCCGCCCTGCCCGCACTCGAACCGGTTGTGCGCAATTCGCTGATCGCCAATGCAAACGCGCTCGCGGAGCTGGCACCGCCGGCGGGTACGGTGGACACCGCGAGCGTCCGCGCACTCATCGAGCAAAGCTATGTCGGCGCATACCGTAAACTCATGACCGTGTGCGCCGCGCTGGCGCTGGCGGCCAGCGCCATTGCCTGGTTGAGTCTTGGCGGCAGACAGCCGGAAAACGGCTGACAGGGTGCCGGCAGCGGGTCGGGTTTTGCGCTTATTCGAAAAAAGCCGTTAGTCAGCCTGACGCAGCTCCTCTACAATGCGCGCGTGTGCTTCCTGACCCGTCAATCCTGGCTGTACGCCCTTATTGCCACCG
This sequence comes from Woeseiaceae bacterium, assembly GCA_028289545.1. Lineage (GTDB taxonomy): Bacteria > Pseudomonadota > Gammaproteobacteria > Steroidobacterales > Woeseiaceae > UBA1847. The sequence continues at coordinate 58,645 of JANQPG010000094.1, forward strand.
CGCTGTTTGCGCAGACGGCCGGGCCCGGTGCGGTAACCGCGCTGACGGGCAAAACTGTCGACCTTGCGGCGCTGCTCTGTGCGCCGACAGGCGCCATCTCCGAGGAAGCGCGCGCAGCCGCCCGCAACATGCTGGCAGCGCTCGGCGTCGAAGAAACGGAACCCGCCCCGCCCGGCGGCGAACACTGCCCGCTGTGCGTCTCGACGTCCGCGGTGCTGCCGCCTGCTGCAGCATCGGCAATTGAGCCGCGGTATCGGCAGGCGGGCCAGCTTACAGCGCTCAGAAAATCGGGCTTCGTCCCGGGACGCCCGTTTGCCCTGCCCGTCCAGCGCGGTCCGCCGCTGATTTAGAAAACAACGCAAGCCTGGTTATTCACGTCGGTGTCGCGCGCCCCATGCGCACGCCGCCGGTGTCCGTTGTTTTTCTGAACTGGTGGATCATGTATCGAAGAATGCTCCTGGCCTGGGCGGCCAGCGGCGCGTTATGCGCAAACGCCCAAACCCCGGAACCCGAAACCCCGCCAACCTGGCGCGGAGACGAGATTGTCGTCGTCGGAAAAGTGCCCGCGCCCTACGGCGCCGACGATGCGGCGGTGGCGCGCCTGCCGGTGCCGCTGGACGAAATTCCGCAGTCCATACAGGTTCTGACGCCTGCCCTGCTCGAGGAGCAGGAACTCAACACACTTTCGGATGCACTGGTGAACGTGTCGGGCGTCGTGCCGTCGCAGCCGTCCGAAATTGTGCTCGCGAACCCGATCGTGCGCGGCTTCGAGGCCGAAATCTACATGGACGGTTTGATGGGTTACGGCGACACGGCGGTCAGCGACCCGGCGAGCCTGATTGGCGTCGAGCGCATCGAAGTGGCAAAAGGCCCCACCTCGGTCCTTTTCGGCGGCGGCACAGGCGCCCCGGTTGGCGGTTTGATCAATATCGTTAGCAAAACGCCGCAGGACACGTCGTTCGCCAACGCCAGGCTTCGCGCCGGCAGCTTCGGCACGTTGGCGCCCGGCATCGACGTCAATCTCGCACTCGGCGAGCGTGCGGGCTTGCGTCTGCCGGCGGAATACGCTCGCTCGGACGACTACGTCGACGAGGTCGAGATCGAGCGGGTGACGCTAAGCCCTTCGTTTGGGCTGGCGGTGACGGACTCGACGGATCTGTTGCTGCGCGTCGCCTTCAACCGCATCGAGCAGCTCGAGTACGTGGGCCTGCCGGCGGAAGTTGCCGGATCCGCCGGCGTCGATCGATTTCAGTTTACGAGTGCAGCCGATGCGCCGGACACGGTCATCGAGAACCTGACCGTGCATGGCTCGCTGACCCATCGCTTCAGTGACCGCATTGAATCGACGCTGCAGGTACGCCGATTCGAGAACAGCTTCGACGAGTTCTCCTCGTCGCCGTTTCTCGCGTTTTTTCCGATTGTCGAGGGCGCGGCTCCGCAGATTCGCGGCTCGCTGCCCGTGGATACGACCGAGTGGACGGTCGATGCGAGTGTCACGGCCATCTTCGAGACCGGCAGGATCGAGCACACGCTGCTCGCGGGCCTGACCTTCGACGACACGAACTACAACGGCGCAACCGGTTTCGATCTCTTCAATCTGCTGGGGCCCTACGACTACGCCACTGAGACGCCGCCGTTGAGCTTCGGCGAAACACCTCCGCTCAACAACTTTCTCGAAAGCGACTACCGGACACAGGCGGTCTATCTGCAGAATCACATGCGCCTGAGCGAACGGCTGACCTTGCTGGCCGGCGGACGCCTGAGCCGCTACAAGTTGATCGAGCTCGCGGGCGGCCAGGGCACGGACAAATCCTTCACGCGCTTCGACCCCCGGCTCGGCGCCAGCCTCGAGATTGCGCCGGGCCTGTCGGCGTTCGCCGGCTGGTCGACGGGCTCGCGGCTGTCGCTGTTTTTCGCGAGCGCCGACGGCTCTCCGCCCGAACTCGAAACGTCGGAGTCCTTCGAGGCTGGGGTCAAGTTTCACGAAGGTGATCTCGGACTGTCCGGCACACTGGCCGCGTTCAGGATTGTTCGCAAGAACGTGCCCGCGCCCGATCCGGCGACGTTCGTCACCTCCATACAAACCGGTGAACAGGAGGCCACGGGGGTCGAGGCCGACCTCGTCTGGGAGCCGTCGCGTGCACTCTCGGTACTGCTGAGCGCCGCGTACACCGATTCAGAGGTTACGGAGGATACGGTCATCCCGTCCGGCGACGGCATTCCTAGGGTACCGGAATACTCCGGACGTCTCGCCGCACGATACCGGTTCGCGGGGGCGCTGGACGGCCTGGGTATCGGTGCCGGCGTGAGCTTCGCGTCAGCTGCCGAAATCACGCTGCCGAACAGCTTCGAATCCGACGACTACGTCGTGCTGGACGCACAGGTCTCCTACCGCTTCGACCGCTACCGAGTGGGGCTGGCCGTCCACAACCTCGCCGACGAGGAGTACTTCCGTGCCTATCAGTATTTTGCGCAGGCGGTCTTGCGGCCCGGCGCGCCGCGATCCGCGTTCGTGACGCTGACGGCAGACTTCTAGGAGACGACTCATGACCGATACACGCAGACACTTTATTAAGGGCGCGGCCGGGCTCGCCGCGCTGGCGCCGTTCATGACGGTGAGCGCCCTGATGCAGCGTGCAGCCGCCAGCCCGGTAAGCCACCTGCAATTTGGAACAACGGCCGAAGAGGCCTACGGTATTGCCTACAAGGCGCATGAAGACATCATGGCGTACCCGGGCCTCGAGATGCACGGCGACGAAACGGTCGGCATGCTCGTTTATCCGGGCATGACGATGCTCGATCTTGTAGGTCCGCAGTACTTCTTTGCGTCGATGATGGGTGCAAATGTACACCTCGTCAGCAAAGACGAGCGGCTCGAACCCGTAATGGGCGATACGGGTTTTGCCGTTGTACCGACGCTGAGCATGGCTGACTGCCCCGAGGACCTCGACATTCTGTTCGTGCCGGGCGGCACGAGCGGCACAGTGGACGCAATGCTCGACGAGCAAACCGTCGAATTCGTCGCTGATCGCGGCAGCCGCGCCACACACGTGACATCTGTGTGCACGGGCTCGCTGATACTGGGTCAGGCCGGTCTGCTCGAAGGCCGCCGCGCGACCTCGCACTGGGCGACACGCCATCTGCTTCCCGAGTTCGGCGCAAGACCAGTCAACGAACGGGTCGTTACGGACGGCAGGCTCGTGACCGGCGCGGGCGTATCGGCTGGCCTCGATTTTGCGCTTGCGCTGCTCGCCCGGCTGCGCGGCGACGCCTATGCAAAAGCTATCCAGCTGCAGGCCGAGTACGCACCGGAGCCGATCTTCGACGCCGGCACGCCGGAAACCATCGACCCGAAGCTTGGCGAGCCTCTGCACAAGATGTTCGCCACCACAATCTTTGCCATGCGGCAGGCGGCCTCACAGCGCCGCAATACACAATGAGGATAATCACCATGAACAACACCTTACGAACGATAGTCTCTACGTTGGCGCTGCTTCTCGCGCTGGCGCCGGTCGCGGCTCACGACTACGGCGCCGATACGCTCGAGATCGAACACCCGTGGGCACGACCGACAATCACCCAATCGGTGCCAGGCTCCGCTTACATGACGATCCGCAATACCGGCGACGAAGACGATACGCTGCTTGCGGTTACGGTCCCCGGGGAGGTTGCCGATTCCGCTGAACTGCACACGACCGTCATGGAGAACGGCATTGCGCGTATGCGGCTGGCCAGTGGAGGGCTGCGGATACCCGCGGGCAACGCTCTGGAATTCAAACCCCTCGGCAACCATATTATGCTCATCGGGCTCAAGAAGAGGCTCGAAACGGGCATGAAAATCCAGGCTGCGCTGTTGTTCGAGCACGCCGGACGGGTCGAGGTCGAATTCTGGGTGGAACAACCCGCGGACGGCGCCGGCGACGACGGTCACCACGAGCACCATGGACACCTGTAGGCCAGGGTACCGGTAGGCAAAGTGTCGGGGCAGTGCGGCACGCCCCTTGTGTTGCCGCGTTGCCCCGACCACAATAAAAAGCCGGCGCGGCGCGCCGGACCTTTCGCACCCGAAGAGAACGAAACCAAAGGAGCGCCTTCTGGTGGACTTCAGTAAATCGACATTCAGTCTTGCCGACCTGATTTTTCAGGGCGCAACGCTGCACGAACCCGCGGAGCTGTGCAACGACACGGTACTGGCAGCCCTGTCGGACTGGCGGCGACGCGCTGAACCGACGGCGCCGTTATCGACCGCGTTTCAGCTCGAGGACACGCGCTCGTTTGCCATCCGCTACGACGGCGAAACCAGCGAATACTGGCCGGACGAAGACAGCAACTGGCTTGGCGAATGCCTGATCCGCGAGTTTCTGTTTCGCGACGGTATTTGCGTACTGGATTCCCTGGAGCCGAGGCTCTACCTGGCGAAATACAAGATCGAGGCCGTGATCGACCGGGAATACCTGCTCGTCTGTCCGTACCCGACGGAGGCCGGCAACCTGGGGGGCACGCTGGTCGTCTGCGTCAACCGGCACCTCAGAGCCGACCGAGGCGAATAGCCTCGGGGCCCTCGAGGCCGTGGCTCGTCAGTCAAAATCGTAGCTGAACGTAACGCCGTAGGTCCGCGGCTCCATATAGCGGGGCCCGAAGGACGACTCGAACAGCGCCGGATTCGACAACGATGGGCCGTACAGGCTAAACCAGAAATCCTGTCCGTACAGCACAACCAGTTCGTCGGTCAGGTTCTTGCCCCAGACCTGCACGCTCCAGCCGTTGTCGGCGCGATAGCCGAAGTTGGCGTTGATCTGCCCGTCCACTTCGCTCCGAAACTGCGAAATGCTGTTGTCGATGAATTCCAGCGAATACTCGTCTTTCTGCAGATAGTCGACGTGCGCGTAGAATTCGCCTCCTCCCAACGGCGCTGTGAAGTCCACGCCGAGTATTAGCGTATCGGGCACCGTGCCCTGCGGCGGTGTGCCTTCGGGAATCTCGGCGTCGGCGGGGATGCCGCTCGAATCGCCATCCTGATGGCTGTAAGCGAGGTTGGCCGTAAAGTTGTCGTTGATGGCCCACGCGGCCTCGACTTCGACACCCTCCACGGTGGCTCTGCCGGCGTTGGTCGTGGCGGCGGCCCCGCCCGCGCCCACCGAATTCACGAAGAACTGCAGGTCTTCGTACTCTGTATCGAACAGCGCAACGTTGAGCTGCAGGCGACCGTCGAGCCATCGTGTTTTGGCGCCCACCTCGAGGCTCTCGACCGTTTCGGGATCGACGGCCTTGTCGATCAACGCAGGGTCGCTTTGCGCCATATCGAACGCGCCGCTGCGAAAACCGGTCGATGCCGAGGCATACAGCAACACGGCATCGGTCGGCTTGTAGTCCAGCACGGCTCTCCAGGTGAACTCGCCCCAGTCTTCCGATACGCCGTCGACGACGGTTCCGGGCACGGGATTCCAGAACCAGTCGTACTCTCCCGAAGTGCGGCCGGACAATTCCTTCTCGTCGTTGGTGTACCGGCCTCCCAGGGTCAGCGCAACGGTGTCGGTGAGCGCATAGGTGCCCTGGGCGTACAGTGAGATGCTCGTCGTCTCGACGTTTTCGTTGATAAAGAACTCGTTCTCATCGAACAGCTCGGGCTGATTGGCAATGCAGGCCGGCGTGACGACGAAGTTTTCGAAATCCTCGGCCGTCTGGTCCGGGCAGCCGAAGATGGCCGAAAACGCACCGCCCGCCACCGATTCGTCCCATCGGGTCACGGCGGCAAGGTCCCGTGTCTCGTCGCTGCTCAGAAAATACAGACCGGTTTGCCAGCTGAGCTTGCCGTCGCCGGACGATACGAGGCGGAATTCCTGTGTGAAAGTCTCGACGTCGCGCTCGTCAGCCAGCGCAAAGATGCGAGTTGGCACTCCGGACAATGAAACGGGGTCCTGGTCTGCATCGAACGTGCGCCCGGTCGTAATCGATTCGAAGGTCATGCCGTCGAGATCTTTGGAGACATGCAGGCTACCAACCCACTGCTCACTGGTGTAACGCCCGTCCGCGAACATCTGCACGGTCCGGGGATCGGAGTCGATCGTAAAACCCTGGTCGGCCAACACGTCGAGGTCCACGGTGTTCTGCGCGGAAACGGCGTCACGCGCAACGCCTGTTTCGTCCGCTGTGCTATGGCTGAGCGCGGCTTTGACCTCCCAGTCGTTGGGCAGAGTCCAAACGAGCTTGCCGCGCACGGAAGTGCGGTTGATGTTGTCGACGTCGTTGCCGGTAACCGAGTTGAAAGAGGTGCCTTCGCGGTCCGTGGTCGAAAACGCGATCGAACCGGCCAGGCGCTCGTTGACCGGGAACGACAGATAGCCGCCGAGCTGGTTCAGCGCATAGTTGCCCAGGCCTACTTTGAGTTTGCCGGCAAGCTCCCCTCCTGGATCTTTGGTCACGACATTGATCAAGCCGCCCGTGGTATTGCGCCCGAACAGCGTCCCCTGAGGACCCCGCAGCACCTCGATGCGTTCCACGTCGAACAGGTCGAGTTCGAAGTCGCCTGAACCGCCGAAGTACACGTCGTCGATGAACAACCCGACGGCCTGCTCCGACCCGGCCGACGGCAGGGATGAGGAACCGCCGCGAAGCGCGGGATTGACGCGGGTCTTGGAGAAACTGTTGACGCTGAAGCCGGGTATCTTGAGCGACAGATCGGCGAAGTCCTCGATCTGCAGGTTCTCGATGGCGACTTCGGAAAACGCCGTGACGGCAACCGGCACGTCCTGCAGTGACTGCTCACGGCGTTCAGCCGTGACAACAATTTCCTCGAGCTGAGCCCGAGCTTCTCGAGCAGTGAAGGTTGTCGGCGCGCAGACGGCAAGTGCCGCTATCGCTGACAAAACTCTCGTTTGAATCCGCATGATATCCCCCCGGATCGACTGACAGTGCAGGCGTTGCGCCGCTATCGCGCGGTGCTTGCTAAAAACAGATCAAAAACATATCAATAATGTTTAAATCTGGAATAGATCCTCTTTTATTCCAGACAAAGGCGGATGTCAAATCCGTTGGCCTCCGGAAGAGGCGCTGTCCTGCCGCGGAACCGGGGTCAAAGAATCAGGAAAATGTCGGAAACGGCCGACGAGCCATGAGGGGCGGGCTCGGGCCCTGCGCTCAGGAGCGCAGCGGATTCAGCATGTTGCTATTGACGGCCTTGAGATGTTCGCTGAGTGCCGCGCGCAGGCCAATGGCGTCACGCTGCTCCAGCGCCTCGACGATGTTGCTGTGCTGACGATCGTAGTCGCCGCGGCGGACGTCGTCGATTGAGCGGCGCTTCATCTCGTGCCACTCCATGCGTTGTCGCGCCTGGTGGATGGCGTCGTAAATATTGTTGAGAAGCTCGTTTTTTGCGGAGCTGATGATTGTGGCATGCAGCTCCGCGTCCCAGTGCTCGAACTCCTTGATATCATTTGCCTTTTGCATGTTCGACAAGCACTCCCGGGCGTACCGGATGTCGGCTCTGGTGGCGCGGGCGACCACCAGCTCGGCGATGGCCGGCTCGAGCAGTACACGGATTTCATTGATGTCGGCAGGACTCGCGTCGACCGATGCAAGATCCGACGACGCGGCCGGCTCGCCGGCGCCGACAAACGTGCCGCGACCCACATGACGAATGATGTTGCCCTGCGACTCGAGTTGCCCGAGCGCCTTGCGGACCGTGTTGCGCGCCGCGGAAAACTGCTCACCAATGAGTTTTTCGGTCGGTAACCGGTGACCGGGCGGCCATTCGCCCGAATCGATGCGTTCAAGCACGTAGCGCTTGATCTCATCGGCTTTCAACTTGGAAGCTTCGCGAACGTTCACCGGCCTGGAACCTCTGGCACTCCGTTACGGGCTCCGCAGCCCGGCAGCGCTAGTCTACACGAGTCGCCGTCGTTTCGAGACCAATAGCAGCATAATATGGGCCTGACAACCACTTTCATTGCAAATTAATCTGCTAAAGAGATGCAAAAGATTTGCAATTGCACCCCAATTTGTGCACAGTCGATACGCCTCTGATCGGGGATCAGGTGAGAGCGTTACAAGGGGGTGCCTATGCGAATTGCGACAGTGGCCGACGGTCAGCGAGTCTGGCTGGGGGTTGTCGACGAGGACGCCGCGACCGTGCAGGAAGTGACGGTTGCCGCCGCCGGAGTTGCGGATCCCGCCATCGGCTTTATTGTTGCGCTCGAGGCGGGCTCGAAACCCGGTTTCGCCGCCGACCCGGTGGCGCTGGACTCGGTAAGGCTGTTGCCCCCGATCCGCAAGCCCAGCAAGAACATCATTTGCGTCGGCAAGAATTACCGCGCACATGCCGCGGAATTTACCGGCAGCGGCTACGACTCCTCCGCGGCCGGTCCTGAAGACGCCGTCCCCGAAGCGCCCATTCTGTTCAGCAAGGCGCCGAGTTGTCTTGTGGGCGCCTACGAAGACGTTGTTGTCCCCTGGGGTCTGAGCGAAGAAATCGACTACGAGGCGGAGCTCGGCGTCATTATTGGCCGGCGCGGCCGCAATATTCCCGTCGATTCGGCCAACGACTACGTCTGGGGCTATACCGTAATCAACGACATTACGGCGCGCGACCTGCAATCGCGACACAAGCAGTGGTTACTGGGCAAGTCGATCGACACGTTCTGCCCGATGGGCCCGTCGATCGTCTCGGCGGATGAACTGGATGCTCACGACCTCGAGCTGTCGTGCTGGGTCAACGGCGAACTCCGTCAGCAGGCCAACACCCGGGACCTGATCTTCGACGTTCCGACCATCGTCGCAGTGGCTTCGGCCAGCATGACCCTGGAGCCCGGCGACATCATTGCGACCGGCACACCGGCCGGCGTTGGCATTGGTTTCGACCCACCGAAATTCCTCGCGAGAAACGACGTGGTCAAGGTCAGCATCTCCGGGATCGGCACAATCGAAAACCGGATTACCTGATCGAACGCGGCACACGAACCGAAACGAAGCAGCAAAACTATGCAAATCAACAACCGAAACATTGACGTCGACGAATTTGGGGAGGGCCCGGCCATGCTACTGGTCCACGGGCTGGGCGGCACGTCCAACTTCTGGCGCCCGGTTATCAACGAGTTCATGGACCGGCACCGCATCGTGGCCCCGGACCTGCCAAGCGCCGGCCGTTCGGACGTCGACCCCCAGGTGTCGATCGAATCGCTCGCCGACGACATGATTGCCGTTCTCGACGCTCTCGACATCGGCGAGCTTCACCTGATAGGCCACTCCAAGGGAACCATCGTCTGCCAGCACATGGCGGCTCGCCTCGGAGACAGGATTCGAGACCTCGTCCTCCTGGGACCGCTGGCGGAACCGCCGGAGGCCGCCAGGACGGCGTTGGCCGCACGCGCAGAAAGCGCGCGGGAAAACGGCATGACCGGCATTGCCGACGTCATTGCCGACGTTGCGCTGGCCGCCGACACGAAGAAGAACAAACCGAATGCGCAGGGTTTTGTCCGGGAAATGCTTCTGCGCCAGAACCCGGAAGCCTATGCTCTCAGCTGCGAGGCTCTGGCGCGGGCGGAACGTGCCGCCCCGGAGAAGATTGTCTGCCGAAGCCTGCTGATTACAGGCGACGAGGACGTGGTGGCGCCCGAAGACAATGTACGAACGCTGGCTGGTCAGCTCGGCAACGCGGAGACTCTGATACTCGAGTCCTGCGGCCACTGGACGCTCACCGAGCGGCCGGGAGCGGTGATCGAGGCCATGAATACATTCTATCGCTAGAAGCGGCAACGTTTTTTTTTGCCGCCGGGGGGAATAGCTCAATGAATACCGAATCGACCTTGTTCAGCAACGTAAACATTATTGACGGCAGCGGCGATGCACCTTTCGCGGGGCATGTGCTCGTCGTCGGCAATCGCATCGAAAAGGTAGTCAGCTCGCCCGACGATCTCGAGGAGCAGGCCGGCACGATAATCGATGGGCAGGGCAAGACCCTGATGCCGGGGCTCTGTGACGCACATCTGCACCTCACCTGGAACGACCAGCCGACGCTCGAGCACATAACCTTGATGCCGCCCGAGGAACACCTCATTCATTCCATCAATGTCGCAAAGACGGTGCTGGACGCCGGCTTCACTTCGGGTGTCGGCGCGGCGGCGGCGCGACCGCGATTCGATTGCATACTGCGCAATGCAATCAATGCAGGCGACATCGTGGGGCCGCGATACCTGGCCAACGGCCAGGAGATCTGCACAGCCGGTGGACTCGGCGATACCTCTCCGGTGCACGTCGACATCCAGGACCTGTCATTCGGTTGGCGCGTTTGCGGACCGGAGGAAATGCGTAAGGCAGTGCGGATGTTCGTCAAGTTCGGCGTCGATCTCATCAAGCTCAACCTGTCCGGCGAGGAGATTACGCCGGTGCCGGCGCAGACCACGCCCATGTCGAACGAAGAAGTCGCAATGGCCATGCAGGAGGCGAGGCCATACGGTATTCGTGCGTGCGCGCACGCGCGCTCGGCGGATTCGGTCAAGCAGTGCCTCAATCATGGCGTGCAGATTATCTATCACGCCTCTTACGCGGACACCGAGTGCATGGACCGACTGGAAGCAGAAAAGGATCGTTTCTTCGTCGGCCCCGGGCTGGCCTGGCTGATCCAGACCTCGCAGGGCGCCGCCGACTGGGGAATTGCGCCGGACTCGGAGCTTGCGCAGGTCTACGCACGCGAACTGGAGTACGCGGTCGAGGGCATGCAGGAAATGCGCAAACGCGGTATTCGCATCGTGCCCGGCGGCGACTACGGCTTCGCCTGGACGCCGCACGGCACCAACGCCAAAGACCTCGAATACTTCGTCGACCTGATCGGCATGTCGCCCATGGAGGCCATCGTTTCGGCCACCAGCCTTGGTGGGCAGATCATGGGAATGCCTGACGAGCTTGGTTTACTCAAGGAAGGCTATCTTGCGGACCTGCTGCTCGTGGACGGCGATCCGTCGGCGGATATCACGGTGCTGCAGGACACATCGAAACTTGAAGTCATCATGAAAGACGGAGCGCTGTACAAGAACGCGCTTTAGCTCGCGAGGTATACCGTCCGCTCAGGCCGCCGACGCCGTGAAAGCGGCTCGCTGCTCTTTCAGCGCCTCGAGCTCGGCGTCACTCAACACGTTCGGCGCCGCGCTGAGTTCACCGCTGCCCGCATCGAAGAACGGCGTACGCTTGTGGTCGCCGCGCAGCCGCCAGCGCAGCATCTTCACCATGAAGTCGAGCAACATGGAAAACGGGATGCTGTCGTGCGCGTCCAGCGACTCGCGGTCACCCAGCGCCGAGCGCCCGTTGACCCCGTGCTTCAACGGACCCAGCGCGCGCTCCGGCTGCTCTGCATCGACGTCGGGCAAACACTGCGTAACGACGCCGACAAAGGGCATCTTTGGGGTTGCCACGGTGTTGCCGAGCGGTGTGTTGCAGCAGCCGGCGTACCAGCGAACGATGCCGTCGGGGCTCAAACGCATACACTTGAGGTGTTCGCTGCCCGACGTAATCTCGAACCGCCCGGGCGACATCTGGAAGATACGTGTGCCGCCGTGTGCATCGAGCACGGCATCCGCGGTCCCCAGAAAGTGCTGAAAAAGCTGGCAGTCCTTGCAGTAGCAGATAATGTGGTTGCCGCTCTTCGGGGCAACGCCTTTCGCAATACCCTTGAGTTTGCCGCACGCGCAGCTGACGGGAAGGTCGGTGGCCATCATGGTCCCTCGGGGTTGTCTCAGCCATCAAGAACAAACGATGTGTCAAATAATAGACCAGGTCGATATGCACAATGGCGGACCGGGCCCATGCATATATGACACACCTCGGCGTATACGACACACGCCAGGTTTTGACGTTCCTCAGAAGACGCCTTCGACCTCGACGAACAGCTCGCGTGCACTGCGCCGGTCGCGCAGTTCACGGAAGGCCGGGGGTGCGGTATCGCGCGAACCGTCGAAAACGCTGCGATCGCGAGACGCACCGTCACGCAGCAGATTTTCGGCGCCCACTCGGATCCGCATACCGTCGACCACGCGCGTTTCGACAAACGCGTCGATATCGAAGCGACCGCCGCGATTGTCCAGCTCGTCCAATCCGAACTCCGAAAAGCCATCCTCGGCGAACGCCGTCAGGCCCCAGGCCAGTTTCCGGCGCTGAAGGTCCTGTCGCACGGTTGCCTCGAGCTCCCAACCGCGCTCGTTGGACAACTCCCGGCGGGCGCCGGTCAGCGGATCCGTTACCCGAGAGCTTTGCCACTCGCCGGACGCATCGAGGCGCGCATCGACCAGGCCCACAGAGTCCAGGGGAACGGTCAATTCGCCGCGCAGGCCGGCCCGCCGGCCCGAGCCGATGTTGCCGGGGACCTCGAGGATGCCTTCGAGCGGTAACACGTCCTGGACGTCGGCAATGTCGTCGTGGAACAGCGTCATGCTGACCGCGCCGACCGCCCCGAAACGCGTCTCGAGCGTGAGGTCGACCGTGAACGTCTTCTCGGGCGACAGCTCCGGATTACCGAGCGACAGTTCGACGTCACCGAGATCCGCCGCGCTCGCAAAATCGGAAAAGTTGAGTTGGGCGACTTGCCGCAGCAGGCGCATACGCAGCTGCGACCCGGCGTCGAAGGCGTAGGTCAGGGTCAGGCTGGGCTTCCAGAAAAAGAACGACCGGTCCTCGGCAAAGCCACCCGTCTGGGAGAGGTCCGACGCCTCGCCGCCGAGCGTTGCATCCACAAGCAGCGGGCCCAGACTAAACGAATCGGAGATCGCGAAGTCGATCCGGGTTTCCTCGATCGTCGACTCCGCACCGGGCACGTCCACGGGAACCAGCTGCCCGGCGACACGTTGCCTCAGTTCAAAATCATTGTCGACGCGGTTCCTCGCACCCTCCACCGATGCTTCCAGGAGATGCCCCTCGAGGCCGCGGTAGTCCAGCTCGACACGCAGAATGGCTTCAGTGTCGACACTCTCGAAGACGGTCAGCGCGTCGGTACGGCCCGCCTCGCCGGGCGCGCCCCTCACGAGAGAACCTGTTTCCTCGGTGTCGGCGTAACGATAGAGCCCTATGGCCTTCGCGCTCCAGTCGTTTCCGAAGTCGCGTTCGACATCCGCGCCCAGCTCGACGGCATCGCGAGTGTCGGTGTCACCCTGAAACACCTGAAACGGCAACGCCGCCGACGGGCTGCGGACCGACACTTCGCCGCCGCGTTCGTCGACGTGCTCGAGATCCAGGTTCACTCCGTAGCGCGCGGCGTGGCGGTCGAAGCTTGCGTTGGCTGTCAACCGATACTCCTCTCCGTCCTCGTCGAAGACTTCGTCGCGCCGCTCCAGCACACCGTTGTTCGGCGCAAGCAGCTGTTCGCTGTTGAAGCGCAGGCGACGATATTCAGCCGCCTCGAAGCTCAAGGTCAGCTTCGAAGAATCCGCCGCCCGCGAATAGGTCATCTCCGCATACGGGAACAGTCCACCGCGCGGCTGATAACTGCTGGCCCCGAGTCGCCACGCACCGCTCGACGATTGCGAGCGACGAATCACGTTGACGACCACCGATTGCCCCGGCAGATCGAGACCGCCCGCGCGGCCGCGGATCAACAGGACCCGCTCGACTTCGGCCGCCGGAATACGCGACAACAGATCCGAAGAACTCTCGCTCTTGGTGGAAACGCGCTCGCCGTCGATCAGCACGTTGCCGGCCGCGCCGCCGAACCCCCTGGAGCCGCCACCGTTATCGAGCACAAATCCCGGCAGGTTTCGGATCATGTCGAGCGCCGTTACGGGCGCGTAGAGCGCAAAAAAGCCGGGGTCGTAGCTCTCGGTGCAGGCATCCTCGGCACAAACGGCATTGGGATCAGGTCCGGGCGACGCATGCAGCAGCGGAGCTGACAAAGCGAATCCCGTGAGCAGGCACGCGGCAGCAGTCTTCTTGGCGATGCAAACCATGGATTCGGGAATGGTCCTCGAAGCGGAAACAGTCAGTGGAAGCAGGCAGCGATGATAGTACAGAACAGGCGGCCTTTTTGTGCGCGACGGCACAGGCTCTTGCGCCGCCGCCGTCATTGCCTGGGCGGCAACGGCCTGGTCACGATAAACGCCGCGGAGAGACTGAGCACCAACGCCTGAACGACAAGCACAACCGTGGACGCACCGAACGCCAGCGATAGGCCAAAAACGGCCGCCATCGATACTATTCCGGCCGTCTTCGCAGGCAGGCTGATCGCGCCGTAACGACTCCAGTTTTCGATCAGACGGCCGAACAGCGCATGGTTATGCAGCCAGCGGTGCAGTCGGCTCGACGATCTCGCAAACGCGAACGCCGCCACGAGAACAAACGGTGTCGTCGGTAAGAGCGGCAACAACACGCCGAGGAGCGCGGCCAGGATGGCCGCGAGACCAATCGTTACCCACAGGAGCCGGCTCGCCAGATGCCGCTTCTCGAGCGGCGCCGGCGCGGCCGGCGGTCTGCGAGCTGTTCGGTTTTTGGTATCGCCAGACACTTCGCCGCGTTCCCGGTCCGAGACGGACTACATGGTATCGCGAAAGCGGCAGGAGCGGCCGATAGCGAAACCGGTTGCTGAGAACTACGGTGAACCGCCGGCGGCGACCCCGGCCGCAGCGGCCGTGGTCGCCACGCGGCTGTCGGACTCAGAACGGCCCGTTGACAAACTGCGGCGCGTTCCAGAACGCGCCCCACACTTCCTCGTCACGGACGTAGAAGATCGTGTCGTCGTGAATGAACGCGCGATTGCGCTCACTGTACGGGAACAGTAGTCCCGGTGGATTCACGGAGCCCACCTCAAGCAGCCGGCTCAAGCCCGGCGTCGCCTTGTCGTGAATCTCGAACAGGTACAGCCCGGTTTCCCACGGTCCGCCGATACCGACCTCCCGGTAGATGGTCGCCGGAATCGCGAAGCGATCGACGCCGTTGACGTCGGCCTGATAAGTGAAGGCGTGACGGTCGTAGCGGGCCTCGCTGAAGGAGGACTCGCCCAGCGTGACCGCGCCTCGCGACAGTGGCTGGCCAATGTTCGACACGTCGAACAGCTCCAGCTTGACCGCGCCGCCTATCGTGGCGCCCAGCCCCAACAGGAGGTCTTCCGACACGGGGTGGAGAAAATCGGAGAAACCTTCAACCTCCAGTTCTCCCGCTATCAGCGGGTCGGTCGGGTCCGACAGGTCGATGACGTACAGCGGATCGATGCGCTCGAAGGTCACGGCGTAAGCCTTGTCGTCGAGGAAGCGCACTCCGTACAAATCTTCGTTCGGCTTGCCGATTTCGGTCGGGCGCTGTGCGTTCGGCAACTCTCCTACGACGTCGAGCTCGCGCCGCCCAACCGCCTCACGAAGAACAAACAGCTTGTGGTCGGCAAAGTCCGCATTGTTCCAGTCGTACATCGATGCAATGACGCGCAGGTCGCCGTCTTTTTCACTCATCCTGAAGTCGGACTGGCCGCCACGCCAGACCTGACCCGCTATTTCGCCGGAACCTCGATAGTCGACGTCCGTTCCGATGAGCCTGAACTTGTGGATGGTCGTTTTTGTGTCGTCCGCCGAGGTTCCGCCGGAGATATTGCTGAAATAGATGGCGTTCTCGGTCACGTACGCACCGTACGTCTCCTCGTTGTAGCAGGTGGTCGTGAACGAGGTCGGGTTGTCGATACGGATCGCCGTCACGCTGGTGATAACGGGGTAACCGGGATCGTCTTCATCGCTGGGGATGTAGCAACTCAAAGGATCGACGAGCGCCTGTTCGTTACCGTCGATCGTAATCTTCGGCAACAGGTCCGCCAGCGGCACGTCGGCCAGCAGCGCCTCGTTGTGTGCCTGCTGTTCCACCGTCGTCACGTTCAGAATGAGCCCTTCGACATACGGCGTGTAACGGCTGACGATGTAGACGACATCGTTGACGCGGCGACTCTCGACGAACACACCGTCGAGGCTCACTTCGACCTCCAGTACCGGCTCGGCGGGATTGCTGACGTCATATGACGCATAGCCCACGCGCTCGGGATTCCAGATAGCGATGTCGCTCCAGAAACCGCCAAAGCCGCCGTAGTAGGACTCGGCCGTGAGCGCGAATATCCTGTTGTCGTCGAGATACATACCCTGAACCGATACACCCTCCTCTAGCGGTATGCGGCCCTCCACGCTGGCGCTGCCGTCTACCGGATTGGTTGCGAGTATGCGGATCGAGTCACCGGGTTCATTGCCGGTATCGATGGCGCCATCGGCATCTTCGAGGATAAAACAGCAATTCAGGTAGCGCCTCGGCGCCACGTAAAGATGTTCGCCGTCATAGCGAACGGCGTCGAACTCGTCGACGTTCTGCTCCTGAGTGTAGGTGCCCGTAAAATCGCCGACGGCCGCGTTGTCATCCGGGGCGCCCGCCGATAGCGCCTGTGTCGTTGTGGCGCCGCGTATAGTGGTAAAGCCCGCTTTAATCGAGTTTTCGAGTTCAGCAGCGCTGGCCACCGGTTTCAGGTCTCCGGTCTCGGGCGCGGGGCGAAAATCGAATTTTACGTCCCCTTCGCAGCCGGCCAAAGCCAGCAAAGCCAGCGGCAGTGCCCTCCCAAGCAAAGTGCGCTTCATGTCGTGTCTCCTAGCGATTAGCCTGACACGAAGCCTACTCAGTGCTGCCGCGGCGATCTGTTGTGAAAGTTCTCAGGCTTTGTCGAATTCTGTGGGATTTGCCGGGTCGAAAGCTGTGAAATCCGCGAATCGACGGATTACACTTTTTCACAAATTCCATACATCTTGCCTAAGCGCCGCGCGGGCCGCGGCTGTCACAATTGTGGGCCTGCGAAATTCGTTCGCAGACCCGGAGGCCGTCTCGAGATGAAGACACTCATTGCCTATGCTTTGCTCGCGATCACCACGCTGGCCGTGGCGCCATCGTGCGCGGCGGAGTCGCCCTGGCGGCTCGGCATCGCCGCCGGCTACGGCGAGCGCACGAATCCGCTGATACTCTCCGACGACATTCCGATTGCTGTCGATGTCGATATTGCCTGGTTCGGCAAGCGATTCTTTTTCGACAACGGCGACTTCGGCTACACGTTTGCGGACAACTCGCTGCTCACGGCCAGCCTGATTGCGCGCGTCAACAGCGATCGCGTGTTCTTCGGCAGGACCAACACACGCTTCATCAATGTCGGCTTCGACGGAGTCGGACTGCAGGAAACCGTCCTGCTCGATGTGCCCGATCGAAGCTACGCCGTGGAAGCGGGATTCGAAGTGCTCGCCGACGGCACCTGGGGTCATCTGCGGTTCGCAGCCCATCACGACGTCAGCAACACGCACGAGGGTTACGAACTGGATTTCGAATACGGCCTTGGCTGGCGCAGCAAACGCTGGTACTTCCAGCCCTCGCTCGGCATGAGCTACAAGAGTTCCGCACTGAGTAACTACTACTGGGGTCTCAGACCCGGCGAGGCTTTCGACCCGACGCTGGCCTACGAGCCTGGCGCAGGGGTCAACGTTCGCGGCCGACTGCAGCTTTCCTATTACATATCGCGCCACTGGGCGTTCTCGCTCGCGGGTGAGTACGAACGCCTGCACGACGGAATTGTGGACAGCCCAATCGTGCGCGATCACCAAACGCTGGGCTATTTCGCGGGCTTCCGGTACCGGTTCTGATGATGACCAAGGCTTTTTTCGGAAGCGTCGCCGCGGCGGCGCTCCTGCTGTCGATACCCGCCGCCGCCGACGACGACCCCGTCGAGCTGACGGTTAAACCGCTGCTGTGTATCGTCGACCAGCGAACGCCGAGTTGCGACATGTCATTTCGGGTCATTTGGCGCAGCGCGGACAGAGGGTATTATTGTGTGCTGAGCAGCCTCGAGGACGAGCCCCTACACTGCTGGAGCGAGCAGCGCAGCGGTCAGCTCGACGACGAGCGCAGCGCTGAAGAGGATTTCAGCTATTCGATCAACGAGGGAGACGGTGAGACTCCGTTGGAGACAGTCACCGTGCAGGTCGTCCGCGTGGACAGCGACGACCGCCGCCGCCGTCGGCGCTCCCGCCATGTTTGGGACTTGCTGTGAGCCAACACGCTGTCGACATCCTGCTCGTCGAAGACGATCGGCGCCTTGCCGATCTCACGGCGGAGTACTTTCGTCAAAACGGCCTGAGCGTTGCCCTGGAATCGGACGGAGACCGTGCGATCGCCCGCTTCAGGGAGGAGCAGCCGCGCATTGTGCTGCTCGATCTGATGCTGCCCGGCACCGACGGCGTTACGCTATGCCGCCAGCTGCGACAGCAGTTCGGCGGGCCGATCCTGATTTTCACGGCCCGCGACTCGGACATCGATCAGGTCATCGGCCTCGAGGCCGGCGCGGACGACTACGTGGCCAAACCCGTCGACCCGATGGTGTTGCTCGCCCGCACGCGCGCCCTGCTACGGCGGGTCGAATCGGCCGCTCCGGACCAGGCTGAAGCCGCGGCCGATATTGTATTCGGCGGTTTGCGGGTCAGCGAAGCCTCACAACAGGTCTGGCTCGATGGCGCCGAGGTCGAATTGACGACCCAGGAATTTGAACTGATTTCACTGCTTGCTCGGCACGCCGGCAAAGTACTTAGCCGCAAGGACATATTCCGCTCCACGCGCGGCATCGAGTACGACGGGCTGGACCGATCGATAGACGGGCGCATTTCCAAACTGCGCCGCAAACTCGGTGATAGCGCCACCCGGCCGGCGCGGATCAAAACGGTGTGGGGCAAAGGCTACCTGCTCGTGCCCAGCGCCTGGGGAGCCGGGTGATACAGAAGTTCCTGCGCGGCGACAGGACACTCCTGTTTCGATCTTACCTGTTCCTCGCCGCCGGCCTCCTGCTCACGGCGACCGTTCTCGACATGGGTTTCGATTACCTGCATTCCTCGCTGGGCAGCGTCGAGGACCGGTTGCCGGAAACGAGTTTGAGGCTCATCGAGACACAGCTCGCGGCGGCTCCGCCCGGGGAAAGAGAGACGCTGGCGCTGCAGATAGGCGAGGATATCGGCGTGCCGATCCAGCTGCTGCACAAGGACGATATTGCGTCCGACCGCGAGCCGGGCGCGGCGGCAATCGAGACGCTGGTCGATGCGCGCGGCAATCGCACCTATTTGTACGCGGCGCCGAAGCTCGACCAGCTCATTTACTTTGGCCCCGTGGCAACGGCCGGCGAAAGCCTGATCCTGAAGATGCTGCCGCCGCTGTTCTACCTGTCGATCTTTGTTGTTGCGGCGTTGTGGCTGAGCCCACTCCTCAAAGACCTGAACCTGATCACGTCCGCGGCGCAACGATTTGCGGCGGACTACCGGCAACCGCTCGCAACGGCCAGCAAGACGACCCAGCTGACGGGTCTTGCACGTAACCTGGACAATATGTCGGCGAGGCTCAGCGGACTCATACAGAGCCAGAAGGAGCTGATCGCCGCGCTCTCGCATGAAATGCGCACGCCGCTGGCCCGTATGCGCTTTGCGCTGGCGCTGATAGGCAACGAGGCCAGCCCTGCGCTCAAAACCCGGCTTGAAGAGCTCAATGGCGATGTGCAGGAGATCGACCAGCTGATTGCGACGATGCTCGACTACGCTCGCCTCGACCACCCCGACCTCGAGATGAACTGGCAGCGGGTTCCCGTCACGGCCTGGCTCGCCGAGATTCGCGATAAGCTGCATCATCCCGGCCGGCGGCTCGAAATAGAAACGCATGAGGTCCATACGCCGATTTCGATGGACCCGCACCTGATGAGGCTTGCGGTGAGCAACCTGCTGAACAACGCCGGTCGCTATGCCGAATCCGCCATTCGCTGCTGCGTGCACAGCGCCGGCGGGCTACAGCGCATCGAAGTACACGACGACGGCGACGGCGTGCCCGAGGCCGAACGGGAATCCATCTTCAAGGCATTTACGCGCATCGACGACAGCCGCAACCGCGACACCGGCGGTTACGGACTGGGGCTTGCCATTGTGGCGCGTATTGCCGGGCTGCACGGCGGCAGCGTTGCCGTCAGCCGCTCAGCTGAACTCGGCGGCGCGCAGTTCACGCTGGAATGGAACGCGCCTGACGAAACGGCGGCGATCGCCGCCGATTGACGCTGAAAACTGAGGCTAAAACAGGGAATCCT
The DNA here is from genome assembly GCA_028289545.1 of Woeseiaceae bacterium. GTDB lineage: Bacteria > Pseudomonadota > Gammaproteobacteria > Steroidobacterales > Woeseiaceae > UBA1847. Next base: position 78,725 of record JANQPG010000094.1, read on the forward strand.
GCGTAGGCCCCGACGTTGCCGGGACGGTCAGCCCGCTGCCCAGGCGGCTGTTGAGCTGTTCGATGAAGTGCCTCGCGAGCAGCGGCGATTCAAGTTCGTGATTCTGATGCACAAAGAACTCGATGCGCTGAATACCCTGTTTCAGCCACTGCTCAAGCCGATCCACCCAATCGTCGAGGCGCGTGTAGTCGGATTCGTGATTGGCGCCGACGTAACGGACAAAGGCAGTTGGCGTCGTAAGCCGCATGTGCAACAGGTCGCGCCGCGCCGCCGTGTCGGTAACGACGTTGCTGACGCCATGCTCCTCGAACAACGCATACAGTTCGTCCGCGACGCCCGCGTCGTTGAACCAGTCGCGATGGCGCAACTCGACGGCGAGCGGCTGTTCGTCCGGCCAGGCGCTCAGAAACTCGTCGAGGCGACCTACGTTGTCGGCCTTCGGCACAAAATTCTCCGGCATCTGCAGGAAAATCGTGCCGAGTTTCTCGTCGAGATGTGCGGCATTCTGGAGAAACTCCTCGACATAGCCCGCCGAGTCGCGAAGTCGTTTTCGGTGGCTGATGATCTGCGGCACCTTCGGGAAGAACACGAAACCCTCGGGTGTCTTGTTTTTCCAACCCGCAAACACACTTGCCGGAAACACGCGGTAGAAGCTCGCGTTTAGCTCTATCGCGTTGAACTGGGTGCTGTAGTAACTGAGTTCGTCTTTGGTGCCGCGCGGATAGAAGTTCTTGAGATCCTGCCGGTTCCACTTGGCGCAGCCGACGTAGAGCTGAGCTTCGACGTCGCGCCTGCCGCGCTCGAGCACCTCCCCGGTGCGCGCATCGTCTTCCGGTAGCGTAAAGTCGATACTCTCTGGCTTGTCCGTTCTGCCGAACTTCATTGACTCGCGTCGCCGTGTGGGGGTGGGCTATTCTCGCGCTGCGCTGGCGGCAGGTCCAGCCCGGCTTATTCGCAATCCGACATCCTCAATACGACGCCGCCCCACTCGAGACGCTCAGCGACGCCGACGGTAGATCAGTTTTTCTTCGTAAATCTTGTCTTCGCCGCGCATGGCAACGTAGCCATGCATTTCGTCGTCATCGATCCGGTAGAAACTGATGCCCGAAAAATGAATGGCGTCGGACTCTGCGCGAATGAACCGAAAGTCGACAAAGTCTTCCTTGTCCTCCCACGCAACAAAGTCCCGGCTAAAGTGCTTTACCTTGAGGCTAAGGCTGCCCTGCTCCTCCACGAGCAGCAGCAGCTCGTAAAACCCGACCGTATCGCCCTCGAGAGTCTTGAACATGCCCACCATCGACCCTGCCGAGGGTGGGTTCCAGACTTCTTCGAAGTGCCCCCCGAAGGCTTCACCCTCCCATGAGCCAACGAGCCAGGCTACGTCGTCAAGTGTTGCCGCCGGGCGCTCGCTGGGGTTATCCAACGCATAGGTATGCGCTGTTCGTTGCGTCTGCGCGGCCGCTGTGCCGACGGTAAGGCAGAGTATCAGCGACAGCAGCGCAGCGCGTCGCGCCCTGCTTTGCTTAGTCATTCTTGGACTCGTCCTGATAAAACATCAGCGCATTGCCGTCCGGATCGTAGAAGCTCAGCAGACGTACCATATTTTCGATCGTCATGATGTCGCCGTCGATCCGGACGTTGTGCGCCTCGAGCGCCGACCTTGCCGCCTCGATATCGCTGACTCCGAAAGTTGGTGTGGCCCCGCCCGGGTTGGGTGTTTCTACGGCACTCAATCCCACGGTCACCCGGTCGACAGACGATTTGAGCTCGCACCACCCGAGTTCATCCATACGGTAGTCGAGTTCGAACCCGAGAACTTTTGTGTACCAGTCGATTGCCTGATCCAGATCCGAAACGGGCATTGAAACCGCCAGACCGCCGTCGTATGCAATTTGCGCAGACATTGATTTCCCTCTTCTTACATTGACTATTTCCCCGGTGGTTCTATTTTTATACTTACTATATAATCCGTCAAGCTCTATCGACGAACTCATGAACTCACCCACGGACCACTCAGGAAGGAAACCGCAACTCGCTCCGCTCATCGAGCTAGCGCATCACCGCTGGAACATTCCGGTGATTGCCGAACTCAGTCGCGGGCCTGGCGCCAAGTTTGTGACGATGGCCAACCGGCTAGGCGCCAGCCGAGCGTCGCTCAGCAGCTCACTCGCCTATTTGATCCGCCTGGGGCTGGTCGAAAAGAACGAAGGTTACGGTCATCCGATGCGACCGGAATACCTGCTGACCCCCGCTGGAAAGCGGGTCAGCGAGCAATGTCAGGCGCTAACCCGCATTTTGCGCCGGAGCGAAGAAACGGACCTTGCGTTCCGCAAATGGACGCTGCCGCTGCTTGCCGTGATCGGCGATGAGACCCGGCGCTTCAACGAGTTGCGCGGCCGACTTGAAACTGCGACGCCGCGCGCGGTTACGCTGGGACTCAAGGGGCTGCTCAGGGCACGCTGGGCGAAGCGCACGATTGTCGACGACTATCCTCCGACTGCCGGGTATGCGCTCGAGGTACGCGGTCGGCAAGTGCTGGCCTGCGTCGACGGTTTGTGCGGTTAGAATCCTGCCTAAAGATCGATTCCGGACAACGCCGCATGAACTCTACAGGCCTGGACACTGGCGAATTCGACGCGCTCATGACGTCGGTCAGGCAATGCCGGCTGTGCGAAGCGGCGCTGCCGGCAGGCCCGAGGCCCGTGCTGCAGCTTGCGCCGGCAGCCAGGATTCTCATCGCGGGCCAGGCGCCGGGCAAGCGCGTCCACGAAACCGGCGTACCCTTCGACGATCCCAGCGGAAAGCGCCTGCGCGAATGGATGGGCGTATCCAGCGAGGTGTTCTACGACTCGTCAAAGATAGCGATACTGCCGATGGGATTCTGTTACCCCGGCACCGGCCGCTCGGGCGACCTGCCGCCGAGACCCGAGTGCGAGCAGACGTGGCGGCAAAAACTCCTGGACCAGCTGGGTGAGCTTGAACTGACGCTGGTCATCGGCCAGTACGCACAGGCATGGCACCTCGAAGAGACGGGAAAGAACCTGACCGAAACGGTGAGGAACTGGCGAGCGTACGGCCCGCACATCGTGCCGCTGCCGCACCCTAGCCCGCGGAACAACATTTGGCTCAAGAAGAACCCCTGGTTCGCCGATTCGCTGCTGCCGCATCTCAAACGGACTGTCGAGCGCATTCTCGCCGGCTGAATCGACCGCCTGCGATACGGGCCCGCCGGACAAATCCCCGGTACCATGCGCCCATGAACAGATTGGCCGCATGGATTGACAAGCACAAAATCGGCAAACATGCCTGGATAGCCGGCCTGCTGGCCTGCATAGCCGTCACGGCCTACGCATCGACGCTCGACCCTGCCAGCCTCGATGCGCAGCAGCACTACGGTTTCCTGTCGCTGGTGCCGGCGCTGGCAACGCTGATCATCTGTTTTGCAACCCGCAACGTCATCTTCGCGCTGTTCATGGGCGTTGTGCTCGGCGGGCTCGTGTCAGGCTCCTACAACATCGTTCGCGAGTTCATGATCCCGAGCCTCGGCACGACGGGGTTCGCGGAAATCCTGCTCGTGTACCTCTGGGCCCTCGGCGGTCTGCTCGGCATCTGGAACCGAAACGGCGGCGCCTGGTACTTCGCAAAATACGTTTCGGAAAACCACGTGAAGTCTCGGCGATCCGCGCTGTTTTTTACCTGGCTCATGGGCGTCATCTTCCATCAGGGCGGCACGATCAGCACTGTACTCACGGGCACAACCGTGCGCCCGGTGGCGGACCGCGAGAAGGTTTCACACGAAGAGCTCGCCTACGTCGTCGACTCGACGGCCTCGCCGGTCGCAACGGTCATTCCCTTCAACGCCTGGCCGGTGTACATCGCCGGACTCATCGCCATCCCTTCGATGAGTCACTTTGTCGCTGACCGGGATGCCGCCGTATCGATGTTCCTCGCCGCAATTCCGTTCAACTTCTACGGCATCCTCGCCGTACTGTTCACGCTGCTGTTTGCCTTCGGCAAACTGCCGTTTACGGGCCGCAACATGCGCGCCGCGCGCAAACGCGCAATGCTGACGGGTGAACTCGACGCGCCGGACGCCCAGCCCATGGTGTCCAAGGAGCTGGCGACGCTCAACGTGGCGGAAGGCTACGAGCCATCCCTGTGGGACTTTTTTGTGCCGATCAGCGTACTGCTCGGGTTTGCCATCGTGCCGACGGTTTTCCTCGACGAACTCATGATCTTCGAAGCGTTCGGCCTTGCTGTCGTCAGCGGCATGCTGCTGTCGATCATTCGCGGCATGAGCGCCAGGGACGCGTTCGACGGCATGCTCGAAGGTATCAAGGGCGTCACGATCGGCGCGGTCATACTGGGTCTTGCCGTTACCCTCGCACAGGTGTCGGAGACACTGGGCGCGTCGAACTACGTCATTGCCGTAGCCGCCGAGTCGCTGACCGCCGCTCCGTTTATCCTGCCGGGCCTGCTGATGCTGGTGTGTATGACCGTTGCGTTTTCGATCGGGTCTTCCTGGGGCACGTATGCCGTGGTTTTCCCGATCGCGCTGCCGCTCGCCTATGCGATCTCCCCCGACCCGCTGTTCCTGACGATCGTATTTGGCGCCATTCTCGGCGGCGCCGTGTTCGGCGATCAGTGCTCACCCATCTCGGATACGACAATCCTGTCATCGCTGGCCTGCGGTTGCGACCTGATGGACCACGTCTTTACCCAGCTGCCCATGGCGCTGACCGCCGCAGGGATCTCGATCGTCCTGTACACCGGCATTACACTGTTCGTGCTGTAAGCCGCGGCGGCTGCTGGGCCGATTTACCCCTTTAGCCACTCGCTGAGCCCATCAACGACCTTGGGATTGCCGAAGAAGTTGCCGTGATGCACGCCGTCGGCGCCGTCGAGGTCAAGCCGGTTGCCTTCGGTGATGGGAAACATCGGGTCGCCGTTGTGTTCGTAGACGCCGAGCGTTGGAACAACAAGATCATTGGCCTCTTTAAAGATGTGGTCCATGAGCTTGTCCTTGGCCCACGGCTTGAACTTCCTTTCGGTCGGTTCGAAGTTCGCCGCAACACTCCGGTACTTCGCGCCAACCGATGCCCCTTTGTTGAGGTAGTTGTTCACGTAGGCCCCCGTCGGGTTCATGGACTGCAGACCCTCGAGTCCCTTCAGCGTGCCGACGGCAAGCTGCTTGACGACCGCAACAATCACCTCGAGCGCGTCCGTAACGGCGTTGTCGGGCAGCGCGCTCAGTACGTTCGTGTGCGCGTCGACGAAGTCGCCCATGTATTTCGGGTCGGTCAGCACGGTCCCGCGATTGGGGCTCGCCACGAAAACGATTTGCCCAACCTCGAGTGTCTTGCCCTCCAGCGGTAAATCCTCTTGCTGCTCGGTCAGAATCCGCGACACGTGCCCGCCACGCGAGTGGCACACAATATCGACGTCCAGCACCTGTCCCGACGGCATGCTGTTGGCGAAAAATCGTGCGTTGTCGGTAGGGTCCTCCGATAGGGTCAAGTGGTCGAACGCAAACACCCGGCCCTCGTAGCGTCTGTTGAGTTCGTCGATGAATTCAGGCGTCAGTTCGTAGAACGCCGTTGCCGCGCGGCTGAAAGTACCGTGGATAAACAACAGGCTCCTGCCTGCGCCGAGGTTTTGCCAGTCCGCTGCGGTCAGCTCGCCCGCCCCGTTTTGCCGGTAGGTCTCACGGGTGATGCGCCTCAGCGCGTAGGGCCGGTTTTTCTTCTCCCATTTGGCGGCAAAAAAGTCGCCGACCGCGCCGATCACGTCGTCCAGCACAAAAGACAACACGCGGATGGCCTTCTTGCCGAGCCACCCGAGTACCCCCCGCGTGTCGTCGTCTCCGCTTACGTCCGCTGCGTATCCCGGAATGATAAAGGTCACCGTGTCGACACCGCGCGTCGTATCGGCCCCGCTGCCGCTGTCGACGGGCAGGTGCCAGCTCGCAATGCCGTTCTCGTCGGTGACCAGCAAGAGCTGCCCCCAGCCCTCACCGGCGGCCGGCACCTTGATCTCGATGCCCTTGTGATCCGGCGCCATCGATCGCGTCGACACGGCCGCGTCGGTCGGTTGCTCGCCGACGTCGCCGATCTCGATGTAATAGTCGGTGTCGACCTGATGTGCGGCCAGCGCCGTACCGAGCGCGTCGCTTCCCAGCGCCTCGCCGCGCGACTCACCCGGAGTGAGTTTGGAAACCGTTACGCTACCCGATATGCCGGGCGATCGAATGACAATATCGTCGAACTCGATGTCGCTGCCCGTCGGGTCGAGCTGGCCGCTCGCAAGTTCCTGCATGTTCGTTTACCCCTGGAGTAAAACAGTTCTGTCGTGACTACAGATTCAGTCTGAGCCGCATGTGTGGATGTCCAAAAAACTGGTACGCCAGCGATAGCTTCGACCGCGTGTTCGTCTCGAACTCTCCGCGCTGTTGGCGAAACAACGCGCCCGGCAGTACCGCATTGCTTTTGGCCTGCGCGTAGAAGCCCAGCGCCAATGCTTTGGCTTCCGTATCGTCGACGTTCCAGAGCGCTGCAATCACACCCGAAGCGCCCGCTTCCAGAAACGCCGCCGCCATACCGCCGTAGTCGCCCAGCGTCTGCTCGCCCTGCCCAAGCTGGCAGGCATTGAGAAACACGAACGGACGGTGCTTCAGTCGCGCGCTCAACACCTCGGTCGGCGTTAACATCGTGCCGTCGACGAGCACAATCCCGTCCTGCCCGCCGCTTACGCTCCACTTGCCGTGCACGGCAAAGTGAATCGCGTCGACGTCCGGGTCTCCGGCAAGCCACGTGGCGAGCTTGCCGTCCGCGCTAACGGATGTTGCGCTATAGACACTGGCCAGTTCGCCTGCCTCTTCCTCCGCCCCTTTCAGCGCTTTCCAGTTCTTGGTGCGACTGTAGTCGCCGCTAACCACCGCCATCGCGTCGATCGCGTGCTCGGTCGGCGGCGGATACTCCGGGACGCGATCGCCGTTGACGTCCTCGTAACCGTGCACCCAACGACCAACAACAAATTCCGCACCCAGGAAATTGTCTTCCGCGTCCGAGTCGCCGAGCTTGAGGTAAGCGAGCTCCCACGGGACGTTCGGCTCGTCCGACACCACAAATACCGTCGCCGGGCCGCGGCCGGAGGCGGCGAACAACCCCGCCAGATCCTTGAGCTTGCGCCGCACCCAGACGGGTATCTTTCGGCGTATTTCCGTACCGCGGCCCCGCAGCATTGGACCGAGCGGCTTGTCGACCGGGCTCGCGTTGATGGCATTCATGAGGCTGCGTGCCCATTCGTCCGGCGCGCTGCCGATGTCGGACTTGAGATCGTCATCGTCGGGAGGCGGGGTCAGGTCGATGCCTGCATGCGGACTCAGGACGCTCCATACCAAGCGGTCGTCGCCCACGGTATTGCCCTTGACGATGGAAATTGTCATGTCCGGGGTAGGCACTCCGGGCGGCATCGATAGATCGAAACCCCTGGCCAGGTTAGCGGACACGCCGGCGGCCGGCGCGCCGCGGATGAGCATCGCCCGCGCGGCGGAACCAATCAGTTGGCCATCGACGGAATACTCGGCGCGCAGCGTACGCAGGCGTTTGAACTGCGGCGCAGCAACAGCCGTCATGTGCAGGTGCGCACGCGGATGAGGATCGTTAACCGTAACGTCGAGCGTAATTTCACTCTGCTCGCCGGAACGCAGCATAAACCCGTCGTACAGCAGCTTGACCGTGAGCTTGTAGGCTCCGACGCTCGACGCCGGTCGGCGCATGGGGCCGCCGGGTATGTCGGGCGTCGGCTGTTTGGACAAGCCGACCGTCACCTTGAATTCGACCAGCGGCTCGACCTCGTCGGGACAATCAAGGAGTGCGTACGCGCTGCGGGGCGGGTCGCCGTTGTCATTGCCGCCGGAGTCCGGGTCCGCTGGCCGCATGGCCGCTATGTCCTCACTTTCCTCCGCGGCGCTGTTTTCCGAACCGCCCTCTGCCGGCGCGGCCTCCGCGTGCTCTTCCTCGTCGCCGGACAACGCAGTGGACGCCTCTTCTCCACCCCAATCGCCTGCGGTGGCGTGCTCGAGGTTGCTGAGCTCCATCTCGACGAGTTCGAGGAGCTCTTCGTCGTCGACCGAGGCATCGCTTCCCATCGTGACAAGCGCCGGTTGTCCAGCGATTTCCTTGCCCGCGAACGCTTCCTCGATCTGTTCGCTGTAAGGCGCCATTTCGATGGCGTACTCGACCGGCGCGCCGCCGCTGCCGCCCGCACCGAAGAACGGCGGCGCATCGCCGCGACGAAACGCCGACGCCTTGCTGGTCAGCGACCACGCTACGGTTTTCTCCAGCTCGTCATCCGACCTGAGCAAGAGGCCGCAGTCCTCGAGCGCTGAGTCGAAGTCGCCCTGCGCCAGTGTCCAGCCGAGCTGATGCTCAAAATCCTCGGAACGGCGGCCGCCCTCGTGAAGATAGTGGCTGTAGGCCCGGATCACGGCCGGTGCGTCCGGCTGATAGGCCGGCAGCCGGCTCGCAAGGTCGACCAGGTCGTTGCCGATGGTCATCGGCAGATAGTCGCTCGCGAGCCTGTCTTCGAGCTCAGGCAACGACGCCGTCAAGTCCTTCAATACATTAGGGATAACGTCAGCATAGGCCGCGTTCAAGACCGCCGAGCGCAGATTGGCGCCGACGGCGCCGCGAATGACTTCATCGGAAAAGAGGCTGGCCGCATCGTCGGGGAGTTCCACCGCGACGGTCGGCTCGGCAACCGCTTCCTGAGACGGTTGTTCCAGCAGCGCATCCAGCATGTTCAGCTTCGGCCGGCCCAGGGCCGCCTCTTCCCCGATAAGCTGACGTTCGGCAGGGTTCAACCGTCGATACTTGGTCTTTGCGTAGTCGAGCAAACGCTCCGAGCCCAGAGCGGCCGTGCGCACGTCGTCATGGACCGCAAACGGATTCCCCCAGAACAGACTTGGCTCCCAGCCCGCGTCGAGCTGTCTGAAGACATTGTTCAGGTACTTGAAGCGACCCTTCTTGGCCAACGCAATGGAGCCCCAGACATAGGCGTTCGACTGTTCCGGGTCGTTGAGGTCGAAGCCGTCGACCTGTGCCTCGAGCATCGGTGTGCGAATACGCATTTTGCCGAGCGGGCTCTTCGCGAGGCCATACGCGGCGAGATCGGGATTGCCGCCGCCCATATCCTCGATGAGCAAATTCGCAAAGCGATTTTCACCCAGTTCCGCCAGGCTCTCTCGGGCCGTCGCAAAATCCGGATCGGACACGTTGTCCGCGATGACCCTCAGCGCCTCGCGAACCGACGGCAGCGGCACACGCGCGAGCTGCCTGACGAGCCCGCGGCGATCGGCTGCTCCGTCTCGCTGCTCCAGAAGATTCAGCAGATGCGGTTCCGCGGCGCGCCAGACCCCGGCGTCGTAACGTCCGCGCATGAGCAATTTCAACGCCGCCTGCTGAAGATCCGGCGTGTTGTCGGAACTCAAACCGCTGACGGTAACGGCTGCGCTCTCAAGTGTCGGTCGCGCCACTTACGTCCCTCATGTATGGCGGAAGGTGAAGAGGCAGATGCGCTCACGAACCGCACGCGTTGCTTATTGTGGAGAGCGTAGACCCGGCCGGGTTTCCCTCAGGCCGAGCGGGCTTATTTGTCTTTTGATGCCGGGCTTAGCGGACTTTCGTCGAGTATAGTCGCAAAAAAATTGAGTGGCGAGCGGTTATCCTAGTCCGTAGCGTCACCCCCGGGATGTTTGCCTTCCTGACTCCGAGAATGCCGATCCCGCGCGTGCTGAGCCTGCTGATGTGTATCGTGCATGTAGTGATGGTCTACGTACCTGCCGTCTGCGCCTTCCAGGTACACCCCGGCCCCCACCTGCAGCGGCACCCCCGGTACCGACAGCACAAAACTGGTCTTGGTCAACGGTTCGGACGATCCCGACCTCGGCCATTGATAGGTAATCCAGCCCCCTTTAGGTAAACGGGCCTTCTCGCACAGCGACGTGCCATAGCGGAACCCGACGTAATCCGTATGTTGCTTGATGTCTCCGCCGACACGCTCCGGGAAGCGCGGGTTCGCCATGACCCGATCGGCGTCGCAGTCGACCACAAAAACATAGGTGTCCTTCCAGACGAACTCGCTCTCCGGGTCGGCGATCAAGGGCAAGGCTTCGTGCCCCACCGTTGCGAGCATTTCGACGGCGGCGCGCACTTTTTCAACCACTTCCTCTCTGGTCGCCACTTGCTTTTCTGTTACGCAGGGAGAACCGGCGCTCGCGCTTGTCGAGATCGCCAGCATCAGTCCGGTGACCCATGATCGAATACCCATTGTGTATCTCCGCTGTCTGCTACCCGCTATCGGCTACTGATCTACCCCGGATTCGGATAGAGCCTCTCGAACGAGAGTGGCATTCAGCTTAGAGTCGCCGCGTACTGCGGTCACGCAGCATCTCGGTGACCGCGGGTTGCTTTTTTGCAGCAGCGGGTAATACTGCCTGCATGAACTGGGACGATATCCGTGTGATCCGCGCCGTCTACAGCGAGCTGAGCTTTGCCGCCGCGGCCCGCCGCCTGGGCGTGAACCCCACGACCGTCCCGAGACGACTTGAGCGCCTCGAGAAGACCCTGGGCTTTCGCCTGTTCGACGCCGCGGACGGCGCGCGCCGGCCGACGGCCGAATGTGAACAGCTCGTCGAGCTTTCCGAACCGATTGCCCGGCAAATGGAAAAGATCGAAAGCCTGCAGCACGCCGAGTCGGAGCCCAGGGAGCGGCGACGAATCGCGGCGACCGACTCGGTCTCGGCCGCCATCCTGGCGCCTGCTTTGCCCGCGTTTCTCGACGAGCACCCGCGCATCGACGTGGATCTGATGGCGTCGACCGAAAACGTCGATTTTTCCCGCTGGGAAGCCGATGTTGCGATCAGGCTCAAGCGGCCCGAATCGGGCAACTTTATCGTTTCGCGACTGGCCGACTTCGAGTTCTTCCTGTGTGAGCCGGCCGTTGACGATGCCTCCGCACCGCCGTTGATCTGCACGTATCCGGAGGAGCTCATGGGCGCACCCGAAGCGAAGGCGCTGGCCGACAGGACAGCAGTTCAGGCGGCCCGCTGCACGAGCAAGAACCTGTTGGTTCTGAAGGCGCTAGTCCTGTCCGGCCGTGCCGCAGCCGCGCTGCCGGGTTTCCTGCTGCACGACCTGCCGGCGGGCAACACGATCAGGCTGACGCCGCTGCCCGCACGCCGTAGCGCATGGCTGCTCGTCCAGACACATCTCAGAAACGACGCGACGACCCGCCTCTTGACCGACTGGATCAAAGATCTTTTTCGACCTGGCGACTAGACGTCTCGCCGCCCCGCTTCGTTGAGCCGGCGCAAGGCCTCGAAGAGAAACGCCGTGTTCAGGCTGAACAACACGAGCCCGTTCGCAGCGACAAAGCCCGACAACAGCTGCCAGCGCTCGGACAACAGCGTGTCCCCGTAGCCAAGCGTCGTCGCGGAAACGCTGGAGAAATAGAGCGCCGCGGCCAGGGAGTCGAACTCGCCGAGTACGATAAAAAGTGCTGCCCATAGCCACAACGCAACGCTAATACCGGCAAGCAACCACAAACTCAGACCGCTCAGCGTCAGCATGGTGCGGGTAAACATCGTCATCCCGCGCAGGCGCTCCGCAAACCGGTTCAGCACCGCAACTGCAACCGCGATCACAAACGACTCGATAACGACTGTGGCGACGATGGCCAGTGAGCCGACGAGTAAAACCGTAAGCATTTGCGCGCCTCCGTAAGCCTCAGTCCGCCAGCAGATTCAGCGCGCTCTGCAGCACGATCGAGTTGGTCACGTCGACAAAAAACGCGGCGACGAGCGGCAGAATGATAAACGCCAGCGGCGCCGGCCCATGTTTCTTGGTCACAGCCGTCATGTTGGCGATGGCCGTCGGCGTTGCGCCCAGCGCGAAGCCGCCAAAACCGGCGCTCAGCACGGCTGCCTGATAGTCACTTCCCATCAATCGAAACAGGACGAGCAGGATAAACAGCACGGCCGCCAGAGTCTGCAGTGCCAGCAGCAGGAACAACGGCCCCGCAAGACCCGCAATGGACCACAGCTGCATGCTCATGAGCGACATCGCCAGGAACAGACCCAGGGAGAAATCGGATACCAGCGCCAGCGAGCGTGTCCTCGCAGGCCAGTGCAGCTTCGGAAAGATGTGCGGCACGGTGTTGGACAGGACGATCGCTGCCAGGAGACAAGTGACAAACAGCGGCAGCTTGAAGCCCGCCTCAATGAGTGCCTGATGCGCTAGCCAACCAATGATAATGGCCGTGTGGATCGCGAGAATCACGGCCATGATACTCGTGTGCTGAATCGTTTCCTGATCCTGATCCTCGTAGGCAATACCGACAACGGACGCCTCGTCTTTGCCCGCAAGCGCGTGCCGGTTGATCAGAAACCGCGCGATCGGACCGCCGATCAGACTCGCAACGACAAGGCCGAGCGTCGCTGCCGAAACCCCAATCTCCAGTGCGCCATCCACTCCCTGCGCGGCAAAATCCGGCGCCCACGCAATGGCTGTGCCGTGGCCGCCGATCAGTGACGCCGACCCGGCCAGGAGCCCCAGCTCACCCGGCAATCCGATCAGCATTGCACCGGCCACACCTACGACGTCCTGCACGACGATGAAGCCGAGGGTCAGCACGAGGAGCGTCGCCAGCGGCCGCCCTCCGGCCAGCAGATCGGAAAAGCGTGCATTGAGACCAATCGCCGTGAAGAAGTACACGAGCAGGCGGTCCCGGGTCTCGAGCTCGAAGTTCAATTCGATTCCGAACCCCGAATACAGCAGCAGGGTGACGAGTGCGGCGGCGAGGCCGCCCGTTACGGGTTCCGGTATGTTGTATTCGCGCAGGAATGTGATGCGGCGATTGAGCCGCATGCCGACAAAAAACACGACAATGCCAATGGTGTAGGCAAGAAAACTCTCGATGGTGACGATCTGGACGGACGATTCGTTCAACGCGGAACCCGATCACGCCGGCCCGCTTCGAATGGGCGCCGCGCAGTTTTGTTACATTTACTCACAATCTCTGAGCCCTTGATTCTTCAACGGCGGCAGCACCGCCGCGGTGCGAAAACGATACACGTTTCACAGAACGAAGTTTCCTATCGAAGGCGCTCCGGTACAATACCGCCTTGCTCGAATCAGGACTCGCCATGACGCCGTTTGCGAAACTCTACGAACGGGCCGCTAAAAGAAAAGGCGGCGCCGCGGCGCTCGACAAACTCATCGGCAAACCAAAAAGCCGCGCGGCGCTTGCAAAGATCCCGGACGACCGCTGGCTGTCCGAAATGGCCAAGAGCGTATTCCGGGCGGGCTTCAACTGGACGGTGGTCGAGAACAAATGGCCCGACATTGAAGCAGCTTTCGAAGGCTTCGATCCTGTTGTGGTTGCCGGCTGGTCCGACGAAGCACTCGAAGCGCTACTCAAGGACCCGAGAGTCATTCGTCAGTGGCGCAAGCTCAAAGCAATACGCCACAACGCGCACTACGTTGTCGAACTCGCCGACGAACATGGCTCCGCCGGACGCTATTTTGCCGATTATCCGGCCAGCGAATACATCGGGCTCCTGGACGATCTCAAGAAACGCGGCAGTTATCTGGGCGGCACGTCGGCGCAGTACTTTCTGCGCATGATGGGCAAAGACTCGTTTATTCTCTACGAACGACGTCGTTGCGGCGCTCAAACGCGAAAAGGCATTTGACGGCACACCGACGTCGAAGTCCTCTCTGAAATCGATCCAGTCAGCGTTCAACCACTGGGTCGATGACGGCGGCAAATCGCTGACCCGCGTCAGCCGCGTGCTGGCGTTTACGGTGGGTTGAGCACAGGGACGGCAATCATGACCGAACGTAAGGACATCAAACCGGCCGCGGCCGGTGAGCTGGCGATTGGCGGCCAGGGCAACCCCGACGGCAAAGGCTGCAACGGGTTCCTGCTCGACTGGTATCGCAGCGAACCGCGCGGCGTTGTCGCCAAGCCGCAGCGCCAGGTGCTGGCCGAGTTCTTCACGTCCATGCTCGTGCTGTCCGCAAAGTTCAAGTACAAGCCGGCGGTCGGCACGGAAAACTACCTGTACCTGGACGGTGACGAATGGCTGCTAAGCCTGATCCATCCAGGCGAGTGGTCCGACGAACGGCGCGCGGGTTTTGTGGGCACCTGTATCCTGCAGCGCGACATGACCTGGACCATTACACCGTCGGAGAACCTGAGCCGGCACAGCGCGGTCTCGAGGGCCGTCGGGCGCTTCTTCGACGCATTCGCCGACACGCTCGACAGCGACCTGACGCTCGAGGAAATTTTGCCGTTCTACGTAAGCTCCTTCGGCTACTACCAGAGACTGCACGCCAACGCGCTCAGCCGCTCGATTCGCGCCGCGGTTACGCTCGGCGACCAGCGATCGCTCCGCTGCCGGGACTGGCGTGCCGCCTTGCCGAACAAGCGCGGCGAAGGGGCATTGCTCGGCGTAACGGAATCCGCCGGCGCCTAACGCGGCGACAATACGGGCGACACCCGCTTCAGACGCTCGACATTCTTGCGATAACTGCGGCTCAACTTGAGCTGTTTGTCGCAATCCAGGGTCAGGAAGTACTCTCCGTTGGCGTGCGGCCGCATTGTCGTAACGCGCTCGGCATTGACGATCGTGGAGCGGTGCACGCGCACAAAACGCTCCGGATCCAGCAAGGTCTCGAGCTTTTTCATCGTGCCGCGAATGACGTGGGTCTGCTCCGGCAGATGCACGCAGAGGTAATCGCCGGCGGAATCGATCCACTGGATGTCGCTCAGGTCGACGCGCACGGTTTCCCTACCGTCCTGAATGGCGATTCGCTCAGGTGTCGCGCGCGGCGTCACTCCCTTTTGCGTCAGCGCCTCTTCGAGGGTCAACTCTTCTCCGGTCAGGTCGCAAATCAGGCGCAACAGGCGCTCACGGTGCTGCGCGGCAACCCGCGAGTCGAGCTGTTCCCTGGCCTTGTCGAGCGCGGCGCGGAGGCGGGGCTCGTCGATCGGCTTCAGCAGGTAGTCGAGCGCGTTGGCCTCGAAGGCGCGAATCGCGTGTTCCGCGTAGGCCGTGACGAAGATAACGACGGGCATGTCCGGACCGGCCATGCGCCTGAGCACTTCGAAGCCGTCCATGCCCGGCATCTGGATGTCCAGGAACACGAGTTCGGGCTTGTGTTCGGCAATATGCCGCAAGGCCTCCCTGCCGTTGCGGCTCTGGCCGCACACCTCGAAGTCCGGTATCGACGACAGCCGGATCTCGAGACCGCGGCGGGCCAGCGCCTCGTCGTCGACGATCAGCACTCGACGCTTAGGCCCGGCCACCTTCGTCCTCCCGGGTTTCGTACGGCAGGTTGATCGTAATGACCAGCCCACGGGGTGCATTCGGCGCCAGGGTCAGCGCCTGCTGTTCGCCGTACAGCTGCTTCAGGCGCTCGCGCGTGTTCTTGAGTCCTACTCCGGACGACTTGTGCTGACTGCTGCCGTTGCCCAGGCCGGGGCCGTCGTCAGCCACCGTAATCATGAGCGCCCCCTGGTGTACCTTCGCCGCAATCATGATGTTGCCGCCCTCTTCCCGGGGCGTAACGGCATATTTGACGGCGTTTTCGATCAGCGGTTGCAGAATCAGGCTCGGCACGAGCCCGTCGAGTGCCAGGGTCTCGATCTCTCGCTCGACGTTGAGACGCTCGCCGAAGCGCACCTTTTCGATTTCGAGATACAGATCCAGTGCTTCGAGTTCCTGCCGCAGGGTGACGCGTTTCATCGGATCGTTGTCGAGGGAGTAGCGCAGGAAATCGCTAAGCCGGGTAACCGACAGGTTGGCGGTGGCGTTCTCGCGATCGAGTATGAGTGTTGAAATGGCGTTGAGCGTGTTGAACAGGAAGTGCGGATTGAGCTGGTAGCGCAGCGCCATGAGCTGTGCCTGATGGGCCGCCGCCGTCGCTTTGAGCGTCTGCTCGGTCTGCTGCTGAAGCTCCTGGTAATACTTGATGCCGAAGTACAGGCCGCTCCAGCACAGCATGATGTAGAACGAACCCATGACGCCGTCGATATAGTCGAGCGTATGTTCGGGTTGCCAGCCGCGTTTCACCCATTCGAAATACAGTACGTTGTGGATCCAGCGCCATATCGCGGCCGTGACGTAGCTGATCAGCACAACGCCCGACGCGATCTGCCAGGGCTTCCGTTTCCACAAACGCCCGTAGGCGTAGCGCATGGGTATCGAAAACAGGAAACCCAACACACCGGCGGCGACGTTCACGGCGACGAAGGTATCGGGTTTCTCGTGGGCCAGCGCGCCCAGGTACGCGGCTCCGGTGTACCCTCCCCACCCTAAACTGTTGAGCAGCCAGAACAACCGCTCGCGATTTCGAAAAAGCTCGTTCAGCATTTGTCTCGCAACGTAACGCCTGTCACCGGCGCGAGTCTACCCGCCTGCGTGAACGACCACCGCTTCTCCGTCGTCGAGCGCCTCGGCGCCGCGCACGGCAACACGATCGCCGGCGCTCAAGGCACCGCGGACGGCCACGCGACGGCCGGTTCCGTCGGCCACCTCGATCGGGACGCTTTCGACGCGATTGTCACGATTGACGCGCATGACGTAGGTCCCTTCCTCGCGCAGTACTACCGAGTCCCGCGGCACCGTCAGCACGCTCGCCGCGGCCAGCGGCAGCGATACGCTCACGAGTTGGCCGGCTGCGATGAAGTCCGGCGCCGTCTCGGGCAGGTCGATGCGCACTTCGAAGGTTTGCGACAGGGCGTCGCCCGCCGGAACAGCCGTCCGCAGATAACCCTCGAACTCGAGTTCTCCCATACGCACCTCGATGCTTGTCCCGGTGCGGATCCGCGGCAGGTAGCGGATCGGCACCGAAGCCCGGACTTCCAGGTTGCGGGTATCGGTCATTGCCGCCAGCACGGTGCTGCGCTCGACGTCCTCGCCCGCGTAGCGAAGCTGTTCGGTCACAACGCCGGCAAACGGGGCCTCGGCGACGCAGCGCCCCAGTTCGGCCTCGGTCTGTCGAACACGCAGGCGCGCAATCCGGAGGTCACTGCCGGCAAGATCGCGGTCACCCTGCATCCTCGCAAACTGCGTCTCCGCTGCAGCGAGCGACGCGCGCAGTTTCTCGAGCCGCTCCGTCTCGCGCGCCAGCATCGCGTGATTGATGGCGGCCCGCTCGGCCTCCGCAAGCTGCTCGTCGCGGCGGAGTTCGAGCATCTCGCAGTCGAACACGGCAACAGCCTCGCCCGCCTCGATAATGTCGCCGGGTTCGGCAATCCACTCGATCCGGCCGGCAAGGCCGGCGGTAATCTGCGTAACGTTGCGGCTGTGCACCGTGCCGGCCGCCGGCACGAGCGGCGACAGGTCCTCGGCAACCACTTCGGTCACCGTGACGGAAACGCTATCAGCGTCTTGGGCCGTGCCGGCTGCGGGCAACAACAAAAGGCTCGCGGCCATACCGGTCAACAGCACGCGCCTGGATTCGATTTGTGTCATTACGATGTACTCGCTTCGGTCGTGAGTCCCGGCACGTCGGCAACGCCGACCGCCTGCCGACGGTTTTCACCAATACGCAAAATGCTCGGCAACAACAGCAGCGTAAACACGGTGCTGACGCTCATGCCGCCGACAATCACCGTGGCCAGCCCGCGGTAGATTTCGCTGCCGACACCCGGCACGAGCATTAGCGGCAGCATGCCGAATATCGACGTCAGAGTGCTCATAAAAATAGGTCGCGTGCGAATCCGCACGGCGCGGACCACGGCATCGAGCCGCGGCAGCCCATCACGCTCCGCGGCGCGCGTCTGATGCACGAGCAGGATGGCGTTGTTGACGACGAGGCCGAGCATGATGATGAAACCGACCATCGTCAGGAGTTCCAGCGCTTGGTAGGTGAACAGGTTCAAGAGCTGCAGGCCGATGATGCCGCCGACCAGCGCCAGCGGCATGATCAGTAGCACAATCAGTGCGTCTTTCACCGAACGGAACATCGCCGCCATGATCAAGCCGAGTATCAGCACGGCCAGCACGAAGTTTTTTCCCATGTCGGCGACCGCACCCGCGAGCCTGTCCGCCGTGCCGCGATAGAACATTTCGGCGTCGGGCGGCAGCGCCTGCTGGATGAGCGGGCCGACGTTCTCGCGCAGCTCGGCCAGCGCGTCTTCCATCGTCATGTTGGCCGGCGGCAGCACCTGCAGCGTTACGGTACGCTGGCCGTTCACGCGCCGAAGCTGGGTGGGCCCGACGGCGCGCCGCGGCGGCGCCAGCTCTCCGATGACCTGGATGCCCGATGAGGGTGTCCAGATCGGTAGCCCGGCAAGGTCTTCGGGCGTGGCCCAGCCGCCACCCCAGATAATGACGTCCTGACCCTCGTTGCCGTCGAAGTAGCGGCCGGCAAACAGCCCACCCGTAAACGATCGAACGGCATCAGCGACGACGCTGCGATCCAGGCCGGCCTGCGCGATCCTGAGTTCGTCGGGCATGAGCTGCAGCTCCGGTCGCGACAGCGACACGCCGGGCAACGCTCGCACGGACCAGCCTTCGTAGCGGTCGTTGATAGCGTCCCGACCCAGCCTCGCCACGTCCATGAGCGGACGCAGCTCCGGTCCCTGCAGATCAATGTTGATGTTGCGGCCGCCCGATATGCCGATGTTGAGCAGAGACGCGCGCGATACGAACACCTCGGTGCCGGGTAGTCCGGCGAGTATGTCGGAGCGCAACGCCTCAATGAGCGCGGGCGCTTCGGCCGGATTCTTCGGGTACACGTACACGCCGGACGCGTTCGAGCCGTAGGAGTACAGGTTGTAGCCACCAATGCCCGGGCTCGCCTCACCATCGACGTAAGGTTCGAGGCGGTCGATCACCACGCTCATGAGATCGTCTTCGATGGTCCGTAGCGGAATGCCGTCGGGCATGCTGAAGAACGCTTCCACGCCGTCAGCGTCCGCCTGCGGCAAAAAGTCCATCTTCGGCGCGAGCAACAGGCTCAGGAGCGGCGGTACCGTCAACAGGGTAACGATCCAGGCCGCGCGGCGGCCAGGGGTTCCGGTCAGGTCGACGATCCGCTGGGTCACCGTGTCCCAGAAGCTGCTTAGCCGGTCGGCGCCGCCCAGGTCTTTGAGCAGCATTCGGCTCGCCACCGGAAGCACGGTGACCGCGGCCAGCATCGAGGTCGCGACGGCAACCGATAGCGTCAGCGCAAGGTCGGCAAACAGTTGGCCCTCGAGCCCCTCCATAAAGAGGATCGGCAGGAATATCGCAATACTCGTCATCGTGGAAGCGAACAGCGCACCGGCCACCTCCCCCGGACCGCGGCGACTCGCCTCATCGCTCGGCATGCCCCCCTGCCGCAGACGCACGATGTTTTCCTGCACGATGATCGCCGCGTCGAGTACGAGCCCGACGGAAAACGCAAGCCCGGCCAGCGACACAACGTTCAGGCTGCGATCGAGCCAGGACAGCGCGAGGAGTGCCGACAACAGCGAAAACGGTATTGTCAGCGCAATCAAGAGCGTGGCGCGCCAGCCGCGCAGGAAACACCAGAGGACACCCAGCGCCAGGAATACGCCGAGCACGAGGTTGCCGTTGACCAGCGCAATGGCCCGGCGGATGTGCACCGACGCATCGAAACTCAGGACGAGTTCGAGGTCGGCGTCGGCGAGCGGGCCGGCATTGAGTTCGTCGATGGCCAGATTGATGTCGTCGAGTATCGACACGGTGTTGGCGCCGTATTCGCCCTGCACGCGGATGTAGTAAGCGGGCCGGCCGGTGCGGTACATGAAGCCGCTACGCGGGTAGAGCTCGGTCGTGACTTCGGCGACGTCGCGGAGCCGCACGGGCTCGCCGCCGCGCTGCGCGACAATCAGTTCTCCCAACTCTTCCAGATTGAAGCCGCCGAGAAACCGAACGGTGTACTGCCGGCGCCCCACGCTGGCCAGACCGCCCGTGCTGTCGACGGCGCGCGTGACCGTGTCGGCAATATCGGATACCTGGATGCCGAGCGCGGCGGTCCGATACGGGTCGAACGTAATGAGCACCATCGTTTCGCGCTCGCTGGCGAGGTTCAGGCGCTGCACGCCGTCGATCGCCAGCAGCCTCGGCTCCACCTCGTTGTCGACCATTCGCTGGTAGCTCGATATGTCGTCGCGAGCGTCGGCACTGCGGTTTCGCACGAGCAGCGTAGCGACCGGAAAATCCCAGCCTCCCACCTGAATGCTCGGCTCGTCCACGTCCGGCGGCAGCTCCTCGGTGTTGTTCAGCGCGTTGAGCACGTCGATGACGGCGCGCTGCAGATCGGTGCCAACGTCGAACTGCAGGTTGACGTTGCCGTTGCCGGCGCGAATGTTGCTGTTCATCTCGACAATGCCGGGCACCTGCTGGAGCGCCTCCTCCTGCGGCTCGATGATGTTCGCCTCGATTTCCTGCGGAGCGGCGTTGCGCCAGGACGTGTTGACGTTGATCTGCGGATATTCGATGTCCGGCAGCATCTGGATTGGCAGGCTGACGATCCCGACCAGGCCCAGCACGATGAGCAGCACAGCTGCAGCCAGCAACGATGCCGGGTTCTCTGCCGACAGGCGTATCAGTGACATATCGCGCTTCCCCTTAAATCTGGCGGTATCCCGCGTTCGCGATATCTTTTCGATGCCAGTAAAAGGAAAAACGTCTATCGCCGGTGCGCTTTTGCGACGAAACGAGGCGCCTCTGCGACGAAGCGAATGTCGCTGTGGAAGACCTGCGCACCGGTGCCGGCACCGGCCTGCCACAAGCCATTGGGCAAAAACCCGTACGTGAGGCCCCGGGCTTCTTCACATAAGCCGGAAAAAGCTTCGGTTCGGCTCGTCGGGGTGTGACAGGTTAGACAGTATTGTCAGCTTAATTACATTACAGTCTTCCTCAAATCTAGCACCCGGGTGCCGTATGAAGAGCTACACCACCGGCGAAATTGCCTCGTTTTGCGGCGTCAACTTCCGCACTGTCATCCGCTGGATCGAGCGTGATCTGATGGTTGCGCACCGATTGCCGGGGCGCGGCGACTACCGTGTCCTCGAACAGGATCTGCTCGACTTCCTGCGCCAGAACGAATTACCGGTCCCGGCCGAAATCGACAACAGCAACCGGGTTCTGATCGTCGACGACGAGCCTGCAATGGTGCGCGCGATCGAGCGTGTCCTGCGGCGCAAGGGGCTCGAGACGCGGAGCGCGGCGGACGGCTTTCATGCCGGCACGCTGCTGACGGAGTTTGCCCCCGGACTCATGACGCTCGACCTGCAGATGCCAGGTCTCGGCGGGCTCAACGTCCTCAAGCTGATTCGCGCCGACAAGCGATATGCCGCCCTTCGCGTACTCGTGGTATCGGGCCTGCCGGACCCCATGCTGAAACGCGCCATGGAGGAAGGCGCCTCGGCGGTGCTCCGCAAACCCTTCACCGACCAAGAACTGAACGCCGCAATCGATCGATTGCGAGCGCCGGAGCGGTAAAGAAATGCTGCAGATTGCCGATGTCCGAAAGAGAGACTTTGGAACACCCTGTATGACCGAATCGAGCGCACGCCGCCTGCTTATCGTCGACGACGACCCGGGCGTCCGTCGAGCACTGAAACGCCTTTTGCGAAAAGAAGGTTACGAAATCCACTCGGCGAGTGACACGCAGAGTGCCGAACGCGTTCTGGAACGGGACACGATCGACGTGATCCTCTGCGATCAGGACATGCCGGGCCGAAAAGGCATCGAGTTTCTGAAGGACGCCGCGAAGAAGTACCCGCATCAGGGGCGGCTGCTCATCAGCGGCCGCTTTCAGTCCGACGAGGTCGCCACGGCCCTGGACGCCGGCGACATCCACAAGTTCATGATGAAACCCTGGGACGAGGCCATACTGAAAGCGGACATTCGGGCCTCGTTCCGCCGGATAGTATCCGAATACGCCAACGCGGCTAATCAGGAGGTACCACCGAACTCGGCCACCAATGGCCGGGTGAGTGTCGACGACACGGCCGCCTGGACCGAGTTCGACGAAAACCGCAGGATGTCTCGCGAGCTGCACACGGCCGCCGGCGACGGCTCGCTCGCTCTCCAGTACCAACCGCAGGTTGGACTCGAAGACAACGCGATCCTGGGATTCGAAGCGCTGCTCCGCTGGAACGCCAGCACGGGCCCTGTCAGCCCCGAGCGTTTTATCGCACTCGCGGAACGCGGTGGCGCAATGGGTAAGTTGACCCACTGGGTGGTCGGCGAGGTTTGCCATCGCGCGAAGCAGTGGCTGCCCCTTTGGAACGACGCAAAGATCGGGCTCAACATCTCACCGATAGACTTGAGGGACGACGCACTCGTTAATCACGTCGAGACCACTCTGGCCGAACACGGACTGCGGCCCGGCTCAATTGTCGTCGAAGTGACCGAATCCCAGGCGCTGTGCCGAGATACGCAAACCCTCACTCGTCTCGGCAGGCTTGCAGACCTCGGCGTTGGGCTGGCGATCGACGACTTCGGAGCGGGCGCAACCTCACTGTCCTACATTGCGGACCTGCCGTTCACGACGCTGAAGCTGGACCGTTCGCTGACCCAGCAGCTGGAAGACGATAAGGGAGCAACGGTGGTGAGCAAGATCGTCGAGATGGCGCGAGACCTCGATATGCAAACGATCATCGAGGGCATTGAAACCGAACAACAGGCTCAGATTGCCCGTTCGCTCGGAGCGAACGTCGCACAGGGCTACTTCTTCAGCAAACCCCAAACTCGAAACCGCGTCTCCGAATGGATTGCGGCAGGCCGTGGAGGCAAGCTGTGATGGGCGCGCCCGCGGTTCTGTTCGTCGACGACGAAGAAGGCGTATTGCGTGCGCTGAAGCGGCTTTTTCGCCGGGAAGGCGTCGAAGTGCTGACCGCTCAGAGCGGCCCCGAGGGTCTGGCGATCCTGGAGGAGCGCGCGGTTCATGTCGTCGTTTCGGACCAGCGCATGACCGGCATGCCCGGCACGGAGTTTCTCAAGAAAGTCCGCAAGCTCTACCCGGCGACCGTCCGCTGCATCCTCTCCGGTTACGCCGAAATGGACTCGGTCGTCGCCGCGATCAACGACGGCAACGTGACCCGCTTCATGGCGAAACCGTGGGTCGACGACGAACTCAAAGCCGTGCTCCGAGAGTGCGTCGATATTGCGGAAGGATTCGCCAACGATCAAAGGGCGCGGGAATCGCTGGAGAGTCAGGCGTTTACGCTGCAGCAGGAACGCGCGCAATACGCCGATCTGCTGGAGCTGCAAGAGTCGCTGCTGCGTTCATCGCGAGACGTTCTGGATCACCTGCCCGTTGCCGTGGCGGCGCTCGACGACCTGCACCGAATTATCTACATGAACCGCCTGTTCGCCAGCGAGTTCGGCCACCTGCCGGGCGCCGAACTGGGCTCGCTCGCCGGCGAACCCTGGCGCGGCGCCGCGCAAAATCCCGCACCCGGCGACGTGACCGTAACAGTCGGCAACACCGCTCACGCGGCGCGCATTGCCAGCGTGCCGGTGGGGGGACAGCCCCACACGCTCATTGTTGTTTCCCTGCCGTTCACCTCACAACCCACTCGCCCACAAACCAAGGAGGGCACGTCATGAAGGGAGTCGTATTCAATATTTTTTCAGACCTCGTGACCGACACGTTCGGCTGGGAGGTCTGGGACCAGCTTATCGAGAACACACAGCCGGCGTCCGATGCCATCTACACAAGCGCCGAGGTCTATCCGGACGAAGAGCTGGTCGCGTACGTCACGGCGCTTTCCGACATCACCGGCACCGAAGCGCCGGACCTGGTGCGCGCTTTCGGCAAATACATGATGCACAAGTTCAAGGGCATTCATCCGGAGTTCCTCGACGGGCAAACCGCCAAATCGTTCCTCGCGAGCGTACATGACGTCATCCACGTCGAAGTGAAGAAACTGCACCCGGACTCGCTGCTGCCGAGCTTCGAATACGAAGATACGGGCGAGAACTCGCTGACGATGATCTATTCCTCCGAACGCAAACTCTGTCATCTTGCGGAGGGACTCGTGCAGGGCGTAAGCGAAGTCTTCGGCCAGCCCATCTCGATACGCCATCCGGTGTGCATGCACGACGGTGCCGAACACTGCCGCCTGGAGCTCAGCTTTGGCTAACGACACGGCCGTTGCCGCCCCCGGCGTCCCGCCTGCTCTCGAGCGCGCGCTGAAACGCGAACGCGCCGCCCGGGAACGTGCTGAAGCGATACTCGAGTCGAAGTCCCGCGAGCTGTACCTCGCGAATCAGGCGCTGACCGAAGAACACGAGCGAGTGAGACGCCGCAACGAGGAAATCGAAAAGGCCCATCTCGCACTCCAGGAGGCGCAGGCGCAGCTCGTGCAGTCGGAAAAACTGGCCTCCGTGGGTCAGCTGGCGGCAGGCGTCGCGCATGAGATCAACAACCCGATCGGATTCATTACCAGCAACCTCGGCACGCTGAAATCCTATGCGGAACTCATGAAGCGCCTGCTCGAAGGATACCGCCGGCATGCAACCGCCGGCGACGACGCAGCACAGCAGGGCGAGCTGCTCGCGGAGCTTCGTGAGCTGGAGGAAACCGAAGACATCGAATTTGTGCTGGAGGATCTGGACGAGTTGCTCTCAGACTCGATTGCCGGCGCCGCACGCGTCAAGGACATTGTCCAGGGACTCAAGAGTTTCTCCCGGGTCGACGAGGCGAAACTTGCGGAGGAGGATCTGCACGCAGGTATCGAGTCGACCCTCAAAGTCGTCGCCAACGAAATCAAATACAACTGCAGCATCGAAAAGGACTTTGGGGACCTGCCGCCGGTGACCTGCAATCTTGCGCAGGTCAACCAGGTGTTCATGAACCTGCTCGTAAACGCCTCGCAGGCAATGGAGTCCCAGGGCACGATTACCATCACCACCCGGGCCGACGGCGACTTCGCCGTCGTGAAGTTTCGGGATACGGGTTCCGGAATACCGGCGGACAAGCTCGGCTCTATCTTCGACCCGTTTTTTACGACCAAACCCGTTGGCTCGGGCACCGGACTCGGACTGTCGATTTCCTACGGCATCATCCAGGATCACGGCGGAACCATAGAGGTGGAAAGCGAAGTCGGTGTCGGCACGGAGTTCGCGATCCGCCTGCCCTTCGCTGCTCCCGAGGAGCAGCAGGCATGAGCGTAGCGCAGGCCAGAAGCGAGCACAGCCAGGTGGCATTGGATTTTGTGGCCGGCCGTGCGAGCCTGTCGACGACGCTGGTTACGGTCGCTCAGGGCGCGGCGCGCGTTGCGGGTATCAACGAACTCGAATCGACCGTTCGGAGCGACGTCGATCTGTCGCTGCGCGTGCTTGCCCTCGCCAACTCGGCGTTCTACTCGCCCGTGCACGAAATCACGTCGCTGCGAGGCGCACTGATTGCGCTGGGCGCCGAGACGGTACAGAAGCTGGCGGCGAACCTTCTCGCCCGCTCCGTGCTGGCAACACCGTCCGAGGCCGGTGCCGGCCTCTGGATGCACAGCCAGGCCGTGAGCCTGGCGGCACAAATGCTTGCGGAGACTCACCGCCAGGCGGATCCGCAGCAGGCTTACGTGGCGGGACTGCTGCACGACGTCGGCTTGCTTGCCGCACTATCGTGCGATGCGGGCAGTGAAACAGCCGTTCATCAGCACGCTGCGCTGGGTGGCGAAATTGCCGACCTGCTGGGCCTATCCCCGGCGCTGTCCGCCGTCATCCGCGGTCACGACAGTGCCGAACCGGAAGAGCTTGCCTCCCACCCGCTGAATGCAACCGTGCACGTGGCTAACGTCATCGCGGCACAACAGGGTTTCGGCCATGACGCCGACCCCTCCGAACACGGCAGTGCAACCGACGTCGCCGTGAAATCGCTGGGGCTCGAGGATGCGGATGTCGAGAGACTTGGCAACTGTCTGCCCGAGCGCCTCGAGCAAATGCGGGCGTCGATCGGCGAAGCCTCGGAGTCGCCGACATGACGGCCGCCCAATCGCACCTGCTGTTCGTCGACGACGAGAAGCCGGTGCTCAACTCGCTCAAGCGCCTGTTGCGGCCCACCGGCATCCGCGTGCACATTGCCAACTCGGGCGCCGAGGGGCTCGCCGTGCTGGACGAGTTTCCCGTCGACGTGGTCGTATCCGACATGCGTATGCCGGAAATGGACGGCGCCGAATTTCTCTCGGCCGTGGCGGAAAAGTGGCCCGACACGACACGCATGCTGCTGACCGGGTACGCCGATCTGACGTCCGCCGTCGACGCGATCAACAAAGGTTCGATCTCACGATACCTGACCAAGCCCTGGCAGGACGACGACATTGTGATGTGCATCAAACAGGCCGTGGAGACCCGGCAGCTGGCCGCGGAAAAAGCGCGGCTAGAGGCACTCACGGCCGAGCAAAACGAAAAACTCGCGGCGCTGAACGACAGCCTCGAGGAAAAAGTGGCCGAGCGCACGCGCGAGATCGAGTCCGCTCGCACGGAACTGGCGTCTGCACACGAAAGCCTGAAAACCAGCTATCAAGCGACGGTGGAGGTGTTTGCGCGAATCATCCAGTTACGGGGGGGCTTAAGCAGTCGCCAGTCGGTAGCGCGCGACGCTCGCGCGGTCGGCGAAAAAATGGGCCTCGAGCCAGTCGACTGCGAGGTACTCTACCAGGCCGGCCTGCTTTGTGACGTCGGCAAACTTACGCTGCCGGATGCTACCGTGCAGACGCCTTACACACGTCTCGACCCCAACGCACAGCGCGACTATCACCGGCACCCCGTCATCGCCGAGGCAAGCCTGCTGAGCCTCGAGCCGCTGACCGCGGCGGCCGGAGTCATTCGCAGGCACTGCGAGCGCGCTGACGGCAGCGGCTTTCCGGATAAGGTGGCGGGTGACGAAATCCCCATGGCATCCCGCGTGCTTGCGGTTTGCAAGGCCTTCGCGGACCTCCAGGACGGGAGTATTTTTGACGAACGCATGACGGCCGCGGAAGCGCGCGAATTCTTGCTCGGCGAGAAAGGAAAGCGCTACGACCCCGACGTCGTCGACCGGTTTGTCGCATGGCTCGACGACCGACGGCGCAAATCGGACGATGTTCAGGAGCGCAAACTCACGCTCGGCGCACTGCGCGCCGGCATGACGACAACCCGCGACCTCGTTGACGAGAACGGCGTGTTGATACTTGCGGCCGACCAGAGAATTTCGGATTCGTTCCTGAATCGGCTCACGCAGCTGCAAAAGGCGCTCGAGGAGCCTTTGCACGTATACGTCAAAGCCTGACCAAGGCTGCGCCGAGCTGCTCGGCGTTGTGTGAGCCCGCACCCGATAGGCCGTGACGCCACTGTAAGCAATGCTGCAGGCGTCCGCTCGTTCAGCGGGCCTGCTAGAATGGCTGCCCGGATCCGCCGGCAAAGTCGACCTGCCATTCCCGCGATCCGAGCACGAATCCTTCTATAGTGGAGCCACCATGCAAAAGACAGCATTGCAGTACTTCGACCGCGCCATGACGCAGCTGCGTGACCTCGGCCTCGTGCCCGGCGAAACCGAGGAAGCGCCGGTTGTTGCGCTGCTCAACCGCCTGACCGATCTCGACGAAGCCAACGTCACGGCCATTGCGCGCACGTTGAGCCAGGCTTCGTTGTTCAACGACGTCGTGCGCGAGCAGGTCAGTTCCATGACGCTCGGCGAGCGTTACGAAAAGATTACCGAGGCGTTCAACTCGATTCGCGACGACGCCAAGTCGATGGTGGAGCAGGTCGAGGACGGCAAGATCGACACGTTCGAGCGCATCGGCAACATCTGGATGAAAGCCACGCGCGGCGACATTGCGCACCGCTTCGACAAGATCAAGGAGACCTACCTCGAGGTCGCGGCG
>JANQPG010000027.1 GCA_028289545.1 Woeseiaceae bacterium
CCGTCGGCGCCAACCGAGGTGCCGTGAAAGACGGTGCCGTCTTCCAGCGCAAGTACAGCAGGTGTGCTCAATCCGAATCCCCTGGCTAGAAAAGGAATCGATCTCCTTAAGAGATCAGCGCCAGGCATCGTACGATCGGTTGGCGGGAAATTCCGCCGGTTGCAGATGTACAAAAGCGGAAGGACGCATGCCTCCCGCTTATGACTTCGCTGACCGCTCAGCGATCCGGCGTAGTTTACAGAACGCAACCATGGCACGCCAGAGCCGATGCACTTTTTTTGTTGCGTCTCCCTTATTGCGTATCGAGACCCAGCACGTCCCGCATCGCATACAGTCCGGGCGGCTGCTGCCGGACCCAGCCCGCCGCACGCAGTGCGCCAGCGGCGAACACGTCGCGGCTCGTCACGCTGTGCCCCAGAGTGAGCCGTTCGCTTTCGGAGACAAACCGCAGCTCGTGCTCTCCCGGCACCTCGCCACGCCGCTCGACCGTAAAGCGGATCGAGTGCTCGGGCGCGTCGGCGTCGGGTTCCTCCGGCGCGTACCACATCAGGTCCTCGAGCGAGCCGCCGCGGGCGCCGGCGACGGCCTCACCCAGTTTGAGGGCCGTGCCGGAAGGCGCATCGAGCTTGTGAACGTGATGCGTCTCGTCGATAAACGCCCGGAATTCGCTTCCCAGCGCCGCGGCCGCCTGCCTGACGAGTTCCGTCAGCACGGCGACGCCCTGGCTCATATTGCGATCGAACACCACGGGTATGCGCGCCGCCGCTGCCTCGAGCGCCGAAAACTGCTCCGGGTTGAGTCCGCTCACGCCGCAGACCAGGGGTGTACCCTCGTCGGCCGCCCGGGCGGCAACCTGCACACTGCCGGCCGGCAGACTGAAATCGATCACACAGTCCGAGGCGACAAACAGTTGCCCGAGCTCGTCCGACACTGCGCCCGCGCCCGGGAACCGCGAAGCCGCGGCGCTGGCGTCGCGAGCCCACACGGCGGCCAGCTCGAGCGCCGGATCGGCCGCAATCTGCCGGGCAATCGCTTCGCCCATGCGCCCGGCGCCGGCAAGCGCAATACGGTTCATCAAGAATCTCCGCCGGCGCAGTTGAGATTGCGGGTCAGCAAGCGGCTAACCAATGTTCTCAAAGAAGCGCTTGACGCTGTCCAGCCAGCCGCCGGCGCGAGGGTTGTGCTTGCCGCCCCCCGCCTTGAGCGACTTTTCGAATTGCTCCAGGAGCGTCTTCTGCTCGCCGGTCAGATTGACGGGGGTTTCCACCTGGACCTGCGCGAACAGGTCACCCTTGCGTGGATCCCGGACCGTCACGACGCCCTTCCCACGCAACCTGAAAGTCTTGCCCGACTGGGTGCCCGCGGGAACTTTCAGCGAAACGTTGCCGTCGAGCGTCGGCAGCTCCACTTCGCCGCCGAGCGTCGCGGTTGCAAAACTGACTGGCACCTCGCACGCCAGGTCCGCGCCTTCGCGCTCGAATATCTTGTGCGGTTTGACTCGGATCTCGACGTACAGGTCGCCCGGCGGGCCGCCGTTGCGGCCGGCTTCGCCCTCTCCCGACAGCCGGATGCGGTCGCCATCGTCCACGCCGGCCGGCACTTTCACGGACAGTGTGCGCGTCTTGCGCACGCGGCCCGCACCATGACAATCGTCGCAGGGATCGGCAATGATCTTGCCCGTGCCCTTGCACGCGGGGCAAGTCTGCTGGATCGAGAAAAAACCCTGCTGCATGCGCACCTGACCGACACCGCCACAGGTGGAACACGTCACCGGCTCGCTGCCCTTCTTGGCGCCGCTGCCGTCGCAGGTCTCGCAGATCACCTGGGTCGGCACGTCGATCGTCACGTTGTCGCCGCTAACGGCCTGTTCCAGATCGAGCTTGAGCTCGTAGGCGAGATCGGCGCCGCGAAACACCTGGCTGCCGCCACCGCGGCGGCCGGCACCAAAAATGTCGCCGAAGACATCGCCGAAGATGTCGCTGAAACCCTCGGCGCCGAAGCCGCCCGGGCCGGCGCCGCCGGCACCGCTCGCACGCACGCCGTCGTGACCGAAACGGTCGTACGCCGCGCGCTTGTCGGCATCGTTCAGAACCTCGTAGGCTTCCTTCGCTTCCTTGAACCTGGCTTCCGCGTCGGCATCGTCCTTGTTGCGATCAGGATGGTACTTCATGGCCAGACGACGATACGCCTTCTTCATCTCGTCGGCGCTGGCCGACTTGGAGACGCCAAGTACTTCGTAATAGTCGCGTTTTGCCATGAACCCTAAACCTTAAGAACGAGGCGCCTCAGCGGGCGCCTCGTCCATCCTGCCTTTTTACTCGGGCGTTACTCGAGCAACACTCCAGCGATTGCCTCCAGCTGTCATCGGTCGACCAATCGTTCATTTACTTTGGCCGGCCTCGAAAACGCCTTACTTCTTCGAATCGTCCTTGTCGACTTCCTCGAACTCAGCGTCGACCACATCGTCACCGGCATTGCTCTCCGCCGTCGAATCGGCGCCCTCGGCACCCGCATCCGCCTGTTGCTCGGCGTACAGCTTCTGCGCCAGGCCGCCGGACGCTTCCGTCAACGCAGCCGTCTTGGCTTCGATCTTTTCCTTGTCGTCCGTTTCGAGCGCAGCCTTGAGGTCGGATACGGCCGTCTCGACGGCGTGCCGCTCCTCGCCGGTTGCCTTGTCGCCCAGTTCATCCAGCGTCTTCTCCGCGGCATGGATCAGACCGTCCGCCTGGTTGCGCACGTCGACGAGTTCGCGGAACTTGCGATCCTCCTCGGCATGGCTTTCGGCGTCCGCCACCATCTTCTCGATCTCGTCGTCGGACAATCCGCTCGACGCCTTGATCACGATGTTCTGGCTCTTGCCGGTCGCTTTGTCCTTGGCCGACACGTTGAGTATGCCGTTGGCGTCGATATCGAAAGTAACCTCGATTTGCGGCAAGCCGCGCGGCGCCGGCGGGATGTCCGCCAGGTCGAAGCGGCCCAGCGACTTGTTGTCGACCGCGCGTTCGCGTTCACCCTGCAGGACGTGAATTGTCACGGCCGTCTGGTTGTCATCCGCTGTCGAGAACACTTGCTCGGCATTCGCCGGAATCGTCGTGTTTTTCTCGATGAGCTTGGTCATCACCCCGCCCAGCGTTTCAATACCCAGCGACAGCGGGGTCACGTCGAGCAGCAGCACGTCCTTGACGTCACCGGACAGCACGCCGCCCTGGATCGCTGCGCCAAGCGCCACCGCTTCGTCCGGGTTGACGTCGCGCTTGGGCTCCTTGCCGAAGAAATTCTGCACAGCCTCCTGCACTTTGGGCATGCGAGTCTGGCCGCCGACGAGAATCACGTCGTCGATTTCGTTCACCTTGAGTCCGGCATCGGTCAGCGCCGTCTTGCAGGGCCCGATGGTCCGCTCGATGAGTTCGTCCACGAGCGACTCCAGCTTGGCGCGAGTCAGCTTGATATTGAGGTGCTTCGGTCCGCTGGCATCGGCCGTAATGTACGGCAGGTTGACTTCGGTCTGCTGCTGCGAACTAAGTTCGATCTTCGCCTTTTCGGCCGCTTCCTTGAGTCGCTGCATGGCGAGCGGATCGCCGCTGATGTCGACACCGCTTTCGCGCTCGAACTCGGAGGTCAGGTAGTCGATGACCCGCAGGTCGAAGTCTTCGCCGCCGAGAAACGTATCGCCGTTGGTCGCCAGTACTTCGAACTGGTGTTCGCCGTCAACCTCTGCAATCTCGATGATCGACACGTCGAAGGTGCCGCCACCCAGATCGAAGACGGCAATCTTGGCGTCGCCGCGCTTCTTGTCCATACCGTACGCGAGCGCTGCCGCCGTCGGCTCGTTGATGATGCGCTTGACGTCGAGTCCGGCGATCTTGCCCGCATCCTTGGTGGCCTGCCGCTGCGAATCGTTGAAGTAGGCGGGAACGGTCACCACGGCCTCGGTTACGTCTTCGCCGAGGTAGTCTTCAGCCGTCTTCTTCATTTTCATGAGCACGCGCGCGGAGATTTCCGGCGGCGCCATCTTCTTACCGTTGGCCTCGACCCAGGCGTCGCCGTTGTCCGCTTTCACGATGTTGTACGGCACCATGTCGATGTCGCGCTGTACGACGTCATCTTCGAAACGACGGCCGATCAGGCGCTTGACCGCAAACAGCGTATTCGTCGGGTTGGTGACAGCCTGGCGTTTTGCCGACTGCCCGACGAGGACCTGATCGTCCTTGCTGAACGCGACAATCGACGGTGTCGTCCGGTCGCCTTCGCTGTTTTCGATGACCTTGGGAACGTCGCCCTCCATAACGGCGACGCAGGAATTCGTGGTTCCCAGGTCAATGCCTATTACTTTTCCCATTACCTATACTCCAGGGGTTAATTCTCATGGCTGTCAACGTGGGGACAGCCCGAGGAGATTCAAGCCTTTGCGGGCGTATCCGGCGGCCCGTTCGACGATGTGGCGCAACGCTCGGAACCTCACTCCGACGGCAGCGGCGCCGCAACGATGACCCGCGCGGGCCGCAACAGACGGCCGTTCAGCGTGTAGCCCTTTTGAATGACCGTGACGACCGTATCCGGCTCGACATCCGCTGACGGCTGCATGGTCATCGCTTCGTGGAGCTCGGGATCGAAAGGTTCGCCCACCGGGTCGAGCTGCTCGACGCCGAAGCGCTCCATGACCGTTGCCAGTAACTTGAGGGTTGCGGCGCTGCCTTCGCGCAGGCTGTCCGCATCCGCCGCTTCACTCGCCTCGAGCCCCATTTCCAGGCTGTCGCGAACGTCGAGAAGGTCGCGACCAAAACTCTCCAGCGCGTACTTGCGGGCATTTTCGACGTCGCGGACGGCGCGCTTGCGCACATTGTCGAGCTCGGCGGCCGCACGCAGGTAGCGGTCCCAGTTTTCCTCGGCCTTGGCTTTGAGCGCTTCGAGTTCGTCTTCGTCCGTCGCTTCGGCCGCGACGGCTTCGCTTTCTGTCAGGCTGTTTTCGTCGCTGAAGCCGGACTGGGCCTCGTCCGTGTCCGGGCGTTCTGACGTTCCGTTCATTGGCACACAACTCCTCACGCGGCCTTAACACCGCCGCTCAGAAGGCGCGAGTGTGGGGATTCAGACGAGAATATCAAGGCCATTAGTGCCCTGTCCCGCAAATAAGTCGGTCAATTTGCGGCATCTTTTTGCGCCTGGCGGCGTTGCGCCTCCTCGGCATATACCCGATATGTCTTGTCGGAGCGCCTTGCCAGGCACAAAACCTGCGCGCGACTCAGGCGACCTATTTGCAGAACGGAACACTGGCGGAAACCCCGCATACGGAGATCCGCTCAGCCGCGGTAATTCAGCGCTCGCCCAAGCAGCCTGGCGGTAATATCCACGACCGGGACGACGCGGTCGTAGGCCATGCGGGTCGGGCCAATGACGCCGAGTACGCCGATTGTGTCGTCGCCGACCTTGTAGGGGGCCGTCACAACGCTGCAGTCGTCCAGGATGCGGAATCCCGATTCCTCGCCGATAAAAACCCGAACGCCGTTGGCCGAGAGACTGCGATCGAGCAGGTCAAGAATCATGCGCTTGTGCGAAAAGGCATCGAACAGACGCTTCAGTGTTTCGACATCCGAGAGTTCGGCAAAGCTCATGAGGTTGGTCTCGCCGGACATGACGACGTCGGGATCGTTACCGGCGTCCGGACGAAACGCCGCCTGGGCCACGGCAACAATGTCGACCATGGCCTGATTCATGCTGTCGCGCACCCGGTCAAGATCCGCAACCATGCGTTCACGCACCTCGGCGAGATCGGTTCCCGCGTAGTGCTCGTTGATGAAGTTGGCGGCCTGCACGAGTTCGCCTGCGTCGAAGTTGCGGTCTACGTGCAGAATGCGATTCTGGACCTCGCGATCGTTGATCACGAGGATAACCAGTATCCGGCTATCGGAGAGCGGCAGGAACTCGATCTGCCGGAGCGTCGCCTGCTGCGCGCGTGGCACGCTGACCACGCCGGCCAGACTCGTGATCTCCGAGAGCATTCGCGACACCGACCCGAGCAGCGCGTCCGGGTTTTCCGACTTCTCGTCGAGCTTCACCTGCAGACGTTCCAGCTCACCGCCCTTGGGCGCCCGGTAGCGCACCAGCGTATCGACGAACAGGCGATAGCCTTTGGGTGTCGGCACGCGACCCGCCGAGGTATGCGGAGCGGCGACCAGCCCCAGTTCCTCGAGGTCGCTCATGACGTTGCGGATGGTGGCGGGACTGAGGTCGAGGCCCGAGTCCTTGGATAACGTGCGCGACCCGACGGGCTGGCCATCCCGAATGTAGCGCTGAATGAGGATGCGCAGTAAGTGCTGCGCGCGCTCGTTAGGCTGTACGCTCGCCGCTTCTGCCGACATTACTTAAAAACACCCTGCCACGCTGTGGTTGGCCTCTGGCTACTACTCAGGAAAAACGCTAACAACGGCTTGGCGACCGGTCAAGGGTTTGCAACAATCCGCACACGGCGTACGCCGCCGTCCGAGACGAAAGCACAAGAACCCCGCCATGACGAGTCAATTCCAGCGGATCGGGATCGTCGGCCGCCACGACGATCCCCGCGTATCCGGGCACATGCAGGCGCTTGTCGGGCACCTGAACGGCCTGTCGCTCGAGGTCTATGCCTCCGAGGCGCTCGATCTGGAGCTTGTCGGCGGCGAGGCCGCCGCTCCCGCCGCCCGACTGCATCACGTAGCGGAGGCGGAGCTTATCGATCACGTCGACCTGATCATTGCGATCGGCGGCGACGGCACGATGCTGTACGCCTCCGGGCTCAAGGGTCGTCGTGACGTGCCGCTGTTAGGCATAAACCGCGGCCGACTCGGGTTCCTGGCCGACATTACGCCCGAAGAGATGCTTTCCAGCGTCGACAGAGTACTCGCCGGGGAGTTTTCCCGGGAATCACGGCTCATGCTCGAAACGACGCTCGAGCGGGCAGACGGTTCGACGGTCAGAGCGGAGGCACTCAACGACATTGTGCTGCAGCGCCGGGAAACCGGCCGAATGGTCGACTTCGAAACCCGGGTCGACGGACGCTACGTCAACACCCACGCAGGTGACGGGCTGATCGTCGCAACACCCACCGGTTCGACGGCCTACTCGCTGAGCTGCGGGGGGCCCATCATCGAGCCGGGACTCGACGCGGTCGTTGTCGTGCCCATCTGCCCGCACACGCTCACCGACCGTCCGCTGGTCATGCCGGCCGACCAACCCATCGATATCAACATGCTCGAGCGCGACGACACCAAGGCCGAAGTGACGGCCGACGGACATTCCATAGGCGAGATCCTGCCCGGCGACCGCCTGCGCATCTGCCGCGCCGATAGGCGTATTACGCTGATTCACCCACCGGGCTACGACTACTACGAAATCCTGCGCTCCAAACTCTACTGGGGACGCGACCTGCGCACACCCGTCGCCGACGACAAGGACAGCTCGTAATGCTGATTGGCTTGAGCGTCAGAGACTTCGCGATCGTCGACCGCATCGAGGTCGAGTTCGCGGCCGGCATGACGGTCCTCACCGGGGAAACCGGTGCCGGCAAGTCCATACTCGTCGACGCGCTTGGGCTGGTGCTGGGCGAACGTGGCGGCAGCAAAACCGTTCGTGACGGCGCAAGGCGCGCCGAATTCAGCGCGGAGTTCGACCTCTGCGCGCTCGAGGACGCCAGGACCTGGCTTGAGCAATCCGATCTCGACGAAGGTGATACCTGCCTCGTTCGGCGCGTCATCAGCGCCGAAGGCCGCTCGCGAGCGTTCGTGAACGGCAACGCCGTGACGATGCAGCAGCTCAAGGCGCTCGGCAACCTGCTCATCGACATTCACGGTCAGCACTTCCATCAGTCGCTCACGCACCGGCGCGTCCAGCGCAGCCTGCTGGATCATTTCGGCGAGCACGATCGTGACATCGAACGGACCAGGAGCTGCTGGCAGGAGTGGCAAACGCTGGCCGACGAATTGGCGTCCACGAATCTCAGCGAGGCCGAAAGAGCATCGCGACTCGACCTCCTGCGCTTCCAGATCGACGAACTGGAGCAGCTCGCCCCGGAAGCGTCGGAGCCCTCCGAACTGGCCGCCGAACAGCAGCGCTTGCGCAATAGCGGGCGGCTGGCCGAAGGGGCGACGCAGGCACTGGCCGCGCTCAGCGAGAGCGACGGAGGCAACGCCGGCGCCCTGCTCGCCGAGGCACAGCGCGTCCTGAACGGGCTTAAGGAATTTGACGACTCGTTGACCGAAACGCTCGAATACCTCGACGCGGCGGCCATCCAGGTCAACGAGGCCAGCGATGCGCTGCAGCGCTATGCCGGCATGCTGAACGCCGACCCGGAGCGACAGGTTTGGGTGGAGGACCGGATGGCCAGCCTCAGGAGCCTCGCGCGCAAACACCGCGTCGAACCCGAGGCGTTAGCAGAGGTGCTCGTAGAGATGCGCACCGAACTTGCTGCGCTCGTCAATGCCGAAGAACGCGGCCGCGCGCTGGAAACGAAGGTCAACGCGGCCGAAGCCGCGTTCATGCGGGCGGCCGAGGCACTGTCCAAAAAGCGCCGCAAAACCGCGAGCCGCTTCAACGCCGCCGTCTGCGAAGCCATGCAGGGCCTCGGTATGCCCGGCGGCAGGTTCGAGGCACAGCTCGAACGCAAGCCGCCGTCTCGTGCCGGCGCTGACGGCATTGACGACATCGAATTCCTGATCAGCGCCAATCCCGGGCAGGCACCGCAGCCACTGGCAAAGATTGCGTCCGGCGGCGAGCTGTCCAGGATGAGCCTGGCCATTCAGGTCATTGCCAGCGACGGCAGCCGGATTCCGACAATGATCTT
Organism: Woeseiaceae bacterium; assembly: GCA_028289545.1. Taxonomy (GTDB): domain Bacteria; phylum Pseudomonadota; class Gammaproteobacteria; order Steroidobacterales; family Woeseiaceae; genus UBA1847. The sequence continues at coordinate 8,813 of JANQPG010000027.1, forward strand.
CGACGAAGTGGATTCCGGCGTCGGCGGCGGTGTGGCCGAGATGGTCGGTCGCCGCCTGGCGGACCTCGGCCGGAGTCGCCAGGTGCTTTGCGTAACCCACCTGCCGCAGGTTGCCGCCCTCGCCGCCCAGCACTTTCGTATTGCCAAAGTCAGCGACGGCAAGGTTACCCGCACAACGGCTGAACGCCTGAGCGACGACGAACGAGTGGAGGAAATCGCAAGGATGCTCGGCGGCGTCGAGATCACGCGCAAGACGCTCGATCACGCCCGGGAGATGCTGACCGGCTCGGGTAAAAAGCGCGCGTAACGAGCGACGCGCGGAGTTGCAGCTTCGCTACTTGGCTTTCCGCTTCACGTACAGGACGAGATTGTGGTCCACGATCTCGTAACCAAACTGTTCCGCAATCTCGTGCTGCAGCCGCTCGATGTCGTCGTTGACGAACTCGATGACGTCGCCTGTCTCGACGCACACCATGTGATCGTGGTGCTCGCCGTCGTCAAATTCGAACACGGAGCTGCCGCCTTCGAAGTTGTGCCGCGTCACGAGCCCGGCATCTTCAAACTGCGTAAGCACGCGGTACACGGTCGCCAGCCCAATTTCCTCGCCGGAATCGAGCAGATCCTTGTAAATGTCTTCCGCACTCATATGCCGCTGCCGCGCGCCCTCGAGTATCTCGAGAATCTTTAGCCTCGGCAGCGTGATCTTGAGCCCGGCCTTGCGAAGTTCCTGGCGCTGTTCCATAAGACATTTCCGTAAAATCAGGACGGTAAGTGCTGTTCGCGGCGGCATGGGGGCACCCGCCGCTACCGTCTTTGTGTGTCAACGGGTATTATGACGGACGATGCGGCCACGCACTACGTTAATTGAGCCGACTCATTCGGCGCTTGCCGTTCAAACCATCACAATTCGGACGCCCCGCGCATCGGACGGCAGCAACGACGGCGCCGACGCGACGGCAACACAGCGGTAACCATGCAAAAGCTTCTCATTGTCATCGCCTCGGCGATCATCTTGTCGTCCACGCAGGCCTGCGTATACCGCGCGAACATCTCGCAGGGGAACCTGGTCAAGGAAGAAGATCTGGAACAGGTCGCAACCGGGATGACGCGCAGTCAGGTGCGCTTCCTGCTCGGCACGCCAATGGTGGACGACCCGTTCCATCGTGATCGCTGGGACTACGTTTATTACTTGAAAATCGGCCGCCAGGACGCCGGCTTCAAGCGCTGGGTTACGATTCACTTCGACGACGGGCTGGTTAGCAGCATCGTTAAAGATCAGGAACTTGCACCCGATATTTAATCTTCATTCTGATCGTCGGCGCCGTCACGCATAGTCCGGCCGCTCATCGCCAGCTCTCGACGAATACGCTTGGGGTCCTCCGGCAGGGTCCGATAGATCTCCACACGGTCCCCGTTCGCAACAATCCGACTCCGCGCCACCACCCGGCCCCAGATCCCCACCGGCAAAGATTCCAACCCCGCATCCGGGAACTGTGCGGCCATACCGGACAGCGCAATAACCTCGGCTACCGTGCTGCCCTCCGGCACATCGATGGAGAGCAGCACCTGTCGCTCAGGAACGGCAAAGACGACTTCCACGGACACGCTGGGGACGTCGCCACTCATTCGGTAGACGGAGGTGGGCCGTAGACGACGGCCGCGCGCTTCGTAAACGCCTCTACCAACGAATTCAACGTGTCTTCGAAGAATGCCCCAAGCAGCGCATCCAGCATCCGACTTGAAAACTCGAAGCGCATATCGAGCTGGACACGGCAGCCGGCGTCGCCCAGCGCCGTGAACGTCCACTCGCCGTCGAGCGCACGGAATGGGCCGTCAGCCAGCCCAATGCGAATGTAGTCAGGCTGCGACTGCACGTTCCGGGTTCGAAAGGATTTGCTCATGCCGGCGCGCTGGATCTCGAGCGTGGCTTCAACCTCCGTAGGGCTGCGGCTATGCAGCACGGCGCTGCGGCACCACGGCAGGAATTCCGGATACCGCTCGACGTCGTCGACGAGCCGGAACATCTGCTCCGGCGTGTGCGGAACCAGCGCGCTGCGAGTCGCACGGCGCATGGACGAAGCCTAGTGTCTTGTCCCGCAAACAGGTTGCTTAAGTCGCGCGCAGATTTTTGTGCCTGACAAGGCGCGCCGACGAGGCATATCGGGAATATGCCGAGGAGGCGCAACGCCGCCAGGCGCAAAAAGATGCCGCGAATTAGCCGACTTGTTTGCGGGACAAGACACTGTTAACCGAGGTCGGGCAGCAGACCGACGGCCTTCAGCAGCACGAACAGTATGCCGATCGGCGCTGCGAAACGAATGAGCACGCGCCATAGCTTGTAGACCGTACCCGCGCCGCCAAGCTCGTCCGCCGACGAATTGCGGCACATCACCCAGCCGGCGAAGATGGCGATGATCAGGCCGCCCAGCGGCAGCATGACGTTGGAGGTCAGGAAATCGACGTTGTCGAAGATGGTTCCGGCCAGGAACTGGGTATCCGCCAGCACGTTGAACGACAGCACGCTGCCGATGCCCAGCAACCAGATCAAGCCGCCTATGATGACCGCTGCCTGGCTGCGGGAGCGGTTGTGGTGCTCTACGAGCCAGGCAACGGCGGGCTCCATGAGGCCCAGCGCCGAGGTCCAGGCAGCGAATGAGAGCAGCACGAAAAACAGCGTCGAAAAGAACGCGCCGGCGGGCATTTGCCCGAGCGCGAGCGGCAGGGTCTGAAACACCAACCCCGGCCCCTCGGCTGGATCCAGGCCGTTCGCGAACACCAGCGGAAAGATCACGAGCCCGGCAAGAATGGCAATAGAGGTATCGGCGGTCACGACGGCGCCCGAAGCGCCCGTGATCGAGGTCTCTTCGGGAAGGTACGCGCCATAGGCCATGATGGCGCCCATGCCGATCGACAGCGTGAAGAAAGCCTGCCCCATTGCGGCCAGCACACTGTTCCAGGTGAGCTTGCTGAAGTCCGGTGTGAACATGAAGCCCAGACCTTCGGCAAAGGATCCCGAAACAATGGAATATCCGAGCAGCACCACCATGAGCGAGAGCAACGCCGGAACCATGAACCGGACCGCCTGTTCGAGTCCGCGCTCGACACCGCGTGCGACCACGTAGACCGTCAGCGCCATGAATAGCGTGTGGCAGATCATGACCGCCTGCCAGCTGCCCACAAAACCGCCGAAGACGGCGCCGACGGTCTCGGCATCGGCTCCCTGGAAGACGCCGGTGGCGCTCTTGACGATGTAGAAGAGCGTCCAGCCCGCAATGACGCTGTAGTACGACAGGATCAGGATGCCGGCTACCACGCCGAGCACACCCAGTAGTTTCCACTTGGACGAGCCGCCCTCTTCCTTGCCGAGCAGAGCCATGGTCGCCACGGGGTTTCGCCGGCCGCGCCGGCCGAGGAGGATTTCGGCCATCATGACCGGCAGACCGATAAGCAGGACACAGGCGAGGTAGACGAGGACAAACGCGCCGCCACCGTTTTCGCCCGCCACGTAGGGAAACTTCCAGACATTGCCAAGCCCAACGGCCGAGCCCGTTACGGCCAGGATGAAGGCCATTTTGGACGACCAGTGGCCGTGCAGTGAAGTCCGTTTCCCGGACTCTGATCCCTGGGTGCTTATCATGCTGATCTCGATGCGGGCCTTGAGAAAGCGGCGATTCTTATACAAACGCGCGCACCTGACAACTCGGCAATTTGTCTCCGCCAGCGCCAAATCTGATTTCACATCAGGCAATTACACGTATAATCGCGCACCTTTTTCTCGATAGCGACGCACCCGCCAAGATGGCCAGGAAACCGACCGGCAAATCCAGCAAAGCCTCCGGCAGCTCCCTGATAGCCGCCAACCGGCGTGCTCGACACGACTTTTTTATCGAAGACACGATCGAAGCCGGTCTGGTTCTCGAAGGTTGGGAGGTCAAGAGCCTGCGCGCGGGAAAAGCCCAGCTGACAGAGAGTTACGTGCAAATCCACAAGGGCGAGGCGTACCTGATGGGAGCGCACTTCTCACCGCTCTTGAGCGCGTCGTCTCACGTCAAGGCAAACCCGACGAGAAACCGCAAACTGCTGTTACATCGGGGCGAGCTCGACCGGCTCGTCGGCAGCGTCGAACGCAAGGGTTATACGCTGGTCCCTCTCGACCTGCACTGGAACCGCGGGCGGGCCAAACTGAGTGTTGGGCTCGCCAAAGGCAAGAAGCAACACGATAAACGCGCGACGAGCAAAGAGCGCGACTGGCAGCGGCAAAAGGCCAGGATACTTAAAAATACATAAAAACAATAAATTAGAGCAGGTACTTTAATCGAATTCTCACTTAAGATTGCGTGAAAAAGGTGACCGCCGCCATTGTATTGGCCAATTCCGGCACTACACTTGAATCTTACTCGGGGGTGACATGGCTTCGACGTGGGTCGCGAAACTCCGGGTGCATGCCGAGGCGCAGATTACCTCGTAAAACCCGCTGCAAAACTTATAGTTGCCAACGAAGACAACTACGCACTAGCTGCTTAAAAACCAGTCTTAGTGTCCTCCGACCGGCACGTGCCTGTGCGTCCGGATTCCGGAGGTCGATTTCACAGGACCGCAGTTGCGGCGTGTTCAGGGTCGTGGCTGTTAAATCTTTACTGAACTGGCTGTGAGTTTTCCCTGCCCGTCGGGTAGCTCGCAGTAAGACTAAAGACGGTATAAGCATGTAGACCTCGGGGCGGAGGGCTTGCGGACGCGAGTTCGATTCTCGCCACCTCCACCAACAGTGAAAATGGGCCGCCTTTTGGCGGCCCTTTTTTTGGGAGGAGTATCCGCCTTCCGCGGCCCGCTCCACCTCGCCCGCAGCGCCAGCTTGCCCACCCCCGTTCGCAAACGATCAGGTCCAACAAGCGGCTCTCCATGACCGCCGTTCGCTAACCGACATTCCCCCTACTCCCGCAATAAACAGAAATCCGGACGACAGAGTTCGTCCCGGTAACGTCAACGCCCCGTGATGAGAAAATGATATGTTATAACGTTAAGCTGATATCACCATCCGGCATGCGACTGCCGCAGCCTTCTCGCACACGGCTCTACCAATCCAGGATTAGCCATGACAAAAAAAAAATCGGGGTATCTCTCTCAAGCAGCTGTTGCAACGTCGCTGCTTTTTCTTTTCGCTCATATAGCAACCGCGCAGACGAACGATGGAGGCACCGTCGATGAGATTGTAGTGACGGGCGAACGCCTGCAATCGGGCTACGTCGCGGAGCAGGCAGAAGTTGGTCTCGGCTTCGCCGGCGATACCGCACGAGTCCCGCAAAGCATCCAGGTCGTAACGCGCCGACTTCTCGAAGACATCAAGCCAACTACGCTATCGGATATCGTCAGTATTGCCGGTGGGACGAGCAGCACCCGCAACGGTATCGAACCGTTCAGCTCGTTCAAACTGCGCGGCTTCACGGTAAGTCAGACGTTCGTCGACGGGATTCGCAACACGAACTCGTTAAACATACAGACAGAAGGCCTTGCCAGCTTCGAGCAGGTCGAAGTGCTCCGCGGACCTGGGGGCGCGCTCTATGGGGTCAGCTCACCGGGTGGCGTAATCAACATCGTCTCCAAGAAACCCCTGACGACACCGCGGATCGAAGCCTCGCTCGGGCTTGGAAACTTCGACCATCGGGAGGCCATGATCGACCTGACCGGCCCACTCTCGGCGGACGGCAGCCTGCGCGCGCGCGTCGTCGGCGCCTACGAAGACCGCGACAGCTTCGTCGATTTTGTTGCCGTGGAACGCCTCCAGATCAGTCCGAGCATCGAGTGGGAACCCTCGTCGGGCCTCGTGTTGCGCTATCAGGCCGACTACCGCGAACGCGACGGCTTGCGCTACATCTCCTTGCCTGTGCAAGGCACGCTGACCAACCGCGACACGCTCGCTCTGCCGAACTCTCTGTTCACGGGTGAACCGGGGCAAGGCAACACAGTCTCGGAAGCCGTCGTACAGACCTTAGTGGTCGAACGCGATGCCGATGGCCCCAAGCTGGATCGCTTCTACGTCCGCTACACGGACTCGGAGTACGATCAGCCGTCCGTGGCCGCTGCCGACCTGCAGGATGACGGCCGGACGCTGAACCGGCGATTCAACCGCTTCGTCGAAGAGCAGGAAGAGATCATCGTCGGGGCACAGTTCGTCCGCGAGATCGGCTTCGGTAGTCTGATGCCGGTTGTCTCGGCGGGCTTCGACTACGCGGAATGGACCTACGATTCCGACTTCTTCCGCGGGGCGGTCGCGCCTCTGGATCTGCTCGATCCGGTCTACGGCGCAACGGTTGACGGCATCTTCCTGCTCGCAAGCTCTCAAGACCGTTTCGAGCAGCTCGGCGGCTACCTGCAAACCGTGATCGACCTGAACGACGACGTTACGGTGCTGGTCGGCGCACGCATCGACCGGCTGGAGAACAGGACGGAGAGCCGTCGCGCCGAAACGAGCGGATCGTCCACGGACACAGAGGTATCCCCCCGCTTCGGCCTGTCATGGGAAGCGGCCCCCGGCATTGTCCCGTACATCTCCTACGGCGAAAACATCGAGGCCAATCCGAACTTCGGGTTCGTGCGGTCGCCGGACGGCGCGCCTTTCGGCCCGCAGACGGGTCGCCAGTGGGAACTTGGCGTCAAGCTCAATTCGATCGCGGGCCTGACGTCCACGCTCGCCGTCTTCGACGTCGAACGATCGAACGTTCTGACCCCCGATCCGGCCGATCCGTTCTTCCGTGTACCCACGGGGGAACAACGCTCGCGCGGGATCGAACTGATCAATACCTGGCAGCCGACCGACAACTTCACGCTGCTCGCGAACTACGCCTATACCGACGCGGAAGTGAGCGAAGACAACGTCATTGCAAGCGGGACACCGCTCGACAACGTACCCAAGCACTCAGGGCGGCTCTGGGGGCGCTACGCCTGGCAACTCGGCGGTGACTGGATCGGCGGGCTCACGGGAGGCTTGACCTACAACTCCTCGGCTTTTATTGGCATCGGCAACGATCTGGAGATACCCAGCTACGACGTCTTCGAGTTCGGGGCTTTCTTACGCCGTGGCCCGTTCGTCATCGACGTCAAAGTGGACAATCTGACCGACGAGGACTACTTCCTCCGTGGTGCGTTCGGCGGTAACGGCGTAGTTCCGGGCGACGAGCGCCGTATTCTGGTGACCTTCGCGCGGCGTCCCTGATGTCTCGGCGCGCGTTGCCATCGCTGTTGCTCACAATCTGGCTGGGTATCGCGTCGGCGACACCCGCTCTCGCATCGCAGGCAGCAGCCGATCGCGACGACTGCATACTCGACTTTCGCAAAGGGACCGATTACTTTCCCGCCAAGGCGGAAATCGAGTACGCCCGCGGGCTTAAAGTCAGTTACCACGGCCACTACAAGATCCTGACGGTCACTCGCCCCGACGGCGGCGGTACGCGCGACACCGTAGTGCTGGTGCACTGCGGCGCTCCCGCTCCTCAGCTGGAGGGCGAGCTTGCGTCTGCGCCCGTTATCACCGTGCCGGTCCTTACGTTAGGCGCCAACGAAGATCTTTCGCTGAACCGTACGCGGGTGCTTGGCTTCGTCGACCGGGTGGTTGCCGTCGGCGGCGACGGCCTCTACTCAACCGAGCTCCGCGAACGCTGGGAAACCGGAGCCGCCATAGCGATTGGGGAATCCTTCCACGGCCAACCCAACTACGAAAAGCTGCTGAGTTCCGCGCCCGATGTGGTACTCCTGTCTACGGCGTCACTCGACCGCGCGGAGTCGATCAGCCGCGCTCGCGCCCTCGGCCTGCCGGCCGTGCCCACGATGTCTTGGATCGAGCCATCCGTACTCGGACAAGCCGAGTGGATCTACCAGGTGGCGGTATTCTTCAACGCCGAAGCAAAAGCCAATGAAGTATTGGGCACAATCAAGAAGCGGTATCGGGACCTGTCTGCCCTCGCTCAAGCACGTCCGGAACGGCCGACGGTCGTCTGGCTCGACTCGGCAGAGCAGCGCGATCAGTGGCGAGTACCTGAGAATAGCTGGATCGTCGAGCTGATTGACGACGCAGGCGGCCGGACGCCATGGGCAAATCCCAACGGCGCACCCTCGCGCATCGTCACAACCGAACAAGTCATCTCGGCCGGCGTCGGCGCCGCAGCTTTCGTCACAACGACAGCTGCGCTGAACCAGCGAGGATCGGCGGGTGCTCTCGAATCCGTCGGCGCGATCCGCGAGGGGCGCCTGTACGACGTACACCGAAGATCGCGGCCGGTGCACAATGCGTATGACTGGTACGAGAGCGCGGTCGTCGAGGTCGACCGGGTGCTGGAGGATTTTGTCGCCTTGCTGCACCCGGAACTGCTGCCCGACCATACGTTTCGACATCTGCGCCCCGCCCGCGAAACCATTAGCGGCGCGCGGCAGCCGAACGACCCGTGACGAAGTCTCTCGAAGGCAAGGCTGTCGATCCGCCGTCGACTTCGGCCAATGATCCCCGGTTTTCGACTCACCGCGGTCGCCTCGGTCCTTTCGTATTTCCCGTGCTGGGAACCCTTCTCGCTACCCTGTTCATCCTTGAGCTGGCGATCGGGTCCATCCCGATCCCCGTAGGCGATGTCGTACGATTCCTGCTGGGCGCCGAACTCGACAACGAAGTCTGGGAGACGATCCTCTGGGATCTGCGGGTGCCGCGAGCGATAGCCGCGCTGGTCTGCGGCGCCGCGCTCGGCGCGGCGGGCCTGCAACTCCAGACGTTATTCAGGAACCCACTCGCCGGCCCCTGGGCGCTCGGGCTGACCGGCGGAGCCGAACTCGGCGCCGCCGTTACGATCGCTGCCGGGACGATTGTGGGGTCGGCGTTTCTCGCGCAGCTCGAGTTTCTAAGCAGACTCGGTATCGTAGCCAGCGCAATGATCGGCGCCGCTGCAGTAGCCGCGATTGTCGCCGCCGTGGCGCGGCGGGTTAGCACGATGACCCTTCTGATCGTCGGCCTGATGCTGGGTTATCTCGCCGAGGGGCTGGTCAGCGTTGTTATGCATTTCACGACCGAAATTCAGGGCAAGGTGTTCGCCTCCTGGAGCGACGGGAGTTTCGGCGGGGTGCAGTGGGAAGACTTTCCGATTCTGCTGCCGACTCTGTTCATCGGGCTGGCGATGGCGCTCTTGATGGTCAAACCACTCAACGCGCTTCTGCTGGGCGAGCGCTATGCAGCTTCGCTCGGTCTACCGGTCGAGCGCGCTCGCCTGTTGACCCTGATGGGCGCCGTGATTCTCGCGGCACCGGTGACAGCATACTGCGGCCCGATTCTCTTCATCGGCATCATTGCCCCGCACATGGCTCGCGGAGTACTCAACACATCCGACCATCGGACGCTGATGCCCGCAGCGATGCTGCTGGGCGCAGCGGTAGCGCTGGCCGCCGATCTCGTCGTCCATTTGCCTTGGGACCGACACGTGCTCCACCTGAACGCGGTGAACGCGGTCATCGGCGCTCCCTTCGTGATTGCCCTACTCCTTCGCAACAGGAACATGCGGACAATGGAGTTCTGATGCTGACGGCAGAGAACCTCGACATTGGCTACCGTTCGCGTCGGAAGACAACAGTGGTTGCGAGGAACCTTAGCCTGAAACTGAAAGCCGGCGAGTTCGTCTGCCTCCTCGGCCCGAATGGAGCGGGCAAATCGACGTTAATGCGAACAATCGCGGGCATCCAGCCGCCGCTCGAGGGCTCCGTGGTGCTCGATGGCGTCGATATACAAACGCTTACCCCAAATCAGCGGGCCATCAGGCTGAGCGTGGTTCTGACGGAGCGTGCAACTGCCGGCCTGCTGACAGGCTACGCCATGGTCTGTCTCGGCCGATTCCCGCACACGGGATGGTTCGGAGGTATGACCGACGAAGATCGCGATGCGGTCCATAACGCGATTGAACTCGTCGGCGCACAAGCATTGGGCAATCGCCTGGTGGCCGAACTCAGCGACGGCGAGCGGCAGCGCATCATGATGGCGAGAGCACTCGCCCAGGAACCTCGGCTAATGATCCTCGACGAAATTACGGCGTTTCTGGATCTTCCGCGGCGAATCGAGATCATCAGATTGCTGGGTAGACTCGCCAAAGATGCAGAGCACAGTATCCTGATCTCGACACACGATCTCGATCTGGCGTTACGTACTGCGGACCGAATCTGGCTGCTGCGCGCCGACGGTACGCTGGTTACCGGTGCTCCCGAGGACCTCATTCTCGACGGATCTTTCGGCAAAGCGTTTGCTGACGAAGGCATCGATTTCGACCCTCTCGACGGTAGCTTCAAGCTCGGGACGGAATACCGTGCCGCCGTCGAGATCAGTGGCGGGGACGCAGTGCAAAGAGCGTGGACGAGCCGGGCACTCGAACGTAATGGATTCCAGTCGCTCGATCACGCGGACCAGGGGGGCACCTGTCCGTCGCTGGAATTGCTCGGCAAAGCCGGCTGGCGTCTCCGGACCGGATCCGCACCGCAGTCCTACGATACGCTGTACGATGTTGTTCGGGCGCTCAAGAAGGCACGCCCGGAAACGCGATAGCCCCGTCCCGAAGGCGGAGCCAGATCCAGCAGGCCGAGCCGTTCCGCACGACTCGGCCTGCCCACGCTACCGCGACAATCCAGCGTTACAGACGCAAGGTCACGCCCGCTTCGATGGTCCGCCCCGGCTGCGGCGCAAAGTCCTTGATGAACGAGGTGTGATAACGCTGCTCGTCGTCGGTGAGATTGCGCCCTGCAAGAAACACTTCCAGACGACTGTCGCCGAGATTGAACCCGTACCCAAGATGCACGCGCAGATCGTTGTAGGCCTCGGTCGGCAGCTCTCCAAACGCAGTATCATCCTGTGAATCCACGCGGCTCCAGGCTACTTCGGCGAGAAAATCCTGCCAGCTCAGCACGGTGCCGACGCGCCAACGCTGCGGCGGTATCCTTGGAAGGTTCTCGTTCTCGCCCGCATCGAGGCGTGTCCGCACCACATCGAAGCCGGCGTTCAAGGTCAACGTCCCGTCCTGCCAATTGAGCGCTTCCCAGCCGACATCCACCTCCACGCCGCGGAACGACGCATCGGCCTGCTGCCACTGCAGCACCGGAAGCTCTTCGATCTCGGCGCCGGTGGCGGCTTCGTAAATGAAGTCGCTGAAGTCCGTGTAGTAGGCGTTCAGCGAGAAGCGTAGAGCATCTTGCTCGTACCTCAACGATGCCGAAACGTTCGTCGCGCGCTCTTCCTCGAGGAATGGATCGCCGATCTCGAAGCTCTGCGTCGCGAGGTGGGCGCCATCCGAGTACAGCTCCTCAGCTACAGGCGCTCGATTCGAGTAGTCGAGCTGCGCGCTGAACGTCCAGCCACCCTCCAGCGGTTGGATCAGGCCGAGCGAGGCCGCGCCCAGGTCGAAGGTGCGCGACAAGCCGTCGGTGGGGTCATGCTCCACGTGCTCGTAGCGCAAACCGAACTCGAGCCCCGTGCCCCCGAAGTCGCGTTGACCAACATAGAAGATTCCCAGCGTCTGCGTATCCACGGGCTGCACGAACGCCTCCTCGCCCAGGGCCGAAAAGTCGCGCGTGGAAACCTGTATTCCCGTGGCGCCCTCAATGCCCCACAGCGGCTCGTGGGTCAGCTCCAGGCGGCCTTCGAGCGCTTCAGTGGCGAACACCGTGCCGGCTTCGCCGTTGCCTTCGACTTCCGTGTGCTCGTAGTCGTTGAAGCCCAGGCGTAGATTCAGGCTGCTAAAACCGGCAAACGGTGCATCGAGTCCGGCTTCAGCGTCTATACGTGTCTGCGAAAGGTCGAGGACCGGATTGCCTTCCTCCTCTTCTTCCTCGGCGCCTGATTCTTCTTCTTCGTGCTCGTGACCATGTCCGCCAGGCAATCCGTAGTCTGCTTCATAGGTCGATACAGCAACGCCCAGGAAGCCGCGGTCGCCTACGTGCGACACGCCAACCGAGCCGCCACGCGTTTCCAATTGACTGCCGGGCAGGGTTCCAAACGCTTCTTCCTCTTCGCCCTCTTCTTCCTCTCCGCCTTCCAGCTCCTCGAGTGCGCGCAGGGCGGCAGACTCGGCGAAACCGGGGATGTCGTATTCGTCGGCGTCGCGATAGAAAGCATCGAGGTGTAGCGCAAAGGTTCCGGCGCCGGCCTGGATACTGGCTGCGCCGGTTCGATGATTGGCGTTGTCGGCGGTTCGGATTTCCGCCTTCGCCGACAGCTTCTCCGGTACCGCGTGCGGAATACGCCCGGTGTGGACGTCGACAACACCGCCAATTGCGCCGCTGCCATAAAGCAGCGTGCTAGGCCCCTTGAGCACTTCAATGCTTTCAGCGGTAAACGGCTCGATGGTAGTCAAGTGATCCGGACTCGATACCGAAACATCCATGCTGTCGATTCGGTCTTCCATCGTTTTAACGCGAGCGCCGCCGAGGCCGCGAATGACGGGCCGGCCAACCGCCTGGCCGAAACTCGAGGAGTGCACGCCGGGGATATTGCGCAGCGTTTCAGCGATCGAAGGGGCCAGCGCACGTTCGAGCGCGTCACCGCTGAGTGTAGATACGGGCTGGGCGAGATTTTCGGCCGACAGGGGATGTGCGCGCACGACGAGTTCGTCTATAGGTTCGTCGGCTGATTCCTGAGCGTACGTCGCCACGCCGGGCGTAATACTGAGTATGCAGGCCGCCACGGCGGCCCGCAGGTATGCGTTTTCCTTAGACATGATCTGAATTCCAGTGAGATTGAGCTTTCACGAACCGCCCGCGGTTCGGGTTGGTGTGGTCAGATCAGTGGGTGGGTGGTCCCCGGATGGATTGCGTTGTCAGCGGTGATGCCGAGCGTGCGCCGGCCGACCCGGTTGATTCGAAAAGCCGCCTGTGGAGCAGCGCCGCCGAGGGAGGCGGGTCATCGACCATTGCGCTATCGTTTGCCGGAGCAATACACAGACTGCAGCTGTCATGTTCGCAATCGACTTCTGCGTGCGCGGCTGCCGCGATCTGGCTGCACACGAGCAATGCGCTCAGCACTATCAACGCCACGCCTGACGGTAGCCCGACGCGACGGCAGATGTTGCGGACGTGGCTCATGCAGAGATCTTGGTAGGTCGGTGGAGATAAATGTTATAACATTACATTTACTCAGCGCTGTCAACCGCGCCGGACTCGCGCTCGGCCACTCTCGAAGCGCCCCACGTCCGCCGAGCTACGCGCAGCCCGTGACGCGGGACCCAAAACGGCGCCGCGCAGAAAAACCGATCGGAACGATGGCCGGGTCGGCCGTGGTGAGAAAAGACGGCTGGCAACGTCCCTGACAAGTAAGCGATTCAGCGTCTTCCCTTACGCAGTAAAGGACTACCGACATGTTCCAGAACAACACCCGGGCAACAGCGATCGCAACAGCTGCGTCTGTCTTTTGCCTCATTTACGCCGGCGCCCGGGCCGACACAGACAGCGACCGGGTTGGAGCCGAAAGCGCCGGAACATCCGTGGAGGCCGCAGCCAAACCAGCCCTGACCTACACGGAGCTCGAAGCGGAGATCGCTGCCTACCGCCAGTACCATGCGGAAGAAGAGTTACTCGCGTGTCTTCGCGCGGCAAAATCGGATCCGGGAATCAGAGGTACCCACAAAGTCGGCCCGCGCCTCAAACAGCTGGAGGTTCAGCAAAGACGGTACGCGGATTTTCGCGCGGATTCCCGAAAGGGTCGTTCCGAGCTTAGCCAGGAAGACAGACAGCGCATCGAGCGAAAGATAGTAGAACTTCACCTCGAGCAGAAGAAGCACATTGAGTTTGTTCGAGGCCTGTTCGCGAATGGGCTAGTGACCACAAACAACGCACTCCTCGAGTATCACGACACCGGCTGCATAGACGGGTTGGAGAACGTTGTGGACGACATCCGCAAAAGCGGCGCAGCCGCCCGGCATCCCACGACAATCTCGGAGGTATTGCCATAGGGCATCGTTGTTTGGAATACGCGGCAATGCCTTATGCGAAGATTTTTTCGAAGCCTTGCAGCCCGGGAACAGGCATTCACATTGCCTTAACAGCCTGAATAGCAGGGATACAGGCTGAATCACACCTGGCAGGGCTATTATGCTGGGAATTGGGGATTTCTACGAATTTCCCGAATAGTCGCTCGTGCCTTTTTCTTATTGACCGCGTTCGTGCAGCGCCTATATAAAGGCCCGGATCTTTCACTGTTAGGAAACTTATTACCATGCGCAAATTTTCCATCTCGGCCGTCGCCAAGAACAATCGACGGCACTTCGTTCCCGCTGTTGTCGCCTCGGCGCTCCTGTCTGCACCCGCGATTCATGCGGATGAGTTCTCCGACCACGTAAGTTTCCTACCGGAAGGCCCCGACATTACGCAAGCTGATGTCGAGAAGGCTCAGAAGGCCTGGGGGGACGCGGTGGTCGCAATCGGTAAGGCTGGCCGGAACGCTCCTGCCCTAGCAGAAGAGGCAGCAACCACGGCCTATGCGTTTGATCTCGGCCCAATCCAGTTCAAGCCAACGCTGGCCGCTGTTGAACCGTTCCGCCCCGACCTGGAAGGCACGCTGAGCTACTTCGTATCCGGCAACTCCAAGTACGAAGAAGATAAAGGCTTCGCTCTGCGCCCCTGGTCGAAGGTCCGCTTCGATAACCACACGGTCAAGATGCAGGGCAACATCGCTATCGCGATGGGACACTACTACTTCACCGGTCCGGACGGCCAGGAAACCAAAGTCGAGTACACGAAGGGCTACGTGAAGACACCTGACTCTCGCGTACTGATCTTCCTGCAGGACTCCTCGCTGCCCTACCAACCGTAAATCAGCAGGTCGGCGTACTGAGCGCTGCGGCTACCAGCCGGCAGCTCTTACAGCTGACCCATAGAAGCACGAGGCGCCTCGCTCATGCGGGGCGCCTTTTTTTGTATGCGATTTTGGATCGACGCTCAATCACCCGCGCAGAGCCGCAGATCGGGACCCGTCGCCGCAATTAATCGTTCGAGCAGCTGCTGCAGAGCCCCGTGATTTCGATGACGGAGTTTTCCGGTTGAAAACCCCGCTGCTTTGCAATCTTCCGCAGCAGGGTTTCGAGGCTCTTGGACTCCACCTCGTCGGCTTGACCGCAAGCGGAGCACAGAAGGTATTGACAGTCGTGCGCATGCTCCGGGTGGTCGCAAGGCAAATAAGACTGAGTGGACTCCAGGCGATGCACAAGACCAACCCGCATCAGGAAATCCAGATGGCGGTAAGCCGTTAACGGAGCGACCTTCCGATTCTGGCGTTTCTCGAGCAGCGCGACGAGCTCGTAGGCCGAGATCGGTCGCTTGCAGGCCAGCAATTCCGCGTACGCGGCCAGTCTGGCGGGAGTCAGGCGCTCACCGGACGAAGCGCAGCGCGCCTCCGCCAGTTTGCGCCACTTCGCCGCAAGTGGTGGGGCATTGGTTGGGCTTTTGGCCAAAAACGTAGTTCCTGTTTGTGTTGCTGCTAATGATACTCGCAACAAGCCTGCAGGGAACACTTCACGGCGCTAGTCGGCAAGGCGTGCCTCATGCAGCTGATACACGGCGCTTTCGCTTTCTTCCAGCGCTTCGAAGCGCCCTTCTACGACGATCGGATCCCAGGACACCCTGATGCCCTCTTTCGCGAAGACCTCTATGGCTCCGGATGGACCTCCGGGCACGTGAAAAAAACAGCCCGGCGGATGCGTGGTAAGCAGGAACCAGTTCTGCTTCATGCCAGCCTCCAGCGGCATCATGAAGCCCGAGACCTTGACCGTATCCCCCGAGATCGCCGTGACCGCTTCAGGCAGGTCCGCGAGCAGCTTCATGTTCTCATAGCGAACGCGCGCCTGCATGAGGTCACTCCAGGACAGGAAGCCCTCACCATCGGCCAGCGTCGGGTACGCGTATGCTTCGAGGCTAATGACGTTGACGAGGACCTCGATGCGCTCGCCGCCGTATTCGACCACAATGCGATCCAGCCCCATCTCTCCGCCGACTACCGCAAATTCGACGATGCCGTACTGGTTGGTCGTCGCCTGCATCGAGATCTCGTGCGGTTCGAGCAGCTGGCTTGTGCCTTCGATGGAGAACTCCGGCTCAGCATCCTCGACCGGCCGGCCGTCCGGCGTCTCCACACTGACTGCAATGTAGGTGTAATCCTGCTGCATCAGGTCGACAACATAGCGCCCTTGCTCGTCGAAATAGCCGATCTCGGCGACGGGCGAAATTTTGACTTCCTTGGCATCGGCCGCCGCAATTGGCCGATCAGCAGGATCAGGCGAGTCTGCGGAATCGTCCTGAGGCGGCTCCGATTCTTGCGCCTCGAGCGCCTGAGCGGCGGCCATTGCAGCTATCACGGCCATTGCGACAAGCGCGGCCCTCCCGGCCCGCACCGTGGTATTCCCTTGGCCCATTCCTCATCCCTCCGCCAGCGTCCTGGCAACATCCGTGCGGTAAGCCTGCACGGCCGGTATCGCCGCTGCAATACCGCCGACAGCGAACAGGCTGAACAGCAGGAGGGTTTCGGCCGGTATCCACGTCCACCCGGTCAACGCAACGCCGCGCGTGCTCTCCAGCCACCCGCCCAGCAGTTCCATGGCGCCGTGACCGACAAGGAAGCCGAGCGTGACGCCGAACATAGACAGTAATAGTCCTTCGAGGAGCAAGGCGACCAACAGTTCCCATCGCGTTGCCCCCAGGCAGCGCAAAATGGCCAGATCACCTCGTCTGGCCCGCAGCGAACCGTAAAGCGCCGCGAACACCGAAAGCGCTGCGGTCAGAATCAGCACCCACGAGAAAGCGCTCAGCCCGTCCAGACCAATGCCGACAAGCTGCAGGACTCGCGAGACTTCCATCGCGGGCGCGGCCGCCTGGAGAGTTCCAGCCGCGTTGACCTCACGCGGCAACGTCATGGCCGTCATCGGCGAACTGAACTGGAGCAACATCGCCGTTATCTCGCGATCCGGATCCGCCTGATCGTGGCCGCCGTCATGGTCGTGCTCGCCGTGGTCGTGAGCCTCCTGGCCGTGCTCATCGTGTTCGTGGGCGTCGTGGTCGTGCCCATGATCATCATCAGCCCCGTGATCGTGCCCATGCTCATCGCCATGGCCGCGGTCCTGATCGTGCTCATCGTGTTCGTGGGCGTCCTGGTCGTGCCCATGATCATCGTCGGCCCCGTGATCGTGCCCATGCTCATCGCCATGGCGGTGGTCCTGATCGTGCTCATCGTGTTCATGGGCGTCGTGGTCGTGCCCATGATCATCGTCAGCCCCGTGATCGTGTCCATGCTCATCGCCATGGCCGTGGTCCTGATCGTGCTCATCGTGTTCATGGGCGTCGTGGTCGTGCCCGTGATCATCGTCAGCGCCGTGATCGTGCGAATGCGATTCCGCCGCGTGGATTTCCCAAACACTCTCGAGCGACGTCAGGATCAGGCGGTCGACGACGGTTCCTGTCGGCTCGAGCACTCCGACCACACGGTAGGGATCCGACTCGTGGCTGTGGCCCCCCTCCTCCAGACCGTGCGCCCCCGCGAAACTCGACCCGATGCCAAGCCCGGCGGACTGTGCGACTGCCGACCCTGCAACCGCCTCCAGCGCCTCGTTCCAAAACCGGCCGCTCGCCAGTCCAGCCCCGTAGAGCGCTGCGTAATCCGCAGTGGTGCCGACTATTCGGTAGCCGCGATAACTGTCTCCCAATGAAAGCGGTATCGCCGTTTCAACACGAGGGTCGCCGGCCCAACGTTCAGCCTCCTCGAGCCGAATGTTTCCGGGGGGCACATCGGCGTGATAGACGGCGGAAAGTACGAGCTGAATGGGGCTGCCCGTCGCGCCCAGTACCAGATCGATGCCGCGCGCGTCCCTCGACATCGTCTCGGACAGCTGCGCGCCGGCCAGGAGCAACAGCACAATGCTTGCCGTACCCAGCGCCATCAGCAGGACGTTGACTGCCGAAGTCAGCGGCGACAGCAACAGATTCGCGATGGCGAGGCGGAGCCAGGTCATGCCGGCACTTCCATTTCGAACTCGCTGTCCAGGCTGCCGCGCACGCGCTGATCGTGGGTCACAACAAGCAAAGCCGCACCAACGGTCTGTGCCGACTCTTGCAGCAGCGCGAGCGCCCGCTCAGCGTGCCGATCGTCCAGTGCCGATGTCGGTTCGTCAGCCATGATGAGTTCCGGACCGTGCACCAGCGCACGAGCAATGGCGACACGCTGCGCCTGCCCCTGACTCAACATTGAGGGTTTGTGGTGTTCCAGGCCGCCGAGATCGAGTTGTTCCAGCAACGTAGTGACGCGAGCGGCGTCGACCCGAACACCGGAGAGCCGCTGCGCGAGCAGAACGTTGTCCCTGACGTTCAGCGCCGGCAGAAGATGAAAACGCTGGAACACAAGGCCAATATTCCGACCGCGAAACCGATCGAGCTCTGCCCCACTCAGCTCTGCGAGGTCCTGTCCCAATATTCGCACGGTTCCCGAGCCGGGGCGGATGAGGCCGGCCAACAGATGCAGGAACGTCGTTTTGCCACAACCGGAAGGTCCAATGACCGCCATGCTGCGGCCACGTTCGACCTGGCACTGCTCCATACGCACCACCGTGCGATCCCGATAACCAAAATCGAGATCGACCGCATCGATGGCCAGCGTCGCCGAACTAGACATCACTCCCTGTGGTTCCGGTGTCGCAACCACCGCCACAGATGTGCTGAGGCCAGAAGGATAGCTCCGGCCACAGTGATCAATTCCTCGTAGGCCGATAAGGCGCTAACGAATGCTCCCAGGAACAGCAGCCCAAGGCCCGCCAACGCCGCAACGACAAACAG
Source organism: Woeseiaceae bacterium (assembly GCA_028289545.1). GTDB lineage: Bacteria > Pseudomonadota > Gammaproteobacteria > Steroidobacterales > Woeseiaceae > UBA1847. Next base: position 27,629 of record JANQPG010000027.1, read on the forward strand.
GCCGCTACCGCCGGCTGACCTGGCTGTTCGCACCACGATGAGGCTCACCGGCGCCGCCATCAGTACGAGGAGCTTGTGCACCAGCTCGTTCTCGGAAAAATGAGCCGCGAACGGCAGCGCGGAAGCCAGAACGGGCAAAGCCAGGCAGTGGATCAGGCAAAGGGTCGACAAACCTATTGCAAGGAGGTCGAGCCGCCGGCCTTGGACACTATCCGCCGTCAACTGCGCGTTGGGAGAATTCACGGTGTTTGCGCTCCTGTCTCAACGCACAGGCGCCGCGTGCTGCGCGACCGATGCTCAGACTGTTCCGGCGCAACGGCGAAGCCCGCTCGGGCCGGCGCCGATCGCACGCAGATACTTGCCGGACCATCGTTACAGGTAATCGCAGATAACGGCGTGTTTTGCACGACGTTGAGATCCTCGGTGGGGAAAGTCGTTACGTTATAACATTTGTTCCCGGAAAGGCAATCGGTCGACTGGCGCTTACACCCCGATGGCGCAGACGACGACAACCTCGTTGCCCACAGCGTACCAGCCGCAGGTTCCACCTCCGCGGCCACCGCCTCCGGCAGGTGTATCACCCACGCCACCGGGCGGTTGCGGCCATGTGGGCGGAACGTCAGCGTCGGGAATCGGCGGCACAGGTGTATGCCCGGGCCGTTCGGCCGGTACACCCAGGTTATCGAGGCACCCGCTCACGGGCGCGGCGACCGGCTGTCCCGTACCTACCGACAGCGGGCTCTGGTTAGTACTGAGCTGCCCCTCGTAGTAGGTCGCTGCCGCGGTCTCACCGTTGGCAAGGAACACCGAAAACGTAGCCGAGCTGATCCCCGCGTGCACCGGGATCGAAACGCCCGCCCCGAAGCTCAGAGCCGGCTCGAACTGAACGACCAGGGTACCGGTTGCGCATTGTCCGTAGACGTTGCAGAACGTCTCTCCCGTGGAGAACAGGTCGCCGAGGCCGAGCGTTGGAATCACGGCGGACAACCCCGCCTCGTGGATCACAAAATTGAAGAACGCATTGCGAAAGTCTTCCGGGTGCTCGTCGAGGTTGCGACAGTGAGCGCACGACTTGTGTTCGGGGTTCTGCTTGCCCTCCTCGTCGGTCCAACGGTAGTCCGGTGGGCAGCTTGCGCCTGCGGCCCGCACAACGCCCACGTACAGCAGTAAGATAGGCACGACACAGCGCATGATCACTCCTCCCAGCCGCTGCCGCGCAGCGACAGGCGCAAGCGGTGAAGCCGCTCCAACCGCTCGTCGGCGCGTTGTCGTATCGGTGCAAGCTCTACGCCGGCATCGAGTAGCGCATCGGCATAGCCATCCGCCGCCTGCCTGCCGTGATCGAACGCCGTCATGACAAGATAAATCTCGTAACCGAGCGTTGCCTTGCCAACATCGAGATGCCCCCCGTGGAACTCGAGACCGCCGACCCCGGTGTGCCCCATCCACTCGAGTAGCGGACCGGGTCGACCGCTCAAGGCGACGGCCTGTTCGTAATAGTGTTCGCTGACGGCAGGGTCGGTCGATCGGCGCGCCAGGAGAACGGCCGCTTCCGGAAAAGAGAGCGCCAGCGACTCGAGTTCGTGGTTGCCCAGAGCTTCGAACGGGTGCGCCGCTACACGCTCGGTGCGACAGATCACCTGCGCGCCCCGCAGGTCGCAACGCTCTTCGTATGTCCCCGGCAGCACGTGCAACCGATCGTGCCGTGCGGTCCAGCTCGCAATGTCGCAGGCGTCACCCACCGGTATGCCGGTCGTCCGAAGGCGGACCTGCGCCAGCAAACAGGGTGCCGTGAGGCCGTGACCCTCCGCCAGGCGCACAAGATCCGGGTCGGTCTCGTAGGCCGGATCGCTCAGGCGACTGAGATCGACGTTTGAATCAAGGTTCACATCCAGGGCGAGTTCCGGGACGGGTACAAGGGCCGATCCCGACCGGGTGGCCGGCATTGCGTCGATGCGACGCCGGCCTTCCGCCAGCGACGGGGTGTCCGAGGTGTCGTCTGCGACTCTCGAGCTGCGTGTTGCGGGTGCTGATGCTGCGGGGTGGCCAGCCGCCACCGTGCTCGGCGCCGCAGCGCTGTCGACCGGCGTGGAGACCAGCCGGGTGGCGAGGATTCCCGCCAGGACCGCGGCGACAGCCAGGAACGTTTTGCCTCTCATGAAACTCGACCTCCTCGAGGATTCCCGGAAATACGGCTTCCGGCACCTCCTTGTGGAATCAAACTTGTGCAATCGAAATGACGGCGCCATCCGTGGCGACCGCAAGTGGCCTATTCCGCGGGCAGCGCGAGGAGCGGAACGGCCACGACAGGATGGCGGATACCGGAGGGGGGCGAAACGGGGTTAACTGCGTGGAACCTGTCGAAAATCGCTTGTTGCTCGGATCGCGTGGCAATCGAATGCGCGTAAGCAAGCTGGCGCCTTCACGACCGGAAAGGCGCAAAAAAAAAACGCCCGGTCCAAAGACCGGGCGCCATTCAGGTGTACGACGACAGCAATGCTTGCTGTCGGATTGGTGTGCTACTCGGCGTTTTCGAGACGCTCTTTGACGATCTTTTCGAGGCTCGGCATCGTCAGGCCCGCAGCCTTACCCGCTGCAAGCGCTTCATCGGTACCGGCACCCCGATCGTGCTCGAGCAGCGCCACGAGCGCGCCCACCCGGTTACCACTGCCGCAGTGCACCAGCACCGGACCGTCGATGTCATCGAGGAGTTCGCCCAGTTTGCGGGCGTTCTCCAGCGTAACGGCGGAAGCCCCCTTGATGGGCAGCGGGCTGTACTGCAGCCCGAGCGTCTCCGCCGCAGCAGCCTCGTCGTAACCCCGATCCTCGTCGAGGCCGCGCAGATCGATGATCGCAACGTAGCCCTGCTCGGCAAGCTCTGCGAGCTGCTCGCGGCTCGGTTGTCCGGACGACGCATCGCCGCTGGCCGGGGCAATGGCATCGAGTTCCAGCTTGCCGACATGCACCGCCTGCTCGCCGGCAAACACACCCGCAGAAAACAGCAACAATAAAACGTAACAAACGCGCATCATCGTCTAGCCTCCGTCAGTAAGCTTTGCCGGCCGCCCCGAGAGCGCCGGACCCTGTATCAGTTCTCGAACGTGAGATCGGAATCGACCTCGATACCGCGCTCCGTGAAGCGAATGTCGAAGCTCATGCGATCATACACGTCCGCCAGCGACAACATCGCTTCAGCGAGCGCCTGACGAGCGTCGTCCGACATTTCGTCGTCCTCCGCCATTGCCACGGATTTGCCCATGAGCCCGTAGTACGTATCGGCGTCCATGGCAAAGCTCATGAACAGAGAATCGTCCCCGGCTTTGGCGCCGATCGCGTCAGCCACGCGCTGTTCCGCATTGCTGCCCGTCGACACTGCGAGCAATTCGTCGGTCATGGCGATGTACGGCACACTCGGCAGCATCTGCGCCTGCATGACGTCCAGCGGCCTCGCCTTGCCGTCCGCCTCCAGGTTGAGCGCCTGGATATCGGGACTCAGAGCGGCGCCCATCAACAGTAATGCCGGCGCATCGTCGATCGCCAGCATGACGGTGGCATCGCCGTCCATCGGCGGAATCCCCGCCATCATGGCGTCGATATCGAGGTTGTCGAGGATTGCCACGAGGCCGCGGAAATCGTACATCTTGGGCGGAATCTGCTGCCCCAGCATGCTCTCGCCGTTCTCGATGCTCTGCTGCAGCTCGCCGAGCAGCCCACACTCGTAGGGATCGGAGCGCGCCGCATCCAGCCGCGCCGAATAAAAATCGAGGAACTGCTGCGGCTGCACGCTGACACCGAACGACATCATGCCGCCAAAATCCGTACCGAGACCCGGCACCGCGGCGGGCAGCGCGCTCAAGCCTTCCGCAATGTCTTCGCGCAGCTCCAGGATAAACGCGCCGTCCACGCCGTCGGTCGATATCTCGCGATAACCGAAGGTCATCCGGGGCATGACGTCGGCCAGCTCCATGAATTCCGCACGGCACACGGCGTCGATGTCCTCTCGCGCAAATCCGGGCTCGTCGAACAGCAACTCGTCGACGCCCGGCTCACCGTCCAGGATAGCGCTGGTCAACTTGCGCGTATCCAGGAAACCGATCATATGCTGCGTGAAGTCGTACTCGCGGGCGACGGCCGCGAGTTCGCCGCCAGCCGCGATGTTGTTCGCCGGCTTTTCGAGTCCGACCAGTTGAGCCAGCTCATCGTCATCGAAACCGAGCGGCGCCACGCTGACGACAACATAGTCGTCGAAGGCGCCGAACAGAATCTTGACCTTCTCGACATCCAGGTAGCGGTACGAGTAGCCGCGAAGTTCGCCGCGAGCCAGCTCTTCACCCGCTTCTTCTTCGAAACCGGCAACCGTGGCCTCGAACCGGTCGGCGTCCAGAAGACTCATGCGCAGAACCGGCAGGATGCCGTGACCGTAGACGGCGCTGCCCGCGTTGATGTCAAAACCGGCCTCCCGCATGCCGTCCAGCGAAAACAGTCCGAGAGTTTGCTTTGCAACGTTCGCCGCGCGCGTTGCTTCGTCGCGTTCGGGCGAGTCGGCGGGCAGCTCTTCGAGTTTCTCGGCCAGCGCCTCGTCGATGATGCTGGCGTACATGTTCATCATCATCGACATTTCGCCGGTCATTTTCTCGAGCACATCCTCGTCGATGGGCTCCGCGTTGGCCATGACGTAAGGCGTATCCGCCGGCACATACGAGAGAATACCGTCGTCGTCACTGAGCGCGCCCGAGCCACCGGACTTGCCGCCGCAGGCCGACAGGATCACGGCCAGAGTTAAAAGAACACCGGCAGCCGGCGCCCGGGTCGGTCGGGTTGTCAAATACGACATCGTGCAGATCTCCTTACACGTAGGTAACACACAAACAAATTGAGTCCGGACGCTCGGACTTGGAGTCCGCGCGTCGCGCAGGCGAGTAAGGTCGGGGCAGGTGGCTTTCTATGGAGAGCTCGAAATTTTCGGGGTATTTGCCGCCGTTGGAGCGCCAGTATACGCCCGAATGCAGCCTCGAACCATGACAGAACCGACGGTTTTGGGCATTGCCGCGGCGCGCAGGCCGCCGGAAGTGCGTCGGGGACTCGAGCGCCCGGCCGCTAGCGCTCCTCGATGTCCGTCCAGTGCCGTTCAGGCGAATACAGCTCGCCCGCCTCGACAGCAATGGGCAGACGATTGCGGGGCGACGCGATCGGGCAGGTCGAAAAGTCGTTGAACGCGCAGGGTGGGCTGTACGCCAGATTAAAATCGAGCACCGTCCGCCCGTCATCCGCCGGCAGGTTGGTGTAGACAAAGCGCCCGGCGGGATAGGTACCTTCCCCGTTGGTCCGGTCGGCAAATACGACAAACAGCTGCTCGCCGGAGCTGTACGCTTCGAGTTCGTGCGTGTTGCCGTTCAACTCGAAGCGCAGCACGCCGGGCGACTCGGGCGCCCAGCCGAGACCTTCGACAACGGTATTGAGCTGCAGCACGCGCGGCTGTTCGTATCGCTCCAGCGTCGCGATCGTTCGATAGCTCAGATCGATCGGGAAATACTCGAGCGGCCCCGTGCCGAAAATCGCCGGATGTTCCAGATCGCGCAGACGCACGCCGTAGCGCCCTTCCCGCTCGATGACGCTCCAGGACAAACGGCCGTAGGTAACGTTGACCGGATCTTCGCTACTGTCGTCGCTCATTCGCAAAGTGCGGACCGGGATTCCCTGGTAACGCACGTCCACACCCGGGCTTGGCAGCATCTGGACGCCCTCGTCGGCGAGCACAAACCGCCCGATCGTCGGCGTGTCGGTAACGGGGAACACAATATCGTTGTCTTCGGCGGCGCCGAACGTACTTTCCCCCGGCTCGAGCCAGAACAATCCGGCGAGGTTCAGGTAGCCGGTCTCCGCCCTGAGCCTCGCCAGCCGATCTTCCCGCCAATCGATCACGGCAGCCTCGTACGCCTCCGGATCGAGGCGCTCTCCGGCGCAGGCGCACAAGAGCATGAGACCCGCGAGTCCCCCTGCCAGCCTCGCGCCGCCGAGTCTCCGCGCACGCCCACGCGGCCCTGGTGACCGCCACCGCTGCACCCCTCGCTCTATCATGCGCTCAAAACCCCGATTTCATTCACTGGCCTGGCATGGTGCCCGCGCTCGCCGCTCCAGGCAACGCGGCTGCGATCCGTCGTGAGATTAGCTCTATAATCCCGCGGCCATGAATTCGCGATCCGACGCCACGCTTGCCTTCCAGGCACTCGCACCGGAAGACATACTCGATGCCGCCGCCGCTCTCGGCCTCGACGTCAACGGCCGCCTGCTTGCGCTCAACAGTTACGAAAACCGCGTCTATCAACTCGGTGTCGGCGAGCGCGAACTCAACGTCATCAAGTTCTACCGGCCGGAACGCTGGTCGGACGAGGCCATCCGCGAGGAGCACCACTTTGCCCGGGAACTGGCGGACGCGGAGCTGCCGGTCGTGGCCCCGCTGGCTATCGCGGGCGACACACTGCATCGGGCTGGCCATTTCCGCATTGCCGTATTCGACTGTCGCGGCGGGCGAGCCCCTGAACTCGACAACCTCGATCAGCTTCGGCAGCTCGGCCGGCTCGTCGCCCAGATCCATAACACGGGCTCGCGGAGCGCATTCGTCGAGCGGCCGACGATCGACATCGACGCCTTCGGCACGGACTCGTTCAACTACCTTCTCGACGAAGGCTTCATTCCGGCAGATATCGAAGCGGCTTACGAGAGTACGGCCGAGCTCGTGCTCGACGGCGTCGAGCACTGCTTCGAGCGCGCCGGGGAGATCGCCTACCTTCGCCTGCACGGTGACTTTCACCCCGGCAACGTGCTGGTCGACCGCGAGCGCTTCCACCTGGTCGACCTCGACGACGCGCGCATGGGGCCCGCCGTTCAGGACCTCTGGATGTTCTTGTCGGGGAACCGCGACGAACAAGAGCCCCAGCTGGCTGCCCTGCTCGACGGCTATTCGGCGTTTCGACCGTTTGCGGCCACCGAACTCCATCTGGTCGAGGCGCTGCGCAGCCTGCGCATCATGCACTACGCGGCCTGGCTGGCGCGCCGCTGGGACGACCCGGCGTTCAAGCAGGCATTCCCCTGGTTCGAATCGCAACGCTACTGGGACGAGCACGTGCTCGCGTTGCGGGAGCAGGTTGCCCTCATGCAGGAGCCGCCGCTCGCCTGGCTCGATTGACGCGCAGCTCTGGCGCCGACGTCAGCGTGACGGCAACGCCCGGCGCTGGACGCCAAGATCGAAACGATCTACCCAGCGGCCGAAAGTGCGGGCACTTTGGGCCTCCAGGTCAGCGATACGCTCGAGGGTCTCGTGGCGTATCTGTTCGGGATCGACGGCGCCACGTTCGGCACGCAGCACGGCCTGGTTATCCGGTACGGTCAGCCAGCGCTCGATCAGAAAGCGGTCCACTTCCAGATGGAACTGGAAACCGTAGGCGTGTTCGCCGTGGCGGAACGCCTGCACGTTGCAGTCCGGCGATGCCGCCAGGTGCTCGCAGCCAGCCGGTAGACTGATGCTGTCTTCGTGCCACTGAAACACGGGCTGCCGTTCCGCAAAGGTTGACAGAACCGGGTCTGACCTGCCGAGCTCCGTCAGTTCCACGTCGTACCAGCCGATCTCGCGGCGGCGGCCCGGCGCCACCGTCCCGCCGAGCGCCTTGGCCAAAAGCTGCGCGCCGAGGCAAATACCCAGGATCGACATGTCGCGCTCGACCGCTTCCTCGAGGATACTGACCTCGGTCGCGAGATTCGGGTGGTTCTCGATATCGTCGGCATTCATGGGGCCGCCGAGCACCACTATCGCCGCGTACTTGTCGAGTTCGGGCCGCGCTTCCCGGTCGCGAGCGAAGTTAATGTAGCGAATTCGAAACCCGGCTGCTTTCAACAAAGGATCCAAAGTACCTAAAGGTTCGTACGGAACGTGTTGAAAAACCAGTATTTTTGGCCTAGGCATCCGAGCGAATTCCACACACTTGCAGCAAACGGTCCCAAGACGATATACCGGCTTTGCCCCGAGGCGCAAAATGTCGACGTCTGTGTTGCGTTGCCGATGTTCGCCCCTTAAAGTCGGGGAGAGCTTCAGGACTTGTGTTCTCAGACCGTGGAACTTATGCGCGCGGCCGGGGTTCATAATCCTTGCACTCGGAGCAAGACCACGAACAAAGCGGGAAAATCGAGAGTGATGACGAGTTGTCGGACATTTCTTCTGGTGATGACGACGGCTGCGGTAACGGCTGGCTGTGGTTCCGCCGTGCGAATGGATCCTCCCACCATCCCGACACCCCTTGTCGAACCCATGGCCGTCACCGTCGGCGTGCGTTTTCCCGACAACTTCAGGAGCTTTACGCACGAGGAGGAAGCACTCGGCAACGAGGAATGGTCCATCGACCTCGGCCGTTCGAACGAAGTGCTGTTCACCGAACTGTTCGGCTACATGTTCGAAGAAGTACGTATCGTCGGGCCGGACGAGGACCCCGCCCTGCTCGGCCTCGACGCCTTCATCGAACCGAGCATCGACGCTTTCGAATTCTCAGTGCCGAACCAGACCAAGACCGATTCGTTTGCGGTCTGGATTCGCTACCGCATCAAGGTTTACAACAGCAGCGGTGACCAGATCGCCAACTGGCCGCTCGCCGCGTACGGCAAGAGCCAGTCGCGCATGCTCGGGGGCTCCGAAGCCCTGCAGGAGGCGGCGGTGCTGGCCATGCGCGATGCCGCGGCGCTCATGATCGACAAGCTCGACCGGGAAACCGGTGTCGGCGCGACCCGCGCCAAACGCGCCACCGCCCCGGAGAACGCCGTGCCCGAGGCACAAACCACCGCCCACGACGGAGACGCGAATGACGCCGGCTGACCTCGGTCGAATCCCGACACGTATCCTGCTGACCGGTCTGCTGGCAGCCCTTGCATCGGGCTGCGTCACCTCGAGAGTCGAGAACGCCCGCGAGGGCAAAACTGGTATTGGCGACGGCGAAACGATCGTCATCATGGGCAAGAGTTATCATCTCGGCAACGAGACCGAGGATAGCTACATCAGCTGCGTCGAAGACGCGATAGGCCGCGGACGCGGCGGTCTCAAAGTCATTCCGCGGCAGCAATTCGTCGACGCCCTGTTCCCGTGGTTCGAACCGCGCACCGCGCCGGCGGAAACCAAGGGACTCGTCAAGCTCATGGAGCGGCCCGGCGTCGCCGAGCGCATTGCCGAACAGGGCGTGCGCTACATCATCTGGCTCGACGGAGACACCGAGCGGGTCGCGGGCGGCGGCAGCATGTCGTGCGCCGCCGGCCCGGGCGGCGGCGGTTGCTTCGGCTTCGCGTGGTGGCAGAACGACGCGGACTACAATGCTTCTATCTGGGATCTCCAGGGGCTCGAGAATGCCGGCACGGTCTCGGCCGACGTCAGCGGCACGTCGTTCCTGCCGGCACTGGTTGTGCCGATTCCGCTGATAGCCCGCACCCAATCAGCCGCCTGCAAGGGCCTGGCGGAGCAGCTCAGGGCGTTTATCGTCTCCGAGCCGCAGATCTAACAAACCCGTCGTCCGCGCTCAGGCCGCTACGGCAGCCGCCCGCCCCGCAAAAACGCCTGCCGGTAGAACGGCGACTCCAGATTGGCAACGCTCACGACCCGGCCGCTCTGCGGCGCGTGCACAAAACGATTGTCGTCGACGTAGATACCGACGTGCGCCATCTTGCCGTCGATTCGAAAGAATACGAGGTCGCCGGGACGCAGCGACTCTTTTGGCACCGAAACGCTGGCGCCGTGCAGGGCTGTCGTCGTTCGCGGCACAACCTTGCCGGCCTTGCCGAACGCGTAGTGGACCAGACCGCTGCAGTCGAAGCCCGTCGGCGTCTCTCCACCGTAGCGGTAAGGCACACCTTGCTGCTGGAGCGCGTAGTGCACGGCCCGGCTGCCAACGTCATTCTGCTGCGGGCGTCCGGCGGGCGCCGTAACGGGTGGCGTGTCGGTTCGGCTGCTGTCGACGACCGGCCCCCAGGAACAGCCCGCCATCAATGTGAAGAGCGGAAGAATCGCAAGTCGGGCGGCGGGCTTATGGGCTATCATGCGTCCGTTTCCGTGAAGCTCAGGGGTCCGAGTTTACTTGAACAGCCATGAATCCGGGATGAACTGGTCACCATTTCGGGCCAGAAACCCTCGCCAGGGCTGGCGCCGCATGTGGCTAGTCCCCGCTTTCGCGCTGGCCACCGCCTGTGGGCTGCCGGTCGAAGACTCGGCCGCCGATACGGGCGACGCCGACGCATTCCAGTACGCGCTCCACTACGACATTGCACCCGATGCTCGCCGCGGCGAGTTCCGGCTCGCTCTCAAGGTCCGTCAGCCCAGCCACCTGCTGCGCGAGGTACGCTTCAACTTTGATCCGAAGCGCCTGCGGGACTTCGAAGCCGACGGTGAACTCGACGTCGAGGACGGCGGGCTGCGCTGGTTCGTTCCGGCCTCCGGCGGCACGCTGCGCTGGACTGCCGCAGGTCGGCAGCAGCGCGGCGACAATGGCTACGACGCCTGGCTCGACGACGGCTGGGGCCTGCTGCGCGCCGAGCGACTGATCCCTCGGGCCGAGACCCGGACGCGCAAAGGCGCGCACAGCAAGACCACGTTTCAGTTCGAGCTGCCGGGAGACTGGTCCGCCGTCACACAGTACCCCCAGCGCGACGGACGTTTTCTCGTCGACAACCCCGAGCGTCGCTATGACGAGCCGTCGGGCTGGATGGTGCTGGGCCGTCTGGGCGTCCGCATCGATACGATTGCGGGGACCCGTGTGCTGGTCGCCGCCCCCGAGGGCAGCGGTCTTCGCCGGCTCGATATCCTCGCTTTCCTGAACTGGACCTTGCCGGAGGTGGGGCGACTCGTGGAGACCATGCCGCCACGCCTGACCGTCGTCGGCGCCGGCGAACCCATGTGGCGCGGCGGATTGTCCGCCAGCGACTCGCTCTACCTGCACGCGGACCGGCCTTTGATCAGCGAAAACGGCACCAGCACGCTGCTCCATGAGGTAATGCACGTCGCGCTCGGAGTGCGCTCCGAGCCAGGCTTCGACTGGATCGTCGAGGGTCTGGCCGAGTACTACAGCCTCGAGCTGTTGCGCCGGGCCGGGGGGCTCTCCGCCCCGCGGTTCGCGCGAGCGCTGGACATGCAGCGGAACTGGTCGAAAGACGCCGACATACTGTGCAGAGACCCATCGACCGGCCCCAGGACGGCCCGCGCCGTGATTGTGCTTGCCGAACTCGATCAGGAAATTCGCCGCGCCAGCGGTAACGAAAGGTCGCTCGACGACCTGACGGCGCGCTTGCTGGCGTCGCCGTCGCAAAGACTCGATCTCGACGTACTCCTGGAGGCGGCCGAGACGCTGCTCGGTGAACCGCCGGACTCGCTCGCCAGCGACAAGCTCCCGGGTTGCCCCACGCGCTACGTGCGCGCACCGGGAACTGCAGGATGACCGACCAGCGTCGCGACCTCGAGCTTGTCCTCAAATCCCGCACACCGCTCATCGTCATCGAGAGTGCCGACGAGTCGCGTGTGCTCACCATGCTGAAGTCGATATCGATCGCGGCAGCCAGCACCGATTACCTGCCTCTGTTCCGCTGGACAATTACCGACGGTCTGCAGCGTCTCGACATCGAACTCGAACCGCAAACGCTGAACGCCCAACCCACCGATGCGCTGAAGCACATCAGAGCCGTCAAGAAACCGGGCGTCTACGTGCTGCTCGACTTCCATCCGTTTCTGGAAGATCCGGTCCACGTCCGCCTGCTCAAGGACATCTGCCTCAACTACCGCAACATCGCCCGGCAGATTGTCCTGATCAGCCACGAGATTGCCGTGCCTAGCGAGCTGGAGTCTTTCGCAGCCCGCGTGGAGATGGCGCTGCCCTCGGAGGAGGAACGGGAGCGCATCGTCAAGAAAGTCATTGCTGAATTTGTGGAAGCCAATCCCGGCAAACAGGTCCAGGTCGATCCCAAGGCCCACGCGCTGCTGGTCAAGAACCTCTCGGGCCTGACCTATGGCGACACGACACGCCTGGCGCGCAACGCGATCTTTCAGGACGGAGCCATCACTCGCACGGACCTGCCCGAGGTCATGCACGCCAAGTACGAACTGCTCAACAGCAGCGGCTCGCTGCAGTTTGAATACGACACGGCCCGCTTCAGCGAGGTCGGCGGCCTGGAGCGGCTCAAAACCTGGCTCTCGCAGCGGCGCGCCGTCTTCAAAGCCGAAGAGGCAACCCAGCATCTGGATGCCCCCAAAGGCATACTTCTGCTTGGCGTGCAGGGCTGCGGCAAAAGCCTTGCCGCGAAGGCCACCGCCGGCGTTTTCGGGACTCCCCTGCTGCGCCTCGATTTCGGCAGTCTCTACGACAAGTATCACGGCGAGACCGAGCGCAAGCTCAGAGAGGCGCTCAGCACCGCCGACGTAATGGCGCCTTGCGTGCTCTGGATCGACGAAATCGAAAAAGGTCTGGCGGGGCGCGGCGGAGAGACCGGCACTACCCAGCGTGTCCTCGGCAGCTTCCTGACCTGGATGGCCGAAAAGAAGAGCGAGGTTTTTGTTGTGGCCACGGCCAACGACATTCAGTCGCTGCCGCCGGAGCTGGTCCGCAAGGGACGTTTCGACGAGATTTTCTTTGTCGACCTGCCCGAGCTCAAAGTGAGAGCGTCGATACTCGCCATCCATTTAACAAAACGCGGACTCGGGCTGAGCGGTTTCGATATCGAGACGCTGGCGCGCTCGATGGAAGGATTCTCCGGCGCGGAGATCGAACAGGCGATTGTTGCCGCACTGTACGCGGCGCACGCCAAGTCCGAGGCCCTGTCAACGGCGCATATTCTTGCGGAAATTCAGCAAACTCGGCCGCTTTCCGTGGTGATGGCCGAACAAATAGGCGCGCTCAGGCAGTGGGCGGAAGGCCGCACCGTACCTGCCGACTGACAGCCCGGCAACGCGCTCGCAGGCCACTTCGAGCGTGCGCTCTACATCCGACCGCAGCAGTGACGTGCTACCATTCGGCGCATGGCGAATGAGAACAAGAATACCCACGAAGTGGTCGCCGACGACGACATTACGGCCGAGCTCAAGGAGCTGACGCTGCAGCAGGTTCTTACGCGGTCCGCCGACGACGAACCGCTCGAGGACGATGCGAATACGTTCGAGTTCGAACGCAGTCCCAGCCGTCCGCTCAGCAACGATGTGGAAGTGCTGCGCAGCAACCTGAAGTCGCACAGCAACACGATTGGCCGCATGCAGTTCGAGCTCGAGCAACTTCGCTCGAAGTGGCAGGGACTGCAGTCGGAAGCCCGCGCCCGCGCAGCGATTGGCGACGAACTCAACCGCCAGGTCGGCGAACTCCGAGAGGCGCTGGAAAACAGGAACCGCCTGCTTGGCAAACGCGACCGGACCATACGCTCGCTCAAAGCCGAGATCCGGGACCGCGAGGCGGCGCATCACACACTCGAGCAGCAGAACGAACAGCTTTCCAGCGACCACGAACTGTTGCGCGCCGAGTTTGCCGATCAGGCGCTAACCCTCGAATCGCTGCGCGAAGCACCCGCAGTACACGACGCGGACGTGGCGGCGCCCGATCGAACCATTGAGGAAAGCGCTTCCGGCGGCGACGAGCGGCACAGCGAAGCAGCGGCGGTCGAGGACGGCCCCCTCGCGGAAGCGAGGACGGCCGCGAGCGAACTCGCCGCTCAGCTCGCACAACGCGAGATCTACGCGGACGAACTGCGTCGCCGACTCGACGACCTGACTACGCGGAAGGAGCACCTGGAACAGCGCGAGATGCACCTTTCCCTCACCATCGAGGAACACGAGACGTCGCAGGACGCTTTGTCGACCAACCTGCGTGAAATTCAGGAAGACAACCGTGCCCTGGGCGAGCAGATCTGCTCGATGCAGCATCGGCATACCGAGGACACCCGCAAACTCCGCGAGCGTATCGAAGGCCTCGAACTCGCGGCGGCGGCGCTGCGGACTCGAGAGAGCGATCTGACAGCGCGTCTCAAGGAATCCAAGGACTACCGCGGGAAGCTCGAGCAGATGCTCGGCCAGAATGACGGCCGCTTCAGAGATCGTATTACCGAACTCGAACAGCACAACGCACAACTCGAGGCGGATGCCGAAACCCTGGAACAAAAACTCGCCAACAAGACGGCCGCGGTTAACTGCCTGCTAGCGGAGCTGGCCAGCCAGAACGAAGCGGCGGAGGCTGCCGCCGCGGAGATCAGCGACTCGACGCTCGTCGGAATCGAAGAACGGCTCGCCGAAGGCGCCGAACAGCAACGCGGGGCTCGTGACGGAGAGCGGGTCAACCGTATGCTCATCGGCCGCATCGACAATCAGGAACTCCGATTTCCGCTGTTCAAGAACCGTCTGACCATCGGTAGAACGCAGCAGAACGACATCCAGCTCAACGTTCCCTACATTAGCCGGCGGCATGCCGTCGTGCTTACCGAGGGCAACACAACACGCGTCGTCGACTGGGGCAGCAAGAACGGCGTCTACGTCAACTCCCGGCGAATTACCGAGCATTTTCTGAAGAGCGGTGACCGGGTAACGATCGGCAACGCTGATTTTCACTACGAAGAACGCATCAAACGCGACGGCTGAGCCGCCGACCGGCTGAACACAGCCCTTCCGACAGGTCCCGCCGAACCCGTTGCCGCCAGCATCTGTGAATGCCATCACGGCGCGGGCGCTCGCCTTTGCTTACACTCTGGCGATATCAGTGTTTCGTTTCCGGGGATCAACAACCTCATGTTCGAGAGCGCCGCAAGGAAGCCGGCAAGACTGGAGCAGCCCTCCAAGGCCACGGTGGGCTCAAAAGCCCGACTGAACCGGAAAATCTGGCTGCCCAAGCTCTACTACGACGCTCTGCCCTGGTTCTATCTGTTCGCCGGCGTTGCCGCGCTGCTCGCAACGCTCTACATCAACGCCTGGTTCTGGATATTGCCGCACTCACTGCTGTTTTCGGCGGCGTGTATCCACTTCTCCGTGTACGTTTTCCATCGGCGGAGACGTGGCGCCAGGGACTCGGCAGAGCGGCGCCCTGACCCACCGTCAACCTGACCTGACTGTCGCCTTGACGGTGGCACTCAGCCTGAGCAACGATACGCGCTTTTGAAGGCCTGCCGGCAAGCCCGGTAGAGGTTCAACATGCCGTCCGAAACCTCGTTGCTCGCGAAGCCGCCGATCCGGGAGTTGCTTCTGTTCCTTGTGCTGCTGCTGCTCGGCTTGACCGTGCTGCCGTTCGCCGTGTTCTACGTCGGCGAGCTCGTTTTTGGCAGCTACGGGGGCGATGGTTTTGGCCACTTCGTCGAGATACTGCTGAAACGCCTGGCCAGCGCTGATCGTTTCGTCTGGTTGCTCGTGCTCTCTCCCTACATTGTGTTTCAGCTGTTTCGTATCACCCGAATTGCGTGGCGTTTGGCCGGGCAACAGCAAGACTGACAAAAACTGGTCAATACATCACAGGTTCGATTCGTGACCCCTGTCACAGTTTTTGTGAAACGAGTGGGCTAGGCGGAACGCTTTAGCCACAATAGCAGTCTCTGATATTCGAGAACGGTGCCGGCAACGTTGCCGGACGCATCGGAAAGCCGGACACAGTTCCGGCTTCGGCAAATACACTAGCGAACACGGCGAATGCTCAAGACACTACTGGAATGGTTCCGCCCGAAACGACGCGAGGCCCCCGAGCCGCCGCTGCGTCAATCCGGCGTCCACACGGCGATCAAGCGGTCCAGGCAGGCGCCTGCGGCCGCACGCCGGGCCCCCGGGGAGTCGGCGCCACTCATTCGCACGAAACTCGTGCGCGAAGACACGGGCACGCACGAAACCCTGACCATACTCGACGATTCCATCGTGGACTCCGGGGAAGAAACGGGCATAGATCCCTACAACACGGGCGAATTCGACCGTTCGAAGAACTGGGAAAAGCATTTGAGAAGCTAGGGAACGGCTTCTGAGTCAGCCGGGGCAAGGCCGTTTTTTTGAGCACCGCCCGCGTGCTAGGCTCCGCACGTCACAATAAGCACAAAGAACACCGGACCTGCCGATGGGGCTCAGAATAAGCTTCGACCTCGACGATGAGGATCTCAAGCACTTCCAGCTGATTATGCGCGAAGCCCGCAAGGCGGCAGCCTGCATGGCGCCCGAGGATATCCTCGCGGCGGCTGAGGAGGTCTTGAGCGATATGGACGGCGCGAGCGCGCCCGGTTTTGTTCGAGAGCGCCTGGACAAGCTCCGCACCCTGATCGCCATGCTCTCGGACCTCGAGTGGCGGCTGCCGCACGAAGACGGGAAACGCGTACTCAATGCCCTGGCCTACTTCGCCGAGGCCGAAGACCTCATTCCGGACCACATACCGGGAATCGGGTTCCTGGACGACGCCATCATGATCGAACTCGTTGTCCGGGAGCTGCGTCCGGAAATCGATGCCTACGTGGATTTTTGCCAGTACCGGGAGGAACTCAAGGCCAAATCGGGCAGCCCGGTTGCGGTCAGCCGCTCGGACTGGCTGGACAACCGGCGCGATGCGCTATTGTCGAGAATGCGACGCCGACGCAGTAAAAGTCGCGATCGGGGATTGCTCAACTGACAGTGCTTCTAGGGCCAGTAGTACCAGCCGGTGGCGAAGATCCCGGCCCACAGACCGGTCTGCGCGACAAACCGCAGACGGTGACCCTTGAGCAGCAGGTAGAAACTCCCGACGGAAATGGCGGTCATAGCTGTGAACACACCGAGACTCTTGATGAGCGAGGAAAATTCATGCTGGACACGCGGGAACTCATCTCCGATGAGCGCGAAGACGATCAAGACAAAAAACAGGCTGATCGTAATCGACACGCAAGTGCCCATTATGAAGCCCGTCACTATCGTAAGGGGTCTCAACTGAAAATTTCCAAATTGGTTAAAAATAGCCCGGCGATTCGCTCGGGAATGCCGACCGTACCCTTGATCGGAGCGCTCCGGGCATCTAGCCTAGAGCATATTGTTGTCGGATTTTTCTGCCGATTCAAACATGGAGTAAGCATTTGAGGACTTTCGTGACCCGGAGCATTTACAGGACGAGTGCTCTCATCCTCGGAATCATCGCAGCAGGCTCGGCCGCCGCCGTTCCCACCGTCACCAGCGATGAGGAGCTTGTCCCGGAAATCCGGCACGAGCGGATCGGCGAGCTGGTAACACAGTTCATCCAGAAGTCGCACTACAACCAGATTGCCGTCGACGACGACCTGTCGTCGCAAGTGCTCGATCTCTATATCAAAACGCTGGACAGCAACCGCCACCACCTGCTGGCTTCCGACCTCGAGTTTTTCGAGCAGTATCGCTACTCGCTCGACGACCTGATCAAGTCGAGGCCGCTGGACCCCGTGTACGAGATGTACAAGGTGTACCGGACGCGCGCCCGCGCCCGGTTCGACTATGCGATCGGTCTCCTCGAGAGCGAGCCTGACTTTTCGATCAACGAAACCTACCAGTTCGACCGCAGCGAGGCGCCGTGGGCAACCAGCGAAGCCGAACTCGACGAAATCTGGCGGAAACGGGTCAAGAGCGAGGCGCTGCGCCTCATACTGGCCGACAAAACCTGGGAAGAAACCCAGGAGATACTCACGAACCGCTACAAACGGGTTCTACGACAGCTCGACCAGATCAAGACGGATGACGTATTCGAAATCTTCATGAATGCGTTCGCACACACGCTGGACCCACACTCCTCGTATCTTTCACCGCGGAATTCCGAGGAATACCGCATCCAGATGAGTCTCTCCTACTTCGGCATCGGCGCATCGCTCCGCACCGAAGACGAATACGTGGAAATCGTCAACATCATTCCCGGCGGCCCGGCGGCGATCGACGGCTCTCTTAAGCCCAAGGACCGGATCACGGGCGTCGCCCAAGGCGGCGATGGCGACATGGTGGATGTCGTTGGCTGGCGACTGGACGATGTCGTGGAACTGATTCGGGGACCGAAAGACACGGTCGTCAGACTTCAGATCATTCCCGGCGGCGCCATTCCGGGCAGCGGCGAGAAGGAAATTGTCCTCTCACGCGGTCAGGTGAAGCTCGAGGAGCAGGCCGCCAAGAGTTCGATCATCGACGTGCCCCGAAACGGGCGCAGCTGGCGCGTTGGCGTCATCGAGGTGCCGAGCTTCTACCGCGACTACCGCGCACTGTCCAACGGCGACAAGAATTACACGAGCACCACCAAGGACGTCCGTCGGTTGATCGCCGAACTCGAAGCCGAGGGTATCGACGGCCTGGTCATGGATCTCCGCGGTAACGGCGGCGGACACCTGACCGAAGCCACCGCTCTTTCCGGCCTGTTCATCGACAACGGCCCCGTCGTGCAGCTTCGCAACTCGAACGGCCGCGTGAGCCGGCTCGACGACCCGGACCCGGTCGCACGCGTTGCCTACGAGGGACCGCTCGCGGTGCTGGTCGATCGTTTTTCGGCCTCTGCCTCGGAGATCTTTGCAGCCGCCATTCAGGACTACGCGCGGGGCGTCATCATCGGCCAGCAAACTTTCGGCAAGGGTACGGTTCAGAACCTCTACTCGCTCGACCAGTACATCAAACCCGAGGGTGATCGGGGCTACGGACAGCTGACGATGACCATCGGCAAGTATTACCGCGTCACCGGCGAAAGCACCCAGCACCGCGGTGTGGATCCGGATATCGCGCTGCCGTCGTCAATCGATGCAGAGCGATATGGTGAAAGCGTTCGTGAGACCGCCCTGCCCTGGGACACGGTCGACACGACGCGCTTCCGTCGCGGCGCTCCGCTTGCCGATACCATTCACTCGCTCACGGTCAGCCACTACGAGCGGGCGAAAGACGATCCCAACTACCAGTATCTGGTCGACGGCATCCGCGAGATCGAAGAAGCACGCTCAAAGATCACACTGTCGCTCAACATCAACGAACGCCGTGCAGAACGCGAGGAAGAGCGGGCCAGAAGTCTTGCGCGGGAAAACGAACGCCGCGCGGCGCTTGGGCTTGAGCCGATAGCCAGCCTCGAGGACCTCGAAGAGGATGACCAGCCCGATATCCTGCTCGACCAGGCTGCCGGGATCGTCTCGGATCTGGCGCAGCTCCGCCAGGTGCCGCTGCCGCAGGAAAAAACGGCTCGGGTCGAGCACTAGCGGTCGATCGGCGACAGGGGCGAACACGGCCCCTGGACACGGCGAACGGGGCAGCCCAAAAGCGGCCTTGCGTCGCGTAAGCGGGGTGTTATACTCAGCTACAACACCTAGCGCTTCGGCGCCGGGTGCGCCAGCCCTCTTCCGAGGCGTGTGTTCTGTCAGGAGTGTAGCGGATTACCGTCGTGACGAATTCCGGATCACCAAGACACCTTGCGCCCGCCGTTGCCTCTCGCATCGGTGCAACGCTATTGCTGATCGGTCTCGCCGCTCCCGCAATTGCCGCCTCCAGCCTGAGCCTGAACTGCACCGATGACAAGCATCTCCATGCCAGCGGCGTTCACGAAACGACCGATGAGCTGACCGGCAACGACGGGGATTTGCTCCTCGTTCCCGTCTCGGGCGTTGCCGAAAAACTGAGCATACTCAAATCCAACAGCGGCGCCGTAAAGCTCTCGGGCACCAGCCGACTCAGTGAACTCTTGCGGGACTACCGCAACGAGACGCCCAATCCCGCGTCGCGCCGCACGGCACAGAGACGATCCGCTGCGCTCGCGGACGCGCTTGAGCGTCGCCAGGAACGCAGGCTTGCCGTTTCCGGCGATGATGCGCAGACCTCCGGTAACGAACCCAACGTCGAAACCCGCCTGCCGGGCATCAGCGAACAGGATTCGCTCATCTATCGTCGCGAGATGTACCGCACGGATATCTAGAACGATCCTCCAGGACAAATCTCCAGAGCGATCCGCTTCAAGGAATTACGAAGGTATCAGGCGCCGGCTGTCGCGTCAGCGGCAGAGTACTTGCGACAACTGCCAGTAGTCTTCTCCCAACAGGTTGCCGTCCGAGCTTCGAACGGCCCCGCCGGCATCGAACGTAAACAGCGTTGCCACCGTTTCCGGTTTGGGCACGGCGTCGGCGTCGTCGCGAAAATCCGCGTGCTCCGCAATACGGGCGACGCGCTTCTTCAGCACGTCCGCGACGTCTACGGACTGCTCGAGGCGCGCACTCTGTTTTTGAACGTCCTCGAAGAGCTTGTCACAATCGGCTTTGCTGCCGTACTTGATTGCGCCGGCGCTCTTCTCGCTCGACTCTTTTACCATCGACACGAAGTTCCGATCGTTAAAGCGCAGGAACACGTCCTGGGCAAACGCGATGATCATCAGGTTGATCGAACGTTTCGCCGCAACGTCAAGACCGGCCACCGCCGGCGGTTTACGCGTGCGTATCGCCTCAAGTTCAGCCAGTAGCGACTGCTCGTCTCCCGCCAGGACGTTGAGCTGGGTTTCGAGTTCATCGAGCTCGGCACTCGTTCGCCGGCCGCGCAGCATGCGACCCAGGCCGCTCATGGATTCGAGGCGCTGCCGTTCCTCCAGCAGCCGATCCTCCAACAGCTGCATGCGGCCTCGCAGTTCACCGACGCTTGCCTCCACCTCGGCGGACTCGGCCTTGCGGTCCTCGTTCCAGCGCACGAGCGCCTGCTTGTGCTGGCGCTGCTCACGTTGCTGTTTGAGCTGCTCGGCAAACGCCGCGATCTTGCGGCAGCACTGCGCGTTCAATCCGCGGAACTGATAGAAGACGGCCACGTTGTACACCCACTCAGGGTCAAGCAGCAGGTTTTCGAGGTGATTGAGTTTCTGCTGGACACGCGCCGTCGCTCCCTCCTGATCGCGAATCATCGACTGCAAGCGGAAGTTCTCGTCGGCCTTTCGGGCAAAATCCTGCTTCAGCTTGACGCGATTCCAATAGAGATCGTGCAGCTTGTCGTCACCCGACTCGTCCGCATCGTCGTTGCCAAACAGCGCGCTCTTGGCGGGCACGGAAACCTCACTTTACATAAACACAACATTACGGCGCGACCGGACACCCGGCGCACATCACATAATGGCACCGGGAGGCTCGGAATGATCTGATCGACTCGACAGTTTCCGGATTACGGCGACTCAGCGCGCCAGGATGAGATGCCCCTGATCGGAGAGATACTCGAGCCACTTGTTGAGCACCGTGTTGCGACGCCAGCGCTGGTCGAGTTCGTAGGAGTGGGCTTTGAACAAACGCCTGAGTTCAGCGTGCTGATGATTGCCCGACACCCGCATCGATTCGGCAAGCTGGCCGTCCAGATACGCCCTGACGCGCATATCGGGATCGGCGACACGACCTTGCTCCGTATCGAAATAATACGTCAGCGACAGCGTTACCGTGTAAGCACAGCGCTCCAGGACATCGACGTGCAGATCACAATCACCCGCCACACGCGAACGGTAACAGCCATCGATGGTGTGAAGATCCGGAATCAGGTGCAACAGCCTCAGGTAGTTGCTCTCGTACAATGCCATGAGGCCCACGAAGCTGCGTGGCTTGGCGACCGCCTGCGGAACAATTCTGGAATCGAGCAACATGCCCGGAATATAGCACAGCGTGCAGGGCTGTTAAGGCACGCAAAAAGCGTTCCGAAAACGGCAGATCGCGCAAAAAAAATCAGGGTCTGACGCGACGCTCGACGCCCGTACTTTCCAGGATCAGGCTGGCGATTTCCTCGATGGAGAATTCGGTAGTATCCACGTTGGGTATGCCGTAGCGCTTCAGCAGTTTGTCGGTTTCTCGCAGCTCGAACCGCACCTGCTGCGCCGACGAGTATTTGCCGATGGCGCGCCGCTCCTTGCGAATCTGCCGCAGCCGTTCGGGCCGTATGGTTAACCCAAACAACTTGCGTTTTTGCTGCAACAGAAAGTCAGGCAGTTTGCCCGATTCGAACTCCTCGTCAGTCAGCGGATAGTTTGCGGCGTAGACGCCGTACTGCAGCGCGAGGTACAGGCAGGTCGGCGTTTTTCCGGACCGGGAAACGCCGAGCAGAATGACGTCCGCCATGTCGTAATTCCGACTGACGCCGCCGTCGTCGTTGGCCAGGGCAAAGTTCGTTGCTTCGATGCGTTTCATGTAGGCATCGATATCGCTCATGCCGTGCGCTTTGCCGGGTGCCTCCGAGGGTTGCTCACCCAGCTCGTGTTCGAGCGGCGCAAGAAAAACATCAAATATATCAAGGTGTAAGCCGTTCGCTTGCGCCAGTATCGAGCGAAACTGATCTTGCACCAAGGTCGAAAAAACAATGGGTCTCAAGTCCGACGATTCGCCGGCTGCGTCGATCTTCGCGACGACCTCTTTTGCCTTGTCAACACTGTCTATAAATGGCAAAGTCACCTGCCTGAATTCCTGGCCACCGAACTGCGTCAACAGGCTGTGACCCAGCGTCTCCGCAGTAACGCCGGTCTGGTCGGAAACAAAAAAAACGGTGCGTTCAGTCATTGCTATTCATCTCATGCGCGGCATAGACACCTTCTGTTACGGTGTTTAGTGCACCGATTGTCCACTTCCCACGCTCGAACACAAGGGAGCAGAGATGGAGCCCTACGTAATCCCGCTTGCCGAGCTCGGCATAGGTGACGTCGAGACCGTCGGCGGCAAGAACGCGTCGCTCGGTGAAATGATCGCCAATCTCAGCAGCCTCGGCGTCAGCGTGCCGGGCGGCTTTGCCACGACGGCGGCGGCGTACAGAGAGTTCCTCGCCAACGACGGCCTCGACGAACGAATCAACGCAACCCTGGACGCCCTCGACGTCGACGATATCGAAGCGCTGTCGGCCGCGGGTAAACAGATTCGCCAGTGGATACTCGACGCTCCTCTACCCTCCGCCCTTACCGATGCCATCGCGCATCACTGGGAAGCGCTTGCCGGAGGGCGCGACATCGCCGTTGCCGTCCGCTCGAGCGCAACCGCGGAGGATTTGCCGGATGCCTCGTTTGCGGGCCAACAGGAGACCTTTCTCAACGTCCGCGGTTTCGACAATCTCATCAAGGCGCTGCACGAAGTGTATGCGTCACTGTTCAACGACCGGGCTATCGCCTATCGGGTACACCAGGGTTTCGACCACCGGCAGGTTGCGCTGTCCGTCGGCGTACAGCTCATGGTTCGCAGCGACGTCGGTTCGTCCGGCGTTCTGTTCACGCTGGATACGGAATCCGGTTTTCGCGACGCCGTGTTTATTACGGCGTCTTACGGTCTGGGAGAAACGGTCGTGCAAGGCGCTGTCAACCCGGACGAGTTCTACGTCTACAAACCGGCGCTCAAGTCGGGCCACTACCCCATCCTGCGCAAGAACCTGGGCAGCAAAGCCATCAAGATGGTGTATAGCGAAAACTCGGAGCCCGGTAAGACCGTCAACACCATCGACGTTGACGAAGCGGACAGTCTCAGGTTTTCACTCGACGAAGACGACATCATTACGCTGGCGCGCATGGCCGTTACGATCGAAGAACACTACGGCCGCCCAATGGACGTCGAATGGGGCAAGGACGGCAACGACGGAAAGCTCTACATTCTGCAGGCGCGGCCGGAAACCGTACAGAGCCGCAGCGGCCGAAGTATTCAGCGCTTCACGCTCAAAGGGCGCTCCGACGTGTTGAGCAAAGGCCGAAGCATCGGCCAGAAAATCGGCTCGGGTCAGGCCAAGATCATTCGCAACGTCAACGAAATGAGCCGCGTGCAGACGGGCGACGTGCTCATTTCAGACATGACGGATCCAGACTGGGAACCGGTCATGAAACGTGCCGCCGCAATTGTCACGAACCGCGGCGGCCGCACCTGCCACGCCGCCATCATTGCCCGCGAACTGGGCATACCCGCCGTCGTGGGCTGCGGCGACGCTACCGAGAGCATCACCGACGGAACAACGGTAACCGTGAGCTGCGCCGAGGGTGACGAAGGCTACGTCTACGCCGGTGAACTCGAGTTCGAAAAACAGCAGATCGAACTCGACTCCTTGCCGGACATACCCGTCAAGATCATGATGAACGTCGGCAACCCCGATCGCGCTTTCGACTTCGCCAGTATCCCCAACCACGGCGTCGGCCTTGCGCGCCTCGAATTTATCATCAACCGCATGATTGGCGTGCACCCGCAGGCGCTGCTGGAGTACGAGAAGGTCGACGAAGACACGCGGGAAGCGATCAACGAGCAAATGGCGGGTTACAGCGATCCGGTCGCCTTTTTTGTTGACAAACTCGCCGAAGGCGTTGGCACGATCGCGGCAGCGTTTGCGCCGGAGCCGGTCATCGTGCGCATGTCGGATTTCAAATCGAACGAGTACGCCAACCTGATCGGCGGCGAACTCTACGAACCGGATGAAGAGAACCCGATGCTGGGTTTCCGCGGCGCCGCGCGCTACGTCGCCGACAGCTTCCGCCCCTGCTTCGATCTGGAATGCCGCGCAATTCACAAAGTGCGCGACGAAATGGGGCTGACCAACGTGCAGGTCATGATTCCCTTTGTGCGCACGGTTTCGCAGGCGGCCGCCGTCATCGACATCCTGCGCGACAACGGTCTCGAGCGCGGCAAGGACGATCTCAAGATCGTCATGATGTCCGAGCTGCCGACAAACGCTTTGCTCGCCGAGGAATATCTTGAACACTTCGACGGCATGTCGATCGGCTCCAACGACATGACACAGCTTACGCTGGGTCTGGATCGCGACTCCGCTCTGATAGCAGACGTGTTTGACGAGCGCGATGCCGCCGTCAAGAAAATGCTCGAGATGACAATTACCGCGTGCCGCAAGCAAGGCAAGTACGTGGGTATCTGCGGTCAGGGACCGTCGGATCACCCGGATCTTGCACGGTGGCTGCTCGATCAGGGCATCGAAAGCATGTCGCTGAACCCTGACAGCGTCATTGAAACCTGGCTGTTCCTCGCCGGACAGCGCGTATAGCGCTCAATATCTCGAGCCTCGTTGCCACGCCCCTCGGGCGCCGGCAGACGATGATTCAGAAACGATCGTAGCGCGAGCGGCGCTGCCAGCGTATGCGCGGCAGCCACAGACCAATCAATATGCCGACGCCAATAATGGCGGCCCCGACGACAACCCACATCCGCGCAGACTCGCCCGACAGCTCCCGGTTCTCCTGCTCGAGCGAACCGATGGTAATGCGCGCGTCAGCGAGCTCATCGAGCAATTCCGTGTTGCGCGAGTTGATCGCCAGAACATTCGCCGCCGTACGTCTGATCTCCGCCAGCTCCGCTTCGAGGCTGGCCTTTTCGGCCGAGAGCGTTTCAATCGTCTCTGTTGCCGACGAGTATTGCTCGCGGATACCCGAGAGCTGCGAGTCCAGCGACGAGCCGCGCGTGTTTGCGCTCGTCAACTGCGCGCTCAGCGATTCGAGCTGCTCGCGCGCGCTGGGTTCGTTCATCAGGTAGCGGCTCAATACCCAGCCCTCGGTGCCCCCGCGGGTTCGGACTCGGGCGTAGCCTGAATCGGCGTCGCGTTCGAGTACGGTCAGCTCGGTCCCGCTCGACACCATGAGTTCGATGGCGTTGCCGGTGCTCGGCCCGGTGCGCAGGGTGACCTCGAATTCGTCGCTCACCCAGGCGGACTGGGCATTCGAAGCGAGGGGTAGGATCAGGAGCAGAACGCAGACAATGAAGGAAAAACGCGCAATCATGACAACCGTGCCTTGAGAATATCCCGCCAATATAGATCAATCGTCAACAATACGCTATTCGTGATTCCCTGCGAAATCAGTCGCTTAATGGCGACAGCCTGGCGATATTCTGCTCCCAGTGCCGGCCGTCAAAGTCTTCGACGTCGACGCTTGCGATCGTGTCCGGATCCAGGCAATTCACGTTGACGCTTATCCCGTCCGGATGCGAGCGCGGGACATAAAACGACTTGACTCCGCAGCGGCTGCAGAACCGGTGTTTTGCCACGCCCGTGTTGAACGTGTACTCACTGAGTACGTCCTCAGGCGTCGTCAGACGGAAGTCCTTTGCAGGAACGATCAGGTGCAGAAAACCCGTCATATTGCAGATGCTGCAATTGCAGCGTGTCGCTGCAATGTTCGCCGGCGCCGTCACTTCGAAGCGTACGGCGCCACAATGGCACCCCCCTTTGTGTGTGACCATGCTCACCCCCTTCACGCCGCGCGCTCGAAAACGAGCAGCAGGTTGTTGCCCGGCATTGCGTAGCGTCGGCGACGACTCAAACCCGCGCGCTCGGCAAACTCGTCGACGCGCTCGATCGCGCGAATCCCCATCTTCGGATCG
Source organism: Woeseiaceae bacterium (assembly GCA_028289545.1). Classification (GTDB taxonomy): domain Bacteria; phylum Pseudomonadota; class Gammaproteobacteria; order Steroidobacterales; family Woeseiaceae; genus UBA1847. The sequence goes on from JANQPG010000027.1 coordinate 53,885, forward strand.
CCCAGCCGCAGTCGTTCGTCGAACTGCCGGTTGCTCTCCGTACTGAACCGACCCGCCTCCGTGAACGGACCGTACAGACAAAACACGCCGGCAGGATACAACGCCCGACCCATGAGGCGGAACAAACGCTCCACGTGGTACTCGCTCATGATGTGCGCGGTGTTGGCGGAGAACCCGGCATCGTAGCCCGCGGGCACCGAAGCAGACGCAACGTCGATCTCGAGCGGATCGCTCAGATTGGGCAAGCTGCTGGCGGCTTGCCACAAACGAATCGATTCGAGCTGTCCGGGCATTTCGCTCGGCTGCCACTCGAGCCAGGGCATCGCCGCGGCAAAGCCGGCGGCGTGTTGACCAGTCCCCGAACCGATCTCGAGCACGCGCCGGCATCCGACAAACTCGACGCGCAGCGCCGCGAGAATCGGCTCGAAGTTGCGTTCGGCCGCCGGGGCATTCGGCAGGTCGTTTGCCGTGGGTGTATCAGGCAAGTTGCGGCTCGATGACGCCCGCATCGATAAAACGTTCGCGATACCAGCGAAGTTCGGCAATCGAATCGCGAATATCGGCGAGCGCAAGGTGCTCGGATTCCTTGTTGAATCCAGCCGCCACCTCGGGAGCCCACAGCGACGCCAGTATTTTCAGCGTGGTGACATCGAGGTTGCGGTAGTGGAAGTAAGCTTCGAGGGTCGGCATTTCGCGGGCAAGGAAGCGCCGGTCCTGACAGATGCTGTTGCCGCACATGGGGGAAGCCCCCTCGTCCACCCAGTCTCTAAGAAACTCGAGAGTGTGTGCTTCGGCAGCGGCCAGATCGAGACTACTGTCGAGCACCCGCGCCGTCAGGCCCGACTCGCCGTGCTGGCGGGTATTCCACTCGTCCATCGCGTCCATCCTCTCCCGGCTCTGTCGAATCGCCAGCGAAGGTCCGGCCGCCAGTTCGTTCAGGTGCTTGTCGGTCACAATGGTGGCAATCTCGATGATCGTGTCGGCCTGCGTGTCGAGGCCGGTCATCTCGAGGTCGATCCATATCAGGTTGCTGGCCTTGTCGCCTTCTGCCGTATCGCCCATGTTTCACTCTTGAATGCTGCTACTGGCGGCAGTGTACCGAAAGTGGGACCTGTTAACCCTACGCGAAACGGGCATACTGTCCGCCATCATGAAGACGGAGTCGCCGGAAGACGCACTGGTCGTCGCAACCTTCAGTCGGCGCATGCGCCTTCGCCTCGATTCGGGTCAGACGGTCGACGCCCGTTTGAAGGGCAAACGTCAGCGGGCGGTATGCGGCGATCGCGTTCGGGCCGAGCGTATCGACGGCGAATCCGACTGGCTGATTACCGCCGTTCACTCCAGGCGCAATGCCCTGACGCGCCCTAACCGCCGTGGCGAAGCCGAAACGCTGGCCGCCAACCTCGACCGGGTGTGTGTCGTCGCCGCACTCAAGCCGGCGCCGGACTGGTACATCGTCGATCGTTACCTTTGCGCCGCCGAGCTCATGCAGGTTGACGCCGCCGTGCTCGTCAACAAACTCGACCTTCTCGGCCTTGACCTTCCTGACAACAGGTCGAAGCTCGGCGCCGATCTCGACGAAGCGCGTCGTGAATACGAACGCCTCGAGTATCCCTTCATCGCGCTGAGCGCAGAGGACGGCACGGGCCTCGATGAGCTTGCCCGACTGCTCTCGAGCGGCATCAGCATCCTCGTCGGGCAGTCCGGGGTGGGTAAGTCGAGCCTCATTAACTCACTACTCGCCCGTGATGCCCAGAAAACCGGCTCGCTGTCCGACAAACACGGCGAGGGCAGGCACACGACGGTCAATTCAGTGTTGCTCGACCTGCCGGGCGGCGGCAGTGTCGTCGACTCGCCCGGGGTGCGAGACTACGCGCCGGCACTCGAAGACAGCACCGATGCCGCCAGGGGATTTCGAGAAGTGCAAGCGCACGCCGCGGGCTGCCGGTTTGCCAACTGCCTGCACCTTCGGGAACCACAATGCGCGGTGAAGGATGCCGTGGCCGCCGGCGAAATCAGCGCGCGACGCTACGAATCGTATCGGCGGTTGGTGAATCTGACGCGACAGCTCGCCCCCAAACGCTCCTAGATTCGGCTAGCCCGGCGGCCAGCCAAAGCGCCGGCCACCCAGAAGGTGCAGGTGTATATGGAATACAGTCTGGCCGGCCGCTTCGTTGCAGTTCATGACGACCCGGTAGCCGTCATCGGCAAGCCCTTCCGCCGCCGCAATGTCGCGCGCAGCCGTAAACAGACTACCGACTATCGCCTGGTCCGCGTCATCGAGATCGTTGATCGTTGCAATGTGTTTACGGGGAATGATCAGTATGTGTACGGGCGCCTGCGGATTGATGTCGCGGAAAGCGAGCGTATCCTCCGTCTCATGCACGATATCGGCCGGTATTTCCCCCGCGACGATTTTGCAAAACAGGCAGTCCTCGATCACCATGACTTCTCGATCACTCTACAACTCCAACTGGATTTCCGCACTTACGGGCGCGGACGTCTAACGACCCTCGTTGACGGCTCGACGCCCGTAGAAAGCGTGTGACAGGGTACCGCCGTCGACGTATTCAAGCTCACCACCCAGCGGAACGCCGTGCGCAATACGACTGGCGTTAACGCCGTTGCGCTCCGCAAGATCGCTCAGGTAGTGTGCCGTCGCATCACCCTCGACGGTCGGGTTGGTCGCAATGATGAGCTCGCTGACCTCGCCTTCCGCGAGCCGCGCCTCCAGCATGTCGAGACCCAGCTCAGCCGGACCGATGCCATCGAGCGGCGACAGATGGCCCATCAACACAAAGTACAGCCCTCGATAGCCGGTAGCGTCTTCCAGCGCCATCACGTCGGCCGGCGATTCGACGACGCACAGCTGCTGCACATCGCGCCCACTCGACTCGCAGATCGCGCATAGCTCGTTCTCGGTCAGCATCCGGCAGCGCTTGCAGTGCCCGATCGACTCGACCGCGGACTTGAGCGCGTCCGACAGCGACGCGGCGCCGCTGCGGTCGCGTTCCAGCAAGTGAAAGGCTATCCGCTGTGCCGATTTCTGGCCGACGCCCGGCATACACTTGAGCGCGTCGATCAGCCCGGTCAGCCTGGGTGAAAAGGCCATGTAACGCCCTTAAAACGGCAGCTTGAAACCCGCGGGTAGCCCCATCCCTGCGGTCATCCCGGAGAATTTTTCCTGCACGGTCGCCTCAACGCGGCGCAGGGCGTCGTTGAACGCGGCCGTCACGAGATCTTCGAGCATCTCCTTGTCGTCGCCGATCAAACTGTCGTCGATGTCCAGCGACTGGATCTGATGACGGCAGGTCATGACAACCTTCACCATGCCGGCGCCGGATTCGCCCGTGACCGTCAGCGAGGCCATTTCCTCCTGCGCCTTCTGCATGTTTTCCTGCATCTGCTGGGCCTGTTTCATCAACTGCCCGATACCCGCTTTCATAGCGTTCTCCTGAATACCTGTGAGTGCCGTCCTCAGTCGGACTGAGGCTTGGCGACAACCTCGATCGAATCCTGTTTGAGTTCCGCGCCGAACATCGACTTCAACGCCTGCACATTCGGATCGCTCTCGAGCGACTGCCGCGCCGCTTCGAGACTTTCGTCAGCGAGGCGGTTTTCCGCCTGATGCGGCGTCTCGGGCCCGTCAGTACTGACCGCAATGTCGACCTTCAGTTCTTCGCCAAAGTGCTTGGACAGCGCTTTTGCCAGTGTCTCCTGCCGCGGCCGCGTCAGCATGGACGCAAACCGCTCGTCGAGCGACAGATGCACGGTGTTGTCGCTGCGATTCAAGAAGGCGCAGTTGCCCGCGAGAAGCCGCGCAGCACCGTTCAGGCCCAGCTCGGGCAACAGCGCCGCCCAGTCGGGTTCCTGCCAGCGGGCGGTTGCCGCTTTTGATTCCGCCACCGGAACCGCGGACCGGGCGTTCTCAGCTTTACTCGCAGGGCTTTGCGCGCCACGGCCAGCCGCTGACGGCGCCGCCTTCGATTCAGTTGTGGCCGGTGTTGCGGGCCTGAACGCCAGCATCCTCAAGAGCGTCATCTCGGCACCGCTGCGCGGATCCGGCGCCAGGTGCAGGTCGCGCCGGCCGATAATCGCCGTTTGATAAAAGAGCTGCACGTCCTCGGGCGTCAGCGCATCAGCCAGCGCCGTCGGTTCCGCCTCGCTGCTTTCTTCGTCCGCGTTGCTGGCACCTACCACCTGAAGTACGGCAACGCGCTGCAAAAGCGCCGCGAGGTCGTCCAGCAGCCTTCCGTAGTCGGGAAACTGCTCGTCGATGTCCGCCACGGTAGCCAGCACACCCTTTGCATCGTGTTCGGAGAGCTGGGTTGCCAGCCGGTCGACGTACTCGCGGTCGATCGTGCCGAGCATCTTCGCCAGCGGTTCTTCACTAATATCGCCACCGCAGTAAGCAATGGCCTGATCCAGTAGGCTCAGTGAATCGCGCATGCTGCCGTCGGCTGCCCTCGCCAGCATCGCCAGCGCCGCGGGTGTTGCCGGGATGTCCTCGGCTTCGGCAATGTGCTTCAGTCGGTCGGCGATCAGCTTTGGCGTCATGCGCTTCAGATTGAACTGCAGACAGCGTGACAGCACGGTCACGGGCAGCTTCTGCGGATCGGTCGTCGCCAGCAGGAACTTGACGTGCGGCGGCGGCTCCTCGAGCGTCTTGAGCAACGCATTGAAGGAGCTTTTCGACAGCATGTGCACCTCGTCAATCAGGTACACCTTGTAGCGGCCGCGCGCCGGCGCGTACTGCACGTTGTCGAGCAGATCGCGAGTGTCGTCCACTTTGGTCTTGGACGCCGCGTCCACCTCGATCAGGTCGACGAAGCGACCCTCGTCGATCTCGACGCAGGCGCTGCATACCCCGCAGGGCTCGGCGGTCACACCCTTTTCGCAGTTGAGCGCTTTGGCCAGGATCCGCGCAATGGTGGTCTTGCCGACGCCGCGCGTACCGGAAAACAGGTACGCATGGTGCAGCCGGCCGGTCTCGAGCGCATTCACCAGTGCCGTCAGGACATGCTCCTGGCCCACGGTGTCGGCGAAGGTTTTCGGCCGCCATTTGCGGGCCAGAACGAGATAGCTCATAGGGGCTTGAGGCGGGGTTGTCCGGCGTCGTCGAATCGAACCGCCAGTGTAACTCAAAAGTGGCCCGCGCCAGCCTCTCCCCGGCACCCGGCGTCACCGCTACCGTTGCTCCCTTCCGGGCCTGGCGGGGTTCACGGCTAACCGTCGCGGGGCAGCCGACGCGGACCGGCGGGGATTATGCGT
>JANQPG010000003.1 GCA_028289545.1 Woeseiaceae bacterium
ACAATGCCGGCCAGGGGAAGGTCGTTTGCCGAGCTTTCCGGCACGGAAATGTGACGTAATTGGCAGCTACTGGCTGCCCAAGCCGACATATTATACCAACGCCCGAAATCTCAAGGCCTTGTCGCCTTATCGAACGCCACCGAGGGAGCTCATGCCACCCATGTTTCTGCGTAAACCCAATACCGGTATCCCGGCGCGTGTAGGCGTTGCCAGCCTTGCCGCCGCCCTGGTTTTCCTGGCCGGGAATGCCTCTTCCGGAGAAGCCTCGCTCAGCTCGCTGAACTTCAAGACGAGCGCCGCTCTGCTTCAATCTCCGGCGCTCGCGGCTGACGCTCCCACTGAATACGTTGTCCAGGACGGCGACACTCTGTGGGACATTGCCGGCACATTCCTGCGCGATCCGTGGTTCTGGCCCGAAATCTGGTACGTCAACCCGGAAATTGTTAACCCGCACCTCATTTACCCGGGCGACGTTCTGGCGCTGGTGTACATCGACGGACAACCTCGGGTGACAACCGCACGCGGCTCGTCGCTCAGACTGTCGCCGCAGGCGCGCGTCACGCCGCTGTCCGAAGCCGTGACGAGCATCCCGTTCGATGTCATTTCGGCGTTCCTGTCCCAGGGCACCGTGCTCGAGAAGGGCGAGGCTGACGATCTTCCGTACCTGCTCGAGGTCCGCGGCGATCACATGATTGCGGCCTCGGGTAACGAGATCTACGTGCGCGGCGTCGGCAACGCCAGCGTCGGCACGCGCTATTCCGTGGTTCACGTGGGCGATCCTCTGGTCGACCCGGACAACAACCGCGTCATGGGCTTCCACGGCCTGTGGGTTGGCGAAGGCACCATGCGCCGCGGCGGCGATCCGGCAACGGTCGAACTGACGGCCAGCGCACAGGAAGCCACTCGCGGCGACCGGCTAATACCGGCCACGGTCGACGTGCCGCTGAATTTCTTCCCGAAGGCGCCGAGCGCCAGCATTGACGGCCGCATCATGGCGGTGATCGGCGGCGTCTCGCAGATCGGCCAGTACCAGGTGGTCGTCATGAACCGCGGCTCCAGCGACGGGCTTGCGCAGGGCGACGTACTGACGGTTTTCCAGGCCGGCGAAGTGGTTCGCGATCGTATTGGCGGCGGCAAGGTGAAGCTGCCTGACGAGCCAGCAGGCACGATCATGGTATTCAAAACCTACGACGAAATTGCGTACGGCCTGGTCATGGAAGCCACGCAGGCGCTGCACGTACGGGACGCCGTGCGCAATCCGATCTAGAGCCGGTCCGACCTTCCGTTCAAACGGCGCCTCGATGGCGCCGTTTGTTTATGCGGCTTCCGTTGACGGACCGTTCGGTTGGCCGTTTGTCGGCAACGGGCACGGATTGACGCTGGCGACCCCGGCGCCGGCATTCGTTATCATGCCCCTCGCCGTTCCGTGCCCGCCGAACCATGCTGCCCACTCTCAAACACCGGATCGCCTGCTCGCTGGCGTGGCTTCGAGCCGACGAATATGCGGCGCTTTGCCAGCACTTCGGCGATCACGAAGCGCCGTTTCGCGAAAGCCGCGCTGCCCTCGAGCAGGCCGGGCTGTCTCCCGAAAAGAGCCGCCGACTTGCGGAGACCGACAACGCGGAGCTCGAGGCCGCACTCCGGTGGCTCGAGGCCGAGGATCAGAATCTCCTGTTCCTGAGCGACGACACCTACCCGGCGCTACTGCGCGACATTAAAGATCCGCCGCTGACGCTGTACGTCAAAGGATCGCCCGATCAGCTCTCCATGCCGGCGCTTGCCATCGTCGGCAGCCGCAACCCGACTCGCGGCGGACTGGGCAACGCCCGTGACTTTGCCGCTCATCTGGGCCGAATCGGCTTCACGATCACGAGCGGGCTGGCCGACGGCATCGATGCCGCGGCGCACGTTGCCGCCCTGGACGCGGGCGCCTCGAGCGTGGCCGTCATGGGCACCGGCGTCGATCGGGTTTATCCCGCCGGGCATCGCGAACTGGCGCACCGGATCGCCGAACACGGTGCAATCGTCAGCGAATACCCGCTCGGCACACCGCCGCGGCGACAACACTTCCCCGAGCGCAACCGCATCCTCACGGGATTATGTCTCGGCGTGCTCGTCGTGGAAGCCGCCGTGAAGAGCGGCTCGCTGGTCAGCGCGCGGCTGGCCGCGGAGCAGGGCCGCGAGGTGTTCGCCATACCGGGCTCAATCCACAATGTGCTGTCGCGCGGCTGTCACAGGCTCATCCGGCAGGGCGCCAAACTCGTGGAAACCGCGGAAGACATCGTCTCCGAGCTCGGTGTGCTCGTCGAAGGCGTCCGCCAGGGGAGCGACGATGCCGTGCCGATGCGCGAACCCCCCGCTCCGGGCGACTCGTCGCGCGATGATCTGTTAAATGCCATGGGATACGATCCCGTCGGCGTCGATGAACTCGTGGAACAATCCGGTTTGACGATTGCAGAGCTTTCCTCCATGCTCCTGATCCTGGAGCTCGAAGGAAAAATCGAGAAACTGGCGGGCGGCCAGTACGCTCGGCTTGTAAATTAGCGCAAAGGCCGCATACCGCCAAAACATCGCTGTGGAAATGGAGCCGCTCCAGGCATGAAAGAGAACGTGTTAGACGTGTTGATGTATCTCTTCGAGACCTACGTCGACACCGAAGACGAACCCGAACCCGACCAGAACGAACTTCGAGACGAGCTCTCCCGCGCTGGCTTTGGCGATCCGGAGATCGAGCGGGCACTCGACTGGCTCGACGGTCTGACCGAGCATCAGGAGAGCCTCGTATTCCAGCAGTCTTCCGGACGCGGGACGCGACTCTACAGCGATTTTGAGCTGCAGCGGCTGGACGCCGCTTGCCGAGGTTATATTCTCTATCTTGAGCAGATCGGAATTCTCTCCGCGCCGCAGCGTGAGATTCTGATCGATCGGCTGCTGGCGCTCGATGCGCCGGACATTGACGTCGAACAGATCAAGTGGGTTGTCCTTATGGTGCTGTTCAGTCAGCCCGGCCAGGAGCTGGCGTACGCGCGCATGGAAGACCTGGTGTTCGACGAAACCACTGGGCTCGTGCACTAGAACCTGGCTCGAGCCAGGTCGTCGCAAGACCCTTCCGCCAAACCGGCTTAACCGCCGTAAAGCCCCGGCAGCCGCCCGCGGCGCCGGTCGTTAACCTGTCGGCGGACCCAACGCTTTCTTGACAGGTCTCACGGAAATCTGTAATTCAACCGCGGCACACTCAGCGGGTTTTTAAACCCCGGACACCGGAAGCGAATCGCAGCAACGCATGTCGAAGAATCTCGTAATCGTAGAATCGCCCGCAAAGGCGAAGACCATATCCAAGTACCTTGGCAAGGACTTCGATGTGCTCGCCTCGTACGGACACGTTCGCGA
>JANQPG010000017.1 GCA_028289545.1 Woeseiaceae bacterium
TGAGTGGCTACGTACTTTAAGCTAGTGCAAACCGCTAGACTCGACCCGCGGCGCTGGTTCGCCTTGATCAATAGCCAACCGCTCGCCGGTCGCGCTATCGTATACGATCCCTCCTTGCACGGTGTACTTCAGCGACAAAGTATTGAGGATTTGTTCCAAAGGGTTGTTATCGAGCACTAGAAAATCGGCCATTTTGCCCGTTTCAAGAGAGCCGACCTCACTTTGTAGCCCTAGCTTCTCTGCGTTCGTCATAGTTGCAGCGCGGAGCACATCCTCAACGGGCATCCCACCCTTCCACAAAAACCACATCTCTTGATGCAGTAGCGACCCAGGAGCTTCATGTGCACTCACACCTATGCTTGCGCCCTTACTGGCGGCGAGCGCAACGTATTCTCCCACCCGACTAATACGATGAGTAGAGTAATCCACGGTGGGTGCTTGATATTCCGTGCCACAGATGGATTCAGCGGTGGCAACAAGATTAGGTTCTTGTCTACCTAGCAAAGCGTTGCAGTAGAAGAGCTTTTGGTCGGTCCACTTTCCGACAGTCACGTCCGTAATAACCAGGTTCGGTGTCAGTATGAAGCCTGTTTGGCGCAATAATTCTGCCATATCATCAAAAAGCGGCACAGGAATCGCAGAATGATCGCCGCCCGTGTAGCCGTCAAGTATGCGGGTCACTATGTCTTCGAAACTATCAAGGTGTGACACAATCCCGACACTCTTCTCACGTGCTGCCGCTGCTAGCCATTGTCGTTGCTCGCGAGTCCGCGTGTTGTATTCTTTGAGAACACTGCTCCCCAAATCCTGTTGACGTTCGACGGCGGCCACCGCAGCAGCATAATCCGTAAGTAACTCATAGGGCCCTCCGACGGGCCTTATCGCATAGCTCCACCGAGGTGCGAGTATACGTCCCGCTCTCTGCATATCCGCAATAGCCGGAAGACCATCGTCTACTGACTCAGCCGGACACCATGCTGATGTGACTCCGAATTCAATGGCGCTACGGTCCGCAAAGCCATGCTTCTTAGGCGATGCGATTGCCGAGAATCCAAGAGCGTGATAGTGGGTGTCAATAAAGCCAGGCACAATAGTCTTGCCAGCCACGTCGATAACCACGGCATCCTCGGGGACAGTCACCGTCTCCGCCGATCCGACTGCAACTATGCGGTCACCATCTATAACCAAAGTCCCAGAGTCAATCACAACTCCGGCACCGGAATCGCCAGACATAGTGATTAGGCGCGCACCGGTAAAGGCGACAGTTCTCTCCGCATCGGGTTTCGATACAGGCACTCCGATGCGAATAGAACTGAGGTCGCCACCATTCGAGTCGCTACTCAGACTATAGTGGTACACATCTTTTGCAAACCCAAATGTAAGTTGATTGGTCTCGTACCAATCAACGTAGTAACCACCGTTCTTGCTCGCCCGCCAAGCTGATCCAGAATGTGTCGATACCGTAACCGGCGCCTTGCTCACATCGAACGGAGTAATCCAAACGGATCCATCGCGTCGAGTTAGCGCCAAGTGTTTCAGATCCGGAGAAGGCACAATCCCCCCTATCTCCGACGTGGCAACTGCCAATGTGCGCGAGAGCCCCGTACTTATCTCTGCTGCGACCAATACAGTCTCCGTCTTTGACCGAGGATGACTGAACAGAAGCCTTTTACCCTCTTTGTCGAAGCTGACAAATCGCGCGTAGATGAAAAACTCAGCGGCACGACCAACCTCTGGGTCTGGTGCGACCTCGTGGAACGTACCATCAACTACAGACGTCCAGCCAAACATCGGATTAATACCTTTTCTCCAATCGCCTTCTCTAATCAGCGCAATCTTCGAACTGTCGGACGACCATCGGGGAAACAGATAATCAAGGTCAGGGTTAGCCAGCAACTCCTGATTCTCTCCACTTGCTAAGTCGGCAACCATAAGGCGGCCTCGGCCATACTCATCACCGGAACGCGAAAAACTGATATAAGCGACGGAAGTTCCATCTGGCGAAATCGTCGGCATGTACTCGAAATCGTTAGAATCGCTGAGTCTTCGTAGGCTGCCGTTGGATAGATCCATAGTCCAGACATATCCTACTGAAGAGAACACAAGCGTCTGCCTGTCGCGGGATAGGTTTGGCCAACGCACTGTGGCCGCCTCGTATTTCTCGTCAAGGTGTTGAACCGCAGGTCGAACTCTTTCTGCAACCTCAATGTCGACAGTGGCTCGGAACGGAATCGTATTCATTTGCCCATCGACGGTAGAGACACGTCGGAGCTTGCCGTCGTGCCAAAAAATGATCGCCTGGTCATCTGGGGTGAAGGCGAAATTGGGTCGCCCATCAGCCCAAAAAGAGTACTGCGCATCATCGGAATTCTCTAGATCGATCAACGCGGAGTCTTCCGCCGTGTACCGATTGAGAAGTCGAATTTCGGTACGCCGGTCACCGTACTGGCGAAAATAGGCCAATAGTTTTCCATCGTGTGACAGCTGTGGCTTGAAATCGCTGTATGCGGCATTCTCCGGAGTTATTGCTGTATGCCTTCGTGTCTCGGGATCGAACACAAACAGGCGCAGAGCCTTGTTACCGGTGTCTAGCAACTCGGATTTTGAATAGTAGACTTTACCGTCCGCTGACTCAGCCGCTGAGAATATGTAGGTGGAATTCCTGGCCGATCTTCCCGCTATGACCCTGGGCCCCGAAGGCCCAGCGAGTGGCGTCATTGTGCCATCTATGGGATCGATAGCGTGTTGAAAGCGATCCAGATAAACGCCCGCATAAGCTCCCGTCGTGATTACTACACTTGCGAGCAAGCGGCTTCCGCCCTGGGACCAACTCAGACCGCTCAGAACATCCCGACTCCGACTCGTCTCCGATGACAGCCAGTTGGGACCACCGGGGATGTCGCTATTTGAACGAGTGATCTGTCGCAAAGATTGATCAGATAGAGAAAGACGCCACACGTTCTTATATCCCTTTCGATCACTCAGGAAGTAGACGTAAGAACCATCGGGCGAGAAACGCGGCGACTCGTCCCAAGCCAATCCTTTTGTCAGCGAAACGGCCTCACCGCCATCGACGGGCAGCAAATAGAGATCACCGAGTAGATCGAATACTAGTGTTTTTCCATCGGCAGAAACATCAACAGCCATGAAAGTTCCTTCGGTGACGTCGAAGGAAAAACGATGAGTCGGGACGTCCGGTAGCGCAGTGGTTTTCGTTTCGAAAGAGCTAGTGACTGGGAGCCACGTTGTTGCGTTTCGCAGGGTCTCGGCGAAGCTCTGGCCAGACAAGCAGAAAACCAAAGGCGTACATAACAAAACGAGTCGAAGAGCTTTCGGGTTTGTTGCGTTTGAAAACGACTTGATTGTACTCGCCGGCGAACGCCGATTTTCGTGCATATTCTTGGTTTCCTCATATCGTCATAATAAGTCGAGTTGTTGCTGTAACGCGACGGGAGATAGGATTTCGTCGCAAAAACAAGATCAGAATTGGGCAGAAGAAGCCGGCTCAATGTTGTTATGACGCGACGAAACCGGAAACATCACAAAGCACCGGCTGCTGTAGACAGGATGGCAAATCAACCCGACTGGGGAAGCCGCCGCAAAAAGGAGGATTGAGGGACTAGCTTACGAGTTTCAGCTGTCGAGATGTAGCCAGAATAACTGACCAAAACCGGGATATACTTCCAAGACTAAGGGCACAGGCACCGAAATCGAGGCTGCTCATAAGAGCCTCGATTATGTCGGCACTTATGACAGCAGTGGTCAAGCGGCGTGGTCGCCCAAGGCTAGTGATGCTCAGTCGCGCCTGCGCGACGCAATGCTCATCGATGGATGCATCGCCACAAGCGCTTCACGAATTCAAGTTAGCTCTTGTAACTTGCTTTGTACTCACGCTGAAAAACTCGTTGAGGTTAATCGGCAATGGCCTGACTGGCTCGACACCGTCGAGCGCCGAGCGGAGTACTACAGTTACTCCGAAACTCAGCCTCGTCGAGTTGGCTCCAATATGGCTAGAGACGGCCAGTCCCGCCAACTCAGGGATCCTGCGGAGATCCTCATGGGGAAACAAATGGTACGATCGACAAGCCCAAAGAATACCGACGCTATGTTTACGTTTGCTCCGCTGCGCTGTTTACACTCTCAGCGCAGCGGAGGGCGTAGCAGGCGACTACCAGTCTTTAGTGACTTGCAACGAGAAAAAGCGCCCCAACGGGTTGGCATTAGTAGCGTCATAGGCTACGCCACCAATAGTATCGACGAAGGGTGGGTCCTCGTCGAACAAGTTTTGTGTCGTTAACGCCAGCCTCATGTCACTAAAAATGCCAATACGGCTACCTGTTCTATATGCAATCGTCAGGTCCATCGTTGTCCATGAGTCGACATCTCGCGCGACACTGCTATTGACGTTATCGGTATAACCATCGGTGTAGTTCACGAAGCCGGAAGCCGACCAGCGATTACGACTCCAACCAAAACTACCTCGCCACCGAAAATCCACGGGCCGGCCGAAAGTATCGACTTCCTCGAACAGCGGGTCTGTCGGAAGAAGTCTCCGCTCGAAGTCAAACATATAACTTCCGTTGAAGCCAAGGTTGAATGAGCCGACATTTGTGTCAAAGCCGTAGGAGAGTTGAACCTCGGTTCCCGTCACCACCGATCTCGCAAGATTCGTTAGACGATTGTCAAAGATTCCCGCAACCGGCACGGAACCAGAAATTAGGTCCTCGGGGAGAAACGGGCCGAGCCCGAATCTGACAAGGAAATCAGGGTCGTAGTTTGGGTGATTGACGATCGCAGCAATCTGTTCAGCACTTGGGTTTTGAGTCAGAACTGAAGCAAAACGCGGGTCGCTGAGCGCACCAAAAGCATCTCCGGTGGGCTGTTCGATTCTTCCTTTAAAGTCAACGTTGAAATAGGTTACATCCAGCGAAAAACCATCGACACTTTTCGGCCTCCACTGAAAGCCCGTCGTCCAAGTCGTCGCCTCCTGAGCCTTCAAATCGCTGTTACGTCCGGTTTGTAGCAGAACCGAGATTGGCGTCAACCCGAAGAAATTCTCGGGAAAGTAACGCCAGCTTGACTGCGTTGAATCGTCCAAATCGGTCAACGAGGGCGCTCTGAAGGAGGTTCCGATAGTTCCCCTGAACGTTAAAGCCTCAGTCGGAGACCACACAATGCCTAGTTTCGGGTCTGTACTGCTGCCAAAATCGCTGTAGTCCTCATGACGTACTGCTAGCGATACTTCGAGCCGATGCAACCAACCTCGACGGTTTCTGTCAACCACGAGAGGAAGCAAAACTTCTCCATAGACTGCCAGTATGTCACGCTCAAGATTGGACGTTCTAAGCTCCCTCGCAGTTGTGAACGTACCAGTAAAAAGGGACTCTTCTCTGAAGTCGATCCCGGCAGCAACCCTGACCGTGCCTCCTGCTATGTCGAACGCATTGCCGGTGACACCGATGTTTGCGGATATAAGCTCGTTCTTGTCGATGGAAGCGACTTCTCTTTCACGGTTTACCAACGACTCGATAACAGAAGCATTCGTACTCGGACCATCGCCAAAGGGATTAAAGGCTAGGTTCGGGTCAGGCAGGTTGACTGCTCCAAGCAATCCAGCGAAATCGAGCTGGTTCGCAAAAGCTAACTGCCCCTCCTCTTCAGACCAGTTGACCGCCAACTCTGCACTCCAGTTTTCGCCAAACTCGATCTGGGCTCCTACAGTGGCCCCAGCCGACTCTAGCTCTGTCAGGCTCACAGACGGGCCAAAATCCTCGGTCACCGCGTACTCTACCCGCACAGTCGTAAGCCCAGTCCCTGTCGGATCCACAAACCAAGGATTGCCTTCTATCTCTGGTGTCGCGGGATTGTCCCCGAACACAGTGAATCCGACGACTCCGCCACCTGAGCGTATTGACTGTTCGTTGTTTGAGAACCTTGCCGCACCAAACAACTCAACCGCGCCAACAGTTTGCCTCAGATGCATAAAGGCAGAGTGTTGCTCTCTGGCACCTATCACATCGCCAAACTCACGTGAGTTGTATAAGCGAGAAGTGTTTTCCAAACCGACGAAATCGGCAGGAGTCAGCGATGTGCCATCTTGGCCAGTCGGAATCGCAAAACTCTGACCGCCCGCCACGATGTTACCTGGGCTACCGCCGGGTCGTCGGCGATCTGTTCCGCCGAACGGACTCAGATCGGTGCTGGCCGTAAAGCGTCGATCAGCAGAGGCAAGAGGATCACTGTCGTAGTACTCGTAGCTGAGCAGGACATCGCCGCTATTCCATGATGTCCCAAAAGACTGGCCAAATTGGACGTTGGATGTACCATCGCTGGCATCGCTGCCGTAACGAAGACGAGTTTCGGCCCCATCAAAGCTGTCGCGTAGAATGAAATTGATGACACCTCCGATCGCATCGGAACCGTAGATGGCCGATGCCCCATCGGTCATCACTTCTACTCGCTCGATCGCAGTTACCGGTATGGACGCTATGTTCGTGAAACTTGCCGAAAACCCACTTGGGCTCAACCGACGTCCATTGAGTAGCACGAGTGTCGAGTCAGAACCCAGCCCTCGCAGATTAACGGAAGTCCCGCCGGCGAAGTCGCCTACGTCTCCACCTCCCACAGCTTGTTGCTGATTAGTCGCGTTCGTGCGTGCATCCAAAGTGGCGCCTGCGCCGAAATTTTGCGGTAGAAACTCCACAACTTCCTCAACGGTCGCAAACCCAGCCATATCGATCTCTTCGCGGCTGATTGTCACGATTGGAGAAGCACTTTGTGCACCCCGAATCCGCGAGCCCGTCGTAATAATCTCCTCGAGTACGCGAGAGTTGTCTACGCTATTGCCTGTTATTGTAGTATCACTTCCTTGTTGGCTAACATCGCCTGGGGTGCGCGAGTCTTGGGCCGCGTTGACCGCAGTCTGTGCCATCAGCGTCACTGCACCGTTGTCCAAACCGCCAATCGCGAAGCCTGTCGTCGCTTCTGAAGCTTGCGCGCGCTGTACAATCACGCTGTCTCCTGAACCGAACCCGACGCGCAAACCGGTGCCAGCGAGCAGCATCTCCAGTGCTCTCTCTTTCTGATACACGCCGATTACAGGTTGCGTTCTTACGTCTTCATACCCCTGTTCGGTAAACACTAGTTCAATGCGAGATTGTCTCGCAAAGGCGCGGAGCGCTTGAGGAAGTGTGGAAGCCGGGATGTCGTAGTCGACCGTGTTGCCGTCGTCTTGTGCGTAGCTGGTCGCGGCGGCGAAGAAACCGATGACGGCGACGAGAATAGAGTAGCTAAGAATTCGAGCTTGTGTGTGCAGCGCTGTTGCTTTCTTGTTCTTATCAAGCAACGCAGTAAACCGTGACATTACGTCTCTCCCCAATAAACTGTTGTAAGGGCGCTGCTGACTATTGTCATCATGCGCAGCCTAATTGGGAGACGAGTTATTCTTCAAAACCTAACAATTTTTGTTTGAATTCCACTCTCTTTTTTTAAACCGCCCATATATGACGCACTACTGGGTTTGTTCGGTTGATATCAACACGCGACCATCAGACACATGCGTGACTGCAAACGCATCGGTACTGATGTCGAGGTTGCTCAGAAGGCCATCGATGTTGTCAGTGCGCGCAATTATCGTCACCGGGTAACTTTCGAGTTCGGGGTCTTCGATGACGAGCGTTTTTGGTGTGTAGCGCCCTACCTCATCGATCACTTCGCCGAGCGGTGTGTTCACGAACTCGAGCATGCCGTACTGCCATGAGAGTTTGCGCTCCAGCACTTCGGTATCGACCGCGGCAACGTCCTCGATCGTTTCCGAAATCGTGGCGTTGTAGCCCTTCGCCAAGGTCTGAACGGGACCGGCGCGACTGTCGGGCAAGTCTGCGGTCTTCACTGCGGCAACCAGATCCTCGGGCGCCTTCGCGATCTCGACGATGCCGTCGGTCACGGTGACCTCGGCCTGTTCTTCGTGCACGTACACCGTAAAAGCCGTACCCACTGCACGCACAACTCCCACGCTCGTGATAACGGCAAAAGGCCGCTTGGCATCGTGCGCAACGTCGAAGTGCGCCTCACCCGCGTCGAGAATCACATTGCGCTGCTCGTTGCTGAACTGAATATTGAGACTGGTACTGGTGTTCAACAGGATCGAGGAACCGTCGGGCAGCGCCACTTCCTGCTGCTCCCCGACGGCCGTGTAGTACTCGGCCTCGTAGCCGGCTTCCGGCAGCCAGGTCCAGCCGAGAGCAATGGCCATCGCCGCAATGGTTGCTGCCGCTGCGAGCGGTAACGCGTACCGGCGACCTTGCTTTCGCCGGGCGCGCTTTTTCGCAACCCAGGGATCGCCCTTGGCGACCGGCTCGTTGCGCAGAAGCTTGAGGAACGCCATCGACTGCCACTCGCGCTTCGCGGCTGCGAATGCGTCGCGGTGGGTGCTGCTTTCCCTGAGCCAGCGTTCGAGCCGCTTGTGCTCTATTGGCGTCAAACTGTCGAGTTTGACGACCCAATGTCTGGCTTCGTCGGCCACCGAATTTTCGAAACGTTCTGGTCCGGTCATGACAAATCTAGTGGGTTGCAAAACGGATGCTCGGGTTGAGCGGCTCCGCTACTCCTGATCGAAGAAGTCGTTCAACACTATCCCATGTTTATCGCAGTACTCGCTGAGCTGCTTCCAGCCCAGGGCGGCGTAATTCGATACCGCATTTTCCGACAGCTGCATCTTGGCCGCGATCTCGCTACAGCTCTCCCCCCAGATTCGCCGCCTTACGAACGCCTCCTGGTAGCGCGCCGGAAGTGCCGCGATTGCGGTGCTGAATGCGTCGAGTTTCTGCTGCATGAAAGCACGGTTCTCCGGTGAGCACAGATTAGCGCTCGAAGCATGGTCGTCCATGTCGGGCAACGAATCCGTATCCGAGTTTTTGCGACCTCGGTAGAACATCGACGTAATCAGGTTGCGCGCCGTCGTGTATAGAAAGCCCTTTGGCGAATCGACAACCTTGCCGTTGTTCAGGTGGTTGATCGTGCGTACAAAGGTCTCCTGTACCACGTCTTCAGCGTGCGAGATCTCATATCCGGGAACAAGGCGTAAAACATAGCCTTTCAAGGATTTTTCGTGCTCCCGGTACAGACTTTCGGCGACGCCGTCGCCGCTGGCCGGTGATGCCGAGAACTCCTCTGTCGAACAGTCTTGTTGCTGTCTTTGCAATTGCGCACTCATACGCGGCCTGCTTGCGGACCAATCGTAACAGACAGTTCATCCTTTTTTCTGGTCGGATGTTGGTTTTGTAACATCGATCGCCCCCCTCCAGCCGCTGTCAGTGCAATAAATCAATCACTGCTCCTCGAACCCATCGCCTGACGGAAGTACCTGTGAAGAAAGCGGTTTTTCCCACTGAACCACGATTCCCACATAGCGGGGCGAAGGACTCGTTCGAGCCAATTTGGTGAGATTTGTCGGTTTGTAACGTTATACATCGTAGAGGTGTTTACAAATGAGCAAAGCGACCGCACGTAACGATCAGAGCTCGTCGAACGTAGCTAACCTGGAGGACAGGCTCCGGAATAAGTCAAATTCCGCGGCGATGGAGACCGAGTTCGACCTTGAGATGTCGGAACTCGCGCTGACCACCGAATACGGCTACTACGTCGAACTCTCGGCGGCAAAGGACGTCGGCGACTTCAAGCGACGTATCGACAACGCCATCAAACGGCTGGGTTTCTCCGACTTTGCGTTCGTGCGGCTTGCCGCCGCCGAAGACTCGGGCGAGCTGATTACCGTAAACCCGGCGCTGATGGACGCCTACTACAAGGCCGGGCTTTACGAGAACGACATGGCCATCCAGCATGCGGCGCAGGACGTACAACACTTCTTTCGTTCGACGATCAACGAATACGTGTTTCAGATCCCGTTCACCTGCGACCTGACGCGCTCCATGCGCCAGACCGACGAGCTGAACCGCTCCTTCGGTTACTACGACTACTACAACGTCCCGTCGAAGGCGAAGAACGGTAACGGCAACGTCGTCCTGTCGGTAACGCGACGCGGGATGATGCCTGCGGCGCTCAAGCGCAAGGTGAAGGACTGCTATTCCGATCTCCAACTCCTCTGCGACGCCATCGATTACATATCGATGACAAAATTTCCCGACGATCTGCTGGGACCGGACGATCAGCAGCCGCGCGAAGTGAAGATCAACCCCCGGCCGCTGCTGGTACTCGATATGCTGGCTAATCGTGATCTCAACATTACCGAAGTGGCCGGCGAGCTCGGTATCAACGTCGTTACGGCCAACCGGCATCTGCAGGCCGCGCGGAAAGCCTTTGGCGTCAGAACCAACCATGCAGCGATCAAGCAGGGTGTTCTGAACAAGCTCATTAAGTACAAGTAACGGTTTTCAAGACGGCGCGTTCGACAAACCCGTGAAAGAGTGTATGGCAGAGTTCGAACCGCCTCGTATCGACCTCCTGTCCAAGGACGTCGTTGCGGACCCGTATCCCACGTACGCGTGGCTGCTGGACAAGCACCCGGTCTGCGAGATCGAGCCGGGCCCCGTTTGGGCCGTCTGTCGCTTCGACGACGTCCAGTTTGTCCTGGACACCCCCGAGATCTTTTCGGCTTCAGCCGCCGACGCGCTCTACAACACCGAAGCGCCCAGGGACGAGCGACCACCCCCTCGACTGATCAGCGCGCAGGACCCGCCGGACCACGGCAAGTATCAGGGTCTCGTCAACAAAGCCTTCCTCGACAAGGCGACCAAACCGCTGATCCCGTTGATGCGGGACACGGCGCGATCGCTGTTGCGACAATTCGAGGGGCCAACTCCCGTCGACTTTGTCCGGCACTTCACCTATCCCTTCGTGGGCGCGATCATCAACCGGATCGTCGGTCTCGAAGACCACCCGCAGGACCCCGGGGAACTGCGGGAATGGCTGTTGCTGGAAGAGCGCGTTTCGTTGTCGCAGGACGACGAGGCGTTTAACCAGGCCTTCGACGCTGCGGTCGCACGGCAGAACCGCTATTTTCTCAATGTGATGAACGAGCGGCGGCAGCGCCCCCGAGACGACCTCGTGACCCTGCTCGTCGAAGCGGAAGTCGACGGCAGCAAGCTTTCCGACGATGACATTTTCAGCTTGCTCCGCCTACTCGTCTCTGCAGGTTTTGTCACAACCGTTCACATGTTCAGCCATGCGGTCGTGCTGTTGTCGAAAAGAGCGGATCTGGTCGCTGAGCTCAAGGATGCGCCGGACTCGATCCCTGCATTTGTCGAAGAGCTGCTCCGTTTCGCCCCCTCCGTCCTTGCAACCGTTCGAACGACCACGCAGGCCGTGGAGCTGGCCGGTGTCGAGATACCCGCCGGCGAAACCGTCGTACCCTTGATCGCGGCCGCAAACCGCGATCCGTCGGCATTCTCCAATCCCCACCGCTTCGACATCACCCGGCCGCGAAACGGAAGGCACCTCTCATTCGGCTATGGGATACACACCTGCCTGGGTGCGGCCCTCGCCCGCCTCGAGTTGCGCATCGCGCTCGAGGCACTGCTCGGCAGCTACATGCACATCGTCTGTCCACCTGACGGCCAGATAGCGCGCATTCATACCCTGTTCCTGCGCGGCATCACCGAGCTGCCGGTGCGCCTGTATTGATACCGCTCTAAAACGATACCGCTTCTACTGACGTTGACGATCCTTGGGGGATAGCAATGTACGCATGCAGAATCACCAGAGACACCGTTATTGCTGCAATGGCAGCTACGTTCGTTCTACTACCGCTGACCGGCTCCGCCGAAGACGATGAACACGTCCTCGACGAAGTGATCGTAACCGCACAGAAACGCGAGCAGTCGCTGCAGGACGCGCCGATCGCCATTTCGGTCATGGACGACGAGCAGATGGAAAGGCAGCGTATAGGTGATATCAAGGCGCTGGAGGCTGGCGCAATCCCGTATCTGCGCGTCGTTCCGGTCGGCAACACGACCTCGAACCTGATCGTTGCGATTCGCGGCAACGCCCCGGGCGACCCGAGTGAGGTGACCCGCGACACGGCTGTCGCCCTGTATCTCGATGGCGTCTACCTTGCGCGCTCGCAGGGGCTCGGTCTCGACCTGATCGACCTCGAGCGCATCGAAGTGCTGCGAGGCCCTCAGGGGAGCCTGTTCGGCCGCAACGCCATTGGCGGCGCCGTGAGCCTGGTCTCGAAAAAGCCCACCGGCGAATTCGGCTTCCGGCAAAGCGTGGACTTCGGCCGCTTTGACGAGTTGAAACACATTACGCGCATCGACCTACCGCGAATCGGCAATTTGAGCGCCAAACTCGACTACGTACACTCCGAGCGCGACGGCTGGGTGGAAAATACGGCGCCCGGACAGGCCGACTACACGGAATACCGCAAGGACGGCGGC
Organism: Woeseiaceae bacterium; assembly: GCA_028289545.1. Taxonomy (GTDB): domain Bacteria; phylum Pseudomonadota; class Gammaproteobacteria; order Steroidobacterales; family Woeseiaceae; genus UBA1847. Next base: position 12,396 of record JANQPG010000017.1, read on the forward strand.
CGGCTGGCACTCTACTGGGAGGCCAGCGACGCCTTGAGTGTCGACTATAGCTTCGACATGTCGAACGCCAGCACAGCGCAGAACTACTTCCAGTTCTTCTCCGACAGACTCGGTTTGTTCGGCGACGAACCCGACCGGCAAAGCGAAACCCGCCTCCCGGCAATTCTGCAGCCGACCCGGAGCAAACATTCGGGTCATCGTCTCACCGTGGGGTGGGACCTATCGGAAAACCTGCGCTTCGAATCGATCAGCGGTTATCGCGACCTCGAAGAAGACAGCGACAACAACTATCTGGGTGTTCTGTATTTCAACGGTCTCAACGACTCGTCGGTCATGGACCAGGACCAGTTCACGCAGGAGTTCCAGTTCATCGGCACAAGTGATCGCGTTGAGTGGGCGGCAGGGCTTTACTACCTCAGAGAAGACCTGTCCAAGACGCTGCAGAGCTTCTTTACCGTGGATCTGTTCGGTGTGTTCGGCGGCCCACCCTTGAGCCTGATCTCGCCACCGACCACCTTCGATGCGCTGGCCTCCGGCGCCGACGTGCCGCCGCGCATCATCGATTCGGAAGCGCGCTCGGTCGCTGCCTATGGCCAGGCGACCTGGAACCCGGACGTTCTCAACGATGCGCTGCGCCTGACGCTGGGCTTGCGTTACACCGAGGACGAACGCTCTTCGACCCGCTTTCAGACGGGGTTGAGCGCCACCGATCAGGACTCCGACCACCTCGACACGACACTGGCCATCGAGTATGCATGGACGGATTCGCTCTCCACCTACGCGAAGTGGAGCACCGGCTACAAGGCCGGCGGCGTCAATACGCGATCCGTCAGCTTTGCGCCCTTCGAGGAGGAAACGGCTGAAACGCTCGAGTTTGGGCTCAAGTCCGAATTCTGGCAGCAAAGAGCCCGGCTCAACGCCGCGCTGTTTTTTACGGAATACGATGACCTCCAGCTCGATTTCCTGGACCCAGTCAACCCGACCATCGTCGAGACGATCAACGCGGCCAGAAAAGTCGACGTTGACGGTCTGGAAATCGATCTGACCGTCACGCCGCTCGAAGGCTTGCTGATCGGGGCCAGTTACTCCTATCTTGACGACGACATCCCGCTGCAGCCGAATCCGGTTGCCGGCGGCCTGCTGCAGCAGTTCTACGTGCCGCTGGCGCCGAAACACGCCGGGGCCGTAACTCTCGACTACCGTTTCCAGCCGTGGAGTTTCGGTACCCTCAACGCGCACCTGGGCATGACCTCGACGGACGATTTCTTCTACGGGCCGCTCGTGGGTGAACAGCGAACGGATTCATACACACTATGGAACGCTCGCCTGACGCTCGCGGACATCCCGGTCGGTAACGACAGCACGCTTAAGGTCGCCCTCTGGGGCGAAAACCTTACGGACGAGGAATACGTTGTGTTCGCGTTCCCGGTCGGCAATCCGGCCGTTTCGATCGCCAACGCGTTCGGGGATCCGCGGACTTACGGGGTGAGCGTTACGTACGGGTTTCGATAAGGTAGAGATCGCGTCGGAGCGCGATATCGGCGGCTTTCGACTCGGCTACTCATAGTCGTCGAAGTCATTAAGGACGATATCGCGCTCCTCACAATACTGCAGCATGAGCTTCCACCCTAACGCGGCATAGTTCGCTACCGCTTTCTCGGAGAGCTTCATCGCTGCGGCAATCTCGCGGCAGCTTTCACCCCAGACGCGCCGCCTGACAAACGCTTCCTGGTAGCGCAGCGGCAACGCCGAGATGGCGACACTGAGAACGTCCAGCTTCTGTTGCAGCATCATCCGGTGTTCCGGAGAGCAGACATCGTCCGACACCGCGTATTCATCCATATCCGGCATCGAGTCGGTTTCGGTGTGCTTCCGGCCACGGTAAAACATTGACAGAATGAGGTTGCGGGCCGTTGTGAAGAGGAACCCCCTCGGCGAATGCACCATCTTTCCGCTGTTGAGGTGCCGGATCGTGCAGATAAAAGTTTCCTGTACGACATCGTCGGCGTGCGCACGCTGATAACCCGGCACTAGCCGTTGAACGTAGTTTCTCAGCGCCTGCTCGTGCTCCTCGTAGAGTGACGCAGCAATCTCCCTGCCCTTCGCCGACATCCGCTGAGTGCTCCCCCGCTGCTCATGACTATTGTCTGTGATCGCTTGTAAGGATAGCGAAACAGGTGGGAAATAACCACTAGTGGGAAGTTCACTGTGATGCAAGGATTCCATAAAGGTCCGGAACGAGTTGTCTTCGCCGATCGTGATACGCCGCGACGGCTTCGCGCAGCGTCTCCCGGTTCTCGGCCGTGTCGTCGCCCGTTAGCAGCTCGCAAAAAACCTGCAGCTCGCCCGCCACGTTGACAAAATGCCGGCACTCGAGCACGCGAAGGTAGTACATGCGCTCGTTGGCGGCCTGGACGAGCTCCATGATGTCCTGCCTGCCGGACCGCTCGACGATGCTGTAAAACAGCGCACCGGTGTAGGCTGCCAGCGTGACGTTGCTCAGCTCTCGGCGGGCGAGTTTGCGTTTGAGCTGCCCTATGACGGACTCCGCCTTGCCGCAATCCTCTGTCGCATGGTCGAGCGCCGACATGACAACCGCTCGGTTGCAGTCGTAGAGCCCGGCAATGGCACTTTCGTCGGGGCGCCATGCGAAGTACCCCATCCTGGCGCCCGGAATGGCCCAGCCCTCCGAGGTCAGACGAGAGCAGGCCTCTTTTACAGGTGAAACGCCCATGCCGAGACGATCGGCAATCACCTCGATCGGGATCTGTCGGCCGGGCGGCAGCTGGTAGTCGCCGAGGCTGGCCTTTAGAACCTGATAGGCTCGCGAATATTCGTTTGCCGCTACGTTCACCGGTTTTTGTCCCAGATATGCCACTCGGACATGGGCTTGTAGGGTAAAGGAATGAGGTACAGCCAGCGCCTACTCGATCGGGTAGGTCACCGTGGAGACAGTGCGGCAGTGGTGCGGCCTTGCGGTCACACGGAAGCTAAAAGGGGTCTGCTAACGCCCCACCCGCGCACTCACGTTACGGTAGTAACGAATCAACCCTTGCTCCAACGCCATCATCTCCGGCGAATCGCAAGCCCGCTCCGCCATAGCGCGTTGCGTACTCCTGACGAGCGAGCTGAGGCGCGCATCGTTCAGCGCCGCGTCCATGAAGCGCGCGTCACTGGTACGAAAATCCGAGCGCCACACCTGGTTGAACATGGCGGCCAGCCTTTGTGGCACGGCGTACTCGTCCCTTGTCGTCCAGTTCTTCACGCGCGATATCTCGACGCCGAACCGGTCGCGCGTCACCGTAGTCTGGCCTTGCAACACCTCGAACCGAGCCGGGTTTGCGCCGAGGCAATCCGGGTACGTAGTCCCATACTCCAGCAGAAACGTGCCCAGGGTCACGTGAACGGCCGACAGGTTGTCGATCTCAGCGCGCATCGTGCGCGCCTCCTGCGGCATGATCATGCTGAGGCTCTGCGCGGCCAGTCCCAGCAACGGCTTGAGGCCTTGCATGTATTCGCGGTCGAGTGCAATGAGCCGAGCTGTTTCTCCGTTGACGGCCGCATTCAGGTAGTCACCGGCCGGCAGGCGGCGGAACGGCGCCTCCGCCGCCAGGCGTTCGCTCAGCAATTCGTCGATATCCCGCATTGCACGCTCGCCGAGGTCGCCCGGCCCAAAATAGTCGGTCTCGAAGGCAATCAACGTTGTCGTTGTCGTGCGGCTTTCGAGTTCCTCGAGCAACGTGTCGTCGAGCCGGTCCTGCAGGTTTCGACGCTGATCGACCACGTCTTCCCATGCATCCTCCAGGTCACCCACCGCCAGCAGGTCGCCGTAGCGAGAGCGCATCTCGGCCGCAAAGATTACCTGCGCCGCAAGCTGCTCCAGGCTTCGGTCCTTTTTGTCGAGCCGCGCATCGGCGAGTTGTTCGAGTTCAGACTCGAAGCTATCCGCCAGCTCCTCGACACGATCCTCAAAATCTTCCGCAATGCTTTTGCAATGCGAGGCCTTCGACAACGGACATGCCGAACCGCTGTCGATCCCGTGCGCCCACGCCAGCATGAAGCGCGCTTCGTCGGGCCGGCTGGCCTCAGCGGCGTAGATTTCCGCCGCGGGACGCAGGTAGGTATCGAGTTTCTCCTGCGCGCCTTCGGTATCGTCGGCGTCCGCCAGCGCCAGCAGGAGATCGAAACGTTCGCTGTATTCGTCGTACATGGCGAGCTTCTGTTCACGCCTTTCCCGTTCGCCCAGCACGTCGCGACGCGCCGCGAACAGCGGATCTAGCGACCGTAGCTCTTGGCCGAGCCTGGCCAGACCAAAGTCTCGCCAGCGTGCCTCGAGTAAATCGAGTTGGCGGCCGCTGAGCGCAACGTCGTCGGCGAGCGTCGCTGAGATGTCATCGACCCATAGAGCGGCGACAGCGGTTTCGAGCCGCCGCAAATGATAGTCCTGGTAAGTCCGCGCGTCGGCCACCATGAACGAGACCTGATCAGCCTGCTGACCGAGGCGACGGTCGTCGGGCCGGCACGCACCGCGTAACAGGCCGGAGCCCTGCTTGAGCGCATCGGCCGCAACGGTCTCATACGGTGCGCCAAACGCATCTTCGAAGCCCGGATCTTCGAAGGCCAGGAGAGCGTCGGCCACGGGGCGTCCCCGGCTCTTCAATTCCAGGGCACTGTCGAGCCACTCGGCAAGATCGCGGGGGCACTTGCCATCTACCGCCTGCGACCGCCAATTGCTCAGCGCCGATACCGTCTCGACCAGGTGAGTTAGCGCGCCGCGATCGCGTTTCGCGGCGAGCACGCCTTTAGCCTCTCGGGAGCCTCGGGCTCCGCGACGGCCAAGGCGGTACATCGCAACAAGCGCGTTGTCGTCCGCCAGCATGAGCTCGATCTCGAGCTCACCAAGCCGGTTGCCCGATTCTGTGGTAACCGACACGAGCCCCAGCGCCGGATCGAATTCGCCAACCAGTGGAATGTCGACGTCTATCTCACCCAGCCGGGTCCGGGTTCCTTCGACGTCGTGAAGGACCAGTGTGCCGCTGACCGAGCCATTCTCGTTGTCGAGCGAAAGCGTAACCGGCCGAAGTAAGCGCGCATTCATCACGAGGCCCGTCCACTCGCCGTGGAAGTTTCCGATTTGTGACGGCTTTTTCGTGTACGACCGATCGCCGTCGCCCTCCCCGCTGGCGGATTCGCCGCAGCCAAGAAGCGAGAACAGGCAGATCAGAAGAACGGGAGTTTTCAGTGTGCGCAACGGATTTCTCTCCGGCAAAACGTGCTGGCAAGGTTATCCTACTCGATCGCACAAGAGTACGAGACGGGCAGCTCGAAGTACCGCAGCTATCGGGCCTTGCAAGGAAGGGTCACTATGAAACCAAGAATCAGCATGATTACGCTCGGGGTTGTCGATCTCGGGCGATCGATCGAGTTCTACGAGAAAAAGCTGGGCTTCCCGCGGCTGGAATCGCCGCCGGAGGTAGCGTTCTTTACCTTGAACGGCACCTGGCTCGGCCTTTACGGCCGCGAGGCCCTTGCCGAAGACGCGAATGTCCCGCCCGAAGGCAGCGGATTCAACAGCTTCGCGTTGGCCTACAACGTGGCCTCGGAAGCCGAAGTCGACGAAACCCTGAGAGAAGCGGTAGCTGCGGGCGCCACGCTCGCAAAACCGGCGCAAAAAGTGTTCTGGGGCGGTTACTCGGGTTACTTCAAGGACCCGGACGGGCACCTCTGGGAGGTCGCGCATAATCCCTTCGAGTGGATAGGGCCCAGGGATCCTGATACTTGATCCCGGCACTGATCGGCAAGTGCGGAGCTAACCGGAAGCCCTCATTCCGATGAGATGCCGAGCTGCTCTTTGAGATGCGAGACCTCGGCTTCGAGTCGTTCGACACGCTCCGCCAGCTCCGCCACGGTATCCCGCCGCGTCGACGCTGAAGTACCCGCCGCCTCGGACCGCGCCTGCGACGCTTGTGCATAAGCATCGACGTCGATCGGCCCGGAGAACAGGTGCATGTATTCCGAATCTTTACGCCCGGGTGTTCGCGGCAGCTTGACGACCAGCGCACCCGCCTCCCTTTTCGCCATCCCGGTGAGCGCCTCGACCACATCGGCATTTTCGGCGAAGCTGTGCAGGCGCCCGCTGCGGGCGCGGAGCTCTCCCGGCGTCTGCGCACCGCGCAACAGCAGCAAACACGCAATCGCCACCTCCGCAGCATCGAGCTGCAGGTCGCTGTAGCGCGTATTGCAGAATCGCTGTGAATACTTTTCGGCACGGCTCTTGAAGTTCTCCTCCGTGCGGACGAGGTGTTTGCCTTCGAGACTGCGGATCGCGTGCTGCACTTCGCCCTGAGACAACGACATGACGGGGTCCCGCGACGACTTCTGATTGCAGGCGTTGGTCAGCGCATTCAAGGTCAGCGGGTACTGATCGGGCGTGGTGATCGATTTCTCGATGAGACAGCCGATGACTCGGGCTTCCTTGTCGTCCAGTTCCGGTATCACGTTGCTTCCTCCAACAGAGACTGCGGCGATTATTGGGCAGGCGTACTGTGCTGGCAAGCGAAAGCACCAGGAAAACCGCCCTCGCCCGCTACGTCAGGACTTCCGCCGCTTCGACCGCTGAACGTCCTCCGTGAACAAGGTCTCGATACACTGCTGAACGCGACGCTTCGGCGCGTCAAACGGCGTATCGGTGAGCCCGAGCCGAGCGCGGATGTACGGCAACCCCTCCCACATCGACAACAGGTTGTCGGCCAGGGTATCGGCGTCCTGCGGCTTGCTAATGAACCCTTCTGTCTTGGCGTGACCAATCAGATCGGCAAGTTCAGCGTGCGCGCGCCCGTAGGCGGCGTGGTAGAACTCCTCCACGATCTCCGGGTTGCCCCTGGCCTGCTCGTGCATCATGCGATCGAACCGAATGCAGAACTCCGAATTGAGCAGCTCGAGCAGGTTCGTCCCGTATTGCCCCAGGGATCGCCAGAATTCTTTTGCGGTATCGGAGCGTGCCGTCACGTCCGTGGTGAAAACGTCACCCTCCGCCTCCACAACCGCCTTTAGCACGCCCTTCATGTCGCCGAAGTACCGGTACAGGGTCGTCTTCGATACGCCGGCGGCCTTGCACAGGCGGTCCGTCGACACTGCGGAATACCCCTCGCCCAGGAGTAGATCGCGTGCAGCCTGGACAATGCGAGCCTGACTGTCGGACCTCGGTGTCGGCGCGATATCGGTTTTTGTGTCACTCATGTCGGTTGTACTCGACAGTCCTTAGCGTTTCCTTGCGGCAAGCGTGATGCCTTCCCGCTCGTAGAGCAAGCCTGCACACGGCCCGCGGGACGTTGCGGGCATCCGTGTTACTCGTTTCCGATCAGGCCCAAGCGCTGTGCCTGTTACACCCGGTTACAAACGGGAGTTGTCGGACTCAATACAGTACGGTACCGTACTGTATCACATCTGGCCGGACTGCTCTCATGGAGATTTCAATGGCAAAACAAGGAGCGAGCGATCGACTGGGCCGGTCGGTTGCGGAATGGAGTATTCGCCGGCGCGGCGCGTTGCTGGCTCTCACCGTACTGCTCTGTACGGCGATCGGCTATGGCGGATCTTCGTTGCGGTTCGCCGGCGATTACCGCGTGTTCTTCGGTCCCGAGAATCCCGACTTCATCGCCAACGAACAGGCACAGGGGAGCTTCGGTAAACCCGATAACGTGGCGTTTGTCGTTATTCCGCAAGGCGACAGCATCTACAGTGAAGACACGCTCGCGGCTGTCCACGCCCTCACGGAGGCGTCCTGGTCTTTGCCTTACGTGTCGCGGGTCGACAGCCTGACCAATTTCCAGAATACGGTGGGTGAAGATGACGACCTGATCGTCGAGGACCTGCTCTTCGACCCTGCCGAACTCTCGCCGTCGCGGATTGCAGAAATCCGGGCGGTCGCGGAGGCGGAGCCGCTGATTAGTGGATTTGTGGTATCGCCCGGCGGCGAGGCCACGATCGTCAACGCCGTGGTACAGCTGCCGGGCGACGTTCCCAACGTCACCTCGCAGGTCGCGGAGACGGCACGCGAGATTCGCTCGGCAGTGCTCGAGAATCATCCCGATCTCGACATTCACATTACCGGCGTCGCCAGCCTGAGCGCGGCCTTCGAGGAGGCCGGAGTCCGCGATTCGTCGACACTGATACCGCTCGTGTATGTGTTCATCCTGGTCGTCATGTTTGTTGCGCTCCGGTCAGGCACGGCGGTGTTTGCAAGCCTCACCGTGATCGGTCTTTCCACCATCGTCGGCATGGGCGCCGGCGGCTGGCTGGGCGTCGAGCTAACTCCGATCTCGCTGTCCGCCCCAACGATTATCCTGACTATCGCCGTCGCCGATGCCATTCATCTCATTACGGGCGTTCGATCCGGCATGCGCGAAGGCCTCAGCCAGCGGGACGCCATCGTCAAGTCCACCGGGCTGAATTTCACGCCGATTCTCATTACGTCCGTGACAACGATCGTCGGCTTTCTGACCCTCAACTTCTCCGACAGCCCGCCCTTCCACCATCTCGGCAACATGAGCGCGGCGGGAATCGCCGCAGCCTGGCTGCTGTCGGTTACGTTTCTCCCGGCGCTGTTGTCAATGCTGCCGCTCAGGTTCGGCGGCAAAACCCGTGAAGACAAGCAGGAGATACCCGGCCGCATAGCCGAAGCCGTGATTGCCCGCCCGCGCACTATGGTGGCAGGGACACTCGCGTTCTGCCTGATTACCATCTCGTTCATTCCGTCGATGGACGTCAACGATCAGTGGTCGAACTACTTCGACGAGTCTCTCGAGTTCCGGCAGGCCATCGACGCGAGCGAGCCCTACTTCGGCTCGGATCAGGTGGAATTTATCCTCGATCCCGGCGCTCCCGGCGAAGTTACCGATCCGGACTTCCTGACAACCGTCGACCGTTTTGCGTCCTGGCTCCGCGAACGCAATGAAGTGGCGCACGTCTTCGCGGTGTCCGACATCATGAAGCGGATCAACCGCAACCTCAACGGTGAAAACCCCGACTACTACCGGATTCCCGAAGACCAGACGCTGGCCAGCCAGTATCTGCTCGTCTACGAACTGTCGCTGCCGTACGGGCTCGATCTCAACAACCGCGTCGATATCGATCGGCAGTCGACCCGCATCACGGCAACCATGAGAGACATTTCGACGGGCGATACCAAGACCTTCCTCGCCGAAGCGCAGTCCTGGTTCGAAGCCAACGGCGGCCGGTACGAACTCGACGTCACGGGTTCCAAGGTGCTGTTCTCGTTCGTCGCGCAGCGCAACATCGAAGCCATGTTCGAGGGCGCGCTGTATCTGATCGTCGCGATATTCGTGATTCTCGCCATTTCGTTTCGGTCCGTGACGGTCGGTTTGATCAGCATATTGCCGAATGCCCTGCCGATCCTGACGACGTTTGGCGTCTGGGCGTTGCTGGTTGGCACCGTCGGTTTCTCGGTTGCGGCTGTGGGTGCCGTTGCCGTAGGCCTCGTCGTGGATTTCACGGTGCACTTCTTATCCAAGTACCTGCGCGCCCGGCGCGAAGACGGGCGCAGCATTGAGGATGCCGTCCGCTATGCGTTTCACACGGCAGGAACCGCAATTTTTGTCACCACGGTCATCCTGGCGGCGGGTTTTGCCGTGCTGGTGACGTCGAGCTTCAAGCTGAACGCCGATCTCGGCCTGCTGACGGCGCTTGCCGTGATTTTCGCCATGCTCATCAATTTTCTGCTGCTGCCCAGCCTGTTCCTTGCGTTCAGGAAGCGAGATCGCGGGGGCGTCCCCGCTCCGGCATCGGCATAAGCATTTTCAAGACATCAGGAGATACGACATGTACGCACTACGAGGCGCCGTGATACTCACGGTGTTGCTGAGTTCACTTGCCACTCACGCCCAATCGGACCAGGAGCGCGGTTTTGCGATTGCCGAGCGATCCGATTTGACCGACCAGGGCTTCGGCTCGAGCACGGTTGAACTGACCATGACGCTGAGCGATCCGAGCGGCCGCACGACCACACGCGAGTTACGCATCGATACGCTGGAAAAGGAAGGTGAAGGCAACGGCGACAAGTCCCTGACAATCTTCTATTCACCACCGGATGTCGACGGCACGGCACTGTTGTCACATGCCCGAATTCTCGACTCCGACAACCAGTGGCTATACCTGCCGGCGCTTCGCCGAGTGAAACGCATTTCATCTTCGAACAAGTCGGGGCCGTTTGTCGGGTCGGAATTTGCGTTCGAGGACCTGACCTCGGGAGAGCTGGGTAAGTACGAATACACGTACCTCGAGACTCGAACGGTCGATGGTATGGAAATGGACGTCCTGGAGTGTGTGCCGCGCTACGAGCGGTCGGGCTACTCCCGACTGAATTGCTACTACGACACCGAGGTCTACCAGACACGCAAGATCGAGTTCTTCGATCGCGGCGGGCAGCTGTTGAAGACGCTCAAACTCGAAGACTACCGCGAATACCCGGGCGGCTTCTGGAGGCCGCACCTGCAGACGATGACCAATCATCTGACGGGTAAGGTCACGACCATTGCCGCCGGCGAGTATGAGTTCGATGTCGACCTGGACAACCGCGACTTCGAGCCTTCGGCGCTGGACCGGCTGTAGGCGCAGCAATGCGTTGCACCCGGATTATTGCCGTGGCGGCGGCCCTGCTGCCGTGCGCGGCCGCCGACGCTCGCGGCTTCGATTTCCGGCCCGAGATTACGCTGGAGGCGCGGTTGTTTCCGGACGACCCGGCGCTGCCCGGTCAGCACGACACCCTTCAGGGCGGCATCGTTATCGGCGGAGACGGCCGGTGGCGAAGCAGCGACCGCAATTCCCGCGTGCTGTTGGAGCCTTACCTGCGGCTGGATTCCGAGGACCCGGAGAGAACGTATTTCGACTTTCGCGAACTGAGCTTTGCACGAGAATTCGATAACTGGGACTTGTTGCTTGGCGTCAGCCAGGTGTTCTGGGGGGTTGCCGAGTCGAGGAACGTCGTCGACGTCATCAATCAGTTCGACACGATCGAAGACGTCGACGAAGGGGAAAAACTCGGTCAGCCCATGGTTCGACTGTCGAGACGTGATGACTGGGGCACAATGGAGTTCTTCTATCTGCCCTACTTCCGCGAGCGCCTCTTCGCCGGCGCCGACGGCCGGCTTCGTTTTGGTGCGGTGGTCGACACGAACGCGGCCCGCTACGAGCGCAGCGGTGAAGAATGGGCCGGCGACGTGGCGTTACGCTACAGCAACCGGTTTGGCGGCATCGATTTGGGTTTACACGCCTTTTACGGCACAAGCCGCAACCCGCTGCTTGAGACCGACACTGAGGCCGACACGGCCGGAACCCGGCTGATACCGCTTTACCAGAGGCTTCGGCAAACAGGACTCGATCTTCAGTACACGACCGGGCCGTGGTTGTGGAAGGCCGAGGCTGTGGTTGCCCGAATCAACGGTGACACGTTCCTGAGCGGCGTTGGCGGTCTGGAGTACACGTTCTTCGACATGGCCGGGAAAGGGATCGATATCGGCATCATTGGTGAGTACCTCTACGACAATCGCGATCCCCTCAGAACGCCGATCAACATCTTCGATAACGAGGTGTTTGTCGGTACTCGCGTGACCTTGAACGACGCACAGGACACTGAGCTGCTCGCCGGAGCCATTGTCGACGACGCCACGGGCGCCGTTCAGGGCTCGATCGAGTTTCAGCGCCGGCTCGGCGATCGCATGCTCCTCGAGCTGGAAGCGCGGTCGTTTTCGTCGTCGGGTGACGTGCTGCTGCAACCGTTCGATCGGGACGACCACGTGACCCTGCGGCTCGTGGCGTATTTCTGATCGCTTCCGTCCACTACCTCTTGTCTTGTTGATCGCCTGGTAAAAATGCGAACTCTGGCCGGAGAGTCACGAGTGACTCATCGCCGGCTGCATGAGGGAATTCTTGATGCGTTTGCGCTTATGCTCGTGAGAGGTCACTCGGGGAGCTACCATGTTTGTCATTACCAATCGCGAAGTCTTTGAAGACGACGGCAAATCCGGATTCGACAAATTCGGCAAACGGGCCAACGCAAAAGGGCCCAACGAGTTGAGAGTCGCGGAGGTTACGCGCCGGCAAAACTCGTGGCGGGTCAGTATCCTCGAGGACGAGCTCGATCAGGCGGAGGCCGCCAGACTCATCAAGAAACACAAGCTGAGCCTCGATCCTTCAGCTCAGCACTACACGAGCCTGAAAGTCGCCTGCAAGCTGGTCGAAGAAGTCAGGAAGAAGAAATCGCACATCCTGTTGTTCGTGCACGGCTTCAACAACGACATGGAAGACGTCATGGCGAGAGCCCATGACATCCAGTCCCGCTACAACGTCATTGTGCTGCCCTTCTCCTGGCCGGCCAACGGCGGCGGCACCGGTGCACTCAGCTACAAGAAAGACAAGCGCGATGCTCGGGCCTCCGCGGGTGCCCTCGAACGCGTGCTCATGATCATGCACAAATACCTGCAGCTGATGACGGAAGCGCAAAGAAACGACCTGTTGGCCAAGGCGATCGCAAAACACCCGGAAAACGCCATGGCGCGGGATGCGCTCTATGCCGAGCTGCTCGACAAGAGCTGCAAGTTTACGGTCAATGCCATATTTCACAGCATGGGCAACTACCTGCTGAAACACACGCTCAAGAGCTCGATCTCCGAGGGCAACCGGCTGATCTTCGACAACATTTCACTCGTGGCGGCCGACACGAACAGCCTGGACCACGGCCTGTGGGTGGAGCGCCTGCAGTTCCGCTCACGATGCTATATTACGATCAACGAGCGGGACTATGCGCTGGCCGCTTCGCGTGCGAAATCGGGCTCGGAGCAACTGGCCCGGCTGGGGCACTTCCTCAAGCATCTGAACGCGGCGAATGCCCACTACGTCAATTTCACCGACGCGTCGTGGGTGCGCAACTCGCACGGTTATTTCGGCGACCCTTCGAAGAAGAACAAAGATGTGTTCGAGTTCTTTGAGAAGGCGTTTTCCGGCGCCCACGGTGAGGAAGACCTGCGTTTTCATCCCGAGGGCAACTGGTACGGGTTCTGAACGCGAGGGGCTGGATGGGAGGTCCACATGAGTAAACGATTTATTGGGCTGCTGCCTTTGCTGGCAGCCGGCAGCCTGTTGCCGGTCGGACAGCTCAGCGCCGATCAACACGATCAACGCGTCGACAGAACCGCAGTAGAAAGCCGGGAGCTGCAGCAGCTCGACACAGCAGCTCGGACCGCAGTGATCGCGCAGCCCGGACTCATCGAGGCAGCACGGCCGCAACTCGAATCGGTTCGCGAAGTGATGCGTGACATGGCGCGAAGAACCAACGACCGCGAGGCGCTCACGCTGGACGGCCCCGTGTTTGCGATTTCGCCGGATCGAACGCAAGTGTCCGAAGTGCTCGATCTCGATCAGGGCCTTGCACCCGGATCGCTAATACTCAATACGGTTCGCGAGGACGCCGAGGTATCGACGCTGCCCGCTCCCCTGATGGCCCCAGCAGAAACCGAAACCGGTCAGACCTACGCACTGAGCTGGGAGCTGATCACCCCGGGCGGCACGTTCAAAGCCTGGGGACGGGACAGCACGGGTTTGAGCTTCGACGGCGCCAGCGGCGGTTACGTGGGCAGCTTCGACGTCGCGCTGACCTATGTGCCGGAGCTCGCGAATCCGCCGCAGCTCAATCCGCCGATCTCGGTTTCCATCGCCGCGCCCAACGCGGAGCTCATCAGTCCCGCCCCCCTGAGAATCGGCTCCGTCAATCAGTGGCACAGCGTCGACATTGCCGTAAGGGCGTTGCCGGAAGACCGCTATTCCGTATCCATCAGCGCCAACCCGGCGGACGATGGGGACCGCATCGAAATGCCCGTATCGCGCCCGCGGGTCGAACTGTCAGCTAATCCGGCCGGGCCCATCGACGGCTGGGGTATAGGCAGAACCTCTATCGTCGTCCAGGCTCAGGGTATTCGGAACCCGGCTGGCTATGAAGTCGCACTGACCAGCACGGCGGGCATCCTGAATCCGGCAAGGGTTGTACTGGACGCCCAGGGCCGCGGCGAGACCTTCCTTCGATCGAGCCGACAAAACCTCGCCAACGTATCGGTACGCGATGCCGGAAACTTCACGGCGACAGAATTGCGCGTGCAGTTCGCTCATCCGTGGCTGTTTCTAGCCCTCGCCATTGTCGGTGGACTGCTCGGTTCGATCCTCACGCAAAAAGGCCGCCAGCACTGGCTCAAAGGCCTCACTATCGGCGCCGTCACGGGCGTTGTCATGGCGCTGCTGTACGCCGTTGGCGTCAACTGGATGGGTCAGGTGTTTCCGTCGGCCGACCTGGCGCTCGGCGGCGAAGCACTCGTGGTGGTGCTGGGTGCCGTCGGTGCGATTGTTGGAATCCGATTTGCGGTGCCGGATACGGCAGGGGATTCGGGCTAGCTATTGTGCTCGGCTCAGATGACCTCGCGCCGGCTGTCTCCCCGGCAACCACGCTCTCAATCGGAAGCGGATAGAGACCTTGGGCCGCGGGCCGACACCATCAGCACTCGTTCCAACACGGTACTTCTTCTACAACCGACCAGAAGTTACTTGCTTCCTCTTCGGACACCACGCCATCGCTGTTGTTGTCGGCCGTGGTAAATAGATTACCCTTGCGTTGTATGCAGTAGTTGGCATCTGCAGTATCGAACCCCGCTGACCATTCCGTCTCAGTAAGCCCGGGGTTGCCATCGGAATTGAACTCCTGGTAGAACTGGCCCGCACTTTTGGCTGAAGCCGTGCCGGCAAGTGACACAAGCAAGACACAAATCATGAGTCTATTTCTTGACATGACGGAAGCTCCCTCGAAGCGGATTTACATAAGAAACCAACTTAGTTCGAGCGGCAAAGATATCTTTTCCGGCACGTACGTCTATCACCAGGCTGGCTTTCTAACCGGCAGTACCTCGGGTAGCATTAATCAGAGCGACCCACTATCTGTTGCAGAAACCCTCACAAGACAATGAGCAATCGTCAAATCGCGCTGGCAGTAGCCGTGGCGTCTGTTATTGCGCTTGGACTGGCAGTGATGAAGTTCAGCGCTGACCGAAGTGAAGTTACAGCTCGACACGAACGTTCCAGCAGCGCGACAGATATACAAGACCAGGAGAAGGGAAGACTCGACACAGGTAGTTCGCACTCAGCGGAAGCTGAACCCCAAACAGACGAAGCTGCCGATACAGACGCTTCGACTCCGTGCCGGAACCTGCCTCCAGAGCAAAGAAGTCAATATGAGCGGGAAGCGGCGGCCTGGTACGACAGTCTCGGCTATTCCGACGCCCGCACGTATTGGCCGTATCAGACCGTCGATAACGATGCTCTGGCATCTATGGTTGAGCAGGGTGACGCAGAAGCTATGCTGCAACTGGGGCTCAATCGCCTTTGGCAGGCCACTCGCATCGCTGGCGACAAGTGGCCTTATCATGACGAAGAAGCGCTGAATAACACTCCGAAACGGGCCGAAGTGGACCGGAAAGCGTTCATGGAGGCGGAGGCTTACTTCGATCAGGCCATCCAGAACGGATTGTTTTTGGCCGGGGCAGAGTTGTTCGAGGCCTATGGCGACTACACGGAAACTCTGGAGTTGTTTATTCATCCGAACTCTACAATTCCGCGGGACGAGGAGCTACGCGCCCTTGTCGTCGGAAGACAGATGTACATGAACATGCTGGCCGGAACGATAGTCTTTGATACGGACGTACAACTGAGTGCCCCCGCACGCGCCCTGGCCGAGCGGTCGGCGAGCAACAGCTACAGGTTCTGGGAACTGGATCGCACGAAGGCCGGACTTCCGGCACATACTCCGCCTCCGCCGGAAGCCGTGAAAGCGATCGAGGCTGAGCAGAATTGTCTCCGAATAGATGAATGAGTCATATTCGGACATCCAGCATACGCGTATTCCCAACGCGCATTCCCCATGTTAGAACGGCGATGTATCGAATGACGTAATAGGCTCAAGCGCATCACGTAGAGATATCAGGCCTCGTACCCGCGTACGTTTGACGCGGGCCATAACGGTGTTTGCATACTTGGTCATTCGGGAAAAACACCGGCGTCTGTACGCGTTTACGCAACTCGACTTGTTTACCGTTGTCGTCGCAAGCGTAAGACATCGACATTAGTTCTGGCGCTACGATTCGCTCGATCGTACCCTGCCCGTCGCACACATACGCCTAGTGCAAAACCTGACAGCACAGGCATTAGTGGAGCGCCTGGTAGAAAGAGTTGTCGAAGTTGTTTACAGGGTGCCAGCACGTAAAATCGTAACGCGTTGAATGTTGAACTTTTCGCGAGACGGCACGGGAATTGCAGAACACTCCATATGAAACGACTTCTGACAATCGCACTACTTTCACTGCTGCAAGCATCCCCGGTGTTTGCGGGCCCGATCGGCGCTGCTGAATCGCTGGTTACAAACAACTTCCAATCCGCCAACCTCATCATCGGCGGCACCGCCACTTGTGCCGAACAACAGATAGATTATGACGCGGCCTCCAATGTGTTGCAGCACAACGGCGGCTGTACCGAGACTGGCGCTCTTACCGGTGACTTCGATTTTCTGGGCCCCGTCACCGGGCTCGAGTCGAACCATGTTGGTGTCGTCGACAACGCGGGAAACGCAGTGGCCGGGTCTTTCTCGCTTGTGGGCGCCATCCCGGGTCTCGATATATTCGACGTATCGGTGCTTGCGCTCGGCGTCCTGGACAGCGTTTTTTACGGCGCGGCGGATTTCCCGGATGGAAGCACCACGGGCGTTCAGCTGTGGTCGCTCTTTCACCTGACCTATCTGGATGGTCGACTTGAGAGCTTCGGTTCTTACCTCTTATGGAGATCGAGTACCCAGCTCGACGGCTGGTCTCCGCCTGAAGTTGCCTGGACGGTATCCGGGACCGCGGACAGTGCGTTCACCGGACCTGAATGGCGTTTCTACGACGAGGCGGCAATACGCGTATCCGAGCCGGGCACTCTCGTACTCTTCGTTATGGGGCTGGTGGGTCTGATGCTAATGAGACACAGACGTCGGCTGGTCCGGTGAGTCTCGGCTCATCGGCAAACCTTGTTTGACCGCTTATCGTAAGGCCCCGCTCGGCGAACTTGCCAAGGTCACTCTCGATCTCCGAAAATGCCCTCGGAATCAACGCCGACAGATAGTGCGCAACCGTAAGGGGCCTGTTCTCGAATGGATCTCAGTATCCGCGACGCTCGGTCAAGCGACGCTGCCGAAATTGCCCGACTGTGCGCTGAACTGGGCTACTCTGCGACGCCCCGGGAAATTGAAGTCAGGCTATCTTCATTGCTGGCGGCCGATAATCACTCCGTTACGGTAGCCGCGGAATCGGAAGCAAGACTTCTCGGATGGATAGCGGCGGAGCATCGGCTGCTGCTCGAGTACGGAGAGCGTGTCGAAATTGTCGGCCTGATTGTGGATCAGAGTGCACGCACAGGCGGAATCGGCAAAACGCTGGTGTCGACGGTCGAGCGCTGGGCTGCATCGCGAGGCGTATCGACGGTGCTCGTTCGTTCGAACGTCGCAAGGGACGAATCCCACGCGTTCTATCTGCGCATAGGCTACGCACGGACAAAGACGCAGCACTCGTACGCCAAGGAGCTGTGATGTTTCTTCGGCCTCGATTCGGGCAGTCGATGTGAAGAGCAGCAGTTACGTCGCCTACTATTTCTACAAGTTCGTGGCCTTGATGCTGGTGCTGTTCGCGATCGCGAGCCTGTTTGCCGTGCTGTGGCCCGAGCACTCCTTTCACGGCCCGCCGCTCAGCGAAGCGGCCTGGTGGGAGCTGCTGGCGTTGCTGGGCGTTTCGTTTTTGTTTTTCCCCTTAGCGAAGTTCATGTTCTTTCGAATACGGGTAATACGGTACGACGAGGATTGCGTCGAGATCATCAACGGCGGCGAATCCCGGACGGTGAAATGGGAAGACGTATGGCGAGTCTCCAAAGTGCCCGCCGTGACGCCTCCGCTCTACCGTATGACGTTCAACGACAACAGCGAACCTGCCTATTTCGTCATGTCGATGTCCTTTTACATGTCCGTGGTCTTCTGGTCATGGGATTTCACGGGCTTCTACAAGTTCGCGAAACGAAAGACCGAGGGGCCGGTGGATCGCCGGGCGGGGTTTTGAATACAGGCGGCGTGGATAGCGGGATATGGACACCGCTGAAATGTATGCTTTTGGCGACATCTGGCGGCATTATGAAAACTGCGCCATGCTTGTACTCATATCAGCGGTACCCTATGCGGACCGCGGTTCTTTTTGACGGCTTACGCGGTGCTACGGGCTGCGAGGTAAGGCACAAGGAGTGTTTCTGGTGAATCCCAATGAGCGGCAGGCGGCGCCGGCAATCTTCAGGACGACCTGGCGAAGACTGATCGCAATCGCACTGATGTTTACTGCATCCGGCGCAGCCTTTGCACAAAGCACTGAAATTGGCCCCGGCGACGATCTCGAGGCCGCGGTGGCTGCGCTGACCCCGGGTGACGAGCTGGTCCTGCGCGGCGGCACGTACAACTTCAATGAGAACGTGACCCTGACCGCAAACGGCACGGCGGCGGAGCCCATTGTCGTTCGGGCCAAACAAAACGAGCGACCCGTTATTACCCAGGCCACCAATCAGCAGAACGTCGTCGAGGTCAGAGGGTCCTCGTATTTTGTCCTTCGCGGTATTGCGTTTACGGGCGGCTCACACGGCATTCGCCTGATGGATTCGGATTACGTCACGATCGAGGAATGTGAAGTCTACGAAACAGGCGACGTCGCCATCTCCGCTAACTCCGGCGGTACTTATGAAGGCCTGAAGATCCTCCGCAATCACATTCACCACACGAATTCGACCGGCGAAGGTATGTACCTGGGCTGCAACAACGACGCCTGCCGCGTGGCCAACAGCCTGATCGAAGGCAACTACGTCCACGACACAAATCGTCCCAGCGTCAATCAGGGTGACGGCATCGAGCTTAAGGAAGGCAGTTACGGCAACATCATTCGGGACAACGTCGTTCACGACACGAACTACCCGGGCATCCTCGTCTACAGCACCGCCGGCAACGGTCCGCCAAACATCATCGAACGCAACGTCGTCTGGAGCAGCAACGACAACACAATGCAGGTGGCTGCCGACGCTATCGTCCGCAACAACATCATCCTCGGCAACGTGGCGTTTCAGCCCCATCAGTCGGGTTCACCTTCGAACATCGAATTTGTGCACAACACAGTGATTGCACCGGGCAACGCAATGGACGTGCGCGGCGCATCCGGACCCGTGCTGATCGCCAACAACGCCATCTACGCGCAGGGCACGGCCATACGCCTGATCAGCGGTAACCTCGGCCTGGTCACGGTATCCGGCAACGTTGGCGCCGGCGGTTTGTCCGGCGGCAGCGACGGGTACTCCGAAGGCAACGGCATTGCCAACGACTTCGTCGACGCCGATTATTCCGGCGGGCCACCCATCGATCTGTTCCCGGCAAACGGAAGCGCGTTAATCGGCGCAGGCAACGTCAACTTCTACGTCCCCGACGACTTCAATGGCGAGCCGCGTGCCGGCGCCGCGGACGCGGGCGCCTACGGCTTTGACGCCGGCGGCAACCCGGGCTGGACAATTAGCGAAGGATTCAAAATGCTCGACGGGGACACCCGGCCTCGCCCGCCGACAAACCTGCAGAGCAACTAACGCTATTGGGGTTGACAGCAGCCGCTGCCGGCCGGATTGATCAACCCAGTCACTCAGCCGATTCGTCGGGCGTCGAACGGCAATACTCGTCGAAGCACAAACCCATTCTCAGGACGTCGTAACGCTCGTCTTCGATCAGCACTTCGCGGTGCAGCACACCCTCGACGCGGAAGCCGATGGACTCGTTGAGCTGAATGTTTCTTAAGTGCGTCTGTAAGGTACTTACGAAGATCTTCTCGAGTCCGAGGCACTGGCCGCCGTATTCAATCCACAGTCGCGTCGCCTCTTCGGCAAAACCGCGGCCCCGCGCCGAGCGCGCACCAATCAGTTTTCGAAGTTCGGCGCGACGCTGAACGGTATCGATGTCAAGGTAGGCCACGGCGCCGATCGGTGCATCGTCGTGCAGGACAATCCCGACCTTGTTGTTGGGATTGGCGAGCAGGCTTTCGGGATCGGCGGACTGCGCGGTGCTGCTCGACAGCAAGAAGTGCCGGCCATACTCGTCGCCGAGCCAGTCGGCGAGCAACGCCAAATCCGCGGCGGGCTCGGCCGGCCGGATTTCGAGATTATCGCCTCGAAGCGGGAAGGTATCGACGATCCATTCTGTTCCGCCCTCCTCCGAAGCCTTCGGGCTGACGGAAGGCTCCTCGGCGTCGTCACCGGAATTCTCCAGGATTGCGTTCACGAGCCGAATAAAATCGATCTCGGAGAACCCGTAGTTGCGGGCCTCACGATGAATCGTCTTTGCCAGTGTGTTCACCGTGACGGCTGGAATCTTCTTACCCATGTTCAAAACCTAAACAAAACAGATGACAGTCGCGCATACGTTACGCTGCCTGCTTGCCGCGCAGCCGGGTAACGACAAACTTGTAGCTCAGGTGATAGGCCAAAAGCCACGGCGGCATCCGAATCCAGTGAGAGCGCATGTAAAGCAGCAAGCGCGCGACGCCTGTCAGCCGGCTTGGCCGGTCGGGATGTTCGGGAAACAGGCCCCGAGGGACAAGCCGGTCCATGAGCCAGACGACGATAGCATTCGGTGCACCGCGACTCGCAAGTTCCTCGGTCAGCCCAGACAGCTCCAGCCCCAGTAGGCGCGATGTGTAACGCAGACTGTAGAAGGCAGGCCGCAACAGGTCGAGCGTCGCGGCGCGATCGAGGAGCTTCGCGGGGAATTCCGCATCGCGCGCCGCAAAGTGCTCGAGTAAATCGGCAATGTCCACGAGATCGCGAAGCTTGTCGCCGAGGTCGCTGTCGAACATCAGGTGCACCATCGCGTGCAGTACAATGTCCTCGTCCGCCAGCACTCGGTAGCGGGAGCCGGCAACCGGCTGCGACGCTTCCACCAGCTTTGCCGAGTCCGGCTTCAGCCTCGCCGTGCGCGGCATCACGCTGTGATGTAGATCGATCTCTACCTCACGCTCTTCGTGTATCAACGGCGGCAGTTCGTGTGTCCAGCGTCGATAGTAGTTCTGATCGTAAGGCGTGAGTTCTGTCGTCCGCCAGCCGGCAGCGTTCAGACGCGCCTCCAGGGGCTCGAGCTCCTGCTCGGTGGTCATGAGGTCAACGTCCGCAAAGATCCGGCCGTGGACATTCGGCAGATCCAGGAGCAAATAGGTGCAGCCCTTCATCGTTATGAGTGGCATCGACGCCTCGGAACCGAGAGCCCAGTCGATCCGGTCGAGCTCCCAGCGTGCGAGCCGCGCCCGCGCGTCCGCCATTGCGAGCGCGCCGGTGAACTGATCGACAACAACCTGCGGCAAAGTCTCGAGTAACTCGCGGGTTTTGAGTGCATGACCCAGACGTCCGAGCAACCGGGCGCGCCTTGCGACGCGCAGGGTCAGATCGAGGTCACCTTCGGACAGACCCGCCATCGCGGCCGGATCGCGAATGGCCTGCAGCAGCAGGCGGCGCGCATCGGCGTTTGCTGTTGCGGTATCAGATGTCATCGCGGCGTACAAAATCGGTCAGCGCAGGGACGGCGTTGTTCAGATCGGAGTATTCGAATTCTAGACAGCGCGCGCCCTCGACCAGCAGCTTGACAGTCTCGAATCCGGTTTCACCGAGAAGGTCGTAGTTGAAAGCGTTGGTTGCCAGCAGCATAAACGCATCACTTTTGGGTATCTCGGTCAGGGTGCTCGGCACGTCCGGGTTCCAGCGTGGAAAAACAATATGGCGCGCCGGCGCCGGGCTATCCGCGAGCTGCACGCTCTGCGACGGCGGGCGCAGGTGCGCAACGGTGCCTTTACGGGTACCGGGCGTCTCGGGCCCAATGTAAGCCTCCGGGTCAAAACTCCGGATGACGCCGATCGATTCGTTCTTGAGCGCCAGCGGCCGCGGCACCGGAAGCAGGTCACATGTGCCGGGGTGCAGTAGGCCGAACTCGTCGGAGAACAGCCGCCACCCGGCCAGTGACAGTCCAGCACAAAGTGTCGTCTTGCCGGCGCCGGGTGTTGCGGGCAGCAGCATTGCCGCGTCGTCGAGTTCGACAACAGCGGCGTGCAGCATCAGGAAACTATGAGAACGCAGCGCAACAACAAGATTGATACCCCATTCCAGCACCGGCAGCGCGTGCTCCGCGGGCATGTCTTCATGCGGCACACGGCCGTCGACCGAGAAACGGACCCGCCGGCGGCCAATTCCGTTCAGCTGAATCAGCCGAGCGTGGAAGCTGAAGACAGCCGGCTCCTCGATCAGCGGGTAGTCGCGATAGAGTTCGTACAGGTGCCCCGCCAGTCCGGGAACCTCGACGCAAATTTTCGCAACGAACGGGCCAATGCCGAGACCAACCCCGGCCGCCAGCCGGTCGGCAAACTCGGCCGCGCTCAGGTCGCCGACCCGCACCGGGCTCGCTGCCGCTCTGGTCATGCTCGCCCGGTCCCACGGGAGGTCGCGCGTTCGACCAGGCCGAGCGCTTCGAGATGCATCAGCAGGTCGCGGATTTCTTCGACGATAGCCGCGGCGTCGAGATCGTCGTCCGGCAGATCGAGTGCGGCTGCAACAGAGCCGGCATCTCTGCCCGGCTCACCCGCTGGGGGCAGCACGTCGAGAATCAGTCGCCGACTGACGTCGTTGAGAAAATGGGTTCGGCCCGACGGTCGATGGTAGACAACCTGGTCCCTACCCCAATCCGCCCAGACCATCGACTCGGGGTCGACGGCACACCACTCGGGTCGGTCCTGCTCGTGGGTATCGTTCATCGGTAGGTGGGCTGCGGCCGAAACACCGCAGTATAAGGGCTAGTGCTCAGCCCGTACCGGTACGAATCCGCAGAATGTCCGCTTAGAGGTCGGTAACGATGATGCTGCCGGCGAAGGACGTCATGGCGGTGGCCGACACGAGAACGCCGCGAGATACCTTCACTTCGCGCCACGTCCTCTTGTACCCGTATCCCGTGTATTGCCGGTCGCGGTAGTAGTAGTTGCCGCCACGCATGCACATCGTCGATTCGTCGACCCGACCGGCACGCCGGCGCGGGCTGACGCGATAGTCGCGCTCGTTGATAGCGGTGACGTGTCCGGAAGCCGGCTCGCCGAGATCGTACAGACCGTAGCCCGAGTCCACTGCGTCCACCGAGTCGGTGTTCAGGCACAGGGTGCGCCCTGAGCCGTCGCGGTATGACGACGTCGAGGAGCTGATGAGGTTGCTGGACCGGGCCAGCGCAGCGCCGCTCTGCAAGGTCAGCACTACCGGCGCAGCTTTGACGGCGCCGCTCAACAGCGCACGACGACCCGGCGACCGAGGCTGCTCGTTCGCCACATCGTTGCTGACAGTCTTTTCGTTGGAGTCCTTCAACGACATTCGCTAATTCCCTGGTGGATGATCCGGCCTTCCCACTAAAATTCTTACACGGTCAGATGACACCAAAAAGTCAATTCCGGCGTGCTACGCTGATTATAAAGCAAGATCCGCGCCAAGTGCGTAATACTATGTTTTTTATGCTGTTTTTGGTCGAACGCTCAACACCGGCATTCCGGGCTGTATAAAAAATCGACAGTCCAGACCGCGGTCGGCCTCCTCGCCCGCCTGAGAGGAAACCTCGCCGTAAACCAGGCCGTGAATTTTACGACGGATCGCGCCGTGCATGTGCTGATTTGGCGCACATATCATGGGTTCCGCACACCGGTTAAATACGGCCATTTTAGTGGCCGTATTAATGCTAGAATGGCCGTATTCGAGAGCAACGCCCAGTGATTCGGCCGTGAAACACGATACATCGCAGATTTTCGCCGCTTTCCAGCGATCTCGCGGAGATTTGTCGCTACCGGAGCTACTTATCGACATCGACCATGCGGTACCGGAAAGGACCCTCCGCCGCTGGCTGTCAAAGTGGGTCGACGAAGGGCGGCTCATCAAATCCGGCAATCGCCGATCCACACGCTACCGCATGACCGATGCCAGCACCGAACCCGAGTTCGAGTTCCTCAAGGGTTTGAGTGCACCGCGAAAACGCGCGCTGCTCGGCCAACTGCGGGACCTTTGGACCCACACTTCTACAGCCGTCGAAGGCAACACGCTCACCCTGGGCGACACACACTTTGTGCTGGAGCAAGGGCTAACAATTTCCGGCAAACCCATCAAAGACCACCAGGAGGTCATTGGCCACTCGCGCGCGATCGACATTCTGTACCGGAGTCTGAGCACAACAATCAATAAGCAGACCGTCTTCGATCTGCACAAGGCGGTACAGGCCGACACGGTTATCGATATCTACAAACCGAACGGCGCGTGGAAACTCGAGCCGAACGGCACCTACACAGTTACGCGCGACAATCGGCAGGTCTACGTCGAGTACGCAGCGCCGGAAGAGGTGCCGCACCTGATGCACGAAATACTCGCGGCGCTCAATGCCGAACGCACTCCACAGCTGACCCTGGAGACTGCCCCCGAGACATACGTAAGAATCCACGCCGGCGTTGCGCACACTCATCCGTTCTGGGACGGCAACGGCCGCATTGCACGACTGCTCTCCAACATCCCATTACTCCGCGCCGGGCTGCCGCCAATTGTCATACCGGCGGAGCGGCGGCAGCTCTACGTTCAGCTACTGGCGGAATACGAGTTGGCTGTCGGTGCGATTGATCGACGCACCGGAGTTTGGCCAAAGCCGGATCTTCTCGCAGAGTTCGCGAGTTTTTGTGCCGAGTGTTATGAAGCGACACGGCGGTTGGTGGAAGAGGCGCATGGTGAGTGAATCTGGTTTGGGCGTTAGCCGTTGACGCCGCAGCTGACTGGAACCGGCGACTGAGGGACGCAAGGAAGACTAGTAATGATGAAGACAACGCAAATCATCGCAGCCATGGCGCTGTTCACGATAGCCGCCGGCGCAAAAGCCGACGGTGAATGGCTGTGCACCAGCAAAGAAACGGCAGTCGTCGATGAGCATCACGAAGGTGAGCTCGTGCGCGGTCATACGAGCGACTCAGGCGAGTCTTCTTACAATTTCCTGGTCGAAACGGCCACGTCGAAATCGTCGGTGCTTCCGCAGAGCCCGTCCCCTGCGAGACACACGAGCATGCGCTCATCTGTCAGCACGCGGCACCGAAAATTGGTGACCGCTTCATGTTGCGATTTGCGTCGCGTTCGTTCGTCGCCTGGGGGCTTGGTGTTGCCATGGCCGATGGCGGCGCATTTCGAGTGAGCTGGTCTGTGTCGGCTGGGTTCTGCGAGCCTTTGTGACGCTTCATGCCCGCGTCGCCGTTCTGATCAGGCACTTAGCCTCTAGATAGAATCTCAGGGATTCGCAAATGCACAGCTTCCAACAGATCGGTGGGGTTGCAGCTCTGGTCAAAGCAGGATGCTAGATCCTGGGATTCAGCGTATTCATTTTCTTCATCGACGCGCCCAGCTTTCTGCAACCCGTCGAAAACCTGTCGTACTTGCTCGACAATCAGGCACTCGTCCTGTCGACGATAGCGGCGATCTACCTGCTCGCCGGTGTGGCTTTGCTGGTTCTCGTCCTGGCATTACACGAACGCCTGAAGCCCGTGATGCCGAATACGGCGCTGACTGCAACGGCGTTCGGAATCATCTGGGCAGGTCTCGTTCTGGCCAGCGGCATGATCTTCATTGCGGGTTCTCAAAGCGCTGCGGCGCTGTTCGAATCAGACCCCGAAAGAGCCGCTACAGTCTGGCTGTCCGTAAACATTGTGCATGACGCACTGGGCGGTGGAATCGAACTCGTGGGAGGCCTATGGATGCTTCTCGCCAGCTGGATCGCTATACGGGACGGAGCGCTGCCTAAACCGCTCGGCTACCTTGGCTTGGCGATTGGTATTGTGGGCATTC
Organism: Woeseiaceae bacterium; assembly: GCA_028289545.1. Classification (GTDB taxonomy): domain Bacteria; phylum Pseudomonadota; class Gammaproteobacteria; order Steroidobacterales; family Woeseiaceae; genus UBA1847. The sequence goes on from JANQPG010000017.1 coordinate 38,421, forward strand.
TGACGGTTGTTCCTTCTCTCGCCGAACTGGCCGCAATTTTTGGCCTGGGGCAGATTGTTTGGTTTTTGTGGGTTGGGTTCATCATGCTTTCCAAACTGCGAGCATGAGCTGTTTTGATTTTTCGACGCCGGTGGAATAGAACCGAATCGGCTTGGGCCGGCGACGTTGACCGGGCGCCATGAAGAATGGGCTGCCCAACCCCCTACCCGATCTAGTAGGTTGACATAAACTGAATCAGCTCACTGTAATGTGTCGAACCGCTGTGCACAAAAAACTCTACATACACGACAGATTGATGATTCGAGTTTAGCGAGACGCGGCGCTCAAGGCGATTCGGCCACGAATCGCTAAATGATTACGGACTCTGTGATGTACAGAGGCAACCCAAACTAACTCAGTGAGACGCTAGAGTGCGAAACTTGAGGCCAAGTTGCCAGAGTTGACGAAAGCCCCTTAATGAACTTACTTAGCCCTAGAGGATTCGCCGTGGGACTAATTGATTGGATTCTTTCCAAACCGCCACAAGATGCCACACTATTGGTAGACATTGCTCGCGTCTCGGTGCTGTTACTAGGGGTTACCCTAGCCACAATTACAGTCTTCTTGGCCGGTAAACGATACGGCTTGATGCATCGCCAGCATGTTACGGATTCATTTGGCTCTGCGCTTGCTAAGCTAAGCGATCGTGAATCGAGTGTCAGAGTAGGTGCGATATATGCCTTGGAGCAGATAGCAAACGACAACCCTAGAACCTACTATTTGCCGATAATAGATACGCTTTGCGCGTTCGTCAGAGAGTATTCGGTGATCGCTCGCTACTATCAAGTACGAAAAGACCACCCAAACACCAACCACCCAAAGGAAATTAGGAATCTGGCTAAGAAGATAGCGAAATACATGACCAGCCCAGAACTCGATGTTGTGCCGGAGGATATATTCGCAGCAATCCAAGTTATTGGGAGACGAAAATACCCAAGAAAAGAATTCTCGCTCTTTAAGAGCATTACCGTTGATCTCTCTCCGAAGAGGCTGGAAAGGAAAAAGCGCTTGAACTTAAAAGGTGTATATCTTCACCACTTTCCTGGATCCGATGAAGTACTTAATTTTGATTTCGCACTTTTCGAAGATGCTGACTTTTCGTACGGCGACTTGGAAAACTGTCGATTTGCCCATGCATCATTCTACGACGCGGATTTCGAGTGCTGCAAAATAGACATGAGTAGCTTCTCCGATGCAGATATTAATCCGAACCTGCTGCAAAACGCGTGGACGTAGCCTGCTTTTTGTGATTCGGCCTGACCCAACGAACCTGCACTACTCGCCCAAGCGCCTACCTGACAGTAGCTGGTATTATCAGCGAAGTTCAATCCGCCGTGCCGGCAACGAACCCGGCTCTTGGACACGTGGCCGACAACATACCGTGAGGCCTAAGCTGTCTTCGAGCTTAAGCGACCCGCGTTTAGTAAGTTGCAAGCGCGATGCAACATCAAGCAAGCAGCAATCGCCGTGATTCCCAGCATCCAAGGACAGGATCGCGACGAACAGTCGATACATTCTAAGTCGTGAGTAGAGGCCCGGTTTAGCTGAGGCGATGTGCAGCAGTTTCAGGTGTGAGGCACGCTCGGACGTCACTACTAAAACCTGGATTTGCCTCGACTCGGTTGATCCCCAAAATGCCGACGCCATCGCTTTTGGTGCAAACATCGAGAAATCGTATTCAGGTCATCATTCTCGTGAGTCTCCCTCGTCACGAATACTCGACATTGCGGCATGATAGAGGCTGATTGCATCGGAATAAACGACCCCAAGACCTATGAGTTCGGCAATGACATCCGCCTTACTCATCCCTTTAGCAATTGCGCGTCGCGTAAACACACCCGCATCACGTACGGCGACTCTGGACTCTGAGACGGCATCTCGTCCTCTCAGGTTTTCAACAGCCTGACGAAGCTCCAGGATCTCCTTCTCTATCTCGGGAAGGCTTGGTGGATCCGCCGACTCATCCACCTTAATGAAAGCGGAGAGCACACGATCAACGGGAGACTTCAGTGTTTCCTCTATCGCGGCCCTGATATCCGTTCGAAGCTTTTGGCTCCAGTCCGGCGCATTCTTGTCGTACTCGATGACCCGAAGCGCGCGGAGGTCAAACGGTACGTCGGCAATGTCGTCGACGACCAGGATCGCTCGCTTGCCTATCGCGTGGGCCAATCCCAACTCGTACAGAACATTCGGATTCTTGCCCGTAAGGTCGGCTAGGATCAGATCCGCCCGTTTGGTCAGATCCCATATGTCATCTACGACGTTTCCAGAGCGGTACACGTCATCCGCCCGCCGCGCCTCGAGGCCGGACTCGACGATGGCCGGCTCATAGACCTCCTCGTAATACCTGTCGAACCATCCGCCGAACGGCATGATCGTGAAGCACATACCTTCGAGAACAATTTCACCCGGCTTCACGAACGCCCCTGGCTCCAGATCGAACGCAGCTTCGATTTTTTGGACCATCTCAAGACTTGGATTCCTTTTCTTGTTCTCAAGTAGAGAAATGGTTGTTGGATGCGCGTCTACGCGACTCGCGAACTCTTCATGAGTCAGATTGCGCTTCTTGCGAAATTTGAGCAGTCGATCTCCGAAATCGCCTTGACTCGCCTTGGACATAGAGCCCACCTCATCTACAGAACCTACACTGGACTAGGCCAAAACGAATCACGCAAGGAAATATCACAAGCTGTCAGACAGACTCTAGATTGAGGGTGCAGGCACTCGGTTGATATCTTTCCGAGATCGCCAAAACAAAAAACCCGCCTTCGGCGGGTCTTTTGTTTCAGATGGCGTCCCCAAGGGGATTCGAACTTCCCAATGAAACGAAGCTCTTCGCCGTATTCATAGCTGTCGCGGCGTGACCTGTGGCAAAACGATCTAGCGCGGCAAACACGTGGCGACTAGGCGTCGTCAACCCATAGCTGCCCATCCCTTATGACCTTGCAGTGGTAGCAACCGCTCTTGGTGTTGTCGATGTTGTACCACCGATGCCATCCACCTGAGCGCTCACAGTCCGTCGGCTTGTCGACGGCGCCTAAGTCGATCACGAACCAAGGGAGCAAAGAACGCATCCAAGTTCGAAACGCATACGGATGCCCTTTGTCCCAAACACGATCAGGAGGCGAAAAACTCGAGGATTCCCGAATAGTCATTTTGCTCTACCGAACAGGCGCAAAGGGGCCGAAACTTACTCGGCCTCTATCGGGAGGGGCACCCTCCGGGCGTCTAAGAGGCTGGCGCGTCGTTATCGAACCCAAGGTTCGCCTCGACTCAACTTGGAACGGCCAAAACAAAAAACCCGCCTTCGGCGGGTCTTTTGTTTCAGATGGCGTCCCCAAGGGGATTCGAACCCCTGTTACCGCCGTGAAAGGGCGGTGTCCTAGGCCTCTAGACGATGGGGACGTCGTTTTTTCTGCTTTTTCAGATGGAGCTTGGTGGAGCTAGGCGGGATCGAACCGCCGACCTCTTGCATGCCATGCAAGCGCTCTCCCAGCTGAGCTATAGCCCCACGGAGCCGCGCACTTTAC
>JANQPG010000024.1 GCA_028289545.1 Woeseiaceae bacterium
CACCACGTCAAGCTTTCCCGCAGATGGTGCCGCGACAACGCGGCCAATAGGGAACACGGTGCAAAACCGTGGCTGTACCCGCAACTGTGAGCCGGGAGCAACGGGCCCGACGCCACTGGATCTGTTAAGAAAAAGCTCCGGGAAGGCGGCCCCAAGCGACGATCGGCAAGCCAGGAGACCTGCCATCGCGTCGTTCGTCCGGGGGCCGGGATAGTCTCAGCGGGCAGTGAAGTCCGGCGTTCCACGCGGCACTTTATCTCAGAAACGACATGCCAATGCGGCCGGCCGCCCCGTGGTCCCAACCACGCAGGCCAAAACAGTCGTTGTCTGAGTACCCAAAATTGGGCGGCAGGGTGCCAGGGGAGAGCCATCATGCGTGCTGTATACACAGCAGTCGCCCGACTAGCGCTTTGCGCGGTCCCTTTCGTAACACTGGTAAACACTGCCTCGGCCCAGAATGAACCGGCGGCCCAGGAAAACGTCGACACGATCGTCGTCACGGCTACGCGCCTTGACCAGACGGCGACGGAGACCGGGTCGAGCCTATCGATCATTACGGCGGAAGAGATCGAGGAACTCGGTCTGATCTACGTGCTTGACGCGGTCGCTCAGGCCCCCGGCGTCACGATCAACCAGAACGGCTCCTTTGGCGGCAATGCCGCCGTGCGAATCCGCGGCGCCGCCAGCGAACAGACCGTCGTGCTGATCGACGGCATTCCGGTCAACGACCCCACCTCGCCGGGCGGTGGCTTTAACTTCGCCCGACTCGATACCGAAAACATCGAACGCATCGAAGTGCTCAAGGGACCACATTCCACGCTCTGGGGCACCGATGCAATCGGCGGCGTCGTCTCGATCACGACTAGATCGCCCGGCGAAGAACTTGGAGGCGAAGCGTTCGCCGAGTACGGTTCTTTCAACACGCTACGCGGCGGCGTATCGGTGTCGAATGCCAGCGAGGTCGGCGATTTCCGGCTTGCGGCCGTTTCGGTCTCGAGTGACGGCATCTCGAAGGCCGACGAAGACAACGGCAACGGCGAGGAAGACAACTACGATTCGCTGACCTTGTCGGCGAAGGGTGGACTCAACCTGCCGGGCGATGCGCGACTCAGCGCCGACGTACTGTGGACAGATGCCGAGAGCGAATTCGACAGCTTCGCGTCAGGCGCACAAGGCAGCGTCGGCGACGGCGACGAACTCAGCGAGACGGAGGAAGCCGCCGCCAATGTATCGCTCGCGGTTCCGCTCCTCGATGGCCGACTCGACAACCTGTTCCTCGTCGGTTATGCCGATATCACGCGCGAGAACTTCAGTGGCGGTCTGCCGAGCTTCGAAGCGGAAGGCGAACGGCTGCTGTACCGCTACCAGGGAACGCTGAATGCGGGTGAACGCCATCGTCTGGCCTTTGGCGCCGAGCGCGAAGAAACCACCGCCAACGACGACGACACGTCCATCGACGGTCTATTCGCGCTGTACGAGTTGCGGCCGGTTGGCGATCTGACCGTCACGGCCGGATTACGTTATGACGACCATGAGCGCTTCGGCTCGGAGAGCACAACCCGACTCGCAGGCGCGTGGAAGCTGACTGACAACCTGTCTTTTCGCGCGAGTTGGGGCGAGGGCTTCAAGGCGCCTACAATCTTCCAGACGACGTTTTTCTGCTGCGGCGCTACGGAACCGAATGCCGACCTCAAAGCCGAAACGTCCGAGGCGTTCGATGCGGGTATCGAGTGGCAATCAACCGATGGTCGTTTCCGGCTCGGCGCAACGGTGTTCCGTCAGGAGACGGAAAACCAGATCGACTTCGACTTTGCGATCGGCGGCTATCTCAACATCGACGAGGTCGAATCGACGGGCCTCGAGCTTTCGGGCGCACTCTTGCTGAGCGATACGCTCAGCCTGTCGCTCGACTACGCGTACATCGACGCCGAGGACGGCGACGGCAACGCGCTGCCGCGCCTGCCGGAACACTCGGGCGATCTCACGCTGTCCTACGCACCAGCCGGCCCGTTCTCGGGCGCCGTACTGCTGCGCTACAACGGCGGCGAGACCAATTCGAGTACGGACCCGACGAGGATCGACAGCTGGTTGCGTGTGGACGTGACCGGCCGCTACGCGTTGTCCGAGCGGATCGAGGTCTACGGGCGTATCGAGAACCTGTTCGATAAGGACTATCAGCAAATACTCGGGTACGGCACGCCCGGACTGTCGGGGTCGCTGGGTATTCGGTTGCGTTACTAGCGCCCGTTGACGCTGCGGATGCCCCCGAAGGTATTGCTGCCGCTGCTATTGCTCGCCGCCGGCTGCGGCGGCGAGCTCACACCGCCGTCGGACTCGTCCGCGCCGCGGCCGATGCGCGTCGTAAGCCTGGACGTCTGCGCCGACCAGTACGTACTGAAACTCCTGGATCGGGAGCGGATACTGGCCGTCTCGCCCGATGCAACGGCTGACTTTTCGTATATGCGTGACGCGGCGCGAGGGATGCCTGTCGTGCGCCCGGTCGCGGAGGACGTGCTGGTGCTGAAGCCGGATCTCGTCGTGCGCGCTTACGGTGGCGGCCCGAATGCGGCCGAGTTCTTCGAGCGCGCGGGTATACCCGTGCTGTCGATTGGCTGGGCCGCTGACATCCCGGATGTATTCGACATCATCGAGTCGACGGCCGCGGAATTTGCCGAGCAGGAGCGCGGCGCGCGGGTGGTTGCCGAAATGCGAGAGCGCCTCGAGCGCCTGCGCCCCTCCGCCCCTGATCGCGCGGTGCTGTACATGACGCCGTCCGGACTGACGACGGGTCCCGGCTCGCTGGTGCATGAGATGCTTGTCGCGGCCGGGCTTACGAACTTTCAAAGCCAGCCGGGCTGGCAACCGATACCGCTCGAGCGGCTCGCCTATGAGAGCCCCGATCTGGTTGCCGCGGCCTTCTTCAATACGCTAACCAACCATCCCGATAGCTGGAGCCCTATGCGGCATCCAGTGGCCCGCGAGGAATTCCGCGGCCGGCCGGTCGTGCCGCTGCGCGGTGCATGGACGGGCTGCAGCGGCTGGTTCCTGATGGATGCCGTTGAAGCGCTGGCCGCGGGAACGGATCGGTGACACGCCTGCTCACTCCGGGCTTGCTGCTTGCCTCCGCGCTCGCCCTGTTTGCCGCCTGCCTGCTCGGCTCGACGCCGCTCGAAGCCTCGCGCGTCGTCGCGGCGCTCGCCGGAGGCGCGGACGTAGGCGATCGGATTGTCGTCTGGTCGATCCGCTTGCCGCGAGCGCTCACGGCCTTTTGCGTTGGAGCAGCCCTGGGGCTAAGCGGCGCCGCTCTCCAGGGTCTCTTGCGCAATCCGCTCGCCGAACCCGGCGTGCTCGGTGTCTCGGCGACGGCGTCGATGACGGCAACGTTTGCGCTCTACTACGGGCTGGTGGCGATAAACCCCTGGGTGCTGCCGGTCGCCGCGATCTCGGGCGCCGTTCTTGCGACGGCGCTGATTGCGCTCGCCGCCGTGCGCACGACATCGGTCGTCACATTGATCTTGATCGGTGTCGGTCTGGCGAGTTTCGCGGGTGCAATGATGAGTCTGTTGATGAATCTCGCCCCCAATCCCTTTTCCCTTTCGGACATGATCAACTGGATGCTCGGCTCGGTCGCTAACCGGAGCTTTGACGACCTACTGTTCGCCGCACCGTTCCTTGCTGCCGGCTGCGCCATCCTGTTCGCATCGCGCCGGGGTCTGTCCGCGCTCACGCTCGGCGACGAGGCAGCGAGCGGCGTCGGCCTCAACCTGCGCCGCCAGCGCGTGCTCGTGGTCCTCGGTGCGGGACTCGCAACCGGCGGCGCCGTGGCGCTCGCCGGGGCGATCGGCTTTGTCGGGATTGTCGCCCCGCACATTGTGCGGCCCTGGGTCGGCCACGACCCGGCGCGCTCGCTGCTGCCCTCGGCAATACTCGCCGGGTTGATACTCGTCGTCGCCGATATTGGTGTGCGGCTCACGCCGACCGATAGCGAACTGAAACTCGGCGTTGTCGCCGCCCTGGTCGGGGCGCCGGCTTTCGTCTGGATCGCCATGCGCAGGCGGACTGTCGTTGACTGAACTGGCCGCCAATACGCTGACGGTCGTGCGCGACGGCGCGATCCTCGTCGATGGCGCCAGCTTTCGGTTACGGGCCGGCGAGTTCGTCGCCCTGCTCGGACCGAACGGCGCGGGCAAGACGACGCTGCTCCGCGCAGCGCTGGGCCTCGCCCCGCCGACCCGCGGAACCGCCACCCTGGGCGGCGAAGACACACAGACTTTGACGCCTCGGGTGCGAGCGCGTCGAGCAAGCTATCTACCGCAACGGCGTCCGTTGGCCTGGCCGAGCCCCGTCCGCGACGTCGTTGCCCTCGGCCGGTTTTCGCACGGTGCGGCGCTGGGACGATTGGGCGATGCCGATCAGCGGGCCGTCGCCAGCGCCCTCGAGTCCTGCGATCTCGCGGCACTGGCCGATCGCTCGGCAGACACGCTGTCCGGCGGCGAACTCGCCCGCGTGCATTTTGCGCGCGCGTTCGCCGCGGAGGCGCCGTTGCTGATCGCCGACGAGCCGGTCGCGGCGCTCGATCCGCGGCACCAGCATCGGATCATGGAACTCGTCCGTTCCTTCGTGGATACGGGTGGCGGGGCGCTTATCGTTCTGCACGACGTCTCGCTGGCCGCCCGCTTCGCCGACCGCTTGCTGTGGATGCTCGACGGGCGCATTGTCGCGGACGGCACGCCCGCCGAGACGCTGACTGCCGAACGCCTCGCCGACGTTTACGGCGTCAGGGCCGGAATCGATGGCCTCAACGTACAGGTCGAAGGGGCGCTGTGATCGCCCGCGCGCTGATGCTGCAAGGCACGGGTTCTGACGTCGGCAAATCCGTCCTGACCGCGGCGCTGGTGCGCATCGCGCGCCGCCGCGGTATCGCCGTCGCCCCCTTCAAGCCGCAGAACATGTCCAACAACGCGGCCGCCTGTCCGGACGGCGGCGAGATCGGCCGTGCCCAGGCACTGCAGGCACAAGCGGCCGGCCTTACGCCTCGTGTCGACTTCAACCCGGTCCTGCTCAAACCGCAAAGCGATCGCACGTCGCAGGTCGTCGTACACGGCCGCGCCGTATCGACGCGCGCCGCCGCCGACTACATGCGCGGCCGAGGCGCCCTGCTCCAACCCGTGCTTGAGAGTTTCCGCCGGCTTAGCGGTGAGTTTGAGCTCATTGTCGTCGAGGGCGCCGGCAGTCCGGCAGAGATCAACCTGCGGCGCGGTGACATCGCCAACATGGGTTTCGCACGGCGGGCAGGCGTGCCGGTTTGCCTCATCGCCGATATCGAGCGCGGCGGCGTCATCGCCAGTCTCGTCGGCACCCAGGCTGTACTCGACGCCGGCGATGCCGCCATGATCGCAGGCTTCATTGTCAACAAATTCCGCGGCGACCCGCGACTGTTCGATGCCGGCGTCGAGGCGATTACCGCGCGCACCGGCTGGCGCGCTTTCGGCGTCGTGCCATGGCTGCCGGCGGCGGCGAGGCTGCCGGCCGAGGACGCGGTCGGCATCGAGCCGTCCGCCCGCTCGGGCGACGATGCGCTGCGGATCGTCGCGCCGATGTTCTCGCGCATGGCGAACTTCGACGACGCCGACCCGCTGCGCCAACAGGACGGCGTGGCTTTCACATGGATTCCACCGGGCCAGCCCATACCGCGGGACTGCGACGTTGTGCTGCTGTTCGGAACCAAGTCGACGCTTGGCGAACTCGCCTACCTGCGCGAACAGGGCTGGGATCATGACATCCTCGCTCATGCCCGCAGCGGCGGGCGGGTACTCGGCATCTGTGGCGGATTCCAGCTGCTTGGGCGCCGCATCCACGATCCCACGGGCATCGACGGGCCGGCCGGCAGTGTCGAGGGTCTGGGTCTGCTCGATGTCGAGACCACGATGTACCCGGAAAAGACCGTCCGGGCAGTCGCCGGTGTCTGTGTCGGGAGCGGCACGCCCGTCTCCGGCTACGAGATCCACGCCGGAGCAACCCGCGGCCCGGACTGCGAACGAGCGATGTTCGAAATCGGCGGACACCGGGATGGCGCTGTCAGTATGAACGGCCGCGTCGCGGGTACTTACCTGCACGGCATGTTCGCGAACGATGCCTTTCGGGATACCTGGTTGCGGCGTGCCGGAGCACAGTCGCTGCAAGCCTACGACTATGGCGCATCTGTTGAAGCGGCGCTGGAGGCGCTCGCCGATCACGTCGAACGCGCCGTCGACGTGGACGCGCTGCTCGCGGCCGCGCGGCCGCCGACGCTCGCGAGCACATGACCGGCGTCACAATGCTGCTCGCCTGGGCGATAGAAGCCGCCGTGGGCTGGCCCGCACGCCTCTATCGGCGAATCCGCCACCCTGTGGTCTGGATCGGCTGGCTGGTGACAACACTCGATAACTCGCTCAATCGCAAAAGTCTCGGTGACAGCTGGCGCACGTTGGCCGGCGCAATCACCGCCAGCGCCGTGATCTTCATCACCTGGGCGCTGGCCACCGGCGTGACGACGTTGCTCCCGAGCGGCGTCGCAGGCATCGCGGTTGAAGCCGTGCTCGCGTCCAGCCTGCTGGCCTCGCGCAGTCTGTACGAGCATGTATCCGCCGTCGCGGAATCGCTCGCGACCGATTGTGTTGCGACGGCGCGCGAAGCCGTCTCGCACATCGTCGGGCGGGATCCGGACGGGCTGGACGAAGCGGGCATCGCCCGTGCGGCACTCGAAAGCCTCGCGGAGAGTGCCTCGGACGGTGTCGTCGCCCCGCTGTTCTGGGGCGTGCTGCTGGGGCTGCCCGGCGTCGCCGCCTACAAGGCGGTGAACACACTCGACTCGATGATTGGTCACCGCAACGCGCGTTACGAGCGATTCGGCAAGTTCGCCGCGCGCATAGACGATGCGGCGAACTGGATTCCAGCCCGACTCACCGGCGGTCTCTTCGCGCTGGCGGCCGGCGGGCGCGCCACTGGATGGAGCGTCATGTGGCACGATGCGCGCCGACATCGATCCGTCAACGCCGGCTGGCCCGAAGCCGCGTTGGCGGGAGCGCTGGGAGTCCGCCTGTCCGGACCGCGACGCTATGGGGACACGGTAGCGGCGGAACCGTGGCTGAACGCCGGCGCACGCGACCCCGATGCCGCAGCGATGCACACAGGGCTCAAGCTATATGTCCGTGCAATGCTGCTGGCGACCGTTCTGCTTGTCCTCATTGCCACCGCACAGGCTGTTTCATGAGCGAAGATCTCCAGCATGGCGGCGCGCTCGACCGAGTGAACATCCGATTTCCGGCCGCGCCGTTGCCCTGGGTCGATTTGTCCACCGGGATCAACCCCTGGCCCTGGCCCGTGGACCACGTCGATCCAGGCTCGCTTCACCGATTGCCAACCGTTTTGGACTTGGAACGCTGCCGCTCGGCGATGGCACAAGCCTTCGCGGCGCCCGCGTCGACACTACTACTCGTTCCGGGCACGGAGATCGCGATCCGCTTGTTGCCCAATGTCATCAGCGCGCGCCGTGTCGCCGTGCTTGCACCAAGCTATGGCGATCATGCCGAAACCTGGGGCGCAGCCGGCGCGGAGCTTGTCACGACCGCCGATCCACTCGCTTACGCGGACGACGCGGACGTTGTCGTGCTCTGTAATCCCAACAATCCGGACGGCCGACGCTTTGATGAAGACGCTCTCGTGTATGCCCGTGAGCGACTCGCACGGCGAGGCGGCTGGCTCATCGTGGATGAAGCTTACGCCGATCTCGACCCGGCGCGGAGTCTCGCGCCGCAGGCGGGATCGCCGGGACTCATAATCCTGCGCTCGACGGGCAAGTTCTTCGGTCTCCCGGGCCTGCGACTCGGCGCCCTACTCGGTCCGCCGACACTGGCTGCCGCGCTGGAGCGCCTACTCGGCGTGTGGCGCATTTCCGGCCCCGCACTCGCCATCGGTGCGGAAACCTACGCGGACGTTGAATGGCAACAGTCCATGCGCAGGCAACTCTCCGCGGCGCGTGCACGCACCGACGCGCTGCTCGAGGCCGGGGGCGCGAAGGTCGCCGGCGGAACGAACCTGTTTCGCTACATCGAGCTGGCCGATGCGCACGCAACCTGGACCACGCTGTGTGACCACGGTATCTACGTCCGCCGCTTCGAATGGACGCAAACGCATTTGAGGGTTGGGCTGCCGGGAACGCCGGAGGCGGAGACACGCCTAGCCAACGCACTCTCACTTGAGCGTTAGCGGCAACCCCGCCGCAACAAACTCTACCCGATCGCTCGCTGCTGCGACTGCCTGATTGAGCCAGCCCTGTTGATCCCGGAAACGGCGTCCAAGCGGTGTGCTCGGCACCAGCCCGAGGCCAAGCTCATTGGATACGAGAATCAGCTCGCCGGGTAGTCTCAATGCATCGAGCAACCGCTCGACCTCGTCATCGACGTTTCGGTCGTGATGAATCAGGTTGGACAACCACAAGGTCAAACAGTCTACGAGGACGACGTGATCGGCCCGAACGGTCTCGTGCAGCACGTCAACCAGATCAATCGGTGCTTCGCGGGTTGTCCATCCCTGACCGCGATCGGCCTGGTGCTTCGCAATCCTCGAGGCCATCTCGTCGTCGAGTGGCTCGGCCGTCGCTATGAAGGTACGCGTTGGCGACGCCGCTTCCGCCAGTTGCAATGCACGACGGCTCTTACCCGACCGCGCCCCTCCCAGAAGCAGAGTCACAGACATGCCGGCGTCACGCCGTACGGCGCCAGGAACAGAAAGCCCCGCGGGCCACAGGAAGACACTGGTTTGTGTCGCGCGAATGTCCGCTCTTGAGCCTCACTCTTCAACGTCAATCGCGGGATAACAAGTATTCCGCTACGGCCTGGTAGGCCGGTAGCGAGGTTGGATCGATCATTGCGTTCTTGGCGGTCGGGTACGAAGCGAAGCGGACAAGCACCATGTCGGCCTTTGGATCGACATAGATCGTCTGACCGTGGACGCCCCGCGCGGCGAACGCACCATGTTGGTTGTGGAACAGCCACCACATGCCGCGATAGCTACCGCCCCGGAGCGTCGTGTAACCGGCTTTCTCGAATGCCCTCTTGTCTCCTCCCTCACGGATGTTGGCAACCACTTCGGAGGAAAACAGTCGCTTGCCGTTAATCTCGCCTTCGTTGAGCATGAGCAAGCCTATGCGCCCCAGGTCACGTAAGCCGGCGCTCAAACCACCTCCGGCGAACGGCGTACCTTTGCTATCGACGGTCATGTAGCCGTCTTGCTCGGCACCGATCCGACTCCAGATCCGCTCCGAGAGCAGCTCCGTCACTTCCTTGCCGGTCACCCGCGAAACGATCCAGCCAAGCGCGTCCGTATTGATTGTCTTGTAGTGAAATGTATCGCCGTGCTCACCTTCGGGCTGCACGGTCTCGAGGTACTCGAAATACCCGTCGGGACCGTCGTAACCGGCTGGCTTCGGTAAGGGACTGGCCGCCCGTGAGTAAACCCAGATATCGGCATCGGGATTGGAGTAGTCCTCGCTGTACGCCAGGCCCGTGGTCATATCCATGACCTGCCGAACGGTTGCACTTCCGAATGCGCTGTCGGCAAGCTCGGGAACGATCGAAGATACGAGTGCACTGTCATCCAGTTTTTCCTCGGCGACGAGTATCTCGGCGAGCAACCCCGTCAACGACTTCGTCATCGACATGGCGCCGTGCTTCCCGGCTTCGTCGAGGCAACCGAAGTAGCGCTCGTACACAATCTTGCCCTTGTGAATAATGAGCATCCCGTCGGTGTAGTTGGCCGCCAGCGACTCTTTCCAGGTCATCGAATCACTGCTGTACCCGTTTCCGAACGACATGGGCTTGAACGTCAGTGCATCGATAGCGGACTCATCAAGGTCGTATTCGAGTGGTACCGGCGCTCCGATACCGCGGCTAACCTGCTCGGTCGGCAGCAGCTCGCGAAGGTGGCAGACCGTCCAGCGGAGCTTCGGGAAGCTGAAGAAATTGGAGTCCGGCTGCATGATCAACTTGCCGGGCGGCGGCGGGAAACCCTGCATCCAGCCGAGTGTTTTCGGGTCCGACTCCGCCGCATCAAGAGGTGCGTTTTCCGCGGCATAGCCCGTAGACCACGGCAGCAGGAGAAGTAGTGGTGCGAGCAGTGTTGCCTTCATCTTTTTTGTGGACTCCGAGAGTGCTCACCCCTCCTTTCGGATAGCCAACACACTGGGACGAGGCGGCACGCCGTCCTCGAAGTCGGGCCATCGGGTTCGCGGCGACTCGAAAGTGGCATCGTCACCGTCGCCGGGATGCTGCACGGAGAGGAACAGGCTTTCCCCGTCCGGTGTGAACCTTGGACCGCACACCTCGGCGCCGACCGGCGCCCTGAAGAACGCCTTGCCGGTGCCGCGGAGATCGCCGGCGACCGACATGGCCCAGAGACCGTCCGCCGCCCCGGTGTCCTCGTTGCCGTCGGTGGCGACCCAGAGACGGCCGGAGGGGTCGATCGCGCAATTGTCCGGGCTGCCGAACCAGCCGTTTTCGCTCGTTAGCGGATTCCAGTCGGCGCCCACCGACGGATCATCCGGATTCCCGCACTTCACGAGGATCTCCCAACGCGATCGCGTGGATGTGAAATCGCCGTCCGGTTCCACGATCTGCACAATGTGGCCAAAAAGGTTTTCGGCGCGAGGATTGGCCGCGTCCACCTGCTCGGGCTTCCGTTTGTGATTGTTGGTCAGCATGACCCAGACCGAACCGGTGCGGGGATCCGGCTCAACGTCCTCGGGTCGGTCCATCGGCGTCGCACCGAGGAGGTCGGCGGCGCGCCGGGTTTCGATCAGCACGTCGGCCTGCGTGGCAAAACCGTTCTCCGCGGTCAATGGGCCGTGACCATGAACGATCGGCAGCCACTCCATCGATCCGTCAACGTCGAATCGCGCAACATAGAGGGTTCCGTCATCGAGCAAGTCTGCGTTTGCGGATGGGTTCTCGGCGTTCACGCTGGCGCTGGATACGAACTTGTAAACATAGTCGAAACGCTGATCGTCCCCCATGTAGATGACAAGACGGCCATCGGGCGCTATCACGTTCTCGGCGCCTTCATGCTTGAAGCGTCCGAGCGCCGTGCGCTTCCTGGGCGTGGACGTCGGGTCCATTGGATCAACCTCGACGATCCAGCCATAGCGATTCGGCTCATTGGGTTCCTTCGAAAGCTCGTATCGGTCGAAGTGTCTACCCCAATGGAACAATTCGGCGGGTACGCCGTAGCGTTCGTGGTTTTTGGCCTCCGGGTGGCCGTCGGGAGGAGTGCCCAGAAAATAGTAGTTGAAGTTCTCCTCGGCCATGAGCCAGGTCCCCCAGGGCGTAATGCCGCCTGCGCAATTGTTCAGCGTGCCCGCCGCCGTGCGACCGGTCGGATCTTCATTCGTCATCAAGCGAGGCGAGTCTGCCGCCGGGCCAGAAAACTCCATAGGTGTTTGGTGCGCAGTGATTCGCCGGTTATAGCGCGAGCCCGTCACCGGCCTCCAACCATCAGCAGTCTCGACAATTTCGACGACGGTTCCCCCGTGAGCGGCCATTTCAGTCAGGCACAATTCGGCGGTCATCGAGTCGGGGTATTGCTCAGCCACGTTCGGCAGCATGAGCTCGGTCGACACGTACTCGTGGTTTACGCAGAGCAGGCCCCGCGCACGCCCGGCGGCATCCGCGGGCAGCGCGACAAAACCGAGGTAGTCGTTGTTGTAACCGAACTGACGAAGCTGGGCGGCTTCGCTCTGGCGCAAGGGATCAAAAGCCGGGCTATCGTCGAAGAGAGGGTCACCCCAGCGGATGAGGATGTCGGCGGTGTACCCCGACGGGACGTGGTGCGTTGTGTCCAGGCCCCGGCGAATCTCCTCAAAATCGAATTCGAGCGTCCCGGTTTGCCTGGGTACTGACTGCTCGCCCTTCGCGCAACCACCGAGGCCCAAGCTCATCGTCGTTGCCGTCAAGGTCGTTGCCGTCAAGCCGCCGAGAAATGCCCTGCGGCTGAGACGAATTTCGATGATCTCGTTCATCGTCCTTGCGCCAGCCGCAATGCGTGGATTGGATGTATTGTCCTCGGACTCGCCGGTCTCCATGAAAAACTGTCTCCTGGGCGCCTACAATCGCGTCGCTGTAAGATCGGATTGTCTTGCAAAGTTGCGGGCGGTGTCTATCGTTGAAAGCCCTATGTTGAGCGACCTGCGTAGCCCGCGTCCGGGGCAACGGCTGTTTCGGTTCGGGGCTTCGACGGACTGCGGAGGGACGTCCGAAACGGGTGGAGGAAGACTGCCCTGCCCGGTCAGAGGATTCGCTGCCCTACTTCGGCTTCGGCGCGCTCGAACCAGCCGATCACGGCGCGCCAATACGCATCGCCGTAAAGACGGCGGAAACGCGTCGTTTCCTGCGATTTCTCATCCCTCCAGACCCCCAGGCGCTGCGCAACATACTCAGCTGTCAGCGGAATGCCACACTCGACGGTAATGCAGTGCCGCCACTGCTCATAGGTCTCAGGGATGGTGTCGTACGTCATCTGGCTCCGCCTCCGAAGATACTGGGTGAGAAGGTACCACGTCGCCCGCACAAAATCGGCCCTATCCTGGGATGGATCTCGCGATCAAATCCGTATTCGTGATTCCAAGCTCCGGCGGCGCTGTTGAGCCAAGAACTACTGTTAACCGGGTGTCCGCTATAATCGCTGCAAATGACTGAGCGAACTGGCGATACATGGTCCCGCCGCGAGGTATTGTGGTCAACGACGACGGTTCTCGCACTGGCCGCTGCGCTGCCCTGCGGCGCAGCCCCGCGCTGGCGCGAAGCCGCCGCGTTGCCGTTGCGCGTACAGGAAATCTATCCCTGCCTGCACGACGGCGACATATGGGTTGCGGGCGGTCTCAGCCCGGACGTCCCCGCTCCGCAGGAGAACATCTCCAATCGCGTCCTTCGCTACGACACGGAGCAGAACACCTGGCGAAACGCGGCAGCACTGCCGGAGCCAAGACATCATGGGCTGCTGGTATCTGACGGTGGCGAGTTGTTGCTGTTCGGCGGTTTCATCGCGGCTAATGGCGGCCGCTGGAGCGCCAGCCGGGAGGTGCTCCGACTGGACGGCGAGAGATGGTCGGTGATCGGCGAACTGCCCGAAGCTCAGTCGGAAACCGTTGCGACCGTCGTCGGCGGGCATATTCACCTCGCCGGTGGGCGCGCGCCCGCCGGGGCATTGAACGCCGACTGGGGTCATCAGCGCGACGTGGCGACCCACCAGGTGTTCGATCCTGAAACCACGGAGACTGCGCCAGCTTCACCGCTGCCGATGGCCCGAAACAGCGCGACTTCGTTCGTCATCGGCGATCAATGGCACGTCGTCGGCGGGCGCACTGTCGGTGGCGGCAACACCGCCCGCCATGACGTCTACGATTTGACGGACGGGCGCTGGCGGGACGGCGCACCCATGCCACAGGCGCAGGGCGGACTGGCTGCCGCAAATCTCGGCAAACACGGCTACGTATTCGGTGGCGAGTACTTCTCGCCCGGTGGCGGTGGCGTGTACGCCGAAGTGTGGGAATACGATTCCGACGCGGATCGCTGGCGCGACGCCGGCACCATGCCGGTGCCCCGCCACGGTCTCGGCGCGGTAGCCGTCGGCGAGGAAATCTACGTGGTCGCCGGCGCAACAGCAGCCGGCGGCGCCGGCACCTCGGATCGGTTGTCGGTTTTTACGCCCTGAGGGGAGCCCGTACGCCGATAACGCAGTTTGGAATCGCGGCGACCTCATCTCCCCAGGCTTTTTTGTTTTCTTTCGATATTGAATAGCACCTGGGATGTCGGAGTAACCGGCAAAGTCTAGTGGATGCATTGGCTTCGAGTTATGGACGACCTGAAACACATACTGAGAACAGTATCTCCACAAGAAATCCGCCAGCCCTACTCGATCTATACGTCCGTGGCGGACCAGAATATTCTGAATGTTCCGATCATGAAGCCGCTCCTTATCTGTGTTTTAAGCGGCCAGAAAGAGCTTGGCACAAGTGAAGAAACGGTTAACGCGGGTGAGTTTGTTTTTCTTTCAAACACGCCCGACATCGATATGCGGAATATTGCTGAGGACTCGGAGTACTTCGCTCTTCTCATCGAGTTTGATTACCAGGATTTTTCGACCCTCAAAAACAAACCGAACAGGCCACACAGGCATTTCACCGGACAGATAACGGAGGCCATGAATGCCTCACTGACACAATTTGTACAGTGGGCGGCCTTCGCGCCGCAGCAAATGTGGCCGCTCCGGAGACAAGAGTTGCTGCACCTCATTTACCACATGGGATTTACAGAAGTGTGCTCGATTGCGGAGCCGCCCAGCCTCACGCATCGGATTGAGCAAATCCTTAACACGGATATTCATCAGGATCTCGGTGTGGGTCACGTTGCCAGGATCCTTGCGATGAGCGAGTCGACGCTGCGCAGAAAGCTGGCTTTGGAGAACGCGAACTTTCAGGCGATCAAGGACAGAGTAAGACTCAGTTATGGCCTGCACCTGCTACAAAGTAGTACAAAATCCATCGGACAGGTTGCAGAGCAGTGCGGTTACCAGTCTCAATCGCGGTTTACCGGCAAGTTCAAATCCCGGTTTGGTTTGACCCCCTCTGAACTCCGGAAAACCAGAATGCGCGAAACGGGCGAATAGTTGAGCGATCTGGCACTAACGCGCAGTCGGTTCGATAGGTAAGGTACGCTTCCATTAGCAACACTTCGAACGTAATCGAACTGAAATGGAGATAACGATGAAGTACTCGTTCAAAATACTTGCGGGTCTGATCTCGACGATTGTCTTTTCGGCGTCTGCTCTGGCTGACTCTATGTCGCTGCAAAGCGACGATATCTCCCACGGTAGCTTCATGGGTAAGGCCCAGGAGTTTCAAGGTTTCGGCTGTTCGGGAGGCAATGAGTCTCCGCAACTGTCGTGGTCGGGCGCACCGGAAGGCACAAAGGCATTCGCCGTGTTTGCGTATGACCCCGACGCACCCACCGGGAGCGGCTGGTGGCACTGGCAGCTGATCAACATCCCCGCTGACGTCAACGAATTGCCAGCCGGCGCAGGTGGCAGCGACTCAAAGGGCATTCCGGAAGGCAGCAGGCAAATGACAAACGATTATGGCATTGCTGGTTTCGGTGGCGCCTGCCCGCCCGATGGAGACGGTGCACACCGCTACCAGTTCACCGTCTACGCACTGTCTCAAGCACTGGAACTTCCCGAGAATGCGTCTGCCGCTCTGACCGGCTACATGGTAAACGCCTATTCGCTGGGGTCGGCCACGATCGAAGCGCTCTACAAGCGGTAACTACAATGACTTACCGGGCGCTTGGCATTGTGACCGTTCAGCTTGAGTCAGTAGCGGCGGTCATAGCCGGCATTCACCCAGGAGCTCTGCACGGCTATCACCCGATTTTGAAATACAGCAGAAATTAGTGGCTACCAGAATTTCCAGAACGGCCGCTTACGCTTGAATCTCATGAGAGTGACGTCTTCTGGTTCCAGGAGACTGTGGTCTACTAAGCCCTCAAGCTGGTAACCGAAAAACTCCTTGAGGGCTTCCTCACCCAATTCCAATGGATGAAAAGGCAGCGGATAGTCGCCTTGATCCTCGTCCCCGTCGATGGCTGGGTGTTTGCCGGACCAATACGGTTCTTCGAACGCCATCCTTTCGCCAATGTCTTCAATTACACCGTCATCTGGCGACACGCTCAGCGACCGAACCAACAATCCGTTCTGCCAACAGGCAAATGCAAACCAGTCTACAACGCTGTGCATGGCGTGCAGTGTAGCCGTTCCGCTACCAGCGGCGTCGATGAAGCGTTGCGGGACTTTTGACGGGTTGTCGATACCAAATTCCTTGGCCGCCACAATCGACACGCCCGGATAACAGCCGATACAGACCTCTTTGCCCGGTGGGCATGTCCACGCAAGACTGCCGTCTTCCATCGGTTCCAACGTCGCACCGGGAAACAGAGTGCTCGCGAGCTTAGTCGTCGCGTCGCGGTTCAGCTGAGGCGCAGTCTTCAGTGCTTCACGAGCACAAGCCTCCGAATACATGAACATCCACGTCTTCGCGCCCAAGAGTGGCCTCCTTTCAAATCAAGACAGTGAGGCTATCACTTCGACCCCAAACTGAGGAATCGCGGCCGGCTAGTACGAGTCCAACCCCGACATTCAGTGCAACGTGGAAGTAGCCGTTCTGGAAACACGATGCAAGTCAGGCATCAGGTCCAGGGTCCGTTCTGGCCATCTCTCAATGTCAAGATCACTTCGCGCCCAGCGCCTCGGCCCCGCGCATGATCATTTTGACCTTGATGACGGCTGCGTTAATGTGGCGATCGCGATCCACTTCGGCGGTGTTTAAAAGCGTAATCCCGGTCGTGAACATGATCGATAACATGGCGTTGGCGGCCAGTTTCGGATAGCCGATGGGCACTCCCCGTTGCTGCGCTTCCCGTTCGAGGTAGTCCGAAAGATCGCTTGCCATCGCCAGGAACAGGCCCTCCGAGGCCTCGCGAAACGCCGACTCGGGCGACATGCTCTCCTGCACGATCATCCGCGAGACGCCCTGGTTATCGGAGATGAATTCGTAAACGGCCTCAACCGACGCCCTGATCAGCGACCTTCCGTCGGAAACCTGCCCCCTGACGCCCTCCATCAGGGCAAACAGCGCCTTTCGGTGCTCTTCGATCAATGCGAAACCCAGATCGTCCAGATCATGAAAATGGCGATAAAAGGACGTCGGCGGAATGCCGGCGAGCTTGGCGACCTCGCGGAGACTCAGCGTGTCGAAACTGCGGCCGGACGCCAGCGTTTCCGCCGTCACGGCCAGAAGGCGTTGCCGAGTGGCTTCTTTTTTCTTCTTTCGTGGATCCATGCGAGCCGCACTCGTTGTCGTGCCATTGAATCTTAGCAGATTTCTGGTACAGTTGTGCGCACAAGTGTACGCAAACTACCGTGAGGCCGCAGATGACCCCCTACAAAGCGCCGCTGCGCGATATCCGATTCGTCACTCAGGAACTCCTCAACTACGAGAAGCATTACGAGTCGCTGCCTGACTGCGACGAGGTCAACCTGGAGCTGTTCGACTCCATCCTGGACGAAATCGCCAAGTTCACTGAAGAAGTGGTGGCTCCGCTAAATGCGGTTGGCGACCAGGTGGGTTGTGAGTTGCGGGAGGACGGCGAAGTAGAAACGCCGCCCGGATTCAAAGAGGCCTACCAGCAATACGTCGAGGGCGGCTGGCCGACGCTTGACCAGCCCGCTCGATACGGTGGTCAGGACCTCCCGATGTCGATCGGCTTGCCGATGCGCGAGATGAGCGGCACCGCAAACTGGTCATGGTCCATGTACGGCGGACTATCTCACGGCGCCATGGAAACCATCAACGAGCACGGTTCGGAAGAGCAGAAAGACCTGTTCATGGAACCGCTGGTCAGCGGCCGATGGACCGGCACGATGTGTCTCACCGAAGCGCACTGTGGCACGGACCTCGGTCTACTCAAGACCAAAGCAGAGCCGGCCCTGGACGGCGCTTACAGGATCACGGGCTCGAAGATATTCATTTCTTCGGGCGAACACGATATGGCCGAAAACATTGTGCATATCGTGCTGGCCCGGCTCGCAGACTCACCCCCGGGCACGAAGGGCATCTCGTTGTTCATCGTTCCGAAGTATTTGTGCAATGAGGACGGCTCGATCGGTGAGCGCAACGGTGTCACTTGCGGCGCGCTCGAACACAAGATGGGCATTCACGGCAACGCGACGTGCGTAATGAACTTCGATGGCGCAACCGGCTACTTGATTGGCGAACCCAACAAGGGCCTCCAGTACATGTTTACGTTCATGAACTTCGCGAGACTGGGCACGGGACTGCAAGGGCTTGCGCACAGCGAACTCGCGTTGCAGAAGTCGGTCGCCTACTCGCGGGACCGATTGCAGATGCGCTCTTTGTCCGGCCCCAAGAATCCTCAAGGGCCCGCCGACCCGATCATCGTTCATCCTGACGTCCGCCGAATGTTGCTGACGCAGAAAGCACTGACGGAAGGCGGCAGGGCCCTGATCTACTTTACGGGCAAGCTGGGCGACATCTTAACCAAGTCGGATGATCCGGCAGCTCGTGAGCTCGCTGACCAGTCACTCGGCGTCCTGACGCCCATCGTCAAAGCGTTCCTGACCGAAACCGGGTTCGAATGCGCCAACCTGGGCCTGCAGTGCTTCGGCGGTCACGGCTACATTGCCGAATGGGGCGTCGAGCAAAACGTGCGCGACGCGCGAATCGGCATGCTGTACGAAGGCACGACGGGCATCCAGGCCCTCGATCTACTGGGTCGGAAAGTGCTTGGCACACGCGGCAAAGCGCTCGATCCGATTATCGGAGCCATCCTCGAATTCTGCCGGCGGTCTCAGGACTGCAAGGAACTCCGCCCGCATCTCAAGACGCTGCGCCAGCTGACCAAACAGTGGAAATCGCTGACCCGGAAGATCGGCTTCGCGGCAATGCGCGACAGGGATGCCGTGGGCGCCGCGTCCGTCGACTACATGATGTACTCTGGCTACCTGCTGTTGGCCGTTGCCTGGGCCGCAAGCGCCAGGGTCGCACGCAAGAAACTCGAAGAAGGCACGTCGGAAACGGCGTTTTACGAGTCAAAAATTCGAACGGCCGATTTCTACTTCGCCAAGCTCCTGCCGCGGACGACGTCGCTGTATGAAACCATGATCGCTGGATCAGACACGTTGATGAGCATTGACGAAGACCAGTTCGTCTTTTGAGCCATGCCCGTCAACTCCCAAGAAGGAACCCAAATGAAGTTTTCAGGTAATGCGATCACGGTAAAGGTCGAGGACGGCATCGCGGAGCTTTGCTTTGACCTTCAAGGCGATTCCGTTAACAAGTTCAACGCCCTGACTCTCGAAGAGCTGAAGGAGGTGACGGCGGCCATCGCTGCCGACGACGCCATCAAGGGCGTCATCGTCACGAGCGGCAAGCCGGTCTTCATCGTCGGCGCCGACATTACGGAATTCGGCAGCCTGTTCGCCGGCAGCGAAGACGAGCTCTTTGAAAAGATCCTGGGCATCAACATCGAGATCTTCAATCCTTTCGAAGATCTGCCCGTGCCGACGGTCGCCGCCATCAACGGTATTGCCTTCGGCGGTGGTCTCGAAATGGCGCTGGTATGCGACTACCGCGTCATGGCGGAGTCGGCGAAGATCGGACTGCCGGAAACGAAGCTCGGCATCATCCCCGGATACGGCGGCACGACACGCCTGCCCCGCCTCATCGGCGCTGATAACGCGATCGAGTGGATCGCCTCCGGCAAGGAGCAGCGGGCAGAACAAGCATTCAAGGCGGGTGCCGTCGATGCCGTCGTTGCGCCGGAGCAGCTGCGCGACGCGGCCGTCTCCGTCGTCAGGCAGTGTATTGACGGCAAGCTCGATTACCAGTCGAGGCGGACCGAGAAACAGACACCACTGAAACTCAACAAGATCGAAGCGATGATGGTGTTCGAAACCTCCAAGGCTTTTGTCGCGGGCCAGGCCGGCCCGCACTACCCCGCCCCCGTTACCGCGATCAAAGTCATGGAGAAAGCGGCGGGCATGAGTCGCGACGATGCGCTGCGAGAGGAAGCCCGCGGTATCGCGAAGATGGCCGGCACAACGACGGCCAAGAATCTCGTTGGCCTGTTTCTGGGCGACCAGGTGCTATCACATACCGCCAAGGCCCTGGCGAAACAAGGCGGCAAGGTGGAACGTGCCGCGGTACTCGGCGCCGGCATCATGGGTGGCGGCATCGCCTACCAGTCGGCGTACAAGGGCACGCCCATCATCATGAAGGATATTGCGCAATCCGGCATTGACTTAGGGATGTCGGAAGCGAGCAAACTGCTGACCAAGCAGGTTGATCGCGGTCGCATGACGCCGGCGGAAATGGCGGCTGTCCTGAGCAAAATTCAGCCGTCATTGGGCTACGACGGCTTTGAGCATGTCGACATTGTTGTCGAAGCGGTTGTCGAAAATCCGAAGGTCAAGCACACCGTGCTCAAGGAGACCGAAGGCAAGATTCGCGAGGACGCGGTGCTTACCTCCAACACCTCGACTATCTCGATCGACCATCTGGCTGAACCGCTTTCACGGCCGGAGAACTTCTGCGGCATGCATTTCTTCAACCCGGTACATCGGATGCCCCTCGTGGAAGTCATCCGTGGCGCGAAGAGCAGCGATGCGGCCATTGCAAAGACCGTGGCCTATGCGCTCGCCATGGGCAAGAAACCCGTCGTCGTAAACGACTGTCCAGGATTCCTCGTGAACCGCGTGCTGTCGCCTTACATTGGCGCCTTTCTTGGGCTCGTGAAACGCGGTGTCGATTTTGTCGGAATCGATAAGGCGATGGAGAGATTCGGATGGCCAATGGGTCCGGCCTACCTTTGCGACGTCGTCGGTATCGATACCGGCGTCCACGCGGGCAAGGTCATGGCCGCGGGCTTCCCGGATCGCATGAAATACGACTTCACCACCAGCCACGACGTCATGTACGAAAACGACCGTCTTGGCCAAAAGAACGGTCGAGGCTACTACGCTTACGAACCCGACAAAAAGGGGCGACCGAAGAAGATCGTTGACGAATCCGTCGCCGCGTTGCTCGCGCCCGTCGTCGACGGCAAGGAGACGCTCAGCCCGGAGGACATCGTGGACGCCATGATGATCCCGCTGTGCCTCGAGGCGGTACGTTGCCTCGAAGACGGCATTGCGGCGTCGGCCACCGATATCGATCTGGCGCTGATCTACGGCATCGGTTTCCCGCCGTTCCGCGGTGGCGCCCTGCACTACATGGACGACACGGGCATCGCAAAATTTGTGGCCCGCGCCGATGAGCTTGCCGAGTCCGCGGGACCGCAGCGGACACTGTACGAACCCACCGAAAAACTTCGCGAGATGGCGGCCGCTGGCGGCGCCTTCTTCGGATAGAGAGCGACGGAGTACTGAAATGAACCTGAATCCGAGAGACGCGGTCATTGTCGATTTTGCACGCACGCCCATGGGGCGCTCCAAAAACGGGTGTTTTCGTCACACGCGAGCCGATGACCTGTCGGCTGCGCTGGTGAACGGCCTGTTCGCGCGCAATCCGGCGCTCGATCCGGCCGAGGTGGAAGACGTCCTCTGGGGCTGCGTAATGCAGACCCTCGAACAGGGCATGAACCTCGCGCGCTTTGTTGCTGTGTTGTCGGTGTTGCCGAATGAAGTAGCGGGCCAGACCGTCAATCGCTTGTGCGGCTCGTCCATGTCGGCGCTACACTCGGCCGCGCAGGCGATCATGACCGGCAACGGCGATATGTTTGTCGTGGGCGGTGTCGAGCACCTGGGGCACATCGACATGATGCACGGCGTCGACATCAACCCTGCCCTGTCGAAACACGCGGCCAAGGCCGCTGGCTCGATGGGCTTGACCGCGGAGATGCTCGGCAGGATGCACGGCATTTCACGTGAGGCACAGGATGAATTCTCAGCGCGCTCACACCAGCGTGCCCACGCAGCTACCGAGGCGGGGCACTTCGACAACGAGATCATCGCAATGGAAGGCCATGACGCGAATGGCGTCAAAGTCCTTATCGAACGTGACGAGACCATCCGTCCGGACACCACGGTAGAGGGCCTCGCACAGCTCAAGCCGGTCTTCGACCCGGCCAACGGCACGGTCACGGCAGGCAGCTCCTCGCAGATTACGGATGGCGCGTCTTGCATGATCGTCATGTCCGGCGAGCGAGCCAAGGCGCTCGGCGTCGAGCCATTGGCACGAATCCGCTCGATGGCCGTGGCCGGTGTGGACCCGTCCATCATGGGCTACGGACCGGTGCCGGCGACACACAAGGCGCTGAAGCGAGCCGGATTGAGCATGGACGACGTTGATCACGTCGAACTGAACGAGGCGTTTGCGGCTCAGGCGTTGCCCGTTCTCAAAGACCTCGGCCTGTTGGACGACATGGACGAAAAGGTCAACCTCAACGGCGGGGCTATTGCACTGGGTCACCCGTTCGGCTGCTCCGGCACGCGCATTACGGGCACCCTTCTGAATGTCATGCGACAGAACCAAGGCACGCTGGGGATTGCAACCATGTGCGTCGGTCTGGGACAGGGCATTACGACGGTAGTTGAGCGGCTCGGCGACTGACCATACTCAGCTGCTGGCGGCGGTCGAAGCGGGATTTACGTCGCTCGACTATTGCTGATTGGTTCGCTCACTGGTGGGCTCCGACATGCGGAGCCCGATGCGCACGTCTTTTCCTAGGCGGCTGTACGACCGGCTTTCTCGAGAAACTCTTTGCCTTTTCCGGTCACTGACACAGTCTTGTCAGACCCGCCATTCGAAGCAACGCTGACTAACCCCGCGTCGACCGCATCCTCCCAGATCGTGAGCCGAGGGCAAGAGGTGCGCCAGGCCTCCATCACTTCCTCATAAGCACGGGGTCGTCCAGCAATCCACTCGACGAGGTCAAGCACCAATGGTTCATTCTCCACCTGTACCTCCCGAACTCACATATCTGCGATTGCTGGCTAATTGTACCTCGCGACCGAAAGGATAGCCTTGCTATCAAACCTACGGCGAAAGCGAGGCGCAAACCCTCCGAAGTTTACGCCTCGCGGTCTTCCAGCCATCGAAAGCCGGTCAGCGAAGAGCCAGGCTACTTATCCTGACAGATTTACTCCTCTGCAAATACGTAGAGCTGAGCATCGTCAACATCGGACGTGACGAAAACCAAACCAAACGCTTCATCGACGGCTATGTCCGATGGATCTCTGATTCCCTGACCCTGGCCGTCAACTTCAACGGCAATCGAATATCTCGCCAATTCGGCAGAGTCTTCCAGGTTCAGTTCAATCAGAAGACCGGCATTCAACCCGTCTGCTCCGTCTTCGGTTTCCCATTCTTCCGTCACAAAAGACAACCCGGATCCGTCACCCGAAATCGCAATTCCGCTAACGACGAAGTCGTCGTAAGCTGACGGCAGTTCCGAGGTCTGCACGACACCTTCGACGATCCGGTAGAGCACCTTGGTGCCCTCACCCGACGTCATTGTGTAATACGTGTTCAGGTTGGCAGAGTAGTCGAGTGACTCAAACAAATGATCCTGATCGACAATTGGGATCGGAAAGGAAGTCAAAATATTCCCCTGCAGATCGAAGGTTATGATCTGGCTCCCTTCCGTCGATTCGTCTGACACCATAAGTGCTATGGTCTGTGTTGCGGCATCAAAAGAGATTGCTTCGAAACTACCCTGCATGGATTCGATTTCGAACAGCAGGCTGTTGTCTCCCTCGATAGCGCCTTTTCGCACCTCACCAAAATCCGTGACGTAGTAAAGCTCCCCGTTGGCAGGGTCAAAATCAATGCCTGAAGGTTGGTCAAACTCCAGTTCCGGCGCCGAAACCAGATCCAGCAGGTCCTCGGTCGCACGACTCGGGTCAGGCTCCGCTTCAAACAATGTTACCGACTGATCTGCATCGGAGTTACTGGTAAGGAATTCGGGGGCTTCCGAATCAAGCAGCACGAGGCCACTGGTATAGCCCGTATCCAGCGACCATATCGAACCAATTTCTCCGCTCAGGCTGGCCGTAACAATCAGTGTTTGACTGCCGGCATCACCTTCCGCCAATGCAGCTATATAGACCGTACCCTCATCGACGGTCAGGCCGGTGACTTGCGTATTGGCAAAACTGGCATCAAGAAGAGCTTCGCCCACGCTGCCGTCGCTGGAAACAGTAACAATCCTGCTTGTCGAGCGGGCATCGATGACGATCGCGGAGCCGGACAACTCATCGTATCCTACGGCCTGTATCTCGAAGTCCAGTTGAACAAGCGTTTCGCTCGAAAGCGTAGCGTCTTGCAACAGTACAACTCTGGAGTCGGACGTACTCAGGTAGTAGCTGCCGTTACCCAGATACTCTATCCCGGTAATCGTTTCGGCTGATTCCAGGTCAATTTCGGCTTCCTCCGAAACGGCGCCCTCGGGAGAAAGATAGACGACTGCACCTTCCGCCCCAACAAACACAAATTCTCCGCGATCGCTGTTGAGTGTTGCTCCGGTCAGTTCCGCCTGACTGGCGATCGATTGTGCCAGCGGTAAGGTAAAGTCGAGCTGTAACTCGCCGTCGGGCTGTATCGACACAATATCCGTCAACGGCGGGCCCGGATCCGGGGCCGGATCGGTCGTAGACCCGCTGGAACCACCACATCCAGCCACCACTGCCAACATTCCCGTCAGGGTGACGGGCATCAGAATTCGCTTCTTCACGTTCAAGCTCCTTTAACAAATGGAGCTCAAACCCTATTCGCGAATTGACGACTCACAATTTCACATAGGTCTGATACGCAATCTCTCGATAAATCAATTTCTTAGATCTTGCCATCTAACATTTGTGATATGGCCGGGTTAGCCTTCGAGGGAAGAATCTTTCCGCTATGCGAGACTGTTTTGTTTGCGGCAATGAAGGCACAGCGGCTAACTCTCTACCAGCAGCAGATCCTCCAGAAAGAATGCCGATAGTTCCGCCCGGCTGTTGATATTCGCCTTTTCATACAATGAGGTGGATTGCTGCCGTGTCGTACCCGGGCTCGTGCCGCGAACGTATGAGATCTCCTTGATGCTCAGGCCCTTGAGCAACAACAAAGCGACTTCCTTCTCGGCCTTGGACAAGCCCCACTCTTCGAATTGCATTGAAATCAAGCGGCTGAAGCCTTTCATCGTGTCGGAGGCTTTTTGTTTCCACTGCTCTATGTCTTCATGCTGACGGATGATCTGCGAAGTTAGCGCCAGGTTGGCTCGCGACAGTGTGAGTGGCAGATAGCGCCACAAGTATCCCAGTATCGCCAACGTCAATGCCAAATAGCCGATATCCACTAGCCAGAAAAGGACACCTTCTTCATTCTGAATGTCCTCAATCAGATCCAGCACCGCAAATACGGCCACCAGTAAAATGGCAAAGCCCACCCAGAGACGCTCGAACAGCGTCATCTCGTACAATTCGGCAATCTGGCTGTGGGTTAGATGCTCACTATTTAGGTGCTTGAATTTAAACATGACGTTTGACCTGGCATATGCTCCGGAAAGCCTACGCGAACGGTACTATGAGTTTGAGGCGCCACGCAGTAACTTTGTGTATTTGCAAACAGTAAAGTAGCCAATGCGGCACAATCGTTTCATCGCGTTTCTATGCGGCTAGCTGCGCATAGAGCTGGGCGATTCCCGTAATGTTGTCGCCTCCGATCCCGTCACGGACGCCAGTGGCATAGACTTCACCAGCACACAGGGACAACGGCACGGCAGCTGAATACCGCTGAGCTGAATGGCCAAGCAACGTGAAATCCTTGGCGACCAGGTCGATGGGAAAAGCGGGCGCCCATTTGCTTGAGATCATTGCTGCCGCAGACATCTTTGCAGCGGGGCTGCATACCGGGGTCGAACCAATGATCTCAACGGCCAAACCCATGTCGATGCCAGCCTTTTGGGCGAAACCGATCAGTTCGGCCATGACCCCGAGTTGAGTCCCGAAAAGCGCGTTTACCATCAGTTTCACGGTGGCGCCGGCCCCAATGTCGCCCGCGTGGTGCAAAGCACCGGCCATAGGCTCCAGTACCGGCGCTACTCGGTCGAACGTCTCCTTCGCGCCGCCGACGAAGAAGATTAGCTGCCCGGCTTCCGCCTGAGGTCGGGACCCGGCCAGGGGTGCGTCGACGAGTGTGCGTCCCTGTGCATTGAAAGTTCCAGCGAGCTCGCGCACGTAAGGCACCGATAACGTTGAACACTCGATGGCCACTGTATTTTCGCCGAGAGCTTGAAGCGCCCCGCCGTTCCTATTCAGCCATACATGGCGAGAAGCGTCATCGTCCCGAACCATCGATATGACAAACTCAGCATTTGCGGCAGCCGACTTGGGCGAGTCTGCGATTGTCACGCCGTTAGCGGACAAGAAGTCCGCGCGCGCCTGCGTGCGGTTCCAAACGGTTACGCGGTGGCCAGCGTCAGCCAGTTTGGCCGCCATGCGGCTGCCCATCGCGCCCAGTCCGAGGAAAGCTATCCGGTTCATGTCTTGTCTCTCCGATTGCTCAAGCTTTGGAATGCGAGCATTGTCTTTGTTTTGATTTGCAAGTTAAATTAGTAAAAATGCAACATAATCGTGCAGAATACGCACTAATGAATATCGACGCCCTGCGCCTTTTCACGGAAGTTGCCCACAAGCTGAACTTCGCCGCCGTTGCGGAGGATCGAGGCATCAATCCGTCATCTGTATCGCGGGTCATTGGACAGCTCGAAAAGCAACTCGGGCTACGACTCTTTCAGCGTACAACTCGCACAATGACGCTTACCGAGGCGGGAGAAACCTACCTGCTGCGCGTGGCGCCGATCATTGATGAACTCGACGAGGCCGAAGAACACGCGCGGGCGATCAATTCCGGGCCGCTGGGCACCCTGCGTATGACCGCTTCGATCGCATTTGGCGAGCGCATGGTTGTCCCCCTCTTACCGGAATTCCGCGCAACCTATCCGGACGTGAAGCTGGAATTGCTTTTTACAGATACCAACGTCGACCTTGTCAGCGCCGGCATCGACCTGGCGATCCGCCTCGGTCCTCCACTCACCGGCGACGTCGTGGCTTCACGTTTGTTTCCGACAACCTATCGAGTGGTCGCGAGCCCTGAGTACCTCAGCAACGCATCAACAATCGCCAAGCCGGAGGATCTGGCAGAACACGCTTGCACTCTGTTTGCCTTGCCGGAATTTCGATCGGAGTGGCGTTTCAAATCGCGCGCCAGGAAGAACCTCGATGAGGTCATTGCCGTGTCGATTCCCGGTGGGACAGTCGTGTCGTCAGCGTTGAGCCTACGGTCTGTCGTACTGGGCGGTGGCGGGCCTGCCCTCCTCGCCGATTGGCTGATCGGTGAGGATGTCTCCGCGGGAAGGCTCGTTGATGTTTTGCCGGATTACGAAGCGACAGCGACCAGCTTCAATACGGCTGCCTGGATCCTGTACGCCAGCCGCGCGTACCTTCCGCAGAAGGTGCGGGTGACGATCGATTTCCTGAGGGAGCGACTTGGCCGAATCTGAGCGTGACCGCGGGGCGCTCACGGGCACGGCAGCGGTCAGTCTCATTTGTCGCTACACAAGCGCACGTCGTGCACCAGAGTCATTCTCAACATCTGGCGCCGCAGAAGATCCAGTCGCTTCTCGGGCAGATGAAGCTGCAAAGAGATCGAGATCGATCGTTCCTCGATTTGGTCGGAAAAGTGAAACTCAGTTGGAATTGTGGCGAACGTTGTCAGTATGTCTCCAACACGACCAAGCACCGTCGGATCGCGATCCGCGGTGATGATCAGTTCCCATTTTGTTTCTTCTTCTTCCAACACGCCCTGCTCCGACAGCCTCTGCTAATTTCAATCACACACACCCGATCCTCCGATAGAATCGGGTTACTAATCGAAATAGCGATTGTCGGACGTGCAATCATTCGACGCTTACTCGTTGCTTGCAGGCTGCTTTGGGTTGTTGAAGGTCGTTCTGGAAGATCGTTTCGGACGCCGTGTCGACCTTGTTCGGACTGTCATCGAAGATGCGTCTCAAACCACTTCACGATCTCCACGTCTGAAGTCACTCGGTTCTCCGTTCTCCGCCAGCCATGACCTTCATCGGGGAACAGCACGTACCTCACTGCTACATCCCTCTTTCTGAGATGCTCCACGACCTGCTCGGCTTCGACTAACGGCACGTTCGTGTCGTTGGCGCCGTGCAGGACAATGGTTGGCGTGACGATACGGTCAATACGATGAATCGGCGAAAGGTCCCTAAGCAGATCCCCTTCTGTTGCTGGATCACCATACTCAATACTGGATATCGCCGCCATCCACGGTTCTGTATTCGCGAAGAATGTTTCAAAGTTCACGATGCCAAATAGATTTGCAGCACCGGCAAACATTCCCGGGTACTCTGTGATACCGGCCATCACCATGTAGCCACCGTAGCTGCCGCCCATGATGCCGACGCGTTCCGGGTCCGCCAGACGCGCGTTGGTGACAAACTTCATCGTTGCTTCTATGTCCTTGATGGCATCGAAGCGCAGCCGGCCGTTGTCGAGATTGACGAAAGTCTTGCCGAACCCGGACGACCCGCGGACATTGGGCGCGAATATCGCGATACCTCGGCTAAGAAGTGCCTGGTATGTGGCGTTGAACCAGGGTCGAGCCTGCGCCTCGGGTCCACCGTGAAAGCTGAGGACCATAGGGCCGGGGCTGTTCTGCCCGTGAGGCATGTACAACCAACCGCTGATCTTCAGCCCATCGTGTGCGGTGTACGTTCGGAGCTCCGGTCGCACCAATGCACCGAGGTCTACCCCTTCGTGTGGTGTCTTGGATATCTGAGTGAATGTGCCGCTAAGCGTATCGAGTCGCCATACATTTCGGGGCATCGCCGGGCCAGATGCTGTAAGAAGAACCTGCGCGCCATCTATTGAGGCTTTCGGCGCGCCAGCTATTTCGGCCGGTAGCCTCGGTCCTGCGGTCATCTCCTCCGATTCCAAATCGAAGTAGGCCAATTCGCTACGCCCGTAGACGTTCCAGTTAAGCAATAGTCTGTTTTGATCCAGCTTCTCAATGCCGGCAAGTTCTGCGTCTTCCCGGCCGACCAGCACCACAGACGGTAGCGCAACGCCATCCGCAATATCGACCCGAGACAGCGCCAACATTTCGCGACCGATATTCGTCGCAAACACCACGGTTTGGTTATCAATAAAGAGCGCGCTATGAGAGATCGCCACACCTTCATGAGGAGTCAGGAGCTGCTCATCGGCTGAATCGACGTGGACAAGATAGAGATCGTTATCGCCGCGGCTGACCATGCGCTGGGCGAGTACGTGGGTGTTGTCCGGCGACAGTGTGCACACTCCAATGCCCTGGTTTCTGACAATCAGCCGGCTTTCTCCGGTCTGAGTGTCGTACAGCCAACAATCCATGCCGTTCTCACTGTCTGCATTGCTGGAATAAGTAAGAAAACGGCCGTCGTCGCTCCAATCTCCCAACCAGTTGTTGACTCTTCCACCCGCCGTTATCATTCGCATCTCGCCACCCTCTTCCGGCAGCAGGTAGATTTGGGAGTTCAATCCACCTCCGGGAGCAATGGTGATGGCCAGAGTGCCGCTCGTAGGTGACCAACTCACTCCGCCGACCTGATCGTTGCTGTGCGTCACCTGCCGCAAGTTGCCACCGTCGGCATCGGCCATCCAGACGTTAGGGACGCCTGAGGCATTGGTCACGAATCCAATGCGTCCAGCGTCCGGCGAGAAGACTCCGCCAGTCGAATATCCGACTGCGCCCATCCGCGCCACCTGCTCGGTCAGATCGTATTGGTGATGTCCTTCCTGCTTTCCCCCTTCATCCAGGTTCATCTCAGGCTGAGTGTCCGCGCCTGCATTTAAGTTACTGCTCTGAGAACACGCAACAATTGAACCCATGAAAAGCATTAGAAGCGCCGACGGCAACAGGTTTTTATTCATGCGGAAGATCCTCGGTGCGGAAAACGAGAGAGTCGTCAAGCACAAATTCAAGTCGAAGCCCGATATGTACAGGTTCGGTTAGATTTGAGCTATCACACGCAAGCCATCGCTCAGTCATCGAAGCGTCTCAACACCGCACCGTGGCGTTCGGATGACAGAACTCCATTTTCTCTTGCGATTTTGCCGTTCACGATTGTTACGTCGAAGCCTTCGGCCACGGGCCAGGGATTCGCGTAGGTTGCGGCGCTCGTAACGGCGTCGGGCCGGAAGACTACGAGGTCTGCGGCGAAACCTTCTCTAATGAGGCCGCGGTCCGTGAACCCCAGGATGGAAGCCGGATAGCCGCTTGCCTTGCGAACGGCCTCTTCCAGGCT
The DNA here is from genome assembly GCA_028289545.1 of Woeseiaceae bacterium. Classification (GTDB taxonomy): domain Bacteria; phylum Pseudomonadota; class Gammaproteobacteria; order Steroidobacterales; family Woeseiaceae; genus UBA1847. Next base: position 29,958 of record JANQPG010000024.1, read on the forward strand.
AAGCATGCTTGTCTCGTTGACGTAGTACCGGAACAGTTTGGCGTAGGTCGCCGTGGAACGCGGGTGCGGCACGACAGGCCCACCGTCGGTTGAGATCGTCGTCAAAGGGCTCGCTACCAGCGCATCGTGGGTGCTGGCGTCCTGAGTGAAGTGCGCCGCCTCTGCCCCTTCGGGCCCAACGTCGATGAGGAAGTCGACAAAAGGCACTCCAGCCTCAGCCGCTGCTTCTTCCAGCGTTTTATTCGTATAAGGTTCGGTCGTGAGCAAGATCGCGCCGGGACCGTTGCGCTTCGTCACCCTGGTGTGGAGATAGACGGCAAGCTCTTTCCGCTGCGCGGCAACAAGGGCCTCGTAGTCCTCCGCCGCATTGGCCCAATCAGGAAATATGAGCGCAAGGCCTGCGTAACCGGCCGTATAAGGATAGATATCGGCGGTAAGCGGCACGCCCTCGGCTCGTTTCTGTTCGATATGAGCGAGTAGACGTTCGGCCCGCTCGGCACCTTTGCCGTACACCACTTTTAGATGCGAAATATGCACGCGGGCATGGGCGCCCTGGGCAGCCAGTTCGTCAATGGCACCTTCGATTACGTCGTCGTCCTCCGTGCGCATATGGCTCATGACGACGCCGTCGTGAGCACCGACAATCTCGGCGAGGCTTACCAACTCTTCCGTTGTGGAGTAAATCCCCGGAATGTATTCGAGACCTGTAGACAGACCGAATGCCCCGGCCTGCATGTCCTTTTCCAGCTGCGCACGCATGGCCGCCTTGTTCTCTGCCGTTAGCGCCTCACCCGGTGTATTGTAGACGCGCGTTTGAACCCGGATCGTGCCATGTCCGGACAGCGGTGCGACATTCAGCTGTACGCCTGCCGCCTCGGCTGCAGCGATCCATTGCGACAGAGGCCGCGGGCGTTTGAAACCGTCGCGCCAATGCACACCCGCCGTGCGCCCGTCCTGACCAAGCGCAATGGTGGTGACGCCCATAGCGAGGAAGGCCTGAAAGTCCTCTCTTGCCGGATCGCCGTGGGCATGCAGATCGATAAAACCCGGCGCCAGTGTCCGGCCCGCTGCCTCGATCACCCGCTCCGCCTCGAAGACGCAGACGCCCGGCTTGCAGATGTGGACAATGGCGCCGTCTTTGACTAGGACATCGCCGTCGAAGGGTGCCGCGCCAGTCCCATCGACGATCTGGGCACCGACAATCGCGATATCCGCCGACAGGATTTGTGCGGCTTCCGGCATCGCGCCGAGCGTCACCATCGGCTCCGTCTTTTGGTAGCCGCACGCCGCCAGCGCGAGGCAAATCGCGCTCAAAAGCTTGAGCATCGACCAGCGTTCTATTTTGCTTGGCCCGCTCATTCGCCTCCTCCGCTTGCAGTCATGGTCTCGGGATAGGCGAACAACGCGGGCGCACCGCCGGTGTGTACAAAGACAACGTCGCGCCCCTCCGCCAGCGGGCCGTTTTGGACCAGGTCGAGGAAACCCGCCATCGCCTTGCCGGTATAGACCGGGTCGAGCAGCAACCCCTCAGTGCGGGCGAGGTAGTTGATGGCGGCCTGCCCTTCGGCGCTCGGGATTGCATAACCCGCACCGACATAGGCGTCTGTTACGACAATATCCCTATCCGAAACGGCGGGCGCGGTCGCGCCCCAGATCCCGGCCATTTGATCGATAATGTTACGCACTTTAATGCGTTTCGCCTCAGCCGGTTCGCTGACGGAGACACCGATGACGTCAATGTCGGCGCCACAGGCGCGTAGACCCACCAGTAGACCGCCATGGGTCCCGGCGCTGCCGGTAGCGAGAACGATGTGGCTTGGAGACACTCCCTGCGCCTTGCACTGGGCTAGCAGCTCCGCTGCCATGTGTGCATAGCCGAATCCACCGATTCCGTCCGACACGCCAAGGGGTACGACATAAGGCGTCACGCCCGCTGCTTGCGCGTTCTTTGTAAGCTCCGAGATGAGGGCATCCGTCGCCCCTCCGTCGTCCGAGGCGTGATACAACATTCCACCCAGCAGGCGGTCAAGCAGCGGGTTCCCCGTTTGGTGATAGCGGGCTTGAGGCCGATAATTCGTCCCAAGAAAGGGATCGGAGAGAACGGCATGAAACACCAGGCCGAGCTTCGCGGCCGCCGCTGCCGTCTGGCGCACATGGTTCGACTGCGCCCCCCCGGACGTAATGATGACCTTTGCACCTTTGGCCGCCGCATCGGCCATGGCAAATTCCAGCTTGCGCGTTTTGTTGCCCCCAAAGGCCAGACCGGTGCAATCGTCGCGTTTTACGAACAGCCTCGGCCTCGCGTCCATCGCTTTCCGCAGGCGGTCCATGGCCTCCAGGGGCGTTGGCAAGTGCGCCAACGCGATCCGCGGTAACTCGGGAAGGTGGATCATGCTGGCGCTCCCCGGTTTTCGCGCGCGCGCCGGACGGCGAAATAGCGCTTCGTTTCCGCAACCACTTTCGGCGATAGCAGCACGGCCGAGACCATCGTCGGAATCGCCATCAGCGCGAACATAAAATCGACAAAGTTGACGATCAACGACATGGACGACACGGCGGCAAACAAAATGCTGGCCAGATACATCCCATTGTAAAGCCCTCTGTTTTCCGCCCCAAACAGGAAAGAGAAGCACTTGGCGCCGAAATAGGAATAGGAAAATAGCGAGGACAGACCGAAGGACAGGATGCAAACCAGGAGAATGTATTGCCCGAACCCGGGATACGCCGCGGCAAAGGCATTCGCCGTCAACGTCACGCCATCGGCGCCGCTCGTACGCCACACATCGGTGACCAGAATCGCCAGAGCGGTGAGTGTGCAGACGATCAGTGTATCGATCACCGGACCTATCATCGCTACGAGCCCCTCATGCACAGGCTCCGATGTCTTCGCCGCGCCATGCGCCATGGGCGCCGTGCCGATCCCCGCCTCGTTGGAAAACGCCGCGCGCCGAGCGCCGAGAATAATCAGGCCGCCGAGCGCCCCGCCCATCATGGCCTCGCCTTTGTAAAAGTCCGCAGCGAAGGCATCGGTGAAGATCAATGCCAGATAAGTCGGCACCGCCTCGGCATTGACGAGCAAAACGCCGATTACCGCGACAAAATAAAACACGACCATGAACGGCACCAAACCCGCCGCCACATGCGCGATACGCGTCAGCCCGCCGAGCATCACAATCGCCGCCAGTGTGAAGAATGTTGCGCCGACAGCCGCGTCGCTCACCATATCGTCGGAAATCCCTGCCGGCATAAGGACGATGTCCGCCACGGCCTGCGTGAGCTGATTGACATTGAAGATCGGAAGGCAGCCGAACAGCCCCGCTACGCAAAACAGCTGCGCCAAAGGCTTCCAGCCGCGACCAAGGCCCTCGACGATCACATACATCGGGCCGCCCTGGACCTCTCCGGCGCTGTCTCGCCCGCGATACATTACGGCCAGTGAGCACGTGAAATACTTCGTCGCCATGCCGACAATGGCGGAGATCCACATCCAGAACACAGCGCCCGGGCCTCCGAAAGAAATCGCCACCGCGACGCCTGCGATGTTCCCCATGCCGATGGTTGCGGCCAACGCCACGGACAGGGCCTGATAGTGGCTGATTTGACCCGGATCGTCCGGCTTGTCGTGCCGGCCAGCGATAACCGACAGGCCGTGCCCGAAGTGCACGAGCGGCAAGAAGCGGGAGTACAAAAGGAAAAACAGTCCGCCGCCGGTCACCAGGAACAGAAGCGGCGGACCCCAAATCCAGTTCGCCGCGGCCGTTACCCATGCTTCTAGCAGCACCATTGCCGTCGTCTTTACTGGCGGGCCAAAGCGGGAAGCAAGCTTTCAAACACGTCCTTCCGCGTTAAGCCAAATAGGAGCTTCTCGCGCGGCGCGCTGAAATTGGCGGTATTGGTGGCAAAAATTGCCGCCGCGCCGCTCTTCGGGTCCACATAAACAAAGCTGGAGAAGGCCTTTTGGCCGCCGGTGTGACCGACATAACGGCGCGGCTCGCTATCCCCCTCCGGTGCATGATCGATGATAAAAAACGTCATACCCATGTATTGCTTGACCGTTTCATCGTAAGTCGTTTCATGAATCGGCCGCCACATGCCGAGCAGGGTTTGACGCGGTAGAACGGTTTCGTAGACATCGTTGTCGTTCTTGATGTCGAGCCAGAAGTTCAGCCACTTCGCCATATCCGAAACCGGCGCGTTGAGGCCGCCGTTCCCAACTGTCGCGCCTGTGTCGAAATCCAACCCCTGCGCTGTCCGCTCGCCATCTTTAACGAAGTAGTTATTCGAGCGGTCTTCCAGCAAATAGTAAGGGGTATGATCGAAGTAGCTTCGCGTCATGCCCAGCGGCATCAGAATATTCTTTGTAAGGTAGACCTCGATGTCGTCCCCGGTGACGATCTCCACTACGCGCCCCAACATGGACGATCCGGGGTTGGAATACGAAAACTTTGATCCCGGTTCGAATTCAATCTCCGTATAGGGCATCATCGCCGCCACCTGGGACCAGTCCGCCGGCTCATGCGGATGCCAGTGCTCGCTTCCGCCCCAGGGAAAGGTCGGCCCGCGGAACCCTGAAGAATGTGTCAGCAAATGTCGCAGTGTAATTTTGTCGACTTCCCCAAACGGGTTGTGCACCTGACGAACTTCCGGCAAGTAGTCGACGATCGGATCGTCAAGCGTCACAAGTCCCCGCTCCACCAACTGTAAGACGGCAACCGCTGTAAACGTCTTCGTTATCGACGCCCAGTGATAAATCGTATCCTTGTCAACGGGCCGGCCTGACTCGATATCCTCAAACCCATAGTGCGAAGCGCCGACAACATCGCCGTCGTACAAAATATAGAGACTCGAACCGACGGTCTCTTCCGATTCCGCGCGGGACTGATGAGAAGCAGCGGCTGATGACCAAACGGTCTGAAACTCCTCGATGGCGGATTGGGCCGAAGCCGTGGCGCTGATGAGGACTAGAAAGCTCAGCCACGCTGCCAAAAAATATGAAAAGCTTGTCTTGACCCGTTTACGAATCATTCCGTGTTCCTCGCCTTGAATATCGGTTGCGCAATCCGTACTGCCCGGCTCAGAGGCAGAGCGTATGCTTGAGAAGCGACACAGGGGGCATTGACGTCGCGCTATCAGGAAGACAGGCGGTCAACGCATAGAAAAAGAGAGAGGGGAATCAATGCCCCTCTCTCCCCACTGTTTAGAACTCCTTGACGAGATTGACGAAGGCGGTACGCCCGTTTACATCGTAACCGACGCCCACCGGGAAGCCGTACAAGAATGCGAGGATATCCACGTCGTGATCGACTTCGGGCGGTCGCTCATCCGTTAGATTCCTTATGCCGAACCGGGCGGAAAAACTATCCTTACGGTACTGAAACGAAATCGTATGGTGGTAGTAGCTCCCCACCTTGGTCACCACCGTATCCGCGCCCAGGCTGGACGTTAACGTTCCATCCGGCCGAACTCCGTCTATGCCGGGTACGAGAAATTGCTCATCAATATTATCCTGAGTGCCGACATATTGAAGGCGATAGAATGCCGACCACGGGCCGGTCGATAGGGTCGCGTCGGCTATAGCCCGCCATTTCGGTGTTCCGTAGTCACCGACATCGTCGATGACCGGGCTTCCAGGAAGCGACTGCTCCTCACGTTCGAGTTGCCGCGTGATCGTGCTGGAGAATGACGCACCCCAGGGCCGGCCAAAGGCGGTAAAATCGAATGATGCCGCGATGTTGTAATCGATGCCGATACTGTTGAAAAAGCCGGTGTTGAAAGGCGTCGCATCCACTGTATTGATGAATCCTCCGGGGTTCCGGTCTACGGCAGCACAGAAGGGTTCGCTCGCGAAGTTCTGCGACGAGTAGCATTCATTCAGAATGAATAAGCCACCGGGGCTGTTGACCGAATCCTCGACCTCGACTTCGAAGTAGTTGACTCCTAGCTGAAGGTCGAATCGATCCGTGAGCGGCAGATCGATCACGGTACCGACGGTAAACGCCGTGGACGTTTCCGGATCGAGATTCTGGTTACCGGTGGTGACTTCTTCGAAGAAAGACCCCTGGTCAAGTCCCAGCGTCGTGGGGTCGACGCCGTCTGCCGCGCAATTGGCCAGGACTTGCGGGTTGCGCGTATCCAGGGACGGGTCGTACGTTCCGCTGACTTGCGCTGCAAGAGGCACTACGCAAGGATCCTGTTGGCCGTCCAGTTGATTCGTCGACTCTCCCAGAAAGAGTTCGCCCAAATTCGGCGCCCGGAACGATGTGCCGTAAGTCCCGCGGAAGGACAGCCATTCAACCGGCCGCCAGCGCCCTTTTAACGAGTAAACGAAGTCTTCGCCGAAGAATTCGTGAGAGATAAACCGGCCAGCGGCTTCAAGGTCCAGGGAATGGACGAGCGGACGGTCGCTCAGCAGCGGTACGACAATCTCACCGTACAGCTCGGTAAGGTGCACCGACCCCCTCGTGGCTGGCGCGTTCAGTCCACCATCGCTGAAGTTTGTCGTGTCCACGCTGTCGTCGCGGTACTCGAGGCCAAGCACGCCATACACCTCTCCTGCTGGCAATTCCATGACAGGCCCGCTGAAGAAGCCGCCGATCAGCAATTGTTCGTTGATGCTTCTGGTGACGGTTTGCCCAAAGAGGAAATCGTACTCCTCCTGAGTTGCAAGCTGCGGATTCAAGGGATCGTAAAGAGATGGTGCGAAAAGGTCGACCACGACGCACGGATCGGGCAGAAAGCCAAAAAGGTCCGTTGGGTTCTGGCCGCAGGACAAGTTTCCGCTGCCGTCGTCCACGGTCGTATTGAGCGAAACCGCCAAATTATCAGATCGTAGTATGGGCCGCGTCAGCTGGCCGTTGGATCGCGTGTATCCGCCGAACACTTCATAATCCCAGCTGGGCAGAAAGCCCAACTTGCCGCGAAAGCCAGCCATCGTGCGCGCCTGAGAAAGATCGGTGTCCACATTCTGTGTTGGGATCATGTTGCCCAAAAGAGCGATCTTCGGCACGCCAAACGGATTTGTCGGGTTGTCGGCCGGAATTGTCGGAAAGATCTGAAAATGATAGGTATCCCGCCTGGCCGTGCGGCGATTTGCCCATGATCCTTCCACGAATAGATTGGTTGTCCAGTCTCCGATGCTCAACTCGTGTTCCCCGTTGGCGAAGAATGACAGGACCTCCAGGCTGTTGATGATTTCCGAACCTTGCCTTTTGGTGTAAGACCTATAGTCTGAAACTGTCGTATCGCTGATTTCGAAAAACCCGGTTTGCTCGCCCGTCACCGCGTTCAAGACCTCCGGCCCGTCGCCAAACGGCGAGGCGGGAGGTCCTCCAAACAAGGTGTACCCGTTCCCCTGGCCGAAACAGTGTCTGAAGACTTCGCCGGTCTGGCTATTGCGCTCAACGTCATAGGGGCAAAAGAACCCGCTATCGGCACGCATGTAATCGCGATCCTCAAATCGAACAGGACGCTGCTCGCGATACTCGGCGGCGAACTGAAAATGCCCCTTATCCCAGTGGTCACCAGCCACAAAGCTGATGAGATAGTCTTCTCCCGCCCCCTCAGTAGGATTGCCGCCGGAAAGTTCCAGCTTCATGCCTTCAAAATCATCTTGCAGGATGATGTTGACGACGCCCGCAACAGCGTCCGACCCATAGACAGATCCGGCGCCGTCGAGCAGTGTTTCGACGCGACCGATAACAGCGGACGGCACGAGATTCAAATCCACCACCGTCGGCGCACCGCCGATCCCTGCCGGGGCGAGCCGACGGCCGTTAATCAGCACCAGAGTCCGCTCCGCTCCCAGGCCCCGCAGCGAGACGCTCGAGGCGCCCACACCGCTTTCCGTGTTTTGAAAGTTGGCGGTGATTGCATCCGGTTGCCGGCCGGTAACGACGCTCTGCGACGTGACGATATCGACGGGACTAGTGAACCCGGCCGCCCGGATCGTCTCGGCATCGATCGTCTGGAGAGGAGCTATACTTGTGAACGTGGTGTCTCGGCGGATGCGAGAACCGGTGACGACGATCGTTTCGATTTCCTCGGCACTGGACTCATCCACCTCCACGTACGCTTCGTTCTGATCGTCAGAGGTGACCTGCTCCTGGGCTGTTGCACCGTCCACGCCGAACAGCAACGCCGATAAGCTTGCCAACAATGATCGCTTGAGTTTTTTTGTTTCCACAGTCGCTTCCCCGTTTTGCGCTACTGCGCTTTGGCCTTGGGTGATAACAATCACCCCGCTTTGCGTTAGGCCGCCGGTAAACGCCGTGTCCTTGAACAGGATCTCAATCGCTTCGCCAACGGTATACCGACCGTTGACGGAGTTCATGCCGCTCTCTTGAGCCAACTCGAAGGGATAAAGCACGCTGACACCCGCTTGCTCGATAATCGCGGACATCGCCTCCCCCAGCGTCTCAGCCTCGATACGGAAGTCGTATCGTTGCTCGATCTGCTGGGCGTACACGTCGGATGTCGTCAGAATGAACGACACCATTGCCGCAATAAACGCAATGAGTTGCGTCGCAGCGTATTGCTCCCCCGTCGTTAGCCTGGCATTCAGCAAGAAACTCATTTTCCCGCCGACCTGCCTATTCAGATGCTCCATGCTCCCCAATCCACAGGATGCGCCATGTCTTTTTTTTAATTTTTTGTATCCTTTCCTCCAAACACCATCAGAAACTTCCGAGCAGCACACTACTCAATCGCGTGCCTTTCAAAAGTCTTCAAGACGTATCTCCCACCCGCACCAGCTGAGCATCAACACGCTCGACCGGAAGGCCGAAAGTCACTTCAAGAGCATCGAGCAGCGCGTCAACTTCACCCACTTGAAAGTACCCTCCGACGGGCCTCTCCTCCAGTGCCGGGTCCACAATCTCTATAGTGACATCCGTGTACCTGCTGATATCCTCGATCACGGCGGCCAGAGGTTCGCCCGCATAGGCGAGAACGCCTTGCCGCCATGACAGTTTTCGGTTGAGCTCCGCCTGCGGAAGTTGAGAGATTTGCTCAACACTCTCCGTGAAAACGGCGCTTTGCCCTGCCGTCAACTCCCCGATTTGGTTCTGAAGGCTCGCCTCCTCGTCGTCGGAGGCGGAGGGAAGCGATGACGTGACGGCCAGAGCGGCAAGCGCGACGCGCCCCTCCTGCACCGTCACTTCGACTTTTTGATCCGCTTGAACCCGGACCGCGAACGCCGTGCCGACAGCCCGCACCACCCCGCCCGCAGCAAACACGGAAAACGGCCGTCTCTTGTCTTTGGCAACCTCGAAATGCGCCTCGCCACGCACAAGCCTGACGCGCCGTGCGTCGAAGGAAAAATCGACATCCACACGGCTGTCCGTGTTTATTTGAACGGTGGAGCCGTCCGATAACACAACCGTCTTTTGCTCGCCGACTTTAGTGGCGAATTGCGCAACCTCGCGCAGATTGACGCGACGGTAGGCGACGTACGAACCGCCGCCAACAAGGACCGTCGCAAGAGATGCTGCCATGGTGCCGAACGTCCGCCGGCTGACACCCATCTCGGCAAAAGGCCGAGCGCCGTCAGACGGCGAAATCGGTTCGGATAAGTCGTTAAGCTCTGTCAGAATTTCGAGCTCGCCCCACAGCATTGCCAGACGATCGAACGTTTCCCGGTGGCGCTCGCTTTGCGCCAGCCAGGCTCGGAAGCTCAATCGATCTTCCGCCGAAACGTCTTCGCGCTGCAACTTGGCAAACCAAGAGGCTGCTTCGGCTTCAATAGCCTCCGCGCTCGGCAGGGAGACCACGTTATTCTCGGTTCTGGTCATCTCGTATTGCTACACGGGCAGGCGCGTTTTCGCCCCGCTTTGGTTTTTCCGACTTGATACCGCCAATTTCCGACGGATCGTATCCATGTTCCCGAAGGTAGGCGCTGCATCTCAGCAATCCCAGAGCGACGTGTTTCTCGACCGCACTGACGCTGATACCCATCCGGTTCGCGATCTGCTTGTACTGAAGACCATGGACGCGGCACAGCATAAAAGCCTTCCGGCATTTAGGTGGTAACTCGGCGACAGCTCGCGCGAAGAAGGCGAGCTTGCGCCGCCCTTCCATCCAGTCCTCGGTTGTCGCCTGGCCTTCATCTAAAAAGAGTTCCATGCCGCCGGAATCCCCAGTTTCGAGATCGGGCGATCGTTTCTTGCGCCTGAGGTCGCCTAGCGCCAGGTTCCTGGCGACTTGGAACAGATATGCTTTCGGTTCTCGAATCTCTTGCTTCATCTCGGCCGCAAAGGTCCGAAGAAAAGACTCTTGCGCGAAATCTTCAATATCCTGAGCTCGCGAACAAAAGCGCTTTAGGTAGCGCTTGATCGCCCGCTCATTCTCCAGAAAAACTCGCAGAACTTCTGACATCGTTCGTCTCTTAGTATTGCCGGCAGATTAGCATGAGACGGGCGCCGCACATAGCTTGCGAGCCGAAACGAAAAAAGTTCGTGATGAACCTGAGGTTTCCATGCTCTTGAGCATCTTAGTGTTTTATGGGCGATTGTTTTTAGGTGCCCGTAGAGCATGTAAGCCGCGGCCACATCGTCACGCCGGCAATAGGCCAACGTCGATTCCCAGCGCTCGCTCGACGTCGTAAGACTGTTGCTCGAATGCTCGCCTACGCTGACAAACTTCAGCAAATTCCATTGGAAGAACTGTGCGTTTTCGACTCTCAGGCGTCTCATCGGTAGAAGCTTTTTCGCGAGCTGTCTTTGCATCATGCAACACCCTCCCGGCGGTTTCCCGGAAGCGGTGCGGGGAAACTGAAGAGGACGAGGAAAATCACTATGAAAACACGCGTGCTGGTCTTGCTAACCGCTCTCGGACTGGGTGCTTGCGCAACAGGGAGTCTGGCGCAGCCGCCGGTCGGCGGTGTCGATGCGCAACCGAAAGGCGATGACGCCGAGCAAAAGGAACAACGGCAACAAAGCGCTGAAGAGGCCGCTGCAGCTAGACTGGAGGCCGCCAAAAAAGCTTTTGGGGGAGAGTTTCCGCCCATGGCACAACTCGGCGAAGGTCCTCTCAAACAGATCAACATACACCCTCTGTTTGACGAAAGTTATGCCTGCACGCCCCATCCCGTGGGCCAACTCGGCATGGCGGGTGATGCACTCGGCACCGACTGTGTGGTCCTCGGCCCCACCAGGGTGGGCGAAAGACTGTTTTTTGTCATCCCCTTCCGCAACGACGGCCTGACAAACGAAGACTGGCTCGGTTGGGGCGAGCCCGTCCTTGCACCGTTCGACGGAGAGGTTATCGGTGTGTCTGTTAACCCGATTATCAACGATCCCGGACTCTTGGGACCGCCCCCCGCAAGCCTGATCATTTTTCGTCGTGCGGACGGCGTCAGGCTGGTCTACGCCCATATTGCCGAGCCGAAAGTGGTTGCGGGAGATCGAGTGAAGGCAGGACAGCCCATCGCCGTTGTGGGCAATAACGGGGTCTCGCGTGGACCGCATATTCACATCGGCGCCTGGGAGGAAGACACGCTGGTGCCTCTTGAAATTCGCCATGACCTTCGCGTGATGGGCGAACTCGCCAAGGCGCGCAGGGAAAGACAACGACGCCCCCAGAGTCAGTCGGTACCGGCAGCGGCGAACGACGACAAATAACTCCAAGCAACTTATGGAATGACAATGCACAAGAACAAATCGTTCGTAAGTTCCGCTTTAGCCTATGCGGCATTCGTATTTGCAGCCTGGGCGTTACACCACGACACGGCGGCCCACCCCGTTTCGCAAAGCAAGGGGACGTTTGAAGACAAGTTTCGACAGCTTGATGAGACATGGCCAACGGCGAATACGTATCGCGTCGCCTCCGGCGCGCCGGGCGCGGACTATTGGCAGCAGCGCGCGGACTATGTGATCAAGGCGACGCTCGACGAAAAAGCCATGCGGTTGACGGCGTCGGAGACCATCACCTACACAAACAACGCTCCTGAGTCGTTGCGCTATCTGTGGGTACAACTCGATCAAAACCGCTTCAAGCACGACTCACTCGGCGAGTTGAGCCTCGCGGCGGGTGAATCGGACATCGTTTCCTATAACGCTTTGCGCCGTCGTCAGGCCATGACGGCACGCGATCACGGCTATGAGATCAAGTCGGTAAGAGCAGCAGGCGGCGCTCCACTACCCTACACGATCGTCGACACAATGATGCGCATCGATTTGCCGCGCCCCTTGAGAACCGGCCGGTCGACGACCTTTTCCATCGATTGGGCACAGAACATTATCGACGAAGAGGCGATCGGTGGCCGCGGAGGCGTAGAAGTGTTCGAAGATGGACATCACATTTTCGCACTCGCTCAATGGTTTCCGCGCATGGCAGCGTATTCCGATTATGAGGGTTGGCACACCAAGCCGTATCTAGGCCTTGGTGAATTTGCGCTCGAATTTGGGGACTATGACGTTTCAATCACTGTGCCGGCCGACCATGTGGTGTCCGCAACAGGCGTTCTGCAAAACCCCGGCGAGGTGCTGAGCGCAACCCAGCGACGCCGACTCGAAGCGGCCGGCAACGCCGACGAACCGGTCTTTATTGTTACGCCGGACGAAGCGCTCGAGAACGAAAAAGAAGGAACAGACGAAACCAGAACGTGGCGTTTCAAGGCCGAGAACGTTCGTGACTACGCCTGGGCTTCGTCGCGAAAATTCGTTTGGGACGCAATGACCGTCGAGCAGGACGACGAGGACAACCCCAGTGTCCTTATCATGTCGTTCTATCCCAACGAAGGCGAACCGCTTTGGTCGAAGTACTCCTCCCACGTCGTTGCGCATACGATTGAGGTGTTTAACCATTTTGCGTTTCCCTACCCCTATCCAAACGCTCAATCCGTCAACGTCTGGGATATGGGCGGCATGGAATATCCCATGGTCACCTTCAACGGTTTTCGCCCGACGGACGAAGAGAAAGTCGAAGACCGTACCTACAGCCGCGAGACGAAGTATGGCCTGATCACCGTGATCATTCATGAAATCGGCCACATCTACTATCCAATGGTCGTTAATTCAGACGAGCGCCAATGGGCCTGGATGGACGAAGGCATCAACACATTCTTGCACTATACCGCCCATTTTTTGTGGGAAGAGGGGTATCCCAATCCCAGCTCGGGTAGACCCAGCATGCTGGACAGGATTCCTGACTACATGGTAAGCGCCAATCAGGTTCCGATCATGACGCAGTCGGACTCAATACTGCAGTACGCAAACAATGCCTACATGAAGCCCACAGCCGCGCTGACGATTCTGCGCGAGACCATCCTCGGCCGGGAGTTGTTCGATTTCGCCTTTCGAGAGTATGCGCGGCGATGGAAGTTCAAACGCCCGACACCTTCCGATTTTTTTCGCACCATGGAGGATGCTTCCGGCGTCGATCTCGACTGGTTCTGGCGCGGCTGGTTCTACTCCACGGATCATGTCGACATCTCCATCGAAGACGTGCGCGCCTACAGATTGTCCACAGGCGATCCGGATCAGGAATTTGCGAAAGACCGCATCGAGGCTCGGCGCGACCGCCCGGAGCCACTGACGCCGCAAAACAATCGGGCAGAAGGAATTGAGACCTACACGGACCGATTTCCCGAGTTGCGGGACTTTTATAACGACAACGATCGCTACACCGTCTCAAACGCTGACCGAAACAGCTACAACGCCAGGATGGCTGGACTCGAGGACTGGGAGAAAGACGCACTCGAGTCGGCCCTGCAAGAGGGGGAAAACATTTACTTCGTCGATTTCAGGAACATCGGCGGTCTTGTCATGCCGCTTCCGATTACCATCGTTTACGCCGACGGCAGCGAGGAAGAGATGATGATTCCCGCCGAAATCTGGCGGCGCAACGCGCAGACTGTAACCAAACGCCTGATGCGTGACAAAACCATCGTGTCGATTGAACTCGATGCCAGACATGAGATCGCGGACGCGGACCGCAACAACAATTATTTCCCCAGGCGGATCATCCCTTCGCGTCTTGAAGCATTCAAGGTGGCGAATACAACACGCAATCTCATGGCGGATATGTTGTTAGAGCTGAAGTCAGAGAGCGAAGAGAAAGAGGAAGACTTAGAGGCTAATGAAAGCGCCCCCTTGGTTCCTGTCGACAGCAACGAGAATCGATGATATGTCGACGGCGCCAAAAAGCGCAGCCCGATCGCTGTCCCGCGGCTCATGTGTATACCTGGCTACGCTGCTCATCACAATCATGCTGGTGAGCCGTTCTCATGCTCATCGCGCACATCATACTCTCACGAGCGTTGCGTGGAACTCGAACACATACGCTATCGAAGTCATTCATCGTCTCCACATCCAGGATGCCGTGCGCGCGCTGCAAAAGAGGCACGCGACGGCGCATCTGTCTCTGCAGCCGGTCCGCAATCAAGCGTTGCTGGCCCTCTACGTCGAGAACCACTTCTCCTTGAGCGTCGAAAACAAGACGCCGGCGACGCTTGACATGGTCGGCGTCGAGTTCGCTGGCGACGAAGTCCTCGTTTACCAGGAACTACGTCTTGAAGACCCGCCGGCGGAAGTCTCTATCTCCTGTACCCTTTTCCAGGAAGTGTTCGATACGCAGGTCAATCAGGTAAACGTATCGATTCCCGGCTCAGTCCAGACGCTGATGTTCGATAAGACGGGTGCACTTCCATAGCGGCGTCCAGAGCGCCCGGATTACGGACCGCCGGGGCGACGTCGCTTTGGAGGGCGATTAGAGTGATTGGCTTTTCTGGCCTTGATCGCCCACGCGAAGGTGCTCTTGTCTATCAATCAGTCTTCACGTCTCCAGTTTCTTTAGATGACTGATTGCTTCTTCAATCGAAAGGGTCATCTGTTTGCCATCCAGCTCTCGGATGGAGACCGACCGATTGTTCGCCTCGCGCTTGCCGACAACAATAAATACCGGAATCATCAGTTCCCGTGCAAACACGATACGTCTCGATAAGGTCTCATCGGCCGTGTCCACCCTGCAGCGAAGGCCCATTGACGCCAACTGATCGGACACTTCGCGCGCGTATTCGTCCTGCTGATCTGAGACAGGTGTTATCACGATTTGGTCCGGAGCAAGCCAAAAAGGCAGTCGCCCCCGGTGGTGCTCTAACAACATCGCTACAAATCGCTCGAAACTGCCCAGCACCGCATGATGAATCATGACGGGCCTTACCCGTTCTCCATCGCTGTTCGCCACGCTCAAGTCGAGCCTCTCCGGCAGCACCATATCCAGTTGGATGGTTCCGCACTGCCATTCCCGGCCCTGACAGTCGGTCAGGATAAACTCGAGCTTTGGGCCATAGAACGCCCCATCTCCAGGCTGTGTCCGGTACGAAAGCCCTGCTGCTCGTGCCGCGTTGGCCAAAGCCGCTTCTGCCGCATCCCAGATCTCGTCAGCCCCCTCTCGATTGTCTGGCCGTGTAGACAACCCGACTTTGAAATCGTCGAATCCCAACCGCCGATACACTCTTTGCAGCAGACGGCAAAACCGAGACACTTCGCCGTTGACGTGCTCCAGCGCACAGAAGACGTGTGCGTCATCCTGCGTAAATGCCCGAACACGCTTCAATCCGTGCAGCGCTCCGGAAGGTTCGTAGCGATGACACACGCCAAATTCGTTAAACCTGAGCGGTAAGTCACGATAGGACCGAATGTGCTGCTTGTAGAGCTGGACGTGCCCGGGGCAGTTCATCGGCTTCAGGGCGTACTGTCGGTTGCCGTCCTCGAAGACGAACATATGGTCGCCGAACTTGCTCCAGTGACCGCTGCGTTCCCACAAGGTCCGGGACATCAGTTGCGGAGTTCTCACCTCGAGAAAACCAGCGCGCTGCATTTCGCTGCGTACGTAGTTCTCCAGGAGCAGGCAGATCGTTGTGCCTTTTGAATGCCAGAAAGCGGTGCCAGGCGCGTCTTCTTGTTGATGAAACAAGTCGAGTTTCGCGCCTAATTTTCTATGATCGAGAGCGTTCATGATTTCCTCCTTCCGCTGTCTGAACCGGAGGGAACCCAGAAACGCAACGGGCCCCGTCCGATATTGGCGGGGCCCGTGAGACTTAAAGATTCTGTTTGTTAAACCAGCATCAACCCGACGGCCCGCAAGTGCGGGTCGTGGTGGTAGTTACCGTGTGGTGTGCGCTGAACATATCTGGAATCTACCCAACTCCCGGGGCAGTCGTCAACCCTGGACTCATTAGCGCACGATATGCCAGTTGGTCTGCCGGCCCGCAAGGTAGTGCACGGTCTCACCGTCGAAACACGCGCTTTGCTCGAGCTTGATCTGCACGAGCTGGCCGTCCCACTCGGGCATGGGTGTTTTGATATTGCCCTCAATGGCGTAGCAGGTGTTCTCATGCAACGGCCAATCGCCGCGCACCGGCGTACCGTCCTGATCATCCCACATGCCAATCGTCGGGCCCGGCGCATGCCCGAAGAATCCGATCGGGTGTGTATACACGCTACATTCGATCTTCTTCCTGGCGCACTCGGCACGCGTCGCTGCCGTAATCTCGTTGCCCGTACGGCCAGCGACGAACTCGTCGGTCAACAGATCCTGCCACCGGTTGCCAACCTCGAGTGCGTCGATGAGGCCTTTCGGAATCTCGGTTTCACCGAGTTTCGGCACATACCCCATCTCCTGCGTGTCGGTGCACAAGCGCAGGTAGCAGATGCCCACGTCGGTGTGAATGACGTCACCGGCCTGGATGATGCCGCTCTCGCCGCAGAACGCCGTGTCGCTGTCACAAGTTTGTCCCGGACGTTGCGCGTTGACATAGGGCATAAACCAAGCGGGCAGGTCGAGTTCCACGAAGCGTTGCCTGAGATACCAGGCAACGTCATCGGTTGTTGTCACACCGGGCGTAATGACGCGGCTGGAAAACGCCTCGGCGATGACGCTGCGTGCGATGCTCACCGTGTGCGCATACGTTTCCATCTCGTTTTGTGTGCGCGTCTCCGCCCAGCGCACAACGAGGTCTTCCGCCGGCGCCAGCCGATCGGCATAGTCTTCAGGCAGCACCTCGAGCAGGCGCTGATGCAGCGCGTGGGTGAGCCCGTCGGCTACCGGCCAGTCGCGAGACACGTTAATGCCGATGCGCGCCGGGTTACGGGAGACGATCAGCTCGCCCAGCGCCTGCCATTGCGAATCGAGGTCGCCGCCCTCCCAGGCTGACTCGTACGGGCCGCCGAGCGGATAGCGGTTGACGGTCAGGCGATCGACACCCTCGCCCGTGCGATGAAACACGAGCATCGTCGTGCGGCGCGCCGCGAACGTCGGTTGCGGCACCAGGGAGAAGTAGATGGGATCCTCCGCGTACTCGCGATTGAGTACGAGCCACATGTCGAGGTTGGTCTCCTCCATGAGGGCTGGCAGCAGCGTGTCGAAACGCTCTTCGAGGTGTCGATTCTCTACAGTGGGGCGATCCCTGTATTCCAGCACGGCGCGAGGACCAGCAACTTCGCGCCCCTGGTCCTGAGCCAGCGTCGCCTGGGCGGGTAACAACAGGCAGGCGAGAACGACGAGCTTACGCATGGGGACACTCCTGAATCTCTGGTGAAACCCGGCATATTGAAGGAATGTGCCGCGCCAGCCAAGACAATCGGTTTTGAATGTCTCGCGGAAAGGCTCGTCGAGTACTGCAAAAGGTTCCGCGATCTGTCGAATGCCAATCGGCCGGGCGGACAGAAACGCGCTGCCGCTTTCGTTTAGCTTACTAGCGCGGGCTGGCCAGATGCCGAAGGCGCCTCGCGCTTATCGTGTGTTCGCTCTACCGCCAGGCGGTAGGCCGACGGCGTATAGATGAAGGCGATTACCGTCAGACCGAGAAGACCGCCCGCAAAGACCTGGGCGAATGGTGGCCAGAACTCTCCCGAAATCAGCATCAGTGGCACAAAGCCGCCCGCGGTCGTAATAGTTGTCGACCAGACGTGGCGAGCTACGGAACCGGTCACGATCCGCTGCAGGGCTTCCGGATCGCCGCTGCGCGCACGTTCGTCCTCGTCGAAAGCTGAAATAATCACAATCGTGTCGTTCAGACCCACGCCAATGAGGCCCATGACTCCGACGATGATCAAGAAGGCGAAATCATTCCCGGTGAGGAAAAGTGCCAGGAAACCGAAACCAATAGATATGACTCCGGCGGCGCCGACGATCAGCATGCGCCGAAACGAATTGAACGCGAGAACGAGAATGGTCACGGCGATCACCAGCAGGATTGCCACCTGACTCAAAAGCTGCGTTATCGCGTCGCCGCGGGCTTCCGCCTCGCCGCCCCATTCGACTCTGTACCCAGGCGGCGGGTCGAAGCCTTCTGCGGCGAGCGTCTCCTGAAACTGTGCCAGAATTGCCGAAGCGTCATACCCCTTTTCGACGAAGCTCGAGACAATCTGAATACGCTCCCCATCCAAACGCCTGAGATCCGCCCAGGCCGGCGCAAGATCGACGGAAGCGATCGAGGCCAGAGGAAGGCCGGTCCGTGTATTGCCGGTGCCGGTCAGTGAGATGTCTTGGACGTCAAGAACGGTATCGCGCAAGTCGTTTTGGTATCGCACGGTCACTGGAAGCTGCTCGGTGCTTTCCAAAACAAAGCCACCGGTTTCACCGACCAGGGCGTCATTCAATTGGATCGCGACGCTGGACAGGTCGAGACCGGCCCTCTTGGCCGCGTCCTCGTCTGCTGTCACTACCAGTTTGACGGCATCGCGATGGACAGACGCGCGGGCACCTACGACGCCTGGAACGTTCGATAGTGTGCTTGCCGCCAAGACGCCGAGTTCAGCCAACGTTTCAAAATCAGGACCGATGATGCGCATTTCAATTGGCGTCGAGAGGGGCGGACCAAAGCCATACTGAATAATTGCGATGGAGGCTTCCGGATAGGTCTGAGAGAGTAAGGATTGCAATTCCGGAACAAGACGCGCCGTGTCCTGATCGCTCGCCGTGTTGACCACCAGGTCGGCAAAAGCAGGGTTTTGGCTCTCCGAACTTTGCGCGTTGTAATACAGTTGAGGCGCAGCCGCGCCGACAGTTGACAGAACGTCCACTACTCCGTTCTGCGCCCGAATTGTGGCTTCAATCTCCGCAATCGTCGCAGCGGTCGACAGGATCGAACTCGATTGTGGCATCCGCACTTCAATTCGGAATTGGTCACGATCTGTTGCCGGGAAGAAAGCGGTCGGGATTGTAGGCAGAGCCGCCATGCCGATGACCGGCAAGACAAATGAGCACAGCAGGCCGAGCCAGGGACGGTGGACGAAAATGCCCACAACACTCCCAAACCAGTTGGCCAGCAGCGAGGGCGACAAGCCCGTCAACAGCCAGCTCGGCGATTGTTGCGAATTACCGTGCTGCTTGAACAGAAGCGGCGACATGGCGGGCACGATAAACATCGAAATCACAAATGAGCTGAACAGCGCACACAGCACAGCCAGCGCCATCGGTCCCACGAACTCACCGCCCGCGCCCGGCGCCATTACGATCGGTGAAAACGCGAGCATGGTCGTCGCCGTAGAAGCCATCAACGGGAAGAAGAGCTTATTGATCGCGGCTTTCGCGGCTTCTTCGAAAGCCGCGCCATGCGCCAGATCGTCCCGAATATCGTTGGTCATAATGATCGCGTTGTCGACCATAAGCCCAAGGGCGACGATAATCCCCACGATCGACATTTGATGAATTTCAACGCCCACAAAGGGGAAGAGACCAAGAGTAAGAAGCGCGACCAACGGAATAGTAATGCCGACACTGATTGCCGACCGGATGCCCATTGTAAATATCAGGACGACAACAACGATCAGCAGGCCCTGCAGTAGCGTCGTAAGCACTCCGTTTAGCCGGGTTTCGGTGTAGCCCGCCTGCTCGAAGATTACCTCGACGTCGACGCCGTAGACATCCCTCGACTTGAACTCATCAATGGCCTCCAGGGCGCGCGGCACCCACAGATCGACCCGCTCACCGAGTTCCATACGTGAGCCGACAATAACCGCCGGCGTTCGATTGTGGGTGATAATGACACCGGGTGGATTGGCAATAGTGCGGCGGAACGTCGCGAGATCGCCAAGCGTCAAAGTCTGGTTCGAAATCGATCGCACGGGCACCTCTCGCAGACGCGTAAGGCTGTCGAACGATCCGCCTACTTCAACGGTCATAGTGGTGTGATCGTTTGTTATGCTACCCGCCGACCCGCGCGCATCGGCGCCAGTCAGAGCGCGCGTTAAATCGTGGATGTCCAGTCCTGCAGCACGCACTGAGTCCGCGTCGACTGATACTTCGACCAGCTCTGGCACAGCCCCATGGATCTGGACATGGTCCGTTCCGGGCACCGACCGCAGCCGATCCGCGAGTGCTTTTGCGTAGCGTTGGAGGATAGTCTTGTTCAGCGCAGCGTCGGAGGACCATTTGATCGCAACCGCGATCGTGTAGGCGTAACCACTTTCATCATCGAGATCGGGCGCTGCCGCGTCATCCGGTAGCGTTGGCTCCAGATCGGAAATAATGTCCCGGACGCGTGACCAGACAGGTTCGACGTCAACGATCTCGTCTCTGAGCACAACGCTTACAATCGACACCCCGGCGCGGGATATCGAAGAGACGCCATCAACCTGTTCAAGGGTTCGGATTTCTTGCTCGATCGGCTGGCTGATGAGCGCTTCCACCCGCTCGGCATCTGCGCCTCGGTAAAGCGTGGTAATCGATGCACTTCTCGCCGTGATGGTGGGATCTTCTGAGCGCGGGAGATTCTGAATAGCGGCATAGCCAATCGCGCAGACAAACGCAATCGCAAGAACGAGCAGCCTGCGGTTGAACAATAAGGCAGTCACTGGGCAAGCTTCAGCGCCGTCATCGAAATCCGCGTTGCGGTGACCACCTGGCCAGGAAGCACGCGGTGGGTTCCGCTGACGACGACCTCGGCGTCATCGCTCAAGGTTCCTGATACGAACGCGCGAACGCCGTCCGTATAGAGAATTTCAACGGGCGCGCGTTGGATTGTCGAACGGCCATCCCGGCGAACCACAGCCTGAACGGCAAAGAGGCCCTTGAGGTCGCTAACCAATGAAACCACAGGCACCCAATGTCCTTTCCCCGGCACGGTTTGCTCGACCAGCACGGTCAAGGTCTCGCCGATAGCGGGCGTAACTTTCCCTGGCAATGCGATCACTACGGTCGCCGACCTCGCGCCCGGGGAGATCTCTGGCACAACGGACTTCACCGTAGCTTCATAGTCTTGAGCGTTCCAGTTCAGTCGCACCCGGTCGCCGACCGTGAGCGCGTTCGCCGCTGAAATAGGAAGCGCTGCATGCGCTTCACGACTTGACGATTGAACGAGCCGCACCACAGCGGACTGGGATTGCGCCATGTCGCCGACCGATACGTAGCGGCCCGTCACCACACCATCAAAGGGCGCGCTCAGCGCGGCATCGTCGAGATCGACTTCAGCGATACGGATTTGTGCTTCGATCCGACCGACTTGAGCGTCCGCGGATTCCGAATTGGCCCTCGCTTCTTCGAGCTGTCGGCCCGATGTTGCGTCTCGGCTTGCAAGGCTTTCCTGCCGTTGCAGCTCCAGGCGTCGCTGAGTCGCCGTTGCACGGGCGTCTTCAAGCTGAGACCTGAGTTCCGTCAGCGTGCCGTGAAGGCGGCGTGTGTCGATCCGGGCAATGATGTCCCCGCGCTTCGCTTGATCGCCAATGTCAACGTAGATGTCTGTAATGCGGCCACTGACCTCAAATCCGACATCGCTGGCCTTCGCCGCTTCAATGAGCGCCGTGTAGCGACGTAATACGGTGTATTCAGCCTGGCTGATGGCACTGATCGTCTCAACGCGGAGCGGTTCAGACAGGCGACTTCGGACCGGCTGGTCGGCCGACGTTTCGCTGAGCAGCAGAAGCGCGAGTACGGCGCCGCAAACAACAACGGTACCCAGCGCCAGGCTGAAAATGAAACCTAACCTGTGGATCGTCAGGCCACTGCGCAGCCTGGCTAGGCCACTTTTGTGTTCCGCGCTATCCTGTGACAATTGCTCCTCACCGCCTGTTTCCTGTAGCCGACAGGTCGAGGATATATAATAGTTTACGGTACCGTCAAGAAAAGGAGGTCCAATGAGTGGCAACTCCCGTCGCGGACGGCGAAAAGACGCAGAAAAACACGCCGCGATCTTGACCGCGGCGCAGCGTCTGTTCTTTGCCAATGGTGTAGAGGGCGTTGCGATCGAGCAGATTGCGGCCGAAGCCGGCGTCTCGAAAGTGATGATCTACAATAACTTCAAGGACAAAGAAGGGCTCTTTGAGGCCGTCGTTAGCGAGATGTCAGCAGGAATGGAGGCCATCGTCGCCCAGCTCAGTCTTTCCGAACAACCTATCGAAGATGCGCTCAACGACGTCGGTCAACAAATTATCGAAAAGCTCTCAACTGATGAAATGCTTGCATTCGACGGTCTTATGGCCATTGAGGCTCAAAAACACACGGCTATCGCAAAGCGATTCTACAAGGCGGGTCCTGGCCGAATGCACTCGATCCTGGCGGCAAATCTGAGTATCCGCGCTGCGAACGGCGACCTTCTAATTGATGACGCACAAATGGCCGCTGAGGATCTCATGTCACTTTGGCAGGGCATGTGGCCGATGGAGCGACGTTTTTTGCAACGTGGGACACCCAGCCGACCGCAGATTCGTGCAAAGGTCGCCCGTGGAACTCACTGCTTCCTCGAGATCTACGGTGCGAACTAACCGTTGCGAAAAACTTGATTTTTTTTGAGAAGTTCTATTTATTTACGGTAACGTAATTTAATAGAGGTTTGACCATGCGCATCTTTGCGCTTGCTGCGGTGATTGCGATACCTACCAGCGCCTGCGTACCGATCACGCCAATCGACGGTTCCGGGATACCCGACACATTCGAGGCGACAGGCGCCGATCAGGATACCGCTGCGTCTCCGGAAGACTGGCTCGGCGCGCTGGAGGACCCCTTCCTGGAAAGCCTGGTTGACCGTGCGCTGAGCGACAATCTTGAACTTGCCGAAGCCATCGCACGCACTGAACGGGCGCGCGCTACGGCGCGCCTAAGGCGCACTGACCTTTTGCCCGAAGCGAGTGTCAGTGCCGCTGCGCAAACCGATCGCACGTCGGAGGCGACTGCCCTGCTCGGCGCACTGTCTGGAGAAAGCGGGCCAGATATCTCGATCGAAAATCCCGCTGATCTTTTCGACATCGGCGTTGATGTTTCGTGGGAACTTGATCTCTTCGGCGCGAACCGGGCGGCGCTCAGGGCCGCTCACGCCGATTATGTTGCAGCTCAGGCGGACAAAGACGCAGCATCTTTAAGGATTACCGCTGAACTTGTCCGCTCCTATGCGCGGGCCCGACTGTCCGAGCGCATTTTATCTATTAATGCAGAGTTTATTGAGGCGCAAGAGA
Source organism: Woeseiaceae bacterium (assembly GCA_028289545.1). Classification (GTDB taxonomy): domain Bacteria; phylum Pseudomonadota; class Gammaproteobacteria; order Steroidobacterales; family Woeseiaceae; genus UBA1847. The sequence goes on from JANQPG010000024.1 coordinate 53,345, forward strand.
AGACGGTCGGCGTTGTTGAGGCGAAAGTCGAGTTCGGGGCGACGACGGAGGATGATCTCGTGCTGGCTCAAGGGAGGCTTGCCAGCTTGCGTGCTGATCGCCCCGTTCTGCTGGCTGATCTGGCGGCCTCCCAATACGCCATCGCTGTTTTGATCGGCGAGACACCAAAGACGCTACTCGACATTTGGCAAGATGGGGAACTCAGCGTGCCAGGCGCAATATCCTTGCCGCATCCAATCGAGATACTCCCGAGGCGACCGGACGTCGTTGCTGCCGAATACCGGTTACGTGCATCGAGTTTGAGGATCGGCGCCGAGGTCGCCGAATACTATCCCAAGCTGCAGCTGGGTGCCTCCATCGGATCTCAAGCTACAGACAGTGACACTTTGTTTTCTGCCGCCGCTCGAACGTACTCGTACGGACCGATTCTTAACTGGCGGATACTGGACTTTGCCGCCATCAATGCCGCTGTCGATAGTGCGCGAGGGCGCGAGCGGGAATTGCTTGCGCAACATCGCCTCACTCTATTGAGGGCGGTTGAAGAGATTGAACGGGAAGCCTTGCGTTTCAAAATGTACAAGACCGCGCTTGCCAGCCGTAAGATTGCCGTCGCCCGGCAAACGCGCGCACTTGGTCTAATCTCGGACCGATACAGTGAAGGCGATATCGAATTGCTTGACGTGTTGGACGCCGAGAGATCGCTCCTGGACGAACAGGTTCAGGAAGCACATCTGCTGAGCGACATTCTCATTGCCTACTCCGTTCTTGCCAAGGCATTGGGAGGATATGACTCGACTCGAATCCCGCGCTAGACAGGCAGCGACCGAAGCGCGGAACTTGATGAGTCCTTTGCCTCGCAGCAACCAGGAACACGCTAGAAGTGTCCATGGAATCCGGGCCGCCAGTCCAAACTGCGGCAGCCCGGGCATTCCAGGGTTAACTGGCAGCCTCTGACGAGGGGGCCGACCGTCAGTCGCGCGCCTCCGCGCTGGCATCGCGCAGCGCCTTGAATTCGCTGCCCTCTGCCCAGTTGGGCCAATCCGCGCTATTGCCGAGCCGTTCGGCAACTGCATAAATCAGATGAGCGTCGCGAACCATGCCGCTCAGATCCCAGTCCGGCGACCATTCGTCGCTTTGCTGGTGATAGTCTTCCGCCGCGTAAGCTGCCTTGATCTGCGCCCCCCGCTCGGTACCGCCATCGACAAAGTCGCTGCCCGATTGGAAGCTGACGGCCGGTACGCCGACCTGCGCGAAAGCGAAATGGTCGGAGCGGAAAAAGCTGCCCGCTGCCGGATTGGGGTCGGGCGAATAGCTCCGCTCCATCTTTGCCGCTTCCTCGGTCATGATATCGAGCAGACCAAGCTTGGCACTGCCCGAGATCGAGAAATCCCGCGTTGGGCCATGGACCCCGGGTGCGTCGACGTTTATCACCCCTACCGTCGTTTCCAGTGGGTAGACGGGATTGGCGGCATAATATTTTGCGCCCAAGAGCCCGCTTTCCTCCGCGCCGACGGCAAGAAAGACGAGGCTGCGCTCGGTCCCTCCACCCTCTACGAAAGCGCGGCCCATCTCGATCATGAACGCCAGTCCCGTGGCATTGTCGATCGCGCCGTTGTAGATCGTGTCGCCCGCTTCATCGGGCTCGCCAACCCCCAGGTGGTCATGGTGCCCGGTGAAGACGACATACTCGTCGGGGCTCTCGGTTCCGGGCAGTATGCCAACGACGTTCTTCGCGGCGATCTGTTCGCTCTTGGAAAGCAGCGTGGCATCGATGGTTGCGCCCATATCCATCGGCTCAAAATCGCGGCGCTGCGCCATGGCCTTGGCGTCTTCGTAGCTCGTGCCTGCTGCCTCGAAAAGCCGGCCGGCAACATCAACGTGCATCCAGCCCTGCAGCGCCGAATGCGCCGCTGCGGGATCCTCGCGGACGATGTCCAGAGTCACGTCGTTGCCGTTCGAAATGACGCCCCAGGGATAGCTGGCCGGTTTGGTCTCGTGAATGACCAGCACGCCCGCCGCACCACGTCGCGCAGCTTCCTCGTATTTGTAGGTCCAGCGACCGTAATAGGTCATCGCCTCACCGCCAAAATCGCCTTCGCCACCTTCGAAATCGGGGTCGTTGACGAGGGCCACGATTACCTTGCCTGCAACGTCAAAATCCTTGAAATCGGACCAGTTGCGTTCGGGCGCGTGGGTACCGTAACCAACGAATATCAAGGGGACGCCTTCAAGCTTCACCTCCGCCATGCCGTTGACGGGTGAACGCACTGCGAGGTCCTGGTTCTGCACCATGGCGACGCTTTCGCCGCCGATAGCGATGGAGAGTTCTGGACCTTCGACCATGGTCGAACGATTGAGGATCACGTCCTGCGTCCAGGCCCGCGAGCCGTCGGACCGCAAATCGCCGCCCGGCTGAAGCCCAACGCTGGCGAAGGCGCCAGACAGGTAGGCGACCGTTTTGTCCTCGCCCTGCGTGCCCGGGGCGCGGCCTTCGAACCAGTCGTCGGACAAAGTGCGGGTATGTTGGTCGAGGCGTTCAGCGGAAAAGTCCTGCGCGGCGGCTGGGAGGGGCGCGGCAAGCGCGATGGCGATGGCAATCGCAGTGACAAGCAAGCGGGTCATAAAAGTCTCCTGAAAAGGGTTCGCCGCGCCCCGATGGATCGGGGACTCGGTCAAAAAGTATCAGTCGCTACTAATTTACGTGAGCGGATAATGCACATAAGAAACCCTTTTGTCAGCAGCGAAAGCGTCCGAACGAGCTGAAACTGCGCCAATCAGCGCAGATCGAGGCTGCCATCGCGCGGGTCTCTCGCGGGTCAGGCGCCTAGATTTTCCAGCTTCATTCGACAACGCCGGCGCATCGCGGCGCAAGCGAGATCTCGTCCGTCACGGCCGCGGCCTCACGGGCTCCAGCGGAAACTCCGGATGCTCGGTTCTCGCCCCACGCAGCTTGTCCATCAGGCGTGCCGTCACGTCTGGATGCTTCGACGCCAGGTTAACGGATTCACCCGGGTCGATACGGAGGTCGTAGAGCTCGGGTTCCATGTCCATGAATTTGATGAGCTTCCACGACCCGCTGCGAATCGCCTGGACCGGCCCCCGGCTTTCGTTGAACTCCCAGTAGAGAAACTCGTGACGCTTCTGGCCGGCCTCGTCGCCCAGCATGGCCGGCAGGTAGGAGATGCCGTCGGTAGGCGGACACTCGGCAATGGCAGCAAGGTCGCAGGCGGTCGCCATGAAGTCCCAGAAGGCCGAAACGTGACCGGTCTCGGCACCCGCGGGGACCGATCCCCGCCACCAGGCGATCGTCGGCACACGGATGCCGCCCTCGTAAAGGTCGCGTTTCCGGCCTCGGAATGGACCGTTGCTATCGAAGAAACCGCGGTCGTATTCGTGACCGTTGTCGCTCGTGAAAATCACAATCGTGTTCTTGGCGATTCCCCGCGCCTCGAGGCGGTCCAGGATACGCCCCACATCCCGGTCCAAGCGCGACACCATCGCCGCATAAGAGACATTACCTTCCGCATCGTGATGGTAATGGCCCCCGATCTCCATCCGGCGTTCCGGCCAGCCGAGATCCCGGTACGGTGCTCGCGAGTCCTCGGGCGCCGCTACCGGGTAATGCGGTAACGCCGAAGCAAAGTAGAGAAAAAATGGCTGTCTGTTCGCATTGCGGTCGATGAAAGCCAGCGCCTCATCGGTGAGCAGATCCTGAATGTAGCGGCTGTTATTCTTGCCTCGCCCGCCGTCGGTCGGCGGCTCTGCCACATCATTGCGGTAGAGGACTGTCTGATCACGGTAATGATAGTGTGCGTCGAGGTGGCGCCGGTAACCGAAAAACTCGTCGAAACCCTGGCGACTTGGCATCGCTGCCAGCGACCCGCCCTGGCGCTCCGCAAGCCCCCATTTGCCGACAATGGCGGTGCGGTATCCGGTATTCCGCAATACTTCGGCAACCGTGGTGTCGTCCCCGGTCAAATCGACCGGCTCGCCGCTCCTGGTCCATCGCGGGTTGCCGCGAATGGGTGAGTGGCCCGTGTGCAGGCCCGTCATCAGACTGGCGCGCGAGGGACCGCAAACGGGCGAGCCCGCATAATGACTCGTGAACCGAATACCTTCGCGCGCCATTTCGTCGAGGCGCGGCGTACGGATTTTGGTCTGTCCAAACGCGCCGACATCGCCGAAACCCAAGTCATCGGCCAGGATCAAGACGATGTTGGGTCTGTCGTCAGCGGCGTAGGCGAACGAACAGAAGAACACGGACACCAACAGCGAAATGGCGGATGTCTTGTTCATGTCTCTTGTCAAAGACGTGCAAAAATCTAAGGCGCCTTACCGGAATCCGTCTCCTGCGAAACCCGGAGTAACTCCAGCGCCTCGTCCAGCATGTGCTCGACCGCAAGCGCGGCGCCGTCACCGTCACCCTTGGCAATCGCCTCGTAGATGGCGGCATGATCGTCGACGCTGGCAGCTCGTACCCCCTTGGCCGTATTCGTCAGGCGAATCGAAAACCGGAGCGCAGTATCGACGACAAAGGAGAATTGACGAAAAAACCGATTGCCGCTGGCCTCCAGGACCGCAACGTGGAAGGCGATGTCGGCTTCGAGCGGATCCTCGGCCCCCGTGGCGGCTTCGCGCATTCCGTCAAGCCGACGTGCGATCTCGGCAATACCGTCGGCATCCTGGTACGCGGCCGCCTCGCGCGCCGCTACAGGTTCGATCGCCTTGCGTGCGATCAGGAACTCGCGCAGCAGATCGATCGAAAAGCGCCGCTGCAGGGTCCAGCGCAACACGTCGGGGTCAAACAGGTTCCATTCGGATTCGGGTTCCACGTAGGTACCGCGACGTGGACGGGAGCCGACCAGACCCTTGGCCGTCAGCATCTTGATCGCTTCACGAACGACGGTTCGGCTGGCGTCGTACTGTTTCGACAGTTCAGCCTCGATGGGCAGGCTCTCGCCAGCCGGTGCGTCGCCGCGAACGATCATTCCGCCGATCGCTTCCACCAATTCACGGGTCAGATAACGTGATCCGCTTCTATAACTCATATTGCCTCCATTCCGGCCTCGCTCAGCAGCGAGCGCGTCAGCCGCGCGCGCGATCTGGGCCCGCCGCGAACTTTAGTGTCGAATACGAACAAGGCGCCTGACAAGGGTTTTGCCGCGAGCTCGTCATTGCTCAGCCCGCAACGCGCGCTCACGACGAACAGCAAGCTGCCGCCCGGGCCGCCGAAGGCCGGACAGGTCGTTTGCGGTGCATCGACGTCGACCCGCGCAAGCGTTTCACCGCGGGGCGACAATCGCACAACACATCCCGCGCCCCACAACGCCAGCCACACGGCGCCGTCTGCGTCAGTGACCGCGCCGTCTGGCTCTCCGTCCTCAAAACGGGCGAAAACCTCACGCTGACCCGGGATTCCAACACGTTTGTCGAAGGGCGCCTGATACATCTCCCGAAGCGCCGAGTCCGCGAAGTACATGCGATTGCCTGTCGGACTCCAGCAAATTCCGTTGGCAATCCGCAGGCCTTCGAACAGGGTCTTTCCCTGCCCGTTGGTATCCAGACGATACAACGCTCCCCGCGACTTCGCCTCGCGTTGTGCCTCGGCCTCCATCATCGACCCCACCCAGAAACGCCCAAGCGGATCGACACGGCCATCGTTGAGTCGCATCCCCGGACCCAGCGACGCCGGTCGATACACCCAGCCCAGCCCACCCGTCTTGGGGGCATAGACCGCCAGACCCGATTCGAACGCGGCCAGCAACAGATCGTCGCGACCGGCGACAAAAGCAAACGAACCGAGACGCTCCGGCGTCGGATAGGTGTCGAGTTTCAACGACGGCCACCGTAAGCAATGACAGCGGCGCCCTTCGATGTCGGTCCACCAGACCGTGCTGTCGCTGTAGCGCCATAACACGCCCTCGCCCAGCGCGTCTTCGGTCTCGATGGTTTCGATCAAACGCGCGTTCACCACCAGTACCAGTAGAGTCCGATCAGGATTGCACTGATGACCGCCGCCGCGGCGTTGAACCGCGGCGTCGTCGCGAAACGGATATTACCGAGCCGAACCGCATCAGGGTGTTCCTTTGTACCGGCCATTAGCGACACAACGACGGCCGCGGCCACGCAGAGCAGGAACACGAAACCGACCCGGTTCATAAACGGAACGTCAGGAAGATAGAGTTTGAACAGCAACGAGAACACGGCCGAGCCGACCGCGGCGGCAAGCGCGCCGGCAGCGGTTGTACGCGGCCAGAACATGCCGAGCAGGAACAAAACCACAATACCGGGCGTGAAAAAGCCCGTGAACTCCTGGATGAACTGAAACGCTTGTTCGGCATTTCCGAGCAACGGCCTTGCCGTGATGACCGCAATGACCAGAGCCAGAAGGGCAACACCGCGGCCGATCCATACCAGCCGACCCTCGGATGTATCGGGACGCAGCGGCCGGTAGAGGTCCATCGTAAATATCGTCGCAATCGAGTTGACCATCGAACCCAGCGACGACACGATCGCGGCAATCAATGCGGCGAAGATCAGCCCGCGAATACCGTCCGGCGCGTAAGCCATCATCGACGGATAGGCCTGATCGGGTTTGGCGAGATCGGGCTCGAGCACAAATGCAGCGATCCCCGGGATCACGACCAGAAGCGGGATCAGGAGCTTGAGAAACGCGGCAAACACGATACCGGCCTGCGCTTCCTGAACGCTTTTTGCCGCGAGCGCTCGCTGGATGATGTACTGATTGAATCCCCAGTAGGAGAGATTCATGATCCACATGCCGCCGATCAACACCGACAGCCCCGGCAGGAACTTCCAGTTCGGGTCGTCGCGGGACAGGATCATGTCGAACTTCTGCGGCGCCTCCTCGAGCAGCCGCCCGAAACCCACGAAAGCGCCTTCGCCGCCACCGACCGCGTCCAGCGCCAGGTAGGCAATCAACAGTCCGCCGAACACGAGCATCACTACCTGGATGATATCGGTCAGCGCCACGGCCTTGAGGCCGCCGTACAGCGAATACACGGCCGCAAACGCCGCCAGTGCCACGAGGCCCCAGCTCAACTCCAGCCCGGTCAGCGTATTGATGGTCAAGGCGCCAAGCCACAGGATCGAGGTCAGGTTCACCAGCGTGTACACACCCAGCCAGAACACGGCCATCACGGACCGCACCGTGCCGTTGTAACGGTCTTCCAGAAACTGCGGCATCGTGTAGATGCGCTTCTCGAGGAAAATAGGCAGGAAGTACTTGCCGACGATCAGCAGGGTAATGGCCGCCATCCATTCATAGGATGCGATCGCAAGACCGATCGCAAAACCCGATCCCGACATCCCGATCACCTGCTCGGCCGATATGTTGGCCGCAATCAGCGACGCGCCGATCGCCCACCAGGGCAAGGCCTTGCCGGCAAGAAAATAGTCTTCCGTGTTCTTTTGGTGGCCCGCTTTCTCGCGCGAAACGATCCACGCGATGCTCACCAGTACCACGGCATAAACCGCCAGCACCGTATAGTCGATCGTCGCGAGTCCCACAAATCCTCCCTTATTGTTGTTCTCTTGACAGAGCAATCCGGTGGACCGAGCTGCTACGTACCGCTTCGACGATGTCGCGGGCCTTTTTCGCGACCGCCTCGGCCGTATCACCCCGCCGGTAGATGTCGGAGCCGATACCGACGCCGGCCGCACCTGATCCAAGCCAGCGTTGCAGATTGGCGGCCGTGACACCGCCCACGGCAAACACGGAAACCCCGTCGGGCAGAACGGCCTGAACTGCAGAGAGCAGCGACAGTCCGCACGATTCGGCCGGGAACAGTTTCAGATACGTTGCTCCGGCATCAATTGCCGTGAACATTTCGGTCGGCGTCGATACCCCCGGCATGGACACGATGCCGCGCGCAAGCGTGCGTTTCACGACCTCCGTATCGACGTTCGGCGACACAATGATCGCGGCATCCGCGTCGACCACTTCGTCCACACTGGCTGCGGAAAGCACCGTACCCGCACCCACGATCGCGCGACCGGACAGAGCACCGGCCAGTCGCGAGATGCTGTCCAGCGGCGCCGGGGAGTTGAGCGGTACTTCGAGCACACGCACGCCCGCCTCGACCAGGGCTTCGCCAACATCGACAGCTTCCGCCGGTTCGATGCCCCGGAGGATCGCAATGATCGGCATCCTGGCAATAGCGTCGTCGAATGGGCTCATGCCACCCGCTTCCGGACGGACTGTGCAATGGCCCACAATCCGGTAGCCGCCGCCGTCTCGGCGTCGACGACATCCGAAGGTGTGTCCGTTTCGCGAAGGGCAGCAGCATAACGGCGAGCCACACCCGGCGCCCCAATTACGGTAACCGGCGCCCCCCGCCCCCACGATCCGAGCCGGTCGAGCGCAGCGGTCACATCCGTGCCGACGATGAGACCGGACATTCGCTGGATCGCCGCCGCGTCGTCGTCCTCACCGACCACCCGGCGCGCCCGCACCGAAAAGAGCTGGTGCATCAGCGAAGCATCGCCGCGCGCCGCAGCGCGAACGCCGTCGAGAAACGCGGCATCCAGTTCCTCCGGCGGTTCGATGTCCCTTGTAACCTGCACACCGTTCGCGCGCAGTCCGGCGAAGACCTCGCCAGCGACGCTGGTCAGAAAATCGACGGCCTTTCCGTCTGCAAGACGCACCCATTTGGCGTGGGTGCCCGGCACGCAGACCAGGCGCTCACCGTCACGCGCCTCGGGGCACATTGCGAGCCAACCGGCGATCTCGGTTTCTTCCCCGCGCAACAGGTCAGGCTCGCCGAAGACATTATTGCAGGCCAGCCCGCGGACGATGTGTATCGGCCGGCCACGCGCCGTGAAACCTTCGCCCAGCCCGGCGTCGCCCGGTGCAACAGGACACTGTATGTAACCGACATTCCACCAGCCCAGGGTCGATCCGATCACGCCGGCAAGTACGATCGGTGACTCATTCGGCGATTCGTCATGTAGCCAGTCGGCGACGAGATCGAAGAACGCGTTTTCAAAACCCTCGCGGGCTAGCTGCGAGACGCCCGGACCGTGCCTTACGGACTCGATGGTCACATCGCCGCCGGTACGACCCGCGCTCAGCCTGAAAGCCGTCAGGTTGGTCGTACCCCACATGGCGGCAATGACGGCTGCGGGACCTGCCACTAGATTTTTCCGCCGTCGATGACAAAATGTTGGTTGGTTATCAGCGCGCTGTCGTCGGCAGCCAGAAACAAGACCAGATTTGCCACGTCACGTGGCAGTAGGCGTTTGTCGAGGGCAACCTGTTGCATCCACTCGGCCTCTGCCTCGGGCGTCAGCCAGTGTTCGAGCTGCCTTTCGGTGACCACCCAGCCGGGCAACACGCTGTTCACCCTTATCGAATCCGCGCCGAAGTCGCGGGCCAGCGCCTTGGTCAGCCCGAGCAGGCCGGCCTTGGCAGTCACGTACCCGGGCATTTGCCCGGGCCCGAGCACGGCGTTAATGGAGCTCAAGTTGATGATGCTTCCGCCGCCCGCCGCCCGCATAGCCGGAACGGCGGCCTGGGACCCAAAAAACGCCGCATCGAGATTGACGGCGAGGCAGGCCCGCCATTGCTCCTCAGTCACTTCCAGGGGTCCATGGCGTGTATCGTTGGCGACGTTGTTGACCAGCACGTCGAGGCCACCGGACTGTTCCGCGAAGTCGTCGATCGCCTGCTTGAGCGCAGGAACGTCGGTTACGTCGACGCGACGAAACCAGAGGCCGACACCCCGGTCTTGACGCTCGCCGAGCTTCGCTGCTGACGCTTCGTCGATATCGACGAACCCGACTCGCGCACCCTGTTCCGCAAACGCTTCGACGATTGCCATGCCGATGCCGCTGGCCCCGCCCGTAATCATGACAACGCGGCCGGCCAAGCTCGGATACGTGGCGTACGTGCTCATCAATACGACTCCAGGTCGAGCTTGCGATAGGAGTGCGCGCTTCTCAGGATGCGTTTCTTGTTCGCCATCGCGATTGCCTGTCCGATTCGTAGGTGCGATCCATGCCAGCGCTATTCATTCACCAAAAGCTCATGCACCCGCATCTGTTTATTAATACTATTAATATTAGTATTTGACCGAGCCTCCTGTCAACGTATGCTCCAGCGAAACCGCTTACGACACATTATTAATAGCGCCTCGTCAGAATGGCTGGACGACTCGGGCCTGACCCGGCTCGAACATGCGCCGGAGCACAAGCCGGGTTACTGCACGGCCGGCGAAGCAAGCGGCGTAAACCGTATTGCCTGGCCGCCGCCCGGCGCCAGCCGTAGCTGGATGACCGAATCGCTCGTCACCTGCTGATCGGATATATCGATGGCCAGGGGATTGCTCACCCAGTCGGCATCCGCGGCGTCCGCGTAGATCTCCGCGCGATAGGCGGTGCCCTCGTCGAGAAACGACAAGCTCAAGTCGAGCGTACGCTCGTTCTCATCGGTAATGCTGCCCAGAAACCAGTCGCCGCCGTTGCGCGCCTTGCGGACGATGCTGATATAGTCGCCGATCTCCGCGTTCAGAACCTTTGTGTCGCTCCAGTCCACGGGCACGTCGACGATGAACCGGAAGGCGGGATGGCCTTCGTAGTTTTCCGGCAGGTCGGCGGCCATCTGCAGCGGACTGTACAGGACAACGTACAGCGCCAACTGTTTTGCGAGCGTCGTGTTTACCCGGTTGTCGGGTCTCGCGTCCTCAAAAAGCAGGTCGAATATCCCGGGCGTGAAATCGAAAGGCCCGGCGAGCATTCGGGTGAATGGCAGGATGGTTGTGTGTTCGGGCGGGTTGCCGCCGTCCCTGCTCCAGGCGTTGAATTCCTGGCCTCGCGCACCCTCGCGCGACATCATGTTCGGGTAGGTGCGGCGGATTCCCGTGTCCTTTATCGGCTCGTGAACCACGAGCATCATCTGCCTTTCGGCAGCTTCCTCGACGACTTTTCTGTAGTGCTGCACCATGAACTGCCCATGGTGCCATTCAGTGTCGTCAACACGGGCGCCGACGTAACCTGTCTTGATCGTGTCGACGCCGTGCTCGCGGTAAAAGTCCAGCGCCTGCTGAAGCTGGTTCTCGTAGTTCGCCACAACTGCACGAGTCTCGTGGTGACCGATGATCCTGACATCGCGCTCGCTGGCGTATCGGGTAACCGCGTCGATATCGAAAGCCGGATAGGCGCGGGTGAAGTCGAAGTGTTTTCCCTGGATCTCGCGATCCTTCTCCCAGCCCGTGTTCCAGCCTTCGACAAGCACGGCGTCGATGCCGTGTCGCGCCGCGAAGTCAATGTAGCGTTTGACATTCTCGCTCGTCGCGCCGTGATTCGGTCCGGCTGCCCACGTCTTGATCCGCAGGTGCATGGCCCACCAGACACCCACGTATTTCGACGGCCGCAGCCACGACACATCACCCAGCACGTTGGGTTCGTTGAGATTCAGTATCAGGTACGAGGTCAACAGGTCACCCGGGGTTTCGGCGACCTGTACGGTGCGCCAGGGGCTCACGTGCGGTGCCTCGGCCCTGACTCGCGTGCCGTCAGACCACGGCACCAGATCGCTCTCGAGCACGTTGTCGCCGGAGCGTAGCAGCGTCATGCTGGCAAAATCCGTCAGCGCCGCCTCGTGGATGCTCAGATAGAGTGCGTCGTCGGCCTGCAGGGTCAGCGGCGTGTGTACAACGTCGAGATTGCTGACGGGAGATTCCGAATACAGGTATTCGTACCGACTTTTTTCGTACGCCGGAACCCACCAGGCCTTGAAGTCGCCGGCTAACGCAAACTCCGTATGCTCGTCCGTGATCACAAAGTCCTTGAGGTGCGCCTGCTGCGGCCATTCGTAACGAAAGCCCAGTCCGTCGTCGTACACGCGGAATACGATGTTCATCAGGCGACCATCATTACCAAGTTCGCGCAGGCTTACCCGCAGTTCGTTGTAGTGGTTGCGAATGGTTTCGACTTCACCCCACGGCTGCGTCCACTGTTCGTCGACGCTTGAGTAGTCGGCGGCGGCAAGCACAAAACCCGAATGCAGCGCCCTCGCTGCCTGTAGCGAGAACCCGAGTCGCGAAGTATCAATGATTGCCCGGCCCTTGTAGTCGACGGCATAACGAGGCTTACCGTCTTCCAGCAGGAACCTGACGACGAGGCTGCCGTCAGGCGATGCAACATCGAGACTGTCGATGTTTTTTTGCGTTTGCCCGCAAGCGCCAAGAAAGACGCAGAACGTCGCGAAGATCGCGTGGAAAACGATACGGTCAGACACTGGCCGCTCCATGACACGTACGAACGCCGCAAAAGAAAATGCAGCGCGACAAGCGTGAAGAATAATGTACGATGCGTTCGGTCTTTGTCACAGGTGCACATCCAGTGAGGAACTTCGTCACGCGCTTCAGTCCAGAGATGTTTCGATGAACCCGGTACTTCGTTGCTGCGCCGCTTCGACGATCGTATGGCTGCTCTCCGGTTGCCAGCCGGAGGTCGCCAGTGTGGACGATCGCGAGCCGGCTTCCGACAGCCGCCCTAACGTCCTTGTATTCGTCGCCGACGATTGGTCCGCGCCGCACGCCGGCGCCTATGGCGACGAGCTTGTTGCGACGCCTAACTTCGATGCGATCGCCGCAAACGGCGTGCTCTTCAAGACTGCATTCAGCGCGTCGCCCTCGTGCACGGCTTCCAGGTCGACCATGCTGACCGGCATGTACCCGCACCGGCTCGAGGCCGGCGGCAACCTCTGGGGAGAATACCCCGAGCGCTTTCCGAACGTTGTCCGCCTGCTCCGCGAAGCCGGCTACGCAACGGGCTCCAGCGGTAAAGGCTGGGGTCCCGGCCGCGTGGAAGACGGCCGCGAAATCCGCGACAAAAACCGCGACTCCGGCGACTACGCGGACAATCCCGCGGGCCCCTACCACGCAAGCTTCGAGGCGTTTCACCGGACCAAACCCGCAACTGCGCCGTTTTACTTCTGGGTAGGTTCCCACGACCCCCATCGGCCCTACGAACCCGGCAGCGGTGCCGACGCCGGAATCGATCCGACGAACGTTGCGGTGCCGGGCTGGTTGCCGGACAACGAGGCGGTTCAGGCGGATATTGCCGATTACTATTTCGAAGTGCAGCGCTTCGACGAGCAGATCGGCCGCATTTTGCGCTTCCTGGAAGAAGCCGGGGAACTCGACAACACGCTGATCGTCGTGACCAGCGACAACGGCATGCCGTTTCCGCGCGCCAAGGCCAACCTCTACGACCCCGGCACGCACGTACCGCTTGCGATGACCTGGCCGGAACGAATCGACGCCGGGCAAATCCCGGACACTTTCGTCAACCTTATCGACCTCGCACCGACCTTGCTGGATGCAGCCGGCCTGCCTGTACCGTCGGAAATGGACGGGCGGAGCCTTTTGCCGTCGCCCGAGGGACCTGCATACGACGGCGCGGACCGGGTATTGCTGCAGCGAGAGCGGCACGCGTTTACCCGTGAAAACAACCTCAGCTATCCGATGCGCGGTATCCGTAGCGCCGACTTCCTCTACATCCGAAACTTCCGGCCCAACCGATGGCCGGCGGGCGACCCAAGGCTGGTCTTCGCCGTGGGGCCTTACGGGGACGTGGACGAATCGCCCAGCAAATCCGCGATACTCGATGGAAACGTCGAGCCGTTCTTTACACTTGCTTTTGCGAAACGCCCGGCGGAAGAGTTGTACGACCTCAGATCCGACCCGGAACAGCTTCACAACGTGGCGGAACTCCCGGAGTACGAAGAGCCCCTGCAAGCGTTCAGGACGGAATTGCTCGAATGGATGCGGCGTACAGACGATGCGCGCATTGACGAGACGGACGAGCGCTGGGATCACTACCCGTACTACGGCCGGCCGGCCAGGGGTCGGGCTTCGCAATAGCGGCCTGCATGGCAATCTGCAGGCGTTAACGGTCAAGCTTCTTCGCCAGGCTGTTTTTTATTGTGCGGTGTTCGCCGAGTTCGGCAAGGTTTGACCATTCTTCGGGATCGCTTTCGTGGTCATACAGCTCCTCGCCACCGTCGGGGTTCCGTATGTATCGCCACCGATCGGAACGCACGGTCTGCGCCAGACCGCTTTCGTCGGTCGTCGTGACGGCCTCACGAGACAAGGCGCTCACGGGATCTTTCATCAGCGATACCAGGCTGATGCCGTCGAGCCCGCTTTTTCCGGGCAGCCGAGCCAACTCGATCAGTGTGGGATAGACGTCGAGCAGACTGACGGGCCGGCCCGAGCGCGTACCGGGCTTCGTTACACCGGGTGCAGACCAGATCAACGGGACGCGCGTCGACGGCTCCCATAGCGTGAACTTGCGCCAACGTTCCTTTTCGCCAAGGTGAAAGCCGTGGTCGCTCCACAAGACGACGATTGTGTCGTCGGCATAGGGGCTTGCTTCCAGCGCATCGAGCAGGCGGCCTATCTGCGAGTCCACAAAACTGACACTCGCCAGGTAAGCGACGACCGCATCGTGCCAACGACCGCTTTCGTCGATGAGCGCGTGTGCGCGCCCACTTCGGTCGTCGAGCCAACGACTGTCCGCCGGCACATCTTCCATGTCTCCCGCCGGCGCCAGAGGAAGGTCGATATCGGTCTCCGCATACAGCTCGAAGAACTCCCGCGGCGCGTACCACGGCAGATGCGGCAAGCGAAATCCGACGGCGGCGAAGAAGGGAGCATCGTGATCCCGATTCAGAAAATCGATCGCCGCCGTCGAAATCTTGTGTTCGCCCCATTCCTCCATTGGAGCGTCCACAGGGCCCCAGTCGAAGTAACGGTAAATGTCTTCGGGGAGCGCCGCGACACCGTGTCCTGGCAGCGAGGCCGGTTTCGGGCGGCCCGCTCCCCAGAAATACTCGTCCCACGGCTCCGTCTTGTTGTCGTCGCGGTGAAAAATCTTGCCGAAGCCGGCTACGTAGTAGCCGTTGCGCATGAAGTACCGGGTCAGCGTCTCCGCTTCCGGAAGCACCTCGCGTAGCGGATAGTGCTTGTTGGAGAAAACGCCGGTGGTATTGGGGTCCAGCCCGGTCATCAGGCTGATCCGCGATGAGTTGCAAACCGGCGCGGACGCATGAGCGTTGGTAAACGTAATGCCCTTTGATGCGAGACGCGCTATGTTCGGAGTCCTGACATCCGGGTGGCCGTGCAACGGTTCTACCCAGTCGTTCAGATCGTCGACGGCAATGAACAACACGTTTGGTGGCGCGGCGGCAACCGTTTGCCGGGACTCGTGTTGTGCGCCTACGCCGCCGTCATCGCATGCGACCCCCGAAGCGATCAACAGCGCGGCGATTACCCGGTACGAACAGCGTGCCCACATCGGAAAAAAGCCGCTCAGCTGGCCGAACGTGTCATCGAAGGGGGGAACCTCGGCGGCACCCCAGCTGAGCGAGACTTGACCTCATGACTGTCTTCTACCTCGCGCGCCCAAAGGCCGCAAGACCCTAGTAAGAAGCGGTGAAACCGAGCTGGAAGGTTCGACCGTAAGCCTCGATCTGCTCGAAGACCGGGCCCAGACTACCGCCGCGCAGCGTGTCGCGATCTTTCGCCTCGGAGAGGTTGATCGCATCGAAGTACAGCTCGTAGTTGTCGTTGATCCGATAGTTCAGACCGATATCCCATGTCACGTGACGTTTGCGAACGATATCCTCCTCGGGAGACGTCGAAATCTCACGCAGCAGCTCGTCGCGGTAAGTCCAGGAGCTTCTGAACGTAAACCAGGCGTTTTCCCATCCGACCGACAGGTTACCGACGGTATCAGCCTGATCCGGCAACGGCAGGTCTTCACCTTCGATATCGCGCGCGGCCTCTATCAGCGCGCCAAAATTGGCCTCGCTTTCGGAAAACGTGGCGTTAGCCTCGACGAACAGGCCGTCCAGGGGTGCGGGCAGGAACACAAAATTCTGAATGTACGAAAGCTCGATCCCAAGCACTTCCGCGCTATCGCCGTTCAGCACGATGGTTGCTTCGTCGAAACCGCCGGCAGCGCTCGCGTTGCCGTTGCCAACCGGCAGGCCGAGCAAGGTCACGTCGTCGCCTTCGAAGCGGGCGTCGATGAAGAAATTGTCGATGTCCTTGTAGAACACGCCGGCCGTCAGCACTGTAAACTCGCTGGGGTACCAGGCAACGGATGCATCCAACATGGTTGCCTCGAGTGGATCGAGGTCCGGGTTGCCGAGATCGACCTCCCGTTCGAACGGTCCGTCTTCGCCGTCCTGGCCGCTCAGGATGTCGCGTCGCGGAAAGGCGTCGTTGAACGCCGGACGCTGAATAGCCTGGGTTGCGGAGGCCCGGATCACGACGGAGTGACTGGGTTCGTAACGCAGATGCAAACTGGGCAATACGTCGGTGTAATCGTCTTCGGCCACCAGGCTGATCGGGGCAAGCGTAAAATCATCCGGCGGCTCGCCCGGGTTGATCGGATTGATCGTGCTGTCCGAATCGAAGTTCACCCGCTCGACCTCGAAACCGGAGCCCCGCCAGTCGGTCTGCTCGACGCGCACGCCTGCCGTGAGCCGCAGACGGTCGGTAAGGTCTACTTTCCCCATCAGGTAAGCCGACAAAACGTCCTCGTCGACGATGAAGTCTCTTCGCGTCCGGTTCGCCTGAGTCGTAATGGGATCACCCGAGCCCTCGGCGACCGGGATCAGCGACCGTAACAGCGACCGCGCGGCATCCAGTTCCGGGAAGAACTCGAATCCGTCGTAGTCGTCGGTTGGCGAAAAGACCGCCACATCCGCCAGCGTGATATTGCCGAGGGCATCGAACGAGTTCGATTCGCTGGCACGGGTCCGGTCCGATTTCTTCTCGCGGTTGCTGAGCTTGACCCCGAACTTAAGCAAACCGGGCTTGCCGCCGAAGTCCATGTCCCGCGTGAAATCCAGTTTCAGCGATTCGATCGTGTCGTCGCGCCTGTCGCCGATGACGAGTAGCTGGTCGAGCTGATAACTCTCGAGCAACGTGGGATCCCGGTCGCCGCCGCCTTCACCCTGTATGGAGCTCGCAGAATAACCCTCGTCATCGGCGGTCCAGGTCGTGATCGAATCGCGCACCCTGAATTGACCGCGAAACCCCTCGGGCAGCCGGTACTTGTTCTCAGACAGTGTGCCCGAATAGTCGATCGTCCACAGGCCGATCCTGTTGGTCCCACCAAGCGACAAGGTCGTGACTTCGTTCTCCTTGTCCTGGAAGAAAACCCGTTTTTCGATGTCGACGTCCTCGAAGACACCCTGGACACCCGGACCCGTGCTGAGAAGCTCACCGCCTCTTGCATCGTCGAGATCCCAGTTCTGCTGGATGCGAATGTCGTCATCATTGAGCCGCGTGTACGTGCCACGCAGATAGTATTCCGCGTTGTCGGAGGGACGGAAATCGAGATTCAGGGTGACGCCGGAGCGTTCGCGAGTGCCGACCTCGTAACGCGGATCCAGCTCGCCCGGCACGAGTATGTCTTCGCCGACGCCATCGGACACTTCCCTTAGCCCGTTGTCCGAGCGGATGTCCGTCAGCTCGACATCGCGGTCGAAGTAGTTGACCGCAAGCGCAACGCCGAAGTTATCGACACCGCCCGCAAAATCGAACAGCTGCGTTACACCCGCTGAAATTTTTGGGCTGGTTTCGCCGGCAATTTCGTTGTGACTGCCTTCGAGGCGGAAGTTTGCGGAAAAGCCGCCGCGATCGAAGGCGGACAGACTCTTCAGCTCGATGGAGCCGCCGATGATGTCGCCGTCCATATCGGCCGTCCGGGTCTTGGTTACCTCGATGGATTCGAGGAGATCGGACGGGATGACGTCCAGAGATACCGTACGTGAACCGCCAAGGTCGCTGAAGTCGAACCCGTCGCCGCCGGCGCCGACCTGCACGCCGTTCACGGTGACGTTATTGAAATCGGGACTCAAACCGCGAACGCTAACAAAACGTCCTTCACCCTCGTCACGCTGGATCGACAAACCGACCAGCCGCTGCAGCGACTCCGCGACGTTCTGGTCGGCAAACTGTCCGATTGCATCGGCGCCGACCACGGTTTTGAGGGTATCTGCCGCGCGCTCCTTGTTGCGAGCGGCAAGCGAACCGGCAACATCGCCGTACACCGTAATGCTCTCGATGGCCATGTCTCCGGTGAAAGCAATCGTCGTCGCTACCGTCTGGTTCTCGCCGACTGACACTGCGCTTTCCACCGGCTCCGACCCCAGATAGTCGACCACGAGCGTGTAGTTGCCGGGCGCGACACCGTTGAAGCGAAACCGGCCGTCATTCGCCGTCGACGTTGCGCGTCCCAGCTCGACGAGTCGGACGACCGCGCCTTCCAGGGGCAAGTCCGAATCTCCAATGGTGACGTTGCCGGCAATGCTGCCCGGCTCCGCGGCGTTGCTTGCCGCGCCAAGGCTAAGAATGAAACAGCAAACCGGGATACTTATCCGAAGTGTAGATAGCAGGCTTCTCACGTTCCCCCCCCCCCGAGGCCTTAGGCACTGAACTGACTTCATGGCCTAGAAATGACAGATTGATACGATAAATATCATTAGTACGATAGATAGTATAATTAGTCAGACCAAAATTGCAAACAGCGACGACTATTGGCCAGTCCAAATCCCCGGCACCCATCAAGCAAGCGCATGCCATAGGCATACGCTTAATAAATTCAAAAAGTTACGAATAGTGGCTTGGTGTTTTCGCCGGACGCACGCTTCGGAATCGAGCCGTGCGTGCGGCAATTGGCCTGCCCGCTTTGGGGCGAAAATCAGCGTAGACGGTAACGGTAGAGCCCGAACGAGTGCGGGTTCGGTAGCGTGAATGACACCGTACCGCCGGCACCCACTGTGGCTTCAAAGCGGTTGCCGTGTCCGAGCAGCGGCTGGAATTCAACGCGGTCACCTTCGGTAAACCAGGTCGCGACCGTCGCCGTTTTGCGGGTGTTGAATTCGCGGAAGACCAGTACATAGCCGTGTCGATCGCGCACGGACTGGAATCCACTCCACGCGGTACCGTCGGGTTGCTCGCCGATCGGAAAAATTCGTCCGCGGTGCAGATCGACCTGCAGCTTTCGGTATTGCTCGATCACGGGAGCGACCTCAAAACCGCTATCCGGCAGGCCCGTACCCTCCATCCACGCCAGCGGCTGCGCCATCATCGTGACGGCGAACGCATAATCGAAGGGCACGTTCGCCGGTGCCAGCGGGTCTTCGGCGGGATACTGATCGGCGTTGCGCCATTTGTTGAGGAACTCGATCTGCAGGCGCTGTGGCGGCACGTACCGCGACAGCATCCACAGATTGCGCAACGTCCGGTACGGATAGTAGTTCCCCCAGTCCGTATAACGATTCTCGAGAAAAATATTGCCGTACTCGACGAAATGGTGATAGCCGGGCCGGATACCGGCGGTAACGTCCAGGTTGAATACGACCCGGTTGCCGGATTCAGCCATGACCCGGTCGAACAACCGTCGAAGATTTTTTTCCGCCCGCTTGTCCGGCACCTGAATGCCGTCGATTTTGAAAGTCCGGACGCCGTAACGACGATACAGGTCGACCAGGACGCGAGCGTCGCGCTCCCAGTTGGCGTAGCTATCGACCGCGCTGGGGTTGAACCACAGGCCGAGCTGCATGCCGAGCGCCTCGGCTTTGTCGACGATCGGCCGCAAGCCGTTCGGGTACCGCTCCGGATGCGGCTTCCAGCTGTCGGGATGCCAGTCTTCCCACAAACTACCCGCCGCCGACGCAGAGTTGACGGACAAACCGGCCTGCCAGCCATCGTCGAGCTGCAGATGGGTGACGCCGAGCCGGCTGGCCGCCTCGAGCTCGCGCAGCGCAAACGCTTCGTTGTTGCGTCCGTCCCGGCTGCGGTCGCCCCAGGTATTCATCAGAATCATATGATCGCGTCCGGCCTCGAGTGTCCGTGACGTTTCCTGATGACGGCGAAGCGCATCGAGGAGCGCCAGCTCACCCTCACCGGCGACACCGACGACGGTACCGTAGCCGCGGGTCCAGACCTCGGGCTCGAGGTCGCCGGCGCTGACGCCGACGCCATTGACCCGAACGTTGCCATGACTGACCGTAAAGTCGTAACCCGGGTTGTATAGCTGGTCGATGGTGGCGGGCGCTTCCCGCAGCACAAAGAGCTGCCGCCGGTTCAGCGTGTTAGTCAGCAACAGCAAATTGCCAGCGAGGCGCTGGTCTTTCCGATACGGAACCGCCGTACCCGTCTGCACGAGAGTATCGTTGTGGTCAGTTGCCGCACTGAACTGCACGTTCTGCATCGACCAGTGCCGGTCCTTAAGCTGCAGCCGTTCGACAACCGGTGCGTCATCGCTATCGGACAACCCCGCGGTCTCGACCATTCGCAGGGCATCGACACCCTGCTCACCGGGTCCCCAGTCTTTTGTCGCCTGGCCGCGCAGGAACAGATCGCAGCCTATGGCCGGCGTCGCCGCGAACACCTTGCAGACTCGCTTGACCTCCAGCTGATCGAAATGCGCGACGATCTCGACGGCGATGTGTTCGCGAACAATCGACGTCGACGCTACCTCGCGGATCGTCAACCGGGCATCTTGCGGGTGAGTCAGGGATTCGTCGAGGACGACGTCGGGCTGCTCTCCCAGCAACGACCACGACTGGTCAGTCAGTTTGTCACGAAGACTCAGGCTGATTGGGTTGCCGTGATTCCAGGCGTAGGTACGCGCGATACGATCGTTTTGCAGCACCAGCCGGCCATCCTCGAAGGTCACGTTGCCGCCGGCATAATCGACCGACTGATTTGCTGGAGGCTCTGCTGCATGTCCGCCTATTGGTGTTGTCGTTCGATAGATCACGTCGCCCTCGACGTTGACGAATTCCACGATCATCTCAGCGGCGTTCAAGGTGACATAGGCGAACCCGCGCTGGCTCACGGCGAACCGCGTGTGCGCGGACTTTCCGACCGGCCGCAGTTTGGAGCCCGCACCGGAGACGAAGTGTTCAATGGCGCCGGGCGGTTTGAGGTGCTGCAGGTCGTGGTCGTGGCCCGCAAAATAGGCGCGCACGTCGTGGCGCTCCATAAGCCGCAGCAGCGGTAACATGTCCTGATTCACACGGCCGCCACGGCGGCTGCCGGAATACACCGGATGGTGGCCGACGACGACTCGCCAATCGGCATTGCCGTGCTGGGCAAGGGACTCGTCGACCCAGTCAAGCTGTGCCTCCCAGTCCTGCGCATCGACGCCGACGTACTCGTCCGGATTGTTGCGATAGTGCCGCGAGAACGCGTTGGTGTCGGTCAGAAGCAGCACTGCCCGGTGCACCCCGTCAAATTGCACCACCAGTGAGTGATAGGTTTCCGGAAGATGCCAGCGGGGGTTGGTCTCGGAGTAGTCGACCTGGGCTTGATAGTTGCCCCGATAGTCGTGGTTGCCGAGTACGAGATACCAGTCGATGTGCGACAGGTGCTGCAGCGAATAAATGTCTTCGAAGGCCTGCTTGAACAGAGGATCGTCGACGTTCTGCACGCCTTTGTCGTAGATGTTGTCGCCCGTCGACACAATAAAATCCACGGGACGACGTGCGGCCAGCTCGTTCATCCGCGCGGCGACGGCGCGTTGGTGCCGGTTGCCGTAGTTGCCCCAGTCGCCGATGACGATGAAACTGACTTCTTCCCGCTCAACGACGATGTCCGCTACGGTATCGACGGACCTCTGAGCAGCGCAGGCGCTTAACAGGCCGGCGAGCAGAATTACGGTGAGCGTTTTCCAGCGAAGGATCGCGACAATCCATCCGGCGGATGCAATATTGCGTTGCGCAGGTCGTAGATAACTCATGCTTGCAAACCCCCTGGCTGAGAAGGGGGCGGAGCATACCACCGCAACCTGAGCTTTCTTATACCGGGGCTTCTGCTCCGCGCTTAGCTAGTATAAGGAGTCTTTTTACATGCGCGGACGCGCGCTGCAAAGGGTTTTGCGGATCAGACGAATGACGGTTGGACCACCTCGGAGCGCTCATACAAGCCATGCCGGAGACGGCCGAAGCGAACTTCAGGGACTGTTCGTGCAGCACGACGTTCGCCGGCATGAATCGTTCATGTGTAAACCCGCTACTTCTTCGAACTGGCGGCTCGACCGGTGGGCACAGCACGATCGAGAATGACGGGCCCGCTACCCTCGGCCGCCAGCTTGTCATCCTGGTTGTATATCGGACAGTTTTTCATCGACAGACAACCGCAGCCAATACAGCCAGTTAGGGAGTCTCGCAAACGCTGCAGGTAAGCGATGCGGCCATCCAGCTCGGCTTTCCAGACTGAGGACAGTTTTTCCCAGTCTTTCGCCGTGGGTGTGCGCCGATCCGGCAGGTTGGCAAAAGCCTCCCTGATCGCGGCAAGGCTGATGCCCATCTTTTGCGCTGCCTTGATTACGGACACACGCCTCAATACGTCCGCCTTGTAGCGGCGCTGATTGCCGGCGTTGCGCCAGCTGTGGATCAGCCCTTTTTGCTCATAGAAGTGCAAGGTGCTGACTTTTACCCCGCAGCGCTGGGCGACTCTGCCCACGGACCAGTTCGCGCTTTGCATAGCGGACCACCCACGAATCGACGATGTTTCATGGTAGTGAGGAAAACGCTTTACCTCAAGTATGGTTGAGGTATTAGGATAACGGCCAGCTCAGGAAAAACTAGGTACCGGAGAACAACATGATTTATCTCGAACATCTGAACCTGGTCGTGAAAGACATCCCTTCGGCCCTGACCTTTTATCAGGCGGCGTTTCCCCACTGGCGGGTGCGCGACTCTGGTGAAGGCGAGTGGTACGGAAAACGACGCAAGTGGCTGCACTTTGGCGACGACTACCAGTACCTGACCTTCAACGACGATGGAGACGGCGACAATCGGGACCTCACCGGCCATCAACCCGGCCTGGCGCATTTCGCCTTCGTCACCGGCAACATCGACGCGGTCGTCGAGCGACTGGCCGCAGCGGGTTTTCCGGTCGACAAGGACGGTGCCGATGAGCCCTTCCGCAGGAACGTCTATTTCATCGATCCCGATGGCTTTGAAATCGAATTCGTCGAGTATCTCAGCGACATCCCGGAGCAGCGCAACCTGTCGAGCTAAGCTCCCGCCTGACGGTTGCGTCTGACGGCAACCGCCGCCTGGTCGATAGCATTAGCCAGACGCAAGCTCGAGAGAACGGCGCTGCCTGTCCATGTCCTCGCGAATGAATTGGAGGAGCTCCTGAAACTCGGGTTCGCCGTGCAGCGATTCGAATACGGCCTCATGCTGAAGCTCCCACCACCACTGGTGACGCCATCCGTCCTCTGCGGCAGTTTTGAGCAGCTGAATTGCAGACGCGCCGTTACCGCGAATCGCCTCGATCTTAGCTCTATAGAGGTCGGATCTGCCGTAAGCGTTCGACTGCCGGTTACCCAGAAAACCGGACACGCCATCGAGGAGCGCCGCCGCTTCGCGACGCTTCCCCAGCCGCTCGAATACAAGGGCAACGTCGATCGCCACCCGAAAATTCGCATCGTCGATGGCAACAGCCTCGGGCGCGTCTTGCAAATCCGGGCGGGCTTTGGAATACATCGCCAGCGCCTGCTCCGGCTCGCCGTCCGCCAGGTACTGATCGCGCAATACACGCAACGCCACGCGGGCGTACGGCACGTCCGCCAGCACGGTGAGCGCTGACTGCCGTGCCTCGTCCGGGCTATTGTTGAGCGTGTGCAAACCGAGGCGAATGTGCTCAGGCCAAGCCTGGTCAGGCGCCTGTAGCCTCGCCCGGTCCAGGTAGGCTGCGGCTTCGCTGGGGTTGCCCAGATCGAGGTGAGCTTCCGCCAGGAGGGTGGCCATGTACGGTGACTCCGGCGCCAAAGAATAGGCTCGTTCGTACAATGCAACGGACTCTGCTACCCGACCGAAATTCAGGTGCAGAACCGAGGCCTTACCCTGATAGGCGACGTAGAAGTCGGGATCGATGCCGAGAGCCACGTCGTATTGGCGCAATGCTTCGTCTTTCCGGCCGGCCATGCCCAAAACTTCGGCGTAGTCGGAAGCAATGATCGCCGACCTCGGATCCAGGTCGGCGGCAATCCTGGAATAGTGCAGCCCCTCTTCCGCCCTGCCGGTGAAACCCAGGAACTCACCCAACCACTGGTAGCCCGCCGCATAATTCGGATTCAGGGCCAGGCCTTGCCGGTACGAGGCCTCGGCAGCAGTCAAATCCCCGTCCCGTTCATAGAGCGCGGCAAGCGCTACATGCGCCTCACCGAGTTGGTCATCGATCTCCAGGGCCCGATTAACGGCGTTCATCGACAGGTCCTTTGCCTCCATCTCGGAGAGCGGCCCGTAACCGGACAGATTGATAATCGAGTCGGCCAGCGACACGTAGGCCAGGGCAAAACCCGGGTCGATCTGCGTCGCTTCGCGAAACAACTCCACCGCCCGTTCCAGATCGACCGGATCGCGCGACTCCGACAATCGCCGACCCGCGTAATACCTCTCCAGCGCTGCCAGGCTCTCCGTCGGAAGACGCCCCGAAGAGGCGGACGTCTCCTCACCTGCCGGCACCATGGCTGCAACGGCCGCCGCGATATCGCCTTGAATCGCGAACAAGCTCGACGCAGTCAGCTCCCGATCGAAGCGCTCCGTCCACAGATACTCACCCGACTCCCCGTCGACCAGCTGTACGCTGATGCGAACGCTGTCGCCGTCCTTTCGAACGCTGCCCTCAAGCACGTGGCTCACGTCGAGCTCCCGGGCAATCGTCTCGACGCCCACGTCCCTGTCGCGAAAGGAGAACGACGATGTCCGGGCAATGACGCGCAGCTCACTACGCCGCGCCAGCATATTCAGAATCTCCTCCGACACGCCATCGGCAAAATAGGCCTGGTCCCCCTCGGGGCTCATGTCTTCGAAGGGCAGCACAGCAATCGCCTGGCGACCTGAGGCGACCGGGGCCTCCGTCTCCGACTTCGTTGGCGCTTGTGGTAACAGCCAGAACGCGGCAGCGGCCACGGTAGCCGCGGCCAAGGCAACCGCCAACAGGCCCCGGACGAAGCCACCGCGCTGCTTCGGGTTGGATTCGCCTGCCGCCTCCGCGGCGGGGTTACCCGGTTCGACGGCCAGTTCAAACACGTAGCCGCGACGTGTAACAGTTCGAATGATCTCCTGGGACTGATCTCCAAGCGCCTTGCGAATATCGATCAGGCACTGGGTGACCGTGTCGTTCGTGACCACAGTATCGGCCCAGACGGCATCCAGCAGTTGGTCGCGGCTGACGAGGTGCCCTGCATGCTCGACCAGGTAACGCAGAACCTCGTAAGACTTGGGGCGCAGCCGGATTTCGGTGCCATCCCGAAAGAGCGCGCCGCGGTCGACGTCCAGAGTGAACTCACCGAAGCGATAGGTCTCGTGTTCGTCGTAAGTCATTGTTTGTTATTGGTGATCGCTCTATTGACCCGAGCATTCATGGCGATTTAGTTCATTTATAGCAGTTTTTTAGCCCGAGTTTCGTTACTCGAAATCGCCCCGTGGCCAAGCTCGAAATTCGAGCGGCGCAAACATGGCTCGCGTCGCGTCACCAACGACACTGGAAGGGAGAAAGACAATGAAAATGAAAGCGCTGACGGGTTGCCTGCTATTGCTGTCTGCCGCACTGGCGAATCCGGCCTGGGCCGATCGTGGCTGTTCGGTTCGCGATGTCGCCGGCAAATGGATGTTCGCCACCGGGATCGGGCGGCAGATGTTACCCGGGTTCCCGCCTGACAAGGACATCACCGCCATAGGCACCATGAACATCGCCCGCGACGGCAGCCTCGAAGGCACGTTCGACGTTACGGTCCAGGACACGTTTTTCCAGCCGGACATCCCGTACACTGGCTCGGTTGTCGTCAACAGCGACTGCACCGCAACCATCGAGTTCGTAACGGCGCTGGGTTCCGCGCGGACCGACAGCATCGTCATTGTGAATCGACGCGCGATGACCGCCATGTCGCAGGATCCGCTGAATCTCTGGACCTACGAGATCCGGCGCGTTGCCGGTTCGCTTCGTTGGAACCGCGACGACTGACGCACGATACGCACGCACGAGCGGGCCAGACTCCCGGTCTGGCCCGCGCCTGTCATCAGACGCCAATAGGCAGTAACTTCATTATCGGCTGCGTTGCCTTTGCTCGCTTACGCCCCTCGCCAGTTTGTGATGTAGTGAGTCGTTAGCTGATCCAATCGATTTGCCGTCGTACTGCTGAGCACTTGACCGGCTGCATCATCAAGCCAGTTAACGCCCTCGGATAACGCCGGAGAAATCCGCAAAAAGGAGAGAGGCCAGCCAACAAACGGCTTGCCGAAAAAGACATTCTCCTCGACCACGCTGCGAGGATACCGGGCGCAGCCTTTAGTCAGCGATTCAGCTTACACATCGCATCGCCAAGTTCGCCTTTTTTCGGTCGTTAGATCAATGCTGCGCGCGGTGGTTTAGTTACTAACCAGGTTAACGGCGTCAATGCTATCCTTCGGTAACGCCTACTTTAGCGACTTAATGGTATTACTGGCCCGACTTTAGACGGACGGCACTCGCAGTATTCGTTGAGCATCGGATTCAAAGCCAACACCGACTTATTCTTTAGCGACGTGTGCACATTCCCAGCATTCAAGTCTTCGACGAAACTAAATCGAAATCCCCGGATATCAGCAACCTTCTTGGTCTTTCCGTGAATTGCAATCCCGAAAATTCCCGCATCATAGAACTCGTTTAGCAATTGGTTCTGTTCATCAAAGTCGTCTACCCCTAAGAACTTTGCAATTCGCTTGCGAATTGTTTCGGCAGTCGTCGTGTTTGAGCTACCTGCCCAAGAACGTAGAAACGCATCGATGCCAATATGCTTGATGTTCAGTTGGGCAACCATAGTCTCGGCTAGTTTCAAGTTACTTGCCGCAACGACGGATGGAACAAAGCTCTTATCTACTTTGAAAGCGTCCGATTTTCGATCCCACTCATCGAATATTCGTTGAAGATGAAACAGGACCTGCCGAGGGCGGAAAAACGTATGTCTAACGATATAGTCGAATGTCGGCTCCGTAACTCCGTACCTAGTGTTCTCGACTGTTGCCGGCATGAGGTCGTTCCACACAACACTAAAATCCTTGCTGTTCTTTCGCCGACTAAATTTCTCGAGTCGAGTGCGCACGAACTCCTGAATCTCGGTCAAAGACCAGTGGATACGATGCGTATGAGATAAGAACTTATCTGCATCCCACAACTTCGCGATCGCAGTATCTGTGAGCTCGGTCGGCAAGAAGGCCTTAAAGCAAAAACTGTCTGATATTAGAGGATCCTTGTCATGTTTTTGTATGGCGTCAATCAGGCCGGCGAAAATAGCAGAGCGCGACTCCTCGGTGTGATCGACTATTGAGTCGAAACCGTCGACGCAAATAAGTACCTTCTTGTACGTTTTTTGAATTGCCCCTGTTGCTCGGACGAGCAGTGTCTTCATTAGGTCGTCGTATGGAAAACGGTCTAGCAAAGATGTCTGATCTGGTGTCAGCCCCAAGAATGGCTCGATATCATCGACCGCCATTTCCCTAACGAGAGCGAAAATCCGTTCGACAAAACCTAGTAGCCGTGCGTTTGCGCTTTCGTCTAACTCAACAATCCCTTCTGCCTCAAGCCACTCACGGATCTCAATACCGAGCGCATCTCGACTGGGCAATACTCGTTGCAGAGCGTCTAGACAATAAATAGCAAGCACGTTTCGCCATACATTGGTGGCTAGTCTGGCCATCTCTACATTTGACGTGTCCCGCAGATCAGATAACGCTTTATGTACTTGAGAGAAGCTAATCGAATTGAGATTCACTGTGTCGGTGGTCATGTAATCACCGTCATAGATTTCTGTTAGTGCACGACGCAAGGCCGATTTTCCAGAACCTTTGGCTCCGAGAATCACTTCGGAGCTGTCGCCTCTAATACGACTGAGCGTCTCCAGCGGAACAAAGTGCGCATTGAACTCTTCATCGCGCTCTGCATCGGGGTTGCCGAGAAATCTTTTGCTATTGGTCATCCTTGATCTCGCCACGATGCAAACGGTGTCCAGAAGCTGCCCCGACGAGAATTAGAAATCCGATCGAAGCAACGATAAGTAGTGCTAGCCTCAGTACGACCTGCCCGGTCGATGGATACCCGGCTATCAGTGACATATAACTACTTATCGCAGCAACAACGACGATTATGAGTGTTAGTAGGCTGTATGCACTAAACGCTCGCAACGAGAATGCCCCCGACGAACGTAAGAACTTGCGAAGGTAAAAGCCTAAGGCTTGAAACATCAAGAACATCGTTGCAATACCCCATTCGGGCGACTGATAGAGAAATCGCCAGCTATCATGGGCTGCCGCCTCCATCCCGATGTAGATTGCTACAGGCGAGACTACGAACGCGTATTCGACAATGGCCGTCGCCAATGCCGACCTCGTTTTCTCATAGCTCATCGTCGTTTTGCGCACTTTCTCTCCGATAAGAATCGTTGAATGTCTATTCACATTGAATGCCGAATTGGCTGGGCCTAGCTGCCGCTACGGCCAGAAAACCTCAACCCCGCATGCACTTAGAGGTACAGCTAGGCTTGGTAGTCATCGTTGAAAGACGTTTCACAGACCAATTTCTCACGAAGACTGAAGATGGCGATAAAAAAGTTGATCATATGATCAACTTTTACCATCTCGATTTGAACCAATTCACTTTTTGCACTGTTGAGTTTCGAAGGCTCCGGCAAGTGGGGGCACTCCCCTGTATCTTCGCGCACCCTGCGGGATTCGAATCTCTGACCGCCTAGTTCTCGTCCAACGTCTTTTGAGCTGTTTTCTTTCTAAGTTCCACACCCTTACAAAACCGGACTGTCTCGTTGACACCAGACCTCAGCTTCGCAGGTGCTTGTCCGTGCTTTTTCCTTCTAAGAGCAATTGCTAAAAAGTAGATTCGCGAAGAAAGTGTCTCGCGAACTGGGCCAGATGGATTAGTTGCAAGCCTCTGCGCTGGTGTCGCACGTCGCCTTGAATTCTCTGCCTTTCGTCCAGTTGAGCCACGTCCCGTTTTTGCCGATCGACGAGGTCATCACCGGTTGGAAGCCGACGGCCGGTACGCCAGGCTACGCTAAGGCGAAATGGTCAGGGCGTGTGAACCAGCCCGCAGCCGGGTTGGGATCGGGTACTCATCTGCCGGCATCGGTCTGCCTGGGATCCATATCGCTCGATTATTGCGTGTCTATGGGTTCCGGCGTGCGGAGGCTCGATGCACGCCCGTTTTGCTATCCGGCAGTGCGCCCGGCTTTTTCGAGGAACGCTCTGCCTTTCCCGGTGACCGACACGGTTTTCTCAGACCCGCCACCCGAACCAACGCGGACAAATCCCGCGTCGACCGCATCTTCCCAGATTGTGAGCCGAGAGCACGAGGCACGCCATGCCTCCATCACTTCGTCATGAGCGCAGGGTCGCCCGGCGATCCACTCGACAAGGCCGAGCACTATCGGTTCGTTGTCCACCTACAGCTCCCGATCTCACGTATCGGCGATTGCTGGCTAACAGCACCTCTAGGCCTCGTCGATACCCACCGAGATGCTATGTCTTCGCTACACTCTCGAGCCTCCGAATTTCGGAAACATCGACAGACAGCTTGAAGCCAGAAGCCGTCACTGATGGCTGACGGGAACAGCTTCCGTCAAGCCCAGTACTCGCAGCGCAAAAGCATAATCGTGAGTGCGTTCTTTCAGTCTCTCGAAGCGTGCAGCCGAGCCGGCATGACCCGCCTCCATGTTCGTCTTCATGAAGAACGGGCCGCCGTCAGCTTCGTCGCGCAGCCGAGCAACCCACTTGGCGGGCTCCCAGTAGGTTACGCGGTAATCGGTCAGCCCGGCGGTAGCGAGTAATGGTGGATACTCGACGTCAGAACGAATGTTTTCGTAAGGCGAGTACGCTCCGATTGTCTCGTACGCTTCGGGATCATTGATCGGATCGCCCCACTCGACCCATTCCGGCGGTGTCAGCGGCAAGCTGGCATCCGAGATCGTGTTCAGCACATCGACGAACGGTACTGCGGCAATGACGCCCGAAAACAGATCCGGGCGGAGATTCACCGTTGCGCCAACGAGCAGGCCGCCTGCGGAACCGCCATAAATGACGGTTTCGCCCTTTCGACCATAACCGAGGTTCTGAAGCTCCTCGGCAGACCGGGCAAAGTCCGTGAACGAGTTAATCTTTTTCTCGTACTTGCCGTCCAGGTACCACTGGCGACCTTTGGCGGAACCGCCGCGAACATGGGCTGTCGCGTACACAACACCACGATCGACAATTGAGAGAATGCTGCTGTTAAACGACGCCTGTATCGTAATGCCGTAGCTGCCGTAACCGTACAGCAGCAGCGGCGCGGTACCGTCAATTTTTGTCGTCTTGAGCCGCAGTACCGTAATCGGAATCTCGGCACCGTCGTCGGCCGTGACGAAGAACCGCTCCACAACGTACAGATCCGGGTTGTGACCGCTCGGAATCTCCTTCGTTTTCCTGAGTTCCCGCTCTCGGGTTGACATATTGAAGTCAAACGTCTGATCGGGTGTCGACGGCGACTCGTAGGTGAAGCGAACCGTGTCGGTGTCGAACTCGTATCCGGATCGCAAGCCCAGGGAATACGCGTCCTCTTCGAATTCGATCTCGTAAGACTCTTCCCGATCATAGTCCGAGACGACAATCCGAGGCAGCGCGTTCCTGCGCTCGAGTACGACAATGCGATCCGCAAAGGGAATAGCGTTTACTATATAGACTCCGGCTCGATGCCCAAGCCACTCCTCCCAGTGATCGCGACCGGGGTTGTCGACGGGCGCGCGTACGATTTTGAAGTCGACCGCATCGTCTGCATTCGTCTGTATATAGAAGTAGTCGCCATGATGTCCGACGTAGTACAGCTGGTCTTCGACGCGCGGCGCGATAAGAATGGGCTCGGTTCCGGGTGCGGCATCCGCGCGAACATAGCGATACTCGCTCGTTGTTCCCTTGAACGAGCCGATAAGGATGTATTCGCCACTCTGGCTCTTGCTGACGGACAGGAACATCGTGTCATCGGGCTCTTCGTAGACGAGTACGTCCTCGGACGAGTCCGTACCGAGGGTGTGTTGCTTGACCCGCTTGGGTCGCTGATTGTCGTCGCGCTCGACATAGTAGAAGGACTTGGAGTCAGCGGCCCATACCGACGAACCGTCGGTCGATGGAACCGTCTCCTCGAATTCCTCGCCGCTATCGATAATGCGTACTCGTATGTCGTAGTACTCGGAACCCACGCGATCGACGCCGTAGGCTATCATTTCATGGTTCGGGCTGTGGTCGACCGAAATGACGCGAAAGAACTCTTCTCCTTCTGCTTCAACGTTGCCGTCGAAGAGAATTGTCTCGTCGTCGCCGTCACGAGTCGTGCGCACGTAGATGGGATACTCGCCTCCCTCGCGGTATCGCACTGAGTAAGCGTAGGGACCGTCGGGTGTCGGTACCGAGCTATCGTCTTCTTTTATACGTCCGCGCATTTCAGCAAAAAGCGTTTCGCGTAACGATTCAAGTTCGCTTGTTGCCGACTCGTAGTACGTGTTCTCCGATGTCAGATACTCTTGAACGTCCTCGCGGAGTACGGAGGGATCACGCAACACGTCCTGCCAGTTCTCGTCACGCAACCATCCGTAGTTGTCTACGCGCGTTTCACCGTGCTGCTCAATCTCGACAGGACGTTTCTCTGCAACCGGGGCTTCGCCGGCGAATGTTGCAAAAGGACGGGGCGACTCTGCTCTCATATCCGACTCCATGGTCTCGTCGCTGGTTTTCTGGCCGCAACCGGCTGCACTCATCGCGGTGAAGATCACCAAAAACTGGATTCGTAGACTTTTCCACGGCATAGAACAGATCCCCTTGATCAAAAAAATTTGGTCGTCTGGAACACTGGTCAAAAGACTCAGCACGCCCTGACGTTTATTGCTGCCTTGAATGTCCGCTATGGGTCATTGGCGGTCAGCCGAGACTCTAGCATCTCCATGTCTGCTTGCGGGTTCGAAGCAGGCGTTTATGCCTTGGATTGGAGCGCTAAGTCGAAGATACGGCCAAGCCTCGACGATTCTCTAAGCTGCTAATTTTATTAGATATTCTCGCCGACGCCCTCAATTTTCGCAGGGACGGACACGGTTATCTACATCAATCCAATCAAAAACGTAGATGGTTCGCCCTCGCCTGTTCGCCGCTACGCATAGCTGACGCTCGGCGATAGCCGCCGAGACGCCAGATTTTCGCTGCGCTCTCGATCACCCGGCAAGAGCTGCCTGCCGGTTAGTCCAGATCAGCGAAGAAAAGTGGAGGGGCGTCCGGGCATTGTTATCAGGTAGGGAGACATCCATTCCCGTTTCGACTAATCGACGGACTGCATCCAGGTTTCCGTCCAGGGCCGCGTAGTGAAGCGGTGAACGGCCGAACTCATCGAGATCTGATTTCACAACACTACTCTTTTTGAGAACTGCATGTGCGTTAGCTATTCGCCGGGCCACCCGAAGTCAAGGCCGTTCTTCTTAAGAATTGATGCGCCAACCACAGCCGCGAGAAGCGCCAATCCGAACAAGTAAGGTAGGAAGTGATTCCAAAGGTCGTTCTTCGTTTGATTCTCAAAGGGTTCCTGATCCGACCACGGCCAAACGTATCGTGCCCAGAACACGAAGACGAACCCGCCTATAACGAGAATAAGGCCGATTACAATCAGGAAAGACCTCATGGTATGTCAGGTTCCGACTATCCGGACTGGGTCATTTGCGGCCCTTCGAAACTCTACCACCTCGATGGTGACTTTGAGGCCTCAACCTGACATGTCCCGTTGGTGTTTCGAGCGCAAGGTTCACGCAGATCACTGACCCGATTGGCCCGGACAACGAATGCCGCAGAGGTCGGGAGCCGGCTACTAACAGCTGCCGAGACACCGCTTGCAACAGAACTCAGACCGTGAGCCACTACTGGACGTACTCCATCAACAACGCATTCATCGCCTCCATGAACGGGATATAGACAGCGTTGGCCGCTTCGTCATAAAAAGGCCGAACCCGTTGATTGAGCGCAAACATTTTTTGCCCTTGCTCGGTGTCCATGAAGTCGATTAGCCAGTCGAGTTCCTCATCCGAGAGGTTCTCATCTGCTACGTCGATATAGGCCTCTATCAGATTGGTCCTGTAGTCTTCAAAAAGCTGGTCCAGTCGTCCATCTGTCCAGAGTTCGTCCGGCAAGCCCGCAAACTGGCGTTTTGACTGCGCACGCATGGCGCTCATCTGTTTGTCGATGGATTCGAGCACTCCATTGACTTCGAAGTAAGACAGTATTCGATCTCGTTTGTTTTCATCATCCGCCAGTGCGGGCGACATGCCCGCGAAAACAAAGTAAATGAGTACCAGGTAAGACTTCATATCTATCCTATTCATGCAATGATGGCCGTAGGAGTCTGTAGCACGCTCGGGAACAGCGTCAATCTAGGTAGATCCTTTTTGAATGAGTTGAATGCGCTTCCATATGTCGTCCGACATCAGATATTGCCAGGCACCTCTGACCATCTTCGCGAACTTTGCGTCTGCAGCAGCCTTTTTCTCGACAGCGTCAATAAATTCCGCGCCATGATGTCCAAGCAGATGCTCGAATGGCCCTGCTGCAATATGCCCGAGGTGTTCGTCTGACGTCGCTAACGACACGCAGATCTCAATGAACTTCCATTGCAACGATGATTGAGCGGAGAAACTCATCAAAACGACCGCTTGTCCGATATCCGTCTCGGCAGATTCACCCGCTTCCAATTCAGCGAGCCAGTCCCGCGCAAATGCATGCCACTGATCGTCCGACAGTGCAGCCCATTTTGACTGAATTGAGTTACGTTCTTCTCCGGGAGTCTCTTTCATCTGCGCGCAAAAATCATAGTAGAAGTAGCAAGCAACAAGGTAAGTAATAAAGTCGGTGAGTTAGATGGCCTGCCCTCGCCCTTTTCGCCGCCGAACGCCGCCGAGAACCGCAAATTTCCGGCTCGACGCCACGTTTTCGCTACGGTGGCGTCCGCGCACCAATCTTTGAAAGGCATTGGGTAGACCGGAACACTGTCGAGTCACGCGGAAAATCTCCGCCGATTCAAAGGCAAAAATCTTGCGTCACCATGACCGGATACCGTATTCGACTTCTACCGCAAACTATTGTTTCTCTAACGCAATCGTGACACAAAAGTGACACATGAATCATATTTGACATGTAGTTCTGTTTTTGCCATTGTCAAAGAGCATAAATGTAAAAACACGCTCATTTTTGGCTGTGCTGGTAGGAAGTTCCGGTATGAAGAACGTGACGGCGGTTTTTGTATTGCTTCCTTTCTCATCGCCGGCGCTCGCCGTCGACTGCATCGGTACTCCAGAGGCCGTCAAGATGGGCGAATTCGGTGCCCGGTTGGCTCTACAGCGATCGCAGCGGGGAAACGGGTAGGACTGCGTTTCTGGGGTTTGTCGTCGTGCCATGAGGCGTCAGCGCAGCGCGTGATACCCAACTCAATTCAGCTGTTGTCGTAGTCGATCGGGATCACAGCAGTTCGCGGATTTCGCAAAGTGCACGTATGCCCTGGGAGAAGGTATTAAGGGTCGGGCTCTTGCCGCGTCGGCCATCCGCCGCTTCGGCAGGGTTGCCTCGTCATTGAATTGATTCAGATCAAAGTCGGACTCGTTTGCAACGCTACCCGTCCCAGTTCCGCGCGAGGCTGTCGCCAGTTCAGGCCGCATACCGCGTAGATATCACTGACGCAAAAGGTGGAGTTCTCGTAATGCGAATGCTTCTGAAAAAACTTTCAGTCATGTCAGCAACCGCAGCGCTCGTGGTTGTCTCCGCATTTGGTCTCGGACCGATCGAGACCTCACTCGCGCAAGCCTATTTCGACATAAACGTGCGCATTACGGAGCTCACCGGCCTCGATCGCAACGAAATAGATGGCATGTACGCCGTTGAGCAGCGCGCCGATATGGTGTTGATTGCCTCCGATATAACCATCCCCATCGTCCTCGAGCCCAAGCTTGGCTACCTGCTGATCCGGGTCGCGGCCACGGGCGAGTGGATACGCGTACTGATCGACGGCGCTGAGTGGGCGAGCGATTTCCTGCCGGCCCTGGAGCAGCTTGGCGTTGAAATCAACCAGCAACCGGCCGGCACAATCGACGCGTTGACGCCGGCGGCGGAGGCCGCACAACTCGCTACGACCGCCAGCATGTCAGCGGAAGAGGTCGCTGATCTGGTGAGAGGCGGTGTGCCCGGCAGCGGGACGAATCCGCCGGCGCCCGTTGGCGGTAGCGACACGTTTGGGCGCACGGCTGGTTCAATGGGCGTCTCAAGCTCAGGCGAGGCGACGTACACACTTCCAATCTTTGTGCCGCGGGGTGCCGGCGGTTTGCAACCGGAGTTGGCGCTCGCGTACGGACATAGGCAGCACGAAGGCATTGCGGGAGTAGGCTGGGGTGTTTCAGGTCTGTCTGCGATTACCCGTTGTGCGAAGACGAGGGCGCAGGACGGCGCCCCCGACTCCGTTCAGCTAGAGCGGGACGATCGTTACTGCCTCGATGGAAATCAGTTGAGACATGTTGGAGGCGCCTACGGCTACGCCAATTCGACCTATCGAACCGAGGTAGACCTTGTTGCGCGGATTACAGCCCAGGGATCCGCTGGGAATGGCCCTGCCTGGTTCAAGGTTGAGAGCAAAGATGGACTGATCTACGAATACGGAAATTCGGCTGATTCGCGCATTGAGACCCTCCGTTTGAACTATGAGTCCACGGTCAGGACGTGGGCATTGACCTCAATCAGCGATCGGTTTGGTAACCAGGTCAACTACCACTATGAAGAAGATGGTCCACCGTTCGGCGACTTCCGAATCGACTATATCAATTACATGGGGAATCAGTTCAGGGTCGAGTTCCAGTACGCCACGCAGCCAGCCGACGACGTGGATGTCGGTTACGGTGCGGGCGGCCTGATCGAAGACGAAAAGCGGCTCGAGCATATCGATGTCAAGAGCTTAGCCGTCGGGTCTCAAGGCGGGGGCTACCACGAGGTAGT
The DNA here is from genome assembly GCA_028289545.1 of Woeseiaceae bacterium. Classification (GTDB taxonomy): domain Bacteria; phylum Pseudomonadota; class Gammaproteobacteria; order Steroidobacterales; family Woeseiaceae; genus UBA1847. Next base: position 89,433 of record JANQPG010000024.1, read on the forward strand.
TCGTCGGTACGCTATTGGCTACGACAGCACGCTCTCCTCGGCGAGTCGCAGCCGTGTCTCCTCAATAACGGAGTGTGCCGGGAATCCGTTGGTTTGCAGGTCGCCAACGCAGTTCGACTATCAGGATGGCACCTCGGACTTTGGCCCGGAGATTCAATCGGGCACGTTACCCTCCGGAACCGAGCCGCTGGTACTCGACGTCAATGGGGACGGCAGGACGGATCTTGTTTACCCGTCCAGCGCGACTTCGGGCAACTGGATGTACCGATTGGCAACAGTGACTGGCGATCTGGGCGCGGCCATCAATTCCGGGATCAGCAGCGCCAATCACGAACACGCTATCGGATTGGACTACGACGCAGACGGAATTGAAGACATTCTGGTGCCGACGAGCGGTGGCACGTGGTGGGCAATCCTGGGGTCCGCAACGGGGCTCTCGAGCGCCACTAACACGAACACGCCTCTCGACAGTACGCCGGGCAACGCTACGTCGATCGATATGAACGGTGACGGCCGTGAAGACCTTGTGTACGGCGAAGGGATATCGTTTATCGGAACCGAATCTGGAGTGAACTTCTACTCAGGGCAAGTCTACGTCAGGCACCGAACCCTGACCGGTTTCGAGGCGACACCTACATTGCTGGCCGAGACGCCACAGGTGATCTTTCCCCAGACGAGGATATTCTCCGATGCCAGTCGTCAGTCACGGCACCCCGACTTCGACGTAAACGGCGACGGCTACAAAGATCTCGCGATCTACCATGTCGTCGTTAACTTCAATGGCATTAGCCACAAGGTCAAATTCATCCTCGGCGGCGGTGTCGGAGAGATGACGCTGCATATGGGCTACCCGGGCGGGGGCGGGCTGCCGTTCGACATCAACGGAGACGGCTACACTGATGTCGTCTCCGCGCATGGCAACAACCTCGTTTACCAGATTAGCAGTGGACCGAGCTTCAACGGGATCCGCAGTGGGGCTAGTGCGCCAGGAGTTATGCTCTCGGATGTCGTGACGATGGATTGGGACGGCGACGGCCACGAAGACCTTGTCTACAAGATACTGGGTTCCAACAACTGGCAGGTCGCGCGTTCGGACGGTTACGACCTGGAGGCTTCGATCGACACCGGGCTGTCAAACTCAACGGTCGATACGGTGCTCCCCATGGACGTCAATGGCGATGGCATGATCGACCTTGGGTACACGACGACCTCTGGAACCTTTGCGTACCGGCTGCATACTGGCGTAAAACCCGATCTGCTGACCTCGGTCACAGACGGCCACGACAATACGGTCTCTATTGAGTACCTGCCGATATCGAACGACAGCGTGTATACGCGCTACTACGACGCTCAACTCCCGAGCCAGGACTACCAGGGTCCGACATACGTCGTTGACCGGATTACCCAATCCGATGGAGTGGGAGGCGAGTTTTCAAGAATCTATCGCTACTTCGGCGCGCAGCGTGATCTGGAAGGTCGCGGGCTAAGTGGTTTCGACCGCAGGGACATTACGGACAATCGGGATGGGACGAGGCTGACTGAGCACTACCATCGCGATTGGCCGTATCGCGGACGAACACGCACATCTGAGCTTTACCTCGACGATGGCACGCTCGTGCGGCGCAACGATTACGTATGGGACTCCGTCAGTGGCGGAACCGGATTCCAGACTTTCCAGTATCCTTATGTCAGCCAATACTCAGAGACGATCTACGAGGCCGGTGGTCCGTTCAATGGCAACGCACTGACGACAACAACGGTCACGACCCAGGTGGATAGCTTGGGCACGCCAACTGAGGTTCGACGAGTTGTCGAGGAGCTCAGTTCGGCGAACGGTCTGGAGCCCGGCTCCACATACACGGAGTTACTTGTCGCAGAGCCAACCGGGTATCCGTTACTAAACAACCTGTCGACGTGGTGTATCGGACGGCCGCAGCGGACCGAGTTAACACACTACTCCGGTAGTTCTCAAGGCTCGATCACGAGAACCAGGGCGTTCGCCTGGAACACGTCACAGTGCCGTGTCGATTCGGTCACTGTAGAGCCGGGGACTAACTACGAGGTGGTTTCTGCGTTCGGCTACGACGGTGCCGGAAACGTTGAAACCGAGACGGTTACTGGCGTCGGCATGGCACCTCGCGTTACTCAAACCGACTGGGGCGTCTTCGATGTGTACCCACAGAACGTGACCAACGCCGAAGGTGAGGAAACTGTTTACGCAAGAGACATTGCGACGGGCGATCTGACGTCTGTTACCGATCCGAACGGTGTCGCGATTCAGTGGGAACATGATCTTTTCGGTAACGTGAATCGCGAGATTCGTCCGGATGGTACTCAGGTTCGGTTTGTTCTGAAGGACTGCACGAATGCTAACGCCTACTGCGGAACGCACTTCGACCGCGTTAAAACGCGCCTTTATGCGTCGACTGAAACAGCCTCTGGCGGACAAATTCGATTCGACGAGACTTACGCTGACTCTTTCGACAGAACGGTCCAGTCTTCTGAACAATCTCTGAGCGGAAAGGTTGCCAACGTTCGGACTATCTATGACCGCTTTGGACGGGTCTATCAGCGGTCGGCGCCGGACTTCGCCTTCCTGCCACAGTTTTACTCGACGTTCGTTTACGACGAAGTGGGTCGCACCGTACAGATTATGGAGCCGGTCAACGATAGTTCATCGAGCCTGCAATACACGTTTATCGATTACGAGGGCCTTAGTACCCGCGTGACCGACCCGGAAAGCAAGGTGTCGACGCGGGTGATCAATTCCAGGGGCCAATTGCGACGGTCGACGGACCATGACGGCTACTACCAGCAATTCGACTACGACAGCTTCGGTAGCGTGTTGCAGGTCACCGACAGCCTGTCGAATACGCTGTTGTCTGCAACCTACGAGTACGGCATCGGCGCATTCCGCCGCACGTCGAACGATATGGACCTGGGCAGCTGGACGTACACACCGAATGCGCTTGGTGAGGTGGTGGCCTTCACGGACGCCAAGAACCAGTCTTTCTCGGCAACGTTTGACAGGGTCGGGCGACCCAAAACCCGCACGGAAGCAGAGGGGACGACCACATGGACCTGGGGAGACTCCATTGCCTCCCATGACGTTGGCAAGCTCAGATCCGTAGTCATGTCAGCGGTCCCTTCACATTCCCAGAGTTTTGAATACGACAGTCTCGGCCGGCTGAGCAAGCATACGACGACGTCGGATGCGACATACGAGATTGACTACGCCTACAACACGACAACCGGATATCTTGAGAGTATCGAGTATCCGGAGAGTACGAGCTCGTATCGTTTCAAGGTGCTCCAGGAGTACGAAGCCGGAATTCTCAAGCGTGTCAGGCGTAGTGACGGGCCGCAAACGACCTACTGGGAAGCGGAATCCGCGGATTCGTTCGGCAATGTTACGCGAGTCGCGCTCGGCAACGGTGTTGATACGGTGCGCTCGTACGACTCGGCGACCGGTCGGCTCGAATCCATCAGAAGCGGACCGTCCGGATCCGGGTCTCTCCAAAACATGAGCTATCTGTGGGATAGGGTCGGGAATCTGACGAAGCGCCATGATTTGAACCGCGGCTTAGATGAGCGTTTCTTCTACGACAATCTGCACAGGCTTGACTCGTCGTCGCTCAACGGTACGACCAACCTGAGTCTGGACTATGACCTAATGGGGAATATCCTCTCCAAGAGCAGTGTTGGTCCAGGACAGTGGGGCTACCACCCGAGTAAGAAGCACGCCGTGACGTCCGCGGGCTCCGCCACCTATGAGTACGACGCCAATGGAAACATGGATCTTCGCGACGGGGACTCGATATCGTGGTCGAGCTACAACTACCCAACCCGCATACAAGAAGGCGCGCGCGAGTATGAGTATTCGTACGACTCAGACCGCGAGAAATGGCGCCAGATATATACGGATGGCGCGACAACCGAAACGACAATCTATGTCGCCGGCATATTTGAGAAGAACGTAAGCAGTTCAGGTACGGAGTATCGGCATTACGTCAACGTAGGAAGGCAGTCGCATGCCATCCACGTTCGCGAGGCGGGAGGGGCAACTTACGATCGCTACCTGCTGCACAACCATCAGGAGAGCATAGCCGCCATACTTGATAACTCCGGTTCCGCCCTCGTCTACGAGAATTTCTCCGCCTTCGGCGAGCGACGAGATCCTACGGATTGGGATGGGCCTCCGTCGATTGCTGATGAAAACGTGATTGCTGACACGACGGACCTGGGCTACACGGGTCACCTGAGCCTCGAGCAGAGCTCGCTCGTGCATATGCGAGGCAGAGTGTTCGATACGAAGCTGGGGAGAGCGCTATCGGCTGATCCGTTCGTGACGTCGCCAAGCAGGACGCAGTATTTCAATCGCTACGCATACGTTTACAACAACCCGCTGAAATACACCGACCCCAGCGGGTTTTGCGGCGATTGTGGCATAGTGGTTACGTTTTCGTTCATACAGTCTCTAGCTTACTTCGACCTTGGAGGAAGCACCCCGCCGCCGCCCGACTGGTGCAAGGAAGGCAAACCGGCCGGTTGCTACGGAGCCGCGTCCGCACTCGATGACGGCATTGTAGTAACCGACGCGCATTCGCTTCCGATGCAGTCGGAAGATCCCTGGCATTCAGGGATGGTTGCCGATGGGGCCCAGCTTGTGGCTGGGCTCGCTCCCGGTGGCGACGCGCTATACGAACTAGGCGTAAACGGCGATGCACAGGCAGCGTTGGAGTCGGCCGGGCTGGAGATTGCGATGACGGCTACAGGCGCCGCTATCGGCGCGTTCGCTGGTGGTGTCGGAGCCGTACCGGGTGCCGCGATTGGATACGCGAGCGCGAAGGTTGTCAGAGTGAGTCGTGCTACTGCCCGATTCTTCCGGCGAGTCTTCGGGAAGTGTTGTTTCGTCGCCGGGACGCTGGTGGCGGCGAGCGCCGGGCTAGTCCCGATCGAGTCCATAGCCGTTGGCGACGAGGTTTGGGCTCGCGATCCCCAAACTGGGGAGACGGCTCTCAAGGCCGTAACTGACCTGATCACCAGGCACGAGCGCGAGATATGGGAAGTCGAGATTCGCCATGAGGACGGGACCGTCGAGGTCTTCGAGACAACGGATGATCATCCATGGTGGGTAGAAAGTGAGGGCTGGGTCGAAACGGCGGACTTGAAGGCGGGTCAACTCGCTGAGACCCAGTCGAACGATGCTTCGACGATCGTCCGAGTAGAGCTTACAACTCGCGTCGAGGCCACCTACAACCTTACTGTTGCTGACTTCGAGACTTATTTCGTTGGCTCAAATCGCGTACTTGTTCATAACTGTAAGATCCCAAACAGTGTAAAAGAGCTGCCGCTGAAAGACTCACCGTTCGGTAGGAAACTCTCACTATCTGACGAGCAACTGCAGAGCGGAGCCCCTGGGCATTTTTCTCGCGACCAAATTGAGGACGCGATCATAGATGCCAAAACCAGCATTGCGAGTCGTCGATCAGAACTTGCGGTGTTTGATGCCGCGGGTGGTGGGAGCGCCACGAAGCGACTGGCTCATGCTAGACGTATTTCTTTGGAAGAAGACTTCTTGCGAAGTCTTGAAAAAGCGCGTGGTCGTTAGTATGGAAATGAGCGTTGAGGCAGAGCTTGACGGAATTGCGGCGCGTGCTGCCGGTGATGGTGTAGATCTGCTTGGCAAGCTTGCTGATCAATTCCGTGTCGGCAGATCCATAGATGAGCTTGTCGCAGTACTGGGGACAGCTGATCCAGACGTGCTTGAAATGGCTCTTTGGATATTCAGCGAGATCGACTTTGAGCAATACGATAGGCAGGACATATTGGACAAACTGGCATCTCTGACATGCCACAAGGTTGCCGCTGTACGACTGCAGTCTTTGATTGCACTCTTCCCGGCTTTCGGTCGCACGGAGAGTACCTACGATTCAGTTCTTGACAAATTGTGTAGTGACCCAAACCCGGGCGTCTGCCAAGCGGCGAAGCAAGCACTTGATCGCCTTGGAGACAGGAGGGACTGATTCGGCGGCGATGGCAGTCCATGGGTTGTTGTGACGTCAGCTGGATCACTGACTGCGTTAGCATCGAATTTATGTGGTTGAAACCCGAAGACGGTCGGCTGGACACTGTCGGGCGTTCGCGAAGTTGATGGTGAACGAAGAACAAACCTGCGGTGCGCTAGTCTTCGGAATTGATGGTTGGAAGACTGCACTGATCGTGTCTGAAGACGTCAAGCGAGCGTTGGAAAAAGGTGGTTGCCGAGGAATTCGATTTGAACCGGTAAACTAGTGCCCCAAGGGCCATGACTACCTATCAACGACGTGTGTTCAGGGAGCTTGCTGCAAGCGGTCGTGCGAACACTGTAACGGAACACACGAGGATCGCCATAGAAGCACTGCAGACTGGTGGCGCGGGTCGTGAGATGGCCCGGTCGCTTGGCGCTCAGTCTGTCCCTCCCGTTTATTCATCCTAAGCGACTCGCCAGTAGTATCCATGATGCAATCCACCGCAATGTCGGCGTGACCGGACTGCACGCCGATCTGAGAATTGAACGATCCGCCCCTTCGGCGAATCTTTCTCCAACGAAAGGTGCGTGCGAATCCTGTTGTAATAGTTCGGTAAGACTTGACCGACCGACGCGGATGCTGCTCACCCAGCACGATCGTGTGATCCAGGCATTCTCTCCTTATCGTGCCGATCACGCGCTCGGCGTAAGCATTTTGCCCGGGCAAGGCTGAAGCTGTCAGAACTTCCGTAAACCAGCAGCTACGAAAACTCCAGAGAAATCAACGCGGACGAATAAACGGGAGGCACACTCGCTTTAGCCGGAAAAGGCGGTAATGTAGACCCAGTTAAAGTAACGGTTTGAACCGCACTGCTCGCCATCGTTAAGTGAAATCCGAACTTCTTTGTTGGCCATCAGCGCAGCCAAAGCCACGGCGAAATTTCTCTCGAGCCCAATATCGCTGTCGTTTGCTTGTATGGCGGTGCCGTCTTCAAACTTGAAGTACACGATTCCAGTGGTTCTGTTGGGATAGATTTCCTTAACCTTGGTTTGGCAAACGACATAGGCGTGCGCATCAGATATTGCAAAAAACGTAACGACAAACAGGACTGCTGTAAACCAACTCTTCATCTTCGTCTCCTTACGTGTCTATGCGTGTAATTCCGCCGGTTGCGGAGTGTTTTCAGAGTATACGCTTTTGGAGGATGTAGAATTCGCTTCTACTCTTGAAAAATCAGCTGTTAAACAGCGCCTTATCGTGTGCATCCAACGACCTCCGATACCGATTGCAGCACCGGTAACCGGCCTGTCGCGGCGCAAAAAAAAGAGCCGGTCGGTGACCGGCTCTTCACGCAGGTGTACGTCGCGACTAGAAACTCAGCCTGAACCTCGCGCCGAATTCGCTGGCGTCGTTGCTCAAAATTCGCAGGACGTAGTCGCCGGTGTTCAGGCGCGCGTTATCGTAGCGTTCGTCGGTCACGTTGCGGCCGTAGATACCCGCGGTCCAGCGGCCGTCGCCCGTCCGGTACGAAAAGTCCAGGTTGAGCAGGCCGCGGCTGTCGATCTGGGTCAGACGGCCGGGATCGGAACTGGGTTCGCCGAACATGTCGTCTCGATACGAGTAATCCGCACGGAACACCCACTCGTTGCCGCCCGGCGTCGGAATATGCAGCTCGGGGCTCAGCGAGAACGTGAGCTCGGGCGTCAGCGGCGCGACCGGTTTTGTGCCTCCCTGTTCGTCGACGTCCACGTCGATGTAGCCGAGCGACGCCTGGAACAGGAAGTTCTCGTTGAAGTAGTACGTGTTCTCCCACTCGAAGCCGATCGATGTCTGGTCGACGATCAGGTTGACCGTGTTGAAGCCGCCGCCCTGGGTCGTGCTCACCTGATAGGGTAGGTCCGAGTAGTTGGTCAGGAATACCGCCGCGCTCATCTGGAAGTTATTGGTGGGCGCGCCCTTGACGCCGACTTCGTAGTTGATCGCCGTGATGTTGTCGCTCGCGACGAAGCAGTTCGGATCGCCGAACAGGCAGAACGGCCGCGCCGGGAACTGGCCCGACTGGTAGCCGCTCTGGATGCTGCCGTAGACGTTCATGCCGCCGTCGAACGTGTAGTTCGCCGACAGGTCCCAGGTCACCTCGTCGAAGTCTTCGCTGCCCGGCGTCGGCCCGATGCCGACGTTGGCGACGGCGTCCTTTTCGTCCTGCGTGAAGCGCAGGCCGGCTGACACGCGCAGCGCGTCCGACACATCGAAGCCGGCGTTGCCGTAAAGAGCGATGCTGGTCACCTCCTGGTCCAGTACGAACAGCCCGCCGGTGCCGCCGTTGAACGTCGTCGGGAACTGGAAGTTGCCGCCGTCCTCTTCAAAGTAATAGAAGCCGGAGACGAAGTCCCAGTTGTCGAAAGCGCCGTTCAGCTGCACCTCGAACGACGTTTGATCGGCGTCGCCGAACTCGGGGAACGACAGGAAGTCGTCCTCCAGGCTGTCGTCATCGAGACCCGCCTTGTAGTCGGACGAACGGTGGCTCAGGATGACCTTGCTCGTGTAGGTGTCGTTGATGTCCCAATCCAGCGTGACGGCGATCCCCTCGGCACTGTTCTTGACGATGGTCTGGCTCGCCTGGCCCGTGTTGCTGTCGTAAGGGTCGGCGGCGAGGTCCGCATTCGTGAAGCCTGCCTGGCGGAGCGCGCTCGACGCAGGCAGTTCGTCGATCAGCGTCGTGTATGGCCTCAAGCCGCCTTCGCCGTCGTTGGCGTCCAGAGCGACGGTAATCGTCGCGTCCTGACTGAGGTCGAAGCGCAGCGCGAGCCGGCCGAAGACCTCGCTCGTCTCGCCGACTTCGACGCCGGCGTTCGGCAGGTTCAAAAAGTCGCCGATTCCGTCGCGGTTCTTGAAGCCGCCCGTGAACGACACGGCGAAGCTGTCGCTGACGCGGTAGTCGCCGTAGAAGTCGCCATTCAGCCGGCCGCGGCTACCCGCCTCGATGCCGATCTGCGCCGTGTCTTCGGCTCCGGGCGTCTTCGTGATGATGTTGATTGCGCCGCCGATCGAGTTGCGGCCGTACAGCGTGCCCTGCGGACCGCGCAGGACTTCGATGCGCTCGATATTCGTGATGTTCCAGTTCTGGCCCACCTGGCGGCCGAGGTAGACGCCGTCGACGTAGACCGAGACACCCGGATCGGTAGTGATCAGGTGGTCCTGCAGGCCGATGCCGCGGATAAACGCGTTGGCCGACGACGTATGCCCAGCCGAGAACTCGGTGATGTTCAGGTTCGGGACAAATTTGCCGACGTCGTAGATATTGACGATGCCCTGCTCGACGAGCTTGTCGCCATCGAATGCGGACAGCGCGATCGGTACTTCGTAAATGCTCTGCTCACGCTTTGCGGCGGTGACGGTGATTTCCTCGACGAATGAGTCGCTGCCCTGGCCCAGGGCCGTGATTGGCAGCAACAGCGCGGTCGAAACGGCCGCGACGACAGTCGAAGGGATGCGTTGTTGGTTCATGTTATTCCCCCTATGGATACTTGCCCAACGAAACCTTGTCGAAACACAATGGAAACATTCTCGAGACAGCTCAGGAGACCGGTTCCGGTTTCGCAGTACCCCGCAAGGTAGTGCAAAAGCGTTGCGATGTCATCGAAAAGCAACGGTCGACGATGTTCTGCCCGCACAAAAACACGACGACATGCTCACCGACCTGGGTCGTGCGGGCGTCATGATCTTTACCGATTTCTACCCGAGGGCGCACTGCGACGCACTACTCGGCGGCAGAACTGCACGAACCGACCAACGCAGTCGGAGCGCTCGTACATCAAAATCGTCGGGAAACGCCGAACCTGATGTTGATTGGTTGGCGAACCGGAAAAACCGTCGGAAACAAAAAAGAGCCTACACGCCGAATCACGTATAAGCCCTTGATCTAATTGGCGCGCCCGGAAGGATTCGAACCTCCGACCGGTCCGATAGCACTGTCGTGCCAATTGGCCAGAAAGCACCGAGAGCACATGGTTCGTGGCTGGCTCGCTTTTAGGCACGGGTGGCGGCCCGCGCGTTCAGACCAGGTGGCGGCCGCCGTCCATGTGAATGATGCGGCCCGTCACGTAATGGCTGTCGAGGAGGTAGTCGACCTGGTGCTGCATTTCATCCAAACCGCCCTCGCGCTGTATCAGGCTTTTTCGGAGGGTTTTCTCGCGGTACTCCGCGTTGTCGTCCTCGTTGAAGAGCACGAGCGCCGGCGCGATGCTGTTGACCTTGACTTCGGGCGCCAGTAACGCCGCGAATGACAGCGTCAGGTTGTCCTGCGCAGCCTTGCTTGCCGCATAGGCGACGTGCTTCTTGCTCCCGCGCCCGGACACGTAGTCGCCGAGGTGGACGATGTCCGATGGCGCGCCGGCCTTGAGCAAGCCAGCGAGGCCGAGGTTGATTCGGTACGGGGCAGCAACGTGCACGTCCATCATGCGGCGCAAGATTTCCTCTGGCGGATAGTCTGCCTTGTCTGGCAGCCAGTCAGAGGCGTTGTGAACAATGGCTCGCAACCGGTCGTGCCGTGTGGCCACATCGTCGATCAGCGCTTGCACCTCTGCCGCCTCGTAGAAGTCACAGCGGTGCAGTTCAACGCCGAGCGTTGCCAGCTCGTCGATGTTGTCTCGCTCTGAACGGTACGTACCGATCACCGGCTGGCCGCGGCTGATAAAGGTACGCGCCAGGTGGAAGCCGACGCGCTGTCCCACGCCGGTGATGAGGGTCGGATTCACGGATTCAGAAATTCTGCACGAGTATGGATGTTCTTTTCGAAACAACCGCCCAGCGCAGTCGTGCTGGTCCGCGAATTTGAATCCATGACGCCTCGGGATTTAACACAGTAGTGGGTCGCATCGATGCTGACGGCAACGTCGTCCGTGCCCAGCAGCGCCTGCAGGGCGACGAGAATCTGGCGCGTGAGCCGTTCCTGCACCTGGGGGCGTCGAGCGAAAAAGCGCACGAGGCGATTGATCTTGGACAGCCCCAGAATCTTGTCTTTCGGGATATAGGCCACTTTCGCGGTGCCGTCGATGGTCACAAAGTGGTGTTCGCAGGTACTGACCAGCTCGATGTCCCGTACCTTGACCATCTCGTTTACACCCATCTTGTTGTCGATGAGCGAGAGTTTCGGGAATTCGCTGTAGTCCAGTCCGGAGAAGATTTCCCGCACGTACATTTTGGCGACGCGATGAGGCGTCTCCGAGAGCGAGTCGTCGCCAAGGTCGAGCCCAAGTGTTTCGACCACCTCGCGCATCAGCGCTTCGATACGACGGTACTTTTGCTCGACAGAAAGCCCGTTATCGATCATTGGCGTTTCAAGGCCGCGGTCCATCAGCGTATCGCGCACAAGGCGCGCTTCGTCGCTGAACAGGGCTTCTTTTTCCGCCGCGGCGGCTTCCGCAACGGCGGACAGGTGAATGGCTTCAGGGCTCACGATGCTTTCTCCAATAGGCGCGGCATGGCCGCGTGCTGCGCGGGATGTTCGAGGGTTAGTGATACCGAATCGGCAAAGCGCAGTGCGTGAGGTTTTTCAACGGTGACGGAGGCCCGCTGAACACTTGCATCGGTGCTGCAGATGGCCAACACGTCGCCGACCAGCTTCTCGAGCAGCAGGAACTGCCCGCCTTCCACAAGCTCGATGATGGCCTTGGTGATCGTCTTGTAGTTTAGCGCTTCCTCCACACGGTCCTCGAAAACACCGTCTGCCAGGGCGTAGGCGATTTCGGCGTTGACAATGATGTCCTGCTTTTTCATGCGCTCTTCGGGGTTGAAGCCAATGAGCGTGCGAAGGCGCAGGTTGTGGATGCGAATGGTTGCTATCTTCCGGGTCATTCGTTTTGCTCTCTTTCCAGACCAGCTCCTGGCACTCGTGCTGGGATGCTGGGCCGCGCGTTAGATGCGAGGTGGGGATTGTGTCCGAAAGAGAGGTGGGCGGTGTAACAGTTGGTAACGGAGAATGAGTTTGGGCGGGGTAAGGCGATTGACGATACAGCGATGCACACGGCAAATTTCGTGACGGAGCCTATCCGCTGTGTCGACCATCGCAAGCGCATTCTAACGCTTGCGCTATCGCAAACCTCCGCCGTGCACGCTGCCGTCGCAGGCCAGGCCGTCGACTTTGACATCCAGAACAGGTGTCGGTGTCATCCTCGGTCATATGATTGATCGAAGCATTACCCACGAGGCCATTCATGACCCGCGGAAATCGAAAGCAAAAAAGCCAACCACCGCTAAGTGATTGGCTTTTTTGACTTTAGTGGCGCGCCCGGAAGGATTCGAACCTCCGACCGCCTGGTTCGTAGGCGTATACGTCGCTAACCGTTTTCTTTTGAATCAGTAAGTTAGATGGCCCGCCCTCGTCCCTTCTGCCGTCAAGCGCCGCCAAGAACCGTGAATTGCCGCCTCAACGCTACGTTAGGTCCGTCTTTGTTCCGAACACCATCTTCGAATTTCGACCATTTCGTTCCATGTTTTGCAGCGGCGTCCAACTCAGACGCCGCATCCTCGTTCGCGATAATTATCGTGGCAGGATGAAGCTGCTGAGACGCCGCCGACCCGCCCTAAGATTTGCTCGACTCGGCTTCGATAAACTCGTCATACTCTGTATTGCTGTCGACATGCAATACATCTCGCCATCGAGGCCAAATCTTCGAGGCCAGCACCCAGAAAGAACGGTCGGTCCGCGAGAGCTAGCGTCAGGTACTCGATCAGCGAATCGTTGACACTGGCCCTCGGCGCAAACAACCTGTTCGATATTTATTTGAAACCGACGCGGGAAACGGATCCGAACCCGAGTACCTTCGACCGCATATTCCCGTACTCAGGATTCTCGCCGTTTGGTTTCAGCGGCCGATACCTGTACGGACGCGTCACGTATGCACTCTGAAGCAGCGTCGCGGCGGATAGTGCGTACAAGGGGCCATCATGTCAGGGGATCGGCGCTTGCCGAGCTAGTCTCGTCAAGCATGGTACCGGAGAACGCCGCCGCTCCTTGCGCGTCAGCGACCAGCGAATTGGATTCGAGCGGTACCTTTGAGACGACAGTGAAGCTCCTGAATCTCAACTGGCTGGAGCGGGTTTAACGCAAACTGAGTATCGCAGGTTGAAGCGTCTACGCGCTGAAATGAGCGGCGCCCGCATCATAGCGCCGGTACGGTCGTCTTCTGCAACTCCAGCTTGACTTTAAGGACGTAATTCTTGCGCGCAACGGGCACAACCTGCGTCAGTCGAGGGTCGACATAGTCCTTGAACAACGGCGGCCGCGGTGCCTGAAGATAGAAATGTCGATCCTCCTTGATTTCTGCAGGCAACAGCAAATCGGATGCGTCTTCATCGGATGCATCGGTCAGCAGGCAAGGAACGTAGCGGAATCCCAACTCACGCAACACGTAGACGCGGTGTGATCCGTTTGTCAAGATGATTCGCTTACCTGAGCGAGTGGCGCTGATAACGTTGTCGCTGAAGCCAAGATAGATCACGACCGCGTGACTGGCCGAACCGAACGGATCGTAGTTCTGAATATCGGCGGGCTCGACCGTGGCAACGTCCAGGAAGCGTAGATCGCTGGACTCCGATGAGAACGTGTACCCGCTATCGGACTGCGAGAAACGAACCGCCGGATGCGAACGGCCACCGCTGCGGGAGGCGAGATCGATAACGTCCTGCGCGCTCGGAACGGACGCCATGGACGCCTTGAGCTGCTCGACGTGCCGCAGGTTGATCGAATCCTGAAAAACGATTAGACGATCGATCTCGACCATGCACCAGGATCGCGGCACCAAAGAGCCAAGCCGACGCATCGAGGGTTGGCATAGCACCTGTTCGGCCAAGGGCTTCATTTCTTCCGAAAGCGGGCGCACGTCGATGCTTTCGGCGATACCTGCTTCATCATCGATGATCCGAAGCGCCGCGGCTCGCGCCTCTTGCCACTCGGACATCAGCGCGGCTTCGTCAAAGCTCCGAGGCGGACATCGTTCTCTGACAAACCGAATGAACTTCGGGAGCGAGAACAGACCTCGCGTGACCAAAATCGGATCGAATCCATTGCCGAAAGTCGTACTGCTCATCCATAAACTCCGATCTCGATGAAGTCCGATCTGTTATTCAATCGTTCGTTCTGCGTATCCCGAAGCCGCGCACAACGTAATAACGTAACATCAAGTTAAAACCGCCGCAACGCTTCCAACGGGTGGTCCTCTACCTGCGGAAAGTCCGTAGACTCTATATTGTGCCTGGCGACTGTTTTGCCGGGCATCACCACTAACTCAAGGAGATGCTCATGAACGAGCTGATTGAAATGGGCTTTGTGGTCGCGGACACGCCGGGAACGAACCGCGATACCCTGCGGGATGACGAACTGACCGAACTGGGTCTGGTAGTTTCGAAAACCAAAGGGCATTGCCACGGTAGCCTGCCGGATGCCGGCGCGCTCGGCGCCTGTAAGACCACATCGCCGTCGTATTGAATCGGCATTACTCGCCTGACATGCCTGTTGTGCATGTCAGGCGTGCCCTGCTCTCCTCCCACCATAGGATGCAAGGACGAGATGGTCGCTGCGGTAGCACCTCCCTATTTCCTCGCGAGGCGGGCACACGTGTGCGTAGCTCACGACACCGTGTTTATATTGGACTCGACGACGGGGAAGTATCTGTCGATGGACAAGGACAGAGCAGCCAGCCTCGGATCCTTCATCCTGGATTGGCCGATAAAATCGAGGAACCGCACTGCCCCAATGGTGCTGCAGTCTTTGATCGATCGATGCCTGATCACGATGGATCCACAGCTCGGCAAGCCCGCCACTCCTGCACGCGTTGAGCTACCGACGACCTGGTTGCGGGAGAGTCAGCCTCGAGGATGTCCGCAATTTACCCTGCGCGACTTTCGCAGGTTCTCGATCGCCATTGCCTACGCTCTCTTCAACAAGCGATTTCTTCCGTTCAGGCATACGGTTCGGCGGGTGGAGAAAAGGAAAGACGCCACGCAAGATCGGCAAATCGACATCGTGCAGCTCGCGTCCCTCGTGCGCATATTCGATTGGCTCCGGCCCCTCGGCTTCAAGAAGGCGGATGCGTGTTTCCTGTACTGCCTCGCGCTCAACGAATTCCTGGCGAAGTACGCCATCTACCCGACCTGGGTATTTGCGGTTCGGACTGCACGGCCGTTCGAAGCTCATTGCTGGTTGCAGTATGGCGATCAGGCTATGACCGACCTGCCTTTCCGCTTGCGCCGGATGGTCCCGATCCTCGTACTTTGACGCTCGTAAGGGCCCATGTATCGTTATATTGCTGTCTTCTGGAATGCGTCCTCGGATGCGGGAGCGCATCAAGCCAGGCAGGTCACCGAAACACTCGAAGCAGGTATTCCGGGCATCTCTTGCGCATTGGAAGCGACCGGCGCAGCCATCTACCATCAAAGCGACAATCCAGGCGTGTTTGAATGTAGCCGCAGTGGGTCACTGGTCGTTCTTGGCAAGATCTTCAGCAAACAATTCGGCACCGACGAGATACCGGAGCGCGCCGTGCTCGACACAGCTTCTGCCGCCGCTGCCTGCAGTAGCCGCGGTCGCACCATCGTGCAGCGCTACTGGGGCACATATGTGGCTATCGGCCGCGATGCACGAACGCAGACTTGGTTCGCCGTGCGTGACCCATCAGCGGAAATACCGTGTTACATCACCGTCGTGAAGCACGTGACGATATTGTTTTCCAACATGGAAGATTGTTTGCGACTGCAGTTGCGGCAGTACTCCGTCAACTGGCGATACCTCGCCTACTCGCTGTTGTTTCCCTTCCGGGACAGTAGCCAGACGGGCATCGAAGAAGTCACAGCGCTTGAAGCAGGCGAGGCTGTCACGATAGTCAAAGGCAAGCCCGCAGCTCGACAGTATCATTGGGATGTGGTGCAGGCAGCCGCCGAGGATCCCATCACGGACTTGAACGAAGCCGTCCGCTTGGCAAGGTCCACGCTGCTTGGCTGTATCGGGGCCCTGGCAAGTCAGCACACGCACATTCAGTTGCAATTATCCGGTGGACTCGACTCCTCGATTGTCCTGGCGGGCCTGCTTCACGCGCCTTCGAAACCCGAAGTGCAGTGTATTCATCACTACGATTTCGACGTCGGAGCGGACGAGAGAGCGTTTGCGAGAATGGCGGTTTCAGGCGCCTGTCAGTCATCCGGCCGAAAATGCGAACTCCTTGAATATGAACGAAGGCCTCACTGCGCTTTGGAAGAGTTGCTGGAGTTTCCGCGGACGGCCCGACCTGCCCACTGTTCCGGCTATCTTCTCGATCGCAGCGTTGATCCGGGCACCGCTAAGGGGACACGGCCGATGACGTTCACGGGAATGGGCGGCGATGGCGTGTTTCTACGATTCAAAGGCAACGGCGGCGCCATCGACTATGCATGGCGCCATGGAATTGATTTCAGGCTGTTGCGTGTCGCCTTCGAGGCAGCTCAGTCCGGTGACTCATTCTATGGAGCTCTCAAGGATGCGATTGCGCATGGTGTGCTCCGGAAACCCATCGAACTCAATCAACGTTGGGGGGATCCCTGCGACTGGGTTCGCGTCGGCGCCAGCTATTCCGACATACAACCTGCGTGGATGCGACATGCCCTCGAGGGCGGTCACGCCGTATCGCCCAATAAACTGCGCCACATAGGCGGAATGATCTTTCCCGATATTCTCGATCCTTTCGAAGGCGCCGGCAGCCGGCATCGCGTTGCGCCCATCGGCGCACAGCCAGTCGTCGAGTTGTTTGCTCGTATTCCCCTCTACATTCTCATGGCCGACGCCGAGGATCGCACGATTGCGCGCCGTGCATTCGAGGGGTTGCTCCCGGAGCCTTTGCTGTCTCGAAAGGTGAAGTGCTACGTCGAGGGCCATTCGATCGCAGTCTTTCAACACTATCGCGAGTTCATAAGAAACATGCTTGTCGGCGGCATCCTGGCGAAACATGGGTTCATCGACAGCGCCGCAGCCGAGGCGGGTATACAGAGCGTGGGTCCGGACAACGACACTCCGGTATCCGGGATCCTGGGACCGCAGCTCAACATCGAGACCTGGCTCAGAAGATGGTCGAGCAGGCTGCGCGACCTCGAAACGGCGGTCAGCTAGTGTCCTGATCGGTTAATTCGTTAAATAAGGTCGGCAACGGATTTTCGTGTCTGGCAAGGCGCGGCGACGAGTAATAGCCGAGCTATTGCGAGGAGCCGCAACGCCGCCAGGCGCGAAAAGACGCGGCGAATTATTCGACGAATTAACCGATCAGGACACTAAGGCTGCCGACCCATTTCTTCCAGGTAAAGGCTCTCCAGGTCGCTCGCCGTGATCTTTGCGGCGTCTATGGTCCGGCGCAGCCGGCTAGCCTGCATGAGACCGACAGTGGTGGCCACCTCCCGCGCCCGGAAGAGGTCATGGGTCGCCATCAGGATCGCCGCGCCGCGGTCGCGTTGGCGCACGAGCAGATCGTGGAACTCAGCCGACGCCTCAGGGTCGAGACCGGAAGTGGGCTCGTCGAGCAGTAGTGCCTTTGCCTCTTTGACTATGGCGAGGGCGATGCCGACTTTCTGGCGCATGCCCTTGGAATACTGGCCGACCCGCCGGTCGAAGGCATTGGAGGCCAGACCGGCCTCGGCCAGGGACTCGCGCAGGCGCGCGGGAGAGCGATCCTCCACACCGGCAAGCCGCGCGAAATAGTCGAGGTTCTCGTAGCCGGTCAGTTCGTCATAGAGGGCGACGGTCTCGGGGATGTAGAGCAGCCGACGCCGCACTGCCTGCGGTTCTTGTTGGGGATCGAGACCGTCCACCTCGGCGGAGCCTGACGTGGGCTTCAGGAAGCCCAAGAACAGCTTGATGGTAGTCGACTTGCCGGCGCCATTAGCCCCAAGCAGGCAGAAAACATCCCCCGATCCCACGGTGAAGTTGACATCGTCGAGCGCTCGGTGCGCGCCATGGTCTTTGGTCAAGTTCTTGGCGGAAAGCATGTGAAACTCCGTCAGAGCATCGCCGCACGACCACGCAAGGCGTGAGCAGCGATCAAGATGAGAACAGTGGCGATGACCAGCGCCGCAAGGTCTGCCAATACGCCTCCCTGGAAGGCGCCGCCCGGTTCGCGGAAACGAAAGCCCGGCATGTTGTCGTATTCGGTGGGAGTCAACAGAGCGTCGCGATCCAGGTAGCTCTTGTACAGTTGCCGAAGTTCCAGCTGGGCCGCGCGCGCCTGGGTCTCGAAGGCAAGCGCGCGGTCGGCGTCCGAACCGGCAATGCGGTCGAGGGCATCCTGCACTGCGACCGACGGCAGGAAGAACCGTACGGTGTCGAGTACGTGGCGCCGCGCGTCCTTCGCTTGCTGATGTGCCGCGATCATCGGCGCAAGTTCGCGGTCGAGGGCGACGCGATCAGCGTACAGGTTTCGCAGGCTATCGGGAATCCTGGGCGCCTGTGTACGGACCGGCGTTGGATTGGCATCACGGTAGTGGCGCTGGCGCGTGCCAATCTCGTTCATCCTGGCTTTCAGGTCGGTGCTGAACCGCATTTCGGGCGGCGCTGGTACGATCAGATCGACGGCAGCCAGCGACAGCGACGGCGCCATGACCACAACCAACAGCCAGACCGCACCCGCGGCAATCGCCGCCTCGGTCGAGCGGCGGGCAACCAGGCTGATGATCGTTGCCACCGCCAGCCAGAAGCCACCATAGGCCAGAATCGTCAGTGCAAGAGCCGCAATGCCGATGGGTTCTCGTGCCCCGGCCCAGATGGCAACACCCAGAATGATGATCGTCGAGGGCAGCACTACCACCATTCCCCGTGCCAGCACCTTCGTGGCGATCAGCGACCCAATGGTCACAGGCTGCGACAACACCATAGCGGCAACGCCGCGTTCGCGCTCGCGCGACCACAGGTCGTAGGTAGCGGCGAGGATCAGGAGCGGCAACAGAAAGACAATCACCAACGCCAAGTCGAAGCGGCCCGCGGCGCGCACGGTAGGACTACCGACATCTGCCCACACGCGTCTGAAGAGATACGTGTAGTCCGCCGTCGGAACGGGGTCCGCGACAAACGGGTAAGTGTCGGCCTGGCCCACCGACAGCGGCGCCATCGCTCCGGGCGGCAGCACAAGCCGCGTTACCGGGAGGATCACCGACGGATAGGAATCGACGACGAATTGACGCCTATCCTTTAACGCTGCCTGGTTTTCCTCATTAATCAACTCGATGGCTGCTTCGCGTTTTTGAACCCACTCGTCACCATTCCATCCCGCATAGCCGCTGAATCCCAACAGCAGGGTCAGGAGTATCAACAGGGCGCGGTCGCGAAGAAGGCGGCGGACCTCGTAGCCCGCAATGGCGAAGCCGCTCACGGCAGGTAGCTTAGACGCCGGGCCGAGACGGCAACCAGGCCGATCGCAAACACGGTCCAGACCAGCAGGATCGCGAGGTTGGGTATCCTTGCCGCCGCTACGTCACCGACGGGGCGCTGGCTTGGTGCATAGGCGACATGGCGCGTGATTGTCGCGATATCGGCAAGGTAGTATCGCTCGCCGGGCGGCGGTTTGTGGTCCTTCATCTCTACGTTCAACGTCTGGATCAAGCGGTAACGATAGTCCTCGACCCCGCGCAGATAGTTCAGGTGCGCGCCAAAGTCCGTTCCAGCCAGAGCGCGCGACCAGGCTTGCAGTGAGACAGTCGGTGACAAAACGGCGAAGGCGCGTTGCACGGCCTCTTGCCTGTCGTAAATATCGTAGAGCCGATCGAAATGCCGGTTGTAGAGGTCTGTGGAGAGCTTTTCGCCGTACTCGTAGCGGGCGCCCCGGAAGTTGATCGGGAGATCGTCGAGATCGCTTACTTCATAGTGCGCCAGCAGGCCAGCCTCGAACGCTTCCACCCCCTCGTCCGTTGGGTCGTGCACGTCGACGCCCTGCTCCGCCTCCTCGGTGACGGCGGCCCTGAAAGCGAGGGCGGAAGGCGTCGGTGCCAGCGTCTCGGCCACAGCGGGCGCGACACGCGGCACGAGCAGGGTCGACACCGCCCAGAAGCCGAGCAGGACGACCAGGGCCGTTCGCGCTGAAGTGAACAGGCCCGAGGCGGCAACAGTGAGAGCACAGAATACGAGCAGGTAGACGGCATAGGCGCCGCCGATGCCTGCAAGACCCGCCACTTCGGCCGCGCCCGCGCGTTGCAGCAGGATCGCCGGAAGGCTCACGCAGATCATGACGAGCAATAGCAATCCTGCTGCCGCCGTCAAAGCGATCAGCCTCCCCCCGACCAGCGCCGCGGCAGAGGCACCGGCACCGAGTTCCTGGCGCAGCCGCGCCCGGGCGACTTTACCTGAAAGGGTCGCGAAGCCTGCAAGAATGATCAACAGCGGCGCAACGACTTGCAGCGTCCAGGCCGCGGAGAAGCCGCCGAAATGGCTCAGGGCGGCACCTCCTTCGATCGGCCGGTGCCGGGCAGGGTTTTGCGCGTGTGCCTCGATGAAAACAGATGCACCGACGAACTCCGACAGTCCCGGATCAAACGCCGCCAGCGGCCGCACCGGTGCGGGCACGGCGCGGCCCACATGAGCGGCATCGTGAGGATCGATCACGCCCTGGCTGTCCCATAGCCGTGCTTCCTCCTCAGCGACAGCGCGTCGTTCCTCGGATTGGGCAGACAGGCGCGCCGCGCTCGTTGCGACCGACGCACCTGCGAGCAGCAGGACCGACAGGGCGAGCCAGAGCAAGCGCCGCTCGCGCCACATCAGCCTGAGCTGCGTCGCCGCTACGTCTAAGGTTTGGGACAATTTGAATCAGCTCGAACAGAGAGACGGCCTGTTGTCCAGATCGTTTCCATCGACCAGCAACTTACCATTGATGCGTCACGCTCAAGGATGCAAAGCGACCCAGTGGCGTGGCGTTGATCGGATCGAAGCCCGTTCCGAGGCGGTTCTCGATAAACGGCGGATCCCTATCGAACAGGTTCTGTACGTTCAACGTGAGGCTCGTCCCTCCCGCCGATTCCGCTCCAGCGTTAAACCTGTACTTGAGGTTCAGGTCCACGTGGGTCCAGGAATCGACCTTCGGGTCGGTCAGGTTTGACGGGTCGCGATAGCTGTCCACGTAGTTCACGAACAAGCCGCCCGACAGATTGCGCCGGGTCAGCGCGACACCGCCGCGCATTTTGAGGTCGACGGGAAGGAACACCACGTTGATAACCTCCGATTCTGGGGCCGCACTCGTCACCTGGCGCGTGGAATCGATGATGTATTGGCCCGCGAGGCTCAGGTCTATGTTGGTGTCACCTGCCTCGATATTGTATGAAGCGTTGAGATCCAGCCCCTCTTGAGAGGTCAATGCGACGTTGCGGACTCGATTGTCGAGGATGACCTCGGTATCTTGCGGGTCGAGGTCGGCCGGAAACACGAACACTCCGGAGCCGGATTGCCCAAGTTGGATAACTTCATCAATCTGCTGGCTCGTCGGGTTGAAAGTCAGCAGTTCAGCGTATGGCTCGACGGACTCGGAGAAGAGGGCAAAAACGCTGCCCGGATAGCCCGCATCAATCCGGTCGGAGAAATCGATCTGGTAGTAGTTCGCCCGCACCGTGAGGCCCGGTATTGCTTGCGGCTCGAATGAAAAGCCACCCGTCCACGTCTCCGCGCGTTCCGGGCCGAGATCGGGATTTCCGTTTGCAATCAGTATGAGGTTGGTGCTGCCGCCCGCAGCGTTCGGATTGGGCACGTTGGTAACAAAGGCGAAGTTGTTCGCCTGCAGGTCTTCGAATACAGGTGCACGAAAGGACTCTCCGTAGCTTGCACGGAACGTGAGCCCATCTGTGGCCTCCCACACAAAGCCGTACTTGGGGTTTGTTGTGGAGCCGAAATCACTGTAGTCGTCATAGCGTGCTGCGACAGTCAAAGACAGGTTACGCACGGCCGGAAGGTCATTCAGCAGCGGAATGCTCAACTCACCGAAAGCGGAAACAATATTCCGGCTCGGATTGAATGGATCCTCCAGTTCGCGAAAATCGAAGAAATCGTATTCCTCGCGTCGATAGCTGGCGCCAACCGCCGCAAGCACAGCCCCGGCGGGGAGCATGAAAAGATCGCCGTCCGCGATGAAATCCAGGTACCCAATGCTCGAGTCCTGATCCGTCGGGGGAGCCGTGTCGGACACCCCGTCCTCGACAGTGGTCCGCTCGTACCTCACGTCGTTATCCCCGTATCCCGCATTCAGACGAGCGCGCCACAGGCCAGGCAAGTCCGCAGTAAGCCCCGCGTACAGGTCGAACTGCTGATTCTCGGGGAACAGGTTCGTGAAGTCCTCAAACGGGCTTGAAATCGTCGTATCCATTTCTCGGTTGGAAAAGGACCCGGCCAGATTGAGTGACAGGACATCGTTGATCCGCTGGTGGCCATTGACGTAAACACTGTGGCGTGTCGACGCCGGATACAAATCGAACCGGTCGAATGGGACGTCGCTGGAAAAATCCTTATCGAACGCAGACAGGTTTTCCTGCTCCAGGAATTCATAGGTGAGCAAAACGCGGCCGCCGTCCCAGGACCAGCCCGCGGCTTGCGATACCTGGTATTCCTGCATTCCACCTGTGGTCACGGCGCCGAAACGCAATCCGGTCTCATATCCTGTGAAATCCTGTCGCATGACGATGTTGACGACGCCGCCGATGGCGTCAGACCCGTAAATGGCGGACGCACCATCGGTCAGGATTTCCACGCGTTCAACCGCACTCAGCGGGATCATGGATATATCGACGAACTGATAGCGGTTCGAGTAGCTGACCCGATGCCCATTGATCAAGGTCAAGGTCGTACCGGTGCCGAGGCCGCGCAGATTGATCGTCGATCCCTGGCCGAAATTGTTTCCGGTATCACGATCAACCCCGAGGTTACCGACGTTATTGCCGTTGGCGCCGCCACCAAAATTCTGCGGCAGTTTTTCGAAAAACTGCTGCAGCGTCGCAACACCGGTGAGTTCGATGTCTCGCTTGTCGAAGGTAATCACCGGGGACGGCCCCGCGTCCGCAATGCCACGAATATTGCTGCCGATGACGATAATCTCGTCCATCGATTGAGCATTGGCAGTAGCGGCAGCGTCTTCTCTCTGGCGAGCTCCAGTTGCATTGGAAACACCCCCGTTCTGCGCGGATGCCGACGGCGTACCTGCAAACGATACGATAGCGATGCTGGCGACCAGCAACGCGTTCAGTCTGACTTTGGACATGTCTTCTGCCTTCTTCGATGCTTGGTGCGGGCGGATGTTACAACATAACATATCAATATTGGAGCAATCCGCTGCGCGGAATTGATGACGCTACTCTTAAGTGTGATCAAGCGTCCTGACGGGTATGCGGTTTCTGCCGACGATATCGATCAGATCGTAGCTAGATACGCTGATCTTGAATTCCATTGATCTAAGCTACTTTGTTTTCGGTTTCGGCCGCCGTGACATTTCGTGGATACGCCGTAGTTAAGACCTAAATCTGCCTAGCTCGTCCTTAATCTGCTCGGCCTGTCTTGGACGCCGTTGGTCGTTTCCGATTCTGCGGTATCGCATTTCTGCTCACCCACCTTCACGACGGCCCCAAATGACAAACCCGGCGAAGGCTGTTAGTACCGCGGCACCGATTACTTTGTCCATCTTGATGTCCTTCGCGATCCGCTCTAGTTGTTCGGCGAAATAGCTCTCGTGTTTGTCACGAAGGTCTAGTGCCTGGTGCTGGGCAATCCATCCCGGAAGCTCAGACGGGTCCATATCCCACACTACTGGAATCAGCCGCGCCCTGGCACTACGCGCGCCACCAAACTCCTGATTGACCGAAGGGGACCGACACGCGGCTCGACTCATTAGGAAGATGGCTACACGGCTCGCCATCAAAGCGTTCCAAACTCTGTCTGGCCAAACCTCTCCTGGAGCGAGAGATACTTCCGCCATGAAAGTAGTTATGCCAAGATTTTCCTGTAAGTAGCCCTGCGATTGCAGAGCAAAATCGCGATCGGTTTTCGTGTCACCCAGGAACGCATCAGCCATGTCAATTCTCACAGAGTATCTGGAACTTTGTTGATGTTGCTGCTGGTCTCGATTTCCTCCAAGCCATTGCCAGTATCCGACGACGCCGATATCAGTGTGCGACCCTAGGCGGCAAACTCAGCCGCCACAAGCCTCAATTATTTTGCGAATAGCGTCAGTCGATCCGTTCAACGTATACCTCGCCTTCGAAGTATCGTAGTCGTAGCTCGTGAGTTGAACTATTACGGTATCAACGCCATCCATCATTACGGCGTTCTCGGCGGTGCTTAGCAAAGCCAGGTGCAACAGCTACGCTGTAGTGCAGCAGCTTAGGGAACAGCCCTAGATGTAACCGAGGTAGCCCAACTACCGAGCGCTTGTAGATATTTGGTGATCGACACGTAGTAACAGCCAGTCCTACCATCGGTAGACGCTGTTCTAACGGATTTCTCACAGAGAGGCGGTAACTCCCGAGAACACTCCCTGTCTTGGAGACCCCTCACGGACCATATGGTCCGTGAGGCGGGGAGTGGCGCGCCCGGAAGGATTCGAACCTCCGACCGCCTGGTTCGTAGCCAGGTACTCTATCCAGCTGAGCTACGGGCGCTTTTTTCGGTGCCTTTTTGGCAGTTTCAGGGGCCTGAATGGCATCCCTCAGCCTTGGCGAGCGGCGCATTATAGGGATTCATCCGGGCTTTGGCTATGGCTACGCCAATTCCCGTCTCCACACACTATAACTTGACTGAGTCTAAGCTCGGTCTTAAAATTTCAGTAATTCCTGAAATTACGAGAAAACCGTGAACGTCACCCCTCTGAAACAGCGATTTATCCTCCATTTTGGCGAAATGGGCAGCCGCTGGGGCATCAACCGGACGGTCGGGCAGATCTACGCCCTTTTATATGTGTCGGACCAGCCGTTGAACGCCGACGAAATCGTGGAGGCCCTGGGCCTCTCCCGCTCGAACGTCAGCATGGGCCTGAAGGAGCTGCAGTCCTGGCGGCTGGTGCGCTCGCAGCACCTGCCCGACGACCGCCGCGAATACTTCAGCGCGCCCGAGGACATCTGGGAGATTTTCCGCACGCTCATACAGGAGCGCCGCAAGCGCGAGATCGACCCTACCCTGTCGATGCTGCGCGACGCGATCATGGAAGAGCCAACCAGCCGCGAGGACGAATACGCGTCCAAACGCATGGGCGAAATGCACGAGCTGATCGAGCTCACGACACGCTGGATCGACGACGTGCAGGACCTCTCCCCCAACACGGTCATTCAACTCATGAAGCTCGGCGGCGGCGTCAGCAAACTCCTGAAGCCGATCGCCGGGCGCAAAAGGGAGGCCGCGGAGTAAACCGCGAGCCCTCTTAAAGGTTACCGAATCATGCTCGATGCACTCCTGCTCGCTCGCATCCAGTTTGCGGCGAACATCAGTTTTCACATCCTGTTCCCGATGATCTCGATTGCGCTGACCTGGATGCTGTTGTTCTTCAAGTGGCGCTACAACCGCACGGGCGAAGACTACTGGATGAACGCCTATCGGCTGTTCGTCAAAGTCTTTGCGCTGAGTTTTGCGCTCGGCGTCGTCAGCGGGATTACGATGAGTTTCCAGTTCGGCACCAACTGGCCGGGCTTCATGGAAACGGTCGGCAACATTGCAGGACCGCTCCTTGCCTACGAAGTGCTAACCGCCTTTTTCCTCGAGGCGGCATTCCTGGGGATCATGCTGTTCGGCTTCAACCGCGTCAGCAACCGCGTGCATACGCTGGCCACGTTCCTCGTGGCGGTCGGCACGACGTTCTCGGCGTTCTGGATACTGGCGCTCAACTCCTGGATGCACACGCCCGCCGGCTTCGAAATGATCGACGGCCAGGCGCACGCCACCAGCTGGTTCGAGATTGTCTTTAACCCGTCGTTCCCTTACCGGCTCGTGCACACCTTGCTGGCCTCCGGGCTGACGGTAGCGTTCCTGATCGCCGGCCTGTCTGCCTATCGCTGGCTCAAGGGTGACCGCTCCCGGTCCGTCATGGCGGGCGTCAAGAGCGGCCTGTGGCTCGGCGCGGTATTGATTCCGCTGCAGATCCTGGCGGGCGACCTGCACGGCCTCAACACGCTCGAACACCAGCCGGCAAAAATTGCGGCCATGGAAGGCCTGTGGGAAACCGAGCGCGGCGCGCCGTTTGTGCTGTTCGGCATTCCGGACGAGGAAGAAAAAACCAATCACTTCGCGATCGAAATTCCGAAGCTGGCCTCGTTGTTGCTTACTCACGACCTCGACGGTGAAGTCAAAGGCATCGACGCCTTCGAGGGTGAGCACCCGCCGGTCGGCCCGGTCTTCTGGGCCTTCCGCATTATGGTCGGGATCGGTTTTCTCATGCTGCTGGTCTCGTGGGCCGCACTCTGGCAGCTCCGCAAGGGCCGCGAGCCCTCGCCGCTGTTAAGCCGTGTACTCGTCGGGATGACGTTCTCCGGCTGGATTGCCGTTCTCGCCGGCTGGTACACGACCGAAATTGGTCGCCAGCCGTATCTCGTGCAGGACGTCATGCTCACGGCCGACGCCGTGGGTCCCGTTGCGGCGGGCACGGTCATGACCACCTTGATTGCCTGGCTCGCACTGTATGCGTTCCTCGTGAGTTCGTACATCGCCGTGCTGTTCTATCTGGCGCGCAACGCCGGCGCGAAGGAGCAGAGCGAACGCGGCGTCAACGCACACGGACCGCGTGTCGGCCCGCTTATCGACCCGATGAGCACACCACGAGGAGCCGAAGCCAATGCCTGAGTTACCCGACCTAACGACGGCCGCCGGCTGGCTGCCGCTCGCGTTCATGATTGTCATGGGTCTCGCCATGCTCGCATACGTCGTGCTCGACGGTTTTGACCTTGGCGTCGGCTTGTTGCTGCCGTTCGCCGAAGACGACGACAAAGACCTGATGATCGCCTCGATCGGCCCGTTCTGGGACGCCAACGAAACCTGGCTCGTCATGGGTGTGGGTGTACTGCTCGTGGCGTTCCCGATGGCGCACGGTACGATACTCACGACACTCTATCTTCCCGTGTCGCTCATGCTCATTGGGCTAACCTTGCGCGGCGTCGCGTTCGACTTCCGCGTCAAGGCGCGTGCCGATCACAAAGTGTGGTGGAACCGAGCGTTCTTCGGCGGCTCGTTCCTCGCGGCGTTTTCTCAGGGCTTCATGCTCGGTGAACTCGTGCTCGGCTTCGAACTGAGTCCGTTTGCGGTTGCGTTTTCCTGCTTCATCGGCCTGTGTCTCGCGTCGGGTTACGCCCTGCTGGGCGCCTGCTGGCTCACGGCCAAAACCGCGGGCACGCTGCAGCGCCAGTCGATCGTCTGGGCCCGGCGCAGCGTGCTGCTGACCGGGCTTGGTGTTGCAGGTGTCTCCGTCGTCACGCCCCTTTTGAGCAGCAGCATTTTCGACAAGTGGTTCAACGTCACGAACCTGATCGTCGTATGGCCCATGCCGGTCATTACGCTGGTGCTGTTTGCCGTGCTCTGGCGATCGCTCAAGCGACTGCCTGTGCGGCTCGACCAGAGCAACGAGTACGGCATCTGGGTGCCCTTCTACTGTGGCGTCGGTCTGTTCATGCTCGCCTTCCACGGTCTCGCCTACAGCCTGTTCCCCTGGCTTGTTGTCGACGAAATGACCATCTGGCAAGCGGCGGCCGCGCCCGAGTCGCTCATGGTGATTTTTGTCGGTGCAGCAGTGGTGCTGCCGGTTATCGTGGCCTATTCCATCTTCGTCTATCGGGTGTTCCGCGGCAAAGCCACGCCGCTTGAGTATTACTGATCGCCGGCAACACAAACCGCCGGAGATCCGAGAACAGCCTCGAGGCCGGTTGCGACTCCCGATCAGGGATCGGCAGACTCAGGGTGGAGTCTTGCTCCTGAGAGCCAGCAACGACATAACGGTGACGAGCAACACGGCCAGAGCATATCCAAGCCAACGGGCCGACGACGATGAAGTGTTCGGGCGATCGACGGAGCCGAGACGTTCGAGCGCGCCGGTAGTCACGGCCACCTCGTCGATATGCAGCGTTTCTACAGTGTTATTGTCGAGGCTCACGTCAAGTTCATGACCGAGGATCGTGTCGATGAAAATCGACTCGTCGACCGGGAACAACAGGGCAATGCTCTCGCCGGGAGCATTGCCGACAAGATTGTCGTTCGTCAGCTCCGCAACCTGCTCGACATGCGTTGCGAGCCGTAGCGTGTCGCCGGCATCGGTTGTGACAACGAGCTCGAAATCGCCGGGGTTGTAGACCGGATCGTAACCGATGCCGTTCGGCGAGACGGATTTCGGCGACTGGTCGTAGATCAGCCTGATCGATAGGCCCGGCGTGTTGTCCGTGGTTGTTAGAAGGTTGCTTCTCAACTCCTGGCGGTCGGGCAGCGGCTCGATACCTTTCGCGACCTTGCATTTACCGCCCGGATCACAGCGATGATTGGGCGTTACGCCGCGCGCTTCGTTAACGGCTCCCGACAGCTTGCCATACTGGTCGGCCCGAACGGGGGACGCGGACGCCGCGAACACAGCCATGGCTGCAACCACAACGAATGACTTCGATAGCTTCGTACCTGGCATATCGCGGGCTGGTCATGTTGCTGAAGACTGGACGATTGTAGCCTGCCACCCGGCCGCTTTTGGTGAGCTACGGCGGGACGGGCTCTAAAACGCTCTCCGATCAGTTTTGCCTCAAGTCCTCGCTTAAAACGTCCGGAAATTGGGAAACAACGCTGTCGATTGGACCGGTCCGGAAATTCTTATTGATAACGATTCTTATTTGCACTAGGATTCGACCTGCCTTCAAACGCAAATA
Source organism: Woeseiaceae bacterium (assembly GCA_028289545.1). Lineage (GTDB taxonomy): Bacteria > Pseudomonadota > Gammaproteobacteria > Steroidobacterales > Woeseiaceae > UBA1847. The sequence goes on from JANQPG010000024.1 coordinate 118,298, forward strand.
ATTATCGTTATCAATAAGCGGGCAAGCGCCCCGCTTTCAGGGGAATACAGCCATGAATGCAGGGAAGTTCAGTAGCCTTGTGCTGCTGGGAACGATGCTCTTACCAACCTTTGTCGCCGCCCAGAACCAGCAAAGCCAGAGTCAGGAAAGCGGTACCGAAGAAATTGACGAGTTGATCGTCAGCGCCGCACGCACGGGCCAACCCGCCACGTCAATCGCCGGGGCGGTCACCGTAGTCGACCGCGAGACCCTTCGCCAGCAGGCAGAAATCAGCGACGACCTGGCTAGTGTCCTTTCCAACACGATCCCCGGATTTGCACCCAGCTCCCAGAAGCTTGCCGGACGCGGCGAAACGCTGCGCGGACGCAACCCGCTGTACCTGATCGACGGCGTACCCCAGCACAATGCGCTGCGAGACGGGCAGCGCGACGGCCACTCGCTCGATCTCGACTTCGTAGAGCGCATCGAGGTCATCAACGGCTCCAACGCCATCCAGGGCGTGGGCGCAACGGGAGGCGTCGTCAACACGGTGACGCGCTCACCTGTCGCGGACGACACCTGGCGCACAACTACGCGAGCGCGGTTTACGACGGCGGACGACTTCGACTCGGATGCGTTCGGCTACAAGCTGAGCCTGCTGACGGGCCGCGGCAGCGAGAACTTCGATTTTATTGCCGGCATTGCATTGCACGAACGCGGCCTGTTCCTCGACAGCAACGGTGATCCCGTGGGCCTGTACCCGACGCAGGGCGACATCACGGATTCGACGTCGCTGAATCTGTACGGCAAAGCCGAATGGCGCGTAACGGACGATAGCGCTCTGACACTCATGGTCAACGATTTTGACCTCGAGAGAAACGGTGACTTCCGCAGTGTGGCGGGCGATCGGGATCTCGGCATACCGACCGGCACTGTAGAGGGCGACCCGTCGGCCGACGTCGGCAGCCCAGCACGTAACGAAGTGACGACGTTATCGCTCAGCTATCGACAGGACAACGTTCTGGGCGGCACGCTCGAGGCCCAGGTATTCGATCAGAGCTTCAGCGCGTTGTTTGAAGGCGGCACGTTCGGCGGTTTCTTCAGGCTCACACCTGACGGTGACCCGTTTCTCGACCAGTCCGCCGTGGTCTCCGACAAGAACGGCCTGAAGCTGACGTTCAACCGCGAGTTCGCCGAACCCTCGTTGAACTTTACGGGCGGCATCGACTTCTTCCGCGACGAATCGGCTCAGGAACTGGCGCGCAGCGGTCGCGAATGGGTGCCGGAAACCCGCTTCGAAACGATTTCACCCTTCCTGCAGCTCGGCTGGGATATCTCCGACGTATTTACGCTCTCTGGCGGCGTACGTCATGAAGACGCCACGCTGAAGGTTGACGACTACACAACCATTGCCTCGGCCAACAGCACTTTTGTCGCCGGCGGCGAACCCGATTTCACGGAAACGCTGTTCAATGTCGGTGCCATCTGGCGTATCACAAGCGACTGGTCCGTGTACGCCGCCAGCAGCGAAGGTTTCACGATGCCGGACGTTGGCCGCGTGCTACGTGCCGTGTCGACGCCTGGCCAGGACGTCGACAATCTGCTTGCCGTCGAACCCATCGTCACCGACAACCTCGAGTTCGGTATCGAGTTTGACGACGGCGCATTGCGCGGCCGCCTGACCTATTACGAATCGACAGCGGACAACGGCGCGCGTCTGTTCAGCAACCCCGAAGGCATCTTCGAGGTACAGCGCCAGCGCACCGAAATCGACGGTTTCGAGGCGACGCTGGACTACCGCTTCAGCGACAGCTTAAGTATTGGCGGCAACTACAGCCTCACAAACGGCGAGTTCGACTCCGACGGTGACGACAGCGTCGACAGTGACCTTGACGGCCTCAACATCGGCCCGGATCGCCTGAACCTTTACGCCTACGGTCTGTTCCGCGACGACTTCCGATGGCGCGTGCAGGTATCCAATCTCGAAGACCGGACCTTCAGCGGACCGGGCGCACCCGTCGACCGGGACTTCGACGGCTACACGAAAGTTGACGTGTTCGGCGGCTGGACGACAGACTTCGGTGAATTCACGATTGCCATCGACAACCTGTTGAACGAAGAGTACTTCACGTACTTCGCACAGACTGAGCCGGCGGCGCGAGCGGATACGTTCTTCGCCGGTAACGGCCGCACGATTACGCTGGGCTGGCAAAAGCAGTTCTAGTTCGTGCTGGTCCGGCTGCACCAGTGGCTCGGGGTGACGCTCGCGGCGTGGCTCGTGCTCGCGTGTATCTCCGGGATACTGCTGCTCTGGAAAGACGAGTACTACGGCTGGCGTTATCCGGCATTGCCGGAAGCGCCGGCCGTGTTTGCGCCCGATGCCGAACTCATCGAGCGCATACTGTCGCAAAACGCCGTGTCGACGCTGGGGATGCCGACAGCCTCTCTGCCCGCCTATTACGCATACCTGACGGACGGCAAGGCAGCGCTATTTCACCCTGAAACCGCTCAGCTCGTTGACGAGTGGACCAGGTTGGATGCGCTGCCCGCTTTTCTGTTCGAGCTGCACACCTATCTGTTCCTCGGAGAAACCGGGCATACGCTCGTCGGCGTACTGGGCATCGCCGTGCTCATTAATCTCGTCATGGGCTTTGCGCTGTGGCTCAGGAAACGCAAGATCTTCCGAGTGCGTTTTATCCTGCCGAAGAGCACCTCCCGCCCACAACTCATTCGGGGGCACGCCGCTCAGGGCAGCCTCCTCTCTATCGCGCTTTTTCTGCTCGCGTTCTCCGGCGTCGCAATGGTTTTTGCTGCGCCCGTTCAGGCCGGCTTCAACGTCGTATTCGGCGCCGCCGATTCGTTGAGGCCCGCCCCGGTGAGCCTGCAACGCGAATCCGGCAGCGTCGACTGGCGCAAGGTGATCGCCAACTACTCTCAACCACTCCCTGCGGCAGAACTGCGTTTTTTGTACGTACCGGCCACACCCGAAAAACCCGTGATCGCACGGCTTCGCAACGCCGGCGAACTACACCCGAACGGTCGCAGCTACGCCGTGCTGCACCCGGAAAGCGGACGGGTGCTGGAAACGATCGACGCCACACAAAGCGGGCTGGGCCCATCGCTGTTCGACTCTTTGTATCCGATCCATGCGGGCAAAACAGGTTGGCCCGGCTACCGCTTGCTGCTGACCTTGCTCTCACTGTCTTTGCTGTACATCGCAGTTAGCGGCGCCGGCTTGTTCCTCACGCGTCCGCGGCGCTCACGAGCTAGTGCACAATCCGACTCACCACCAGCGCCGACACGTAAAGGCCCAGTCCAAACACGAAGTGATTGAGCAGACTCTGGATTCGCGCTGTCATCGGATTCGGCGTTCGGGACGCCGCAACCCCTGCGCCCATACCGGGCTGCATGATGAAGAATGGCGCGACGACCGTGCCGACGCCCACGAGCAGCGGGGGAATGAGTGTAGGCTCGCGAAGCCAATCGGGCCCGACGATCGCGATGAGCAATGCCGCGTACGCAACGCCGATCAGATAGTGCACCGTCCAGCCTACGAACTGCTCGCCACGGACCGGTCGTGACGCTGCAATCGATTTATGGGCAAAGCGGCCTCTCGGCATGTGGCCGATCCATCGCCCAACCATCCCGTAGTCGGGTGCCGGCACGCCCAAGGTCTGTTTTCGAACAAGGCCCCACAGGTCCATGACGACGGTAGCGCCGACGCCGATGGCCACAATGACGACAATTGAAGTTACCAGGTTCAAGGGATGCTCCAGGGATTCGCATAGAGAGGTTGCTATGCTATGACTTCAAGTCAACTTGAGGTCAAGAGCTGAACATGGACATTGGTGCGGTCGCAGAACAAACCGGGCTGCCGGTCTCAACCCTGCGTTTCTATGAGGAGAAGGGTTTGATCCGGTCGATCGGTCGCAACGGGCTCCGGCGCGTGTTCGGCGATGACATCCTCGAGCGGTTGGCTCTAATCACATTGGGACAATCAGCAGGTTTCTCGCTCGACGAGATCGCGCCAATGCTCGGCACGTCCGGAGCGCCGCAGATCGATCGCGACATGCTCGCTGACAAAGCCAAAGAACTCGACCGCCACATCAAGCGACTGACAGCCGTGCGGGACGGACTCTTACACGCTTCGGTCTGCCCGGCGACGAGCTACCTCGAATGCCCGTCGTTCAGGCGTCTGCTCAACCGGGCGGCGGCCGGTTCGATCGGCGGTCTCGGGGCAGCGTCGCTTCGGCGGAAGCGCCGGGGCAAGAAATGAAGTGCGCGCAGAAGCTGGGCGCAACCACTCGGTATTCTCATATGTTCTTGTGGCCCGCCCAATCGCTGGTATTCTGCCGGCCACTGAGAGACCGACGAGACGCTTTTGCGCCGGCGCGGAACGACAAAGTCGTGGAGGCTTGAGACAGTATGAGAGATACCAGTAGCTCATGGGTGAAACGTCTGTTTTTCCTGCTTGTCGGCACAGCAGTTGGGCTGGCGGGTTGCGGGAATTCACCCAGAGATTTCGAGCAGCTCGATGCGCTGATCGAAGATGCCCGGGAGCGCTCACAAATGTCGGCGGGTACAGCCATTGTCGTGCTCAAGGACAACCGGGTTGTTCACGAGGCCTACTTCGGTCTCGAAGACGTCCAGGCCGACAAGTCGGTAAACGAGGACACAGTGTTCTATATCGCCTCGACGACTAAAGCATTCCTTGCTCTGGCGGTTCTGCTCGCCGAGTCTCGCGGCGAGATCTCTGAAGACACGACGCTCCAGGAACTGTTTCCTGACCTGACCTTCCCTTCGATCGATGCCGAAAGCATAACGGTCAAACATCTGCTGACGCACACGTCCGGCATCGACAACGAGCCGCTCACCTGGAGCATGTCATATACGGGCCTGCACACGCCGGCCGAGAAACGTCTCGGCATGGTTGTGGCGTCTTATCCGAGCGAAGGTGCTGACCCGGGCGAATTCGAATACAGCAACATCGGCTACAACATTCTGGCCGTCTGGATGGATAGGCACTACGGTCGGGACTGGCGAACCGTACTCGAAGACACAGTGGTTTCACCTTTGGAGATGTCTCGCACAACCGGATTCATCAGCGTTGCCGATGATAATGCGTGGCCTCTCGCAAAGCCCTATTCCTACAAGGTGGGACACGGCCGGGAAGAGCTGTACCTCAAAAAGACCGACGATACGATGTACTCGGTCGGCCTGCTCGCGACGGCACGAGACACGGCGAGGTTTGTACTCGCAACGATGAACAACGGCGAGATCGACGGACGCCAGGTGTTTCCCGCCGAAGTAGTCGAGAAACAGCGCACTCAGCAAGTAGAAACCGACGGGGGATACTTCGACGGCTACGCCTGGGGCTGGATGACAACCGAGCAATACAAACGCCCGCTCATGCTGCACACGGGCGGCTTCTCGGGCGCAACGGCCGCGATCAGCTACATGCCCACGGAAAAGATTGGCGTCGTCGTACTGCACAACGAGAACGGTCTCAAGGCAAACACTTTGAACAGCATTGTGCAGGAAGCGGCTTACGGGGCAGCGCTGGGGCTAAGCGATGAATCGGTCAGTGCCGAAGTTGCTGACACTATCGACTGGCTTGAAAAAGCATCGTCCGATGCGCGGGCGAGACTGGAAGAGCAGCAGGAAGCGAGGATGTCGAAGGCCTGGAACATGAGCCTTTCCGTATCTGCGTTTGCGGGCGTGTACACCCATCCGCTCGCCGGCGAGATTGTTGCCGAGGAAAACGGTGACGGGCAACTCGAACTCCGCTGGGGGCTGCTGCAAGGAACCGGTTATCCCACTGACGAGCAGGATCACATCGTCGTCGACTTCCGGCCCGGATCGTTTGACGGTCTGAGCTTCCGCGTCGAAGACAATGTGGTCAGCGGGTTGTCGTTTAACGGGGTTTACTTTGAGCGTTGATGGGGTGAATTATCACCAAGCAGTTTTTCCCACTCACTTAGACAAAGGACGTGCGTAATGAAAACCAGAATTTTCTTGGCTGTAGTCATGTTGTCCGCTTTTGCGAGTACTTCTCACGCAGCGCTTACAGGCGACGTCATCGAGATACAGCAGGTATACGTGGGTTCTACGGGCGAGTTTGCCATTGAAGCCACGGCTATCATCGCTAACGCAAGCGCTGACCGGGACTGTGCGTCCGGAGCAACCTGGGCCAAGTCCTGGGCAGGGTTTGGAAGCACAGCGAGTGACAGAATGGTGTCGGTCATTCTCTCAGCCCACGCTCAGAATAAGAGAGTCAATATTTCCACTAACGGCTGTGAGGGTTCGTGGCACAGGATTGTTAATGTGTATATCTTGCCCTGAATCACACGACTAGGCGCACGGTCCGCTCTCCGGAGCGAGTGTATCCCTACGAGCTCATCGCGGGCGGGTCGACCGTCGATCAGGTTTACCTCGAGGCTCGCATCACTCACATCACTCGGTCGTACGAAAAGCGCTCCAGCGAACACTGTTCTGTCCGCATTAATGGCGTGTGACGCCAGATGCCCGGCACTGCCGTTCAGCGTAACCGAGATTCTGCTGTCGCAGGATGGTGGAAAACCGAAATCCTAATGATGGCGACAAGCCGAACTCCCCTTCGTACGCTCCAGCCGACTCATCCCGCGCATTGCAGCTGCCAAGCTCACGTATGAGTCATCTCGCCTTTTTTTAATGAAATCAGGCAGGTTTCTGATTTCAGGTAATGATATACCGGAGATGGAAGCAGGATGCCGACGCCCTAACCGCGAGGCTGCGAGCACATTGGTTCTCTCCGATCCCGGACAAGCCCAGCCGGAACACCTTGCCCACATCATCCGGGCTTTCGGCTATTACCTATTGTTGGCGTCCGGTTCGACTCTAGACTACGCCGCCCCGGAGAAGTTGTGGCTTCCGCGGTAACGCCGGGAGCAAAGGTGGACAGGTTATGAATGCACGTCGAATCCAGTTAGTCCGTGTCCTTGCCATTGCCGCGCTCATTGCCTTCGCCGCTGCCATTGCGTGGGCACAGGGTTCCGAAGAGATCCTCGTGATCGACCAGCCCATCGATCGAGATATGTACGCCGCGGGACGTCAGGTGAACGTACTCAGCGCGATCGGGGGTGACCTCGTTGCTGCTGGGCAAAGCGTCACAGTCGAAGGAATTGTGCACGGCGACACGATCGTGGCAGCACAGGATATTGAAATTCGGTCTCAAGGGAACGATGACCTACGGGCAGCCGGTCAGCACGTAAAGGTCAACGCTCCGGTAGCAGGCCATATCGTTGCCGCCGGCCAAACCGTAACGATCAATGAAGGCATCGGAGACTGGGCCTGGTTGGCTGGTCATACCGTTGAAGTACAGGGTAATGTTGGCGGCGACCTGAGAATACGCGCGAACAAGATCGCGGTTAATGCCGAGGTCAGTGGCGATTTGGATCTGACCGGCGACGAGTTGCGTGTCGGACCAGATACCCACGTGCAAGGCAATCTCACATGGCGCAGCAATAGCGAAGCCGATATCAGCGCTGAGGCGCGCATAGACGGCGAGTTCATCGAGAAACCGGCGCCCGGTATTGCAGAAGAACTCAGCTCCGGTCGCGCTCTCTCTTTCACCGTCAGCGTCATCGTCGCTGTAACGGTGTTGTTCTTGCTGTTCTCTCGCTCCTTACGCGCCAGCGCCGATCGAATTCGAGCACATCCCGGCTCATCACTCGGTCTCGGCTTTGCCGTTATGGCCGCAGCTCCCGTACTTGCCCTGATTTTACTCTTCACGCCGCTCGATGCGTGGTTTGGCCTGTCCGTGCTCGGTATCTACATCGTGTTGTTGCTGCTCGGCGTTCTAACAGGGCTTTTTGCGCTGAGCGATCTCGTGCTACGCCGGTTTCGACCGCAGCCGTCTCGCTGGCAAGCGCTGACCGCCATTGTCCTTGCCGTCGTGGCGGTTGGCCTCTTGAGCTACGTTCCGTATCTAGGGCCCATGGCCGTGCTGGTCATTTGGCTGCTGGGTATTGGCGCACTTTGTTGGGGCGGATGGGTGGCTTTGCGAGGTTACAAACAAGAGCCGCTACAACAATCGTAGTCGATAGCATAAGAAACACATTGCTGGTGACAAAAAAAGGGGCCCTTCGGGCCCCTTCTTCTGTAACTGGCGGAGAGAGAGTCCGTCTATTTAGTGTGTGTTAGCGTTTGTTGACGTGTGATGAAACCCAAATAAGAACAAAGCTTTAGCGGTGATAGCGTGTGTTTACGTGTGTTACAAGGTGCGAATTTAGTAGGGACAGAAGTAGGGACACACAGACCCAAAAACGGGGTCAGTTTAGACACAAATGAAGCAATTTCCAGGAGTGCTTAGGTACAGAAAAAATAGACTGCTAACGACACGATAGAGACCACTTAGGCCCTAAATAACGGCGCGCATTTGTGCATTAATAACCGCTATGATAGTGCGCTCTTTCTATCTTAGTCCGCATTCGTTCGATCCGATCAACCGCAATCCGGGCATTTTGTTTTGGCCACAATAAATGCTACGGAGAAACAGCCGGTGTACAAGCTGACTGCAATGGCGGTTAAGGCGCTCAAAGAGCCTGGTTATTATAACGATGGCTCGGGGCTGTATCTAAGAGTAACCAAGACAGGCACGAAGTCCTGGATCTTTCGGTTTCGTGACCGTGCGACAGGCAGGGTCAGGGACATGGGGCTTGGCAGCATCCGTGACTGTTCACTGGCTGAGGCCCGAGACGCTGCTGGGGCAGCCCGCAGGATTGTGCGTTCAGGCGCCGATCCTATTACCGAACGGCAACGCGAACGGGCTGAGCGACGATTAAAGCTAGAAAGCATGCTCACCTTCGATCAGGCGGCGGAAAGATACGTCGCTATGGTGGTCGAACCGGCATCCAGAAATCTAAAGCATCTGGATCAATGGAAGAACACGCTTCGCACTTACGCATCGCCGATGATTGGTCCTCTTCCGGTGGCCACGATCGATACCTACCACATACTGTCGGTGCTGGAGCCGATCTGGCACAAGAAAACAGAGACCGCTTGCCGATTACGAGCCCGCATAGAGAAAATTCTGGACTGGGCCAGAGCAAGAAAACACCGTGATGGCCCAAACCCTGCTCGCTGGAGAGGCCACATGCAGGTACTACTGGCCGCACCCAATAAGATAAAGCGAGTGAAGCACTTTGCTTCACTACCCTACGCACAGCTACCGGAGTTCATCGCGGATATTCGAGGACGTTCCGGCCACGCGGTGCGGTGCCTGGAGTTCACCATTCTAACGGCAACTCGGACCGGGGAATCCACTGGCGCGCAATGGCATGAAGTGGATTTGGACCGAGCTGTGTGGACAATTCCCGCCAGCCGCATGAAGACGATGCGGGAACACCGCATACCTCTGAGCAATGCCGCTATCGATATACTGAAGGACCAGCAAGGTCGGCATGAACACGTCGTGTTTCCTAGCAAGAAAGGGCACCACCTACCCCGTATGGCGATGCTGAAGCTGCTTAAGAACCTGGATACCGAGTACAAAGATCAGGACGGGCGACCGGTTACGGTGCACGGCTTCCGTAGCACTTTCCGAACTTGGGCCGCCGAAATGACGGCGTTTCCCCGCGACATTTGCGACGCGAGTCTGGCGCATGTCACCAAGAGCAGCAGCGAGGCGGCTTACAACCACTCAGACCTTTTGAAGAAACGTGCAGAACTGATGAACGCGTGGGCCCGGTATGCGAACGGTAAGCTGGTGGCTTGAACCACACCCGCTGCCCGGTATTCCGGACACAGCCTGCGGAGTGGTTATCTTACGAGTGCCACCCGAATCAATGCAGGCTTTTTCAGAATGGCCCATCAGTCACTGTGTCGCTTGCTAGACGTACCCAGACACTACGTCAAAGACGAGGATGCGTTGCGGGATAGTATGGGCCACAATTTGCTTTGAGAATCGTGCCCTTTCAATACGGGAAGACCTAGGTACGATCGTCGCCATGCGGGTCTTTTAAACCAAGCGGCGAGAATTACTTTAAGACTTGTCGCTATCTCCGTCGTATAGGGGGTGTTTGAAGTAATGCTCGTCAAGCGCGTTGAGAATGGATTTTCGACGTGCGCTCTGTGCATAGCTTCTCACTGCCGGTCCATCACGCCACTCCAAAGTCAGTTTGCGGCGCTTCGCCTTTTCCGACTTTAGGAGTTTAATCGCGTCGACATCGAACTGTCCGGTGGTCCAGAGCTCGAAGGTAAACCGATGACCTTGAAATCGCTTTTCTGCACGGTGATAGCGGTAAATGCGGTCAACACGCGAAAGCCACTTATTTACCTCGTCAACGCCAATTCGGTGATCGGGGTGGCGTGCGCGGCACTCACAGCACCAGCACTCCAGACGACCTTTGAGACCACGAACATCAATCTCGGCTGGCTCGCCGTCTTTCGGATCATGAACGATTTCGCCGATATCTATTGAATATCCTTCGATGTCGGCCACTAGGTATCCAACGATCATCTCAAAAAGCGCGCCCCGCAAGTTACCGGCCGCACCTTCAATGGCGCTCAGGCTCGATAGCAATTCGTATATCTTGTCCGGATTGCCGGCCGCGATTGCCGCAGAGCGACGCAGGGTGTCGAGGAGCGTTGTCAATGCTCGCGCGACGTCATCGCCGAACAAATTTCGCGGCGTTGCCATGATGATGCCTTCCGATTTACCGGCTAGTAAGGCGTCCTTTTCATAGCCATCGGCCAGCAAGATCGGTAGGAACGGTCGAAGACTTCTCATGGACCGAAGCACGCGCGTTTTTCGCAGGAAGTACTGAACGTGATCGCGCGACAAGGGACCATCACAAAACACATCGGCAACCAGAAAACCAGGTTTGTGCTTGCCACGGACTGTCGACACCAATGGCGTCAGGTAACTCGGGCCGCACAAATCCCAGTGAAAGGTGCTGAAACGCGGCGCGTCATCATCGCTGCGAATGCTAATGGCACCATAACTCGCGAGACCAAGCCGCCTGGCCCACTCGCGCAAGCCGTCAAGCAGCACGCCGTCAGCGAGTCTGCGGGCGCGTAGGTAGTTCAGATCCGGAAAGCCGAAGATATCGCCGTGCAGCTGGATACACTCACCCAGGTTTCCGATTTCACGACGTTGTATGAGGCGTGCTGATTCCAGGTTATCAATCACGCCCTCTAGCGGAACTTGTTTGGCTTGCGCGACCGCAGCGCCACTGACGACATTGAAGCTGGCTCGCTGGGCGACGCCGCCTCGCGCTCTCAAGCCGTCCACTGCGATCCCATAGACTGACCCCGTTGCGCGCAAGTCCCTCAGAAGTCCCGACCAAAAGCGCTCGGTGTTGCGGTCTTCTTCCAGGTAAAGAAACGCTTCCTTCTTTGGCAACAGCCGGATCGGAAATCGCATTACGGGATCCCTGGCACGCGAGACCTGTTGACGCGCTGCGGCTTCAGATAAGCTGTGGTGTTTGACCAGCTCTGCGGCCAGACTCGCACCTCGCATCGGGCCTTGAGCATAGAGAAGATTTTTGACGAGTCGGCTCATGTCACACAGCTTAATATATACACTCTACTACCCTAGTTCAGTCGTCTTCGATTTTTGATTATGTTTTTCAAGAGCTTACCGCAGGCCGTAGTCACAATCACTGTTACCGAACAAGCTAGGTCTCGTTATCACCGATGATATCCAGCCGCCACAACGTTTCCGTCGACGAGGCCAGGGATTTGTTTCGAGCGCTCCTTGAGCATTGTCCCGATTGCAGCCTGAATCTGCGGGCCGCTTACCAAGCGAACAAAAATGGCGACTGGTGCTTTGTCCTGGGTAAATGCATCACTCGAGAAGGTTCCTCGGACGATCATGACGAGCGCTATCCCCGGCATGCCTTTGTCTCACGGCATCTGAGCAGCGACTTTCAACGCTCATTTTGGACCGACCTCAGTGGCAAGGGCTTCAACATGGGGCCGGATTTGCCGCGCCTAAAGGCCTTGGAGTCACAATCCAACGTCACCGAGATTATCGTGCCAAGTCATGCCAGCCCTGGTCAGTACCCGCGACGACAATTCTTTGTCGACATCACTACGAATAGTCACTTTGCCGATACCAAGCTACTTGCCCATGGCATGCCGTTTCGTGCATCCGCACAAGCGTATGTGCTTAACTTCCTGGAGCTGAACCGATTTCATGGCCAAAGCGATGGCGACAAAGGCAAGCTCATTGTAGAAGTTGAAGACCGTCGCGGCGCCATTCGGCTTGCCGAAGACCGCATCTCCGTCGTTGGCAACCAGGACAATCTGTATCTGGTGGGCCAGATCAATGATGAAACGCCGTTTCAGCTGGTTGCCGGCGAAGATCGGAGCGTCGACCTCGAGTCAATCTACGACCTCGAGCTGTGGCTTCTCAGTCTGGACAATTCGGTGATTGACTATTACTCGTCAACGGAGTGGCCATACCCCTACCCAGGTACACCTCAGGGAGTTGATGCACGATCAATCCTTTATGACCTCGTCGCACAAGGCGAGTCAGTACGCTGCGAATTCAAGCCGTACATTGATCTGAACGACAAACACAAATCTAGTGAGATTGAAAAGTCCATCTGTGCCTTCTCTAACGCCAATGGCGGTACATTGTTTTTGGGCATCGACGATGACGGCGAAACAATCGGTATCAGCAAGGAAGTTCACAAGACGTACGGCTCCGGCCTCAATGAAGCAATCACTCGATACACAAACGCAATTCAGAAGCGCATACGTGAACGGCTCTACGACAACCAGTGTTTTGATGTGGCTATTGCGGAACTCTATGATTCTGTGGTCGTCACGATAACCGTTGCGCCGAGCGCTAGCGTGAACTACTTGACGCACTCAAAGCAGGCTTTCATTCGGCGCGGCGCCACGAATCAACGCATGTCGCCGGATGATATTACGGGACACAGCCGAACACAGTCCGAATACTAAATCTTGATAATAGTGCGACTCATGTGTTGTGGTCGCAGCGCAGCGAGGTCCTAGGTCGGAGCGCCACCCAATTCAACCGTCACACTATTGACATTTAGGGATACAATGTCACCGATGGTCGCCGAAGTCGGGTCGAACAATGCAATATTGATCCCGGGCCCGACCGAGCTTCGATAGGTTACCCCATCGTAGCCACAATTCTTGATGAACTCGCAAAGGAACTGGCTCGGTATGTAGTCGATCGCCGCGGCTTGGGGTATTACCGGCCGCGTCAGTTCCTCGCCGAAGTATTCAAGAAAGCTAACGTCGCCGCGCATCTTCGCGACCTCAGATTCGCTGGACAGGCTGAACGGGGACACGCTGCGCCGCGGTTCCCGCAAATCCGCAAGGCTTAAGTTGTCCTTGACCGAGAATTCCGCCACGCATGCCACCTCCCCTGGGTGGGGACGTATTTCCGAAACGGCGGTTTGCGCATCCGAGGCGAGATAGAGGTACGGTATTCCGGCAGGGTTTGCGCGACCGTGGGTCGCTCGGTCTTTGGGCGGTGCCCCCATTTTTTCCGCCTTATATGGAGCGCTCTCCTCCTGAATTCTGGCCCGATGCCAACTTTTGGGCAGATCCGAAACACTTGTCTGCACGTGAGGAAGCAGCTGCTCAATGCGATCCAGGTCGAATACGATTTCTCCATCCGTGTCATACACAGTCTTTGGAAAAAACCGGTTCTCGTGCTTGAGTTCGGCGCGCACGCTGTGCCACTGCGCCAGCATCTGCGTACTACTGGCATCCGTTGGTACCAACTTACGTCGAATCAGCTCCGTGTCGTCGAGTATTTCGGCCAGCAGCAGCGTAGCTTTGCTGAGATCAATCCAATCGGGATCAAACAACGCCCAGTCTTCTTGAAACCAGTCTATGAGCGGTCTGCCGTCGTCACTAGGCTCGTATATGCCCGCCACCACCTCAAACTCTTCTTTCAGCGCAACTGCTTCGACCAACCTTACATTCGGCGAATCGCACTGTGGGCAGGTTCCCGTTTCCCCTGCCCGCGCGGGAACCGATTCATCGCATAAATAAGGGTCGTTGAAACAACGAGCACAACACAACATAGCGCCGTCTACGGACGATGACGAAAATAGTGAGCCATGGTTTCGATATGGTGTTGCATCGACAGCTTTTTCACGTAACCAAGGCCAGGGTAGTGGCCCCGCTCATGAAGATCCAGAAACTCCTCAACCGCCTCGGTCCGCAATAAATGTGAACCAGCGCGGTTCACCTCATCAGCCAGCTTATCCAGCGACTCCGCAAACTTGCCCGCCGGATCAGTTGGTGTGTCCTGGCGCTCGGAAACGAAGTGGAAGATATGCATCTCGCCGTCACGATCTGGATCGACGAAAGTCAAATGAATGGCGACCGCATAGGCTGGCCCACCGGACTCAGAGTAATCGTCACCGACAATCAGAAAGTCTCCAAAACCAGCCATGCCCTCATCTTCTTCAAATGTCGCATGTAAGTCGGAAAAGAACTCAACCGGTGGGTGGTCCTTGTTGCGCCGGCGAATGAACCCGTCCTTCAATAGCACTCGCTGATGATCTCTGAAATGGCGCTGATAGAGCTTGCCGCAATGTTCATCGAAAAACACGTGTCGATTTACGTTGTCGAAGTCCACCAGGCGATCGGCAAGTCGCCGACCTTCGGCGAAACCGGCATGTACTAGTGTTACTTCCTGCTGCTCATGCGCCTCTAACAAGGTCTCAACTTCCGCCAAGGTACTGTCACCGGTCAATGCAATGCCGACTGCGACGGAATCGTGATCCTGCAGATCATCACGAAACAGCGCCTCTATCGCCTCCGCGTTGGGCGAGTGGTCACCGTGATGCGGGTTGACAATCAACACTGCCGACGCGCCGGCATCGCGCACCGCATCAAGTGCGCGCTGCAGTGCAGCCAACGAGCGTTTGACCGGCTCTATGATCGGCACGAACCCAGATTCGGCCAATATCGGCGCGTTGTCGCGCACCATGATCAGCTCATACTGCTTGCCACGAACGTAGGGGTAGTACATGCCGAGCTCAAGCCCAGCTCAACGCAACTTCGGCGTTGGTCTGCAAGGCGTTAAGCAATCGGTCTTCGTCCTGCTTCCGTATCGGTGTCATACAGATTGCCGCCCATAGCGACTGCGGTGCCGCTGTGATCAGCGGACGCAACGCCGACTGGCCACGAGACTGACGCAGCACATCGATCATCGCGGCATGCACGCGTTTCGGCGACAAACGAAGAAACTCGGCGCGCAACACCTGCCGCTCCTGAGTATTGGGCACGCGCGGTATGGTCACGTCATTTAACTCAAGGACTCGGCGAATCTCACTTCCGCGCAGTGACTCAAACACCAAGCTCACGTCCAGCCGGCAAGGATCATCCACAGCCGTACGCTCCCGGTGTAATTGATATCGGTCGGTCAGCAACAATACGCCAACATCGTTTGGTGCAATTTGCAGCACATCATCGAGATGATTCTGGCCAGTAACGACATACACCTGCGCAAACACGCGCAAGTAAGCCTCTAGTTGGTCCAGCAATCGATCGAGGCGATCGCGCTCCGACTTAATCTCATAGGCCGTCGACGTACCGTTGAGTATCGCGATGTCTACTTTTCTCGGTCCGGCGCGAAACTCCGACAACATGGCTGCCGTGCTCAGGTTGTGTCGCCCCATCAGAATTCGCTGAGCAATCGCCGCCTTGTATACGTACTCGTGTCGATGCGACTTTTGCCGCAAGATCCGAAACGCCTCATCAAACAACGAAGCGACCGTGCAGGTCGCATCAAATGGCGCCTCCGACATTGATTCTCGCGCAAGACGACCAAACAACGGCGACTGACCCGTCCGAGCCAGTTCTTGAACCACAGCAGCCGAAAATAATCGCGCGGTTGCTGCGATCTGTGCCTGGTTCTTTTTGCGCCCATTGCTAGCTAGCATGCTGATTTTTCGACCCTTTTTGCTACGTCTAATTGTACCGCATGGCGCCTGGATTGACCATTGCGACGATCCGAACACACGCTTAGCGGAACAAAACCATCGTCGGTCGATACGCTGCAGGAAGAAACCCCGCGCCAAACCATCGCGTCGCAGTTGGCAGGTTTCTGATTGCTCGAACCGCGGCCGTCAAAGCCTCAATAGCGAGTAGCTCGGTACGATCGCGAACAAAGTTCAACACGTCCATATCATCCAGAAGCAGCCCGTTGCTCGGTTGCGTAACGCCGCTACTCACATCGGTCCGATAGGCGCTCGTAGTCGAATCGTCTACAGCAATGAACAGGCAAGTCAGCCGGTCGTCCATATCCCAAAACGACCTTGCTAGCGGACACGCCGCCACCGAAGGAATATCGAATTGCGCCAAGCAGTTGGCCGCGGCAATTAGGGAGTCATTCACCGTCAGTAGTATCTCATGATCACCCGGCCGCCTAAGTTTTGGTCGCCTTGGGAATAGAGCTACCGCCCGAAACTCGTCCGCTCCGTGAATGGCGCTCGCCAGATTGCCCCCTTCTCTGCTCAGCCAAAAGTAAATTGAAGCCACGTCGCGATACTCGCGCCGTAAAACCTGATCGAATCGTCTGCTTACTGCGAGCTCCGCAGTATGTTCAGACATGAAACTCGTCGCCGCCATGACAAATATTCTAGCGAATCAATTGATTTGTAGTGTCATGACGGTAGTCGAAACCGATTTCGTCCCGGATAACGAACCCCAGCATGATCGTGCAGTGCCTCGGACCAACCTGGTCCGCTCACCGATAAATCACTGATCGCTAGATCCACAACTAGGGAGTACATCCTAGTGGGGACGAAGGCATACTCGTAAGAGAGTAAAAAAGCACCAGAGTCCTCTGCGGACAGTACGCCTGTCAAAAAGGTTCTCAGGAAAAAACGACCCTGCGGCAGGCAATTTGTCGGTAGGTTAGGCGGAGACTTACTCCTCCTAACCATGTTGGCGCAATCGCGATAACTGCAGACAGAGCTTGCTGCTTACCCTTGATCGGTGCCGAACCCCTTGATATGTCTTGATTTTCCCGATGCCCGTCGAACACGCGCGACCCAATCGCTCCGGCGCAACCAAACGCATGAAGGTCTATGCAAGTTCAGTGAGTGGGCTCACGTATGGGCTGAGATAGGTAGGTGGAAGATATACTCTATAAAGATCAAGGAATTACGAAAATGGTGGCGGAGAGAGAGGGATTCGAACCCTCGATACGCTATTAACGTATACTCCCTTAGCAGGGGAGCGCTTTCGACCACTCAGCCATCTCTCCACAGTAGTCCGCCACGGGCGGACGCCCGCGCGGGCCGCACATGGTACTGGTCGGGTTTCTCGAGGTAAAGCCCGGGCTTGCTATTTTTCCCCGTCGGCCGGCTTGTCGCCGTCCGACGCTTTTTCGCTCTGAATCCGCTCGAAAATCTCTTCACGGTGGACCGCCACATCTTTCGGCGCGTTGATCCCGATCCGTACCTGATTTCCTTTCACTCCCAAGACAGTGATCGTTACATCGCTCCCGATCATCACCGTCTCACCAGCGCGTCGCGTCAGAATCAGCATGAATCCTACTCCTGCCTGCCAGGGCTTGAATGCCCGGTTCTTGTGCGCGTGGTAACTCCTTAACCGCTTGTAATACTAGCGTATTTTTGTCCCATATGCGCGCACCGGCGGAAAAAGCGCCGGTTAAGAGTAGACTGTCGGAATTCTTTGCAATTCAATCCTTGGCGATTGGGTCAGCCATTGCGCCTCGGATCAAACGGAAAGTCAGCCGCTGGCAAGCTGTTCGGCAACCCAGCCGCTGACCGAGTCGAGTGCCCGGTCGAGTGCAGCGGGATCGCTGCCGCCGGCCTGTGCAAAATCCGGGCGACCGCCGCCCTTACCGCCCACCTGCTCGGCAACGGGTTTGATGAGATCGCCAGCCTTGATGCGATCGACGTTATTGCGCGTGACGCCGGCCGCCAGCCGCACCTTGCCGTCGTCGACCGAACCCAGAACAACAACGCCGTTCTTGAGTTTGTCCTTGAAACGATCCACGGCGTCTCGCAGTGTTTTTGCATCTGCGCCATCCATACGCGTTGCCAGCACCTTGAGGCCGCTGACGTCGACCGCCCGGTCGGTTACGTCGCCACCGGCGCCGCCCGTCAACAACGCCTGTTTCGCCTGGGCGAGCTCCTTTTCGAGTTCCTTGTTGCGCTTGAGGAGTTGCTCGACTTTGCCGAGCACCTGATCCGGCTGGCTCTTGAGCGCGGCCGACACCTCGCCCAGTGCGGACTGTTTTGCATTCATCCACGTCAGCGCATGTTCGCCCGTCATCGCTTCGATTCGGCGAACGCCGGCAGCCACACCGCCCTCGGAGACGATCTTGAACACGCCAATATCGCCCGTGCGCTCAACGTGGGTACCACCGCACAGTTCGACGGAGAAGTCGCCGAAGTTGAGCACGCGCACTTCGTCGTCGTACTTCTCGCCGAACAACGCCATGGCGCCCGAGGCTACAGCGTCGTCATAGCCCATAAGCCGCGTTTCGGCCGCACGGTTCGCGCGGATCTCCGCGTTGACGAGATCCTCGATCGTCGCAAGCTGTTCCGCCGTCACGGCCTCGTAATGAGAGAAGTCGAAGCGGAGTTTGTCGTCGATCACGAGCGAACCCTTCTGGGTGACGTGTTCACCCAGCACTTCGCGCAACGCGGCGTGCATGAGGTGCGTTGCCGAGTGGTTCAGGCGAATGGCTTGCCGGCGCTCGGCGTCAACAACGGCGTCGAGCGTGTCGCCGACCGCCAGCTTGCCGCTTTCGACGAGACCGTAGTGCACGTTGGCGTTGCCGCCCTTCTGCGTATCGTTGACGGCAAACAGTTTGCCCTCGGCGACGAGAATACCCGTGTCGCCCACCTGGCCGCCGCTTTCTGCGTAAAACGGCGTGGCGGCGAGCACAACGGCGCCCTCCTCTCCAGCCGTTAGCTCGTCGACGGCTGCGCCGTCGCGAAACAGCGCAAGCACCCTGCTTTCGCCCTCGGTACCTTCGTAACCCAGAAACTGGGTTTGCTCGTCGAGCTTCAGGCCGTCATTGTCGATTGCCGCGAACTTGCTCGCCGCCTTGGCCTTGTCGCGCTGCGCCTGCATGGCGGCCTCGAAACCGGGCTGGTCGACCGTCAGCCCACGCTCGCGAGCCACGTCTGCCGTCAGGTCCACGGGAAAACCGTAGGTATCGTACAGCTTAAACACGAGTTCACCCGGCAGCTCCGTGCCATCGAGCTCCGCAATGGCGCCGTCGAGGATATCCATACCCTGGTGCAGGGTTTCCGCGAACCGGCGTTCCTCCTTCTCGAGTACCTTCTCGACGTGCGCCGCCGCTTTACTGAGTTCGGGATACGCCTCGCCCATCTGGGCCGCCAGGGGCGCCACGAGCTGGCCGAAGAACAGGCCGTCGTGCCCAAGCTTCTTGCCGTGGCGAATAGCGCGGCGAATGATTCGACGTAGCACGTAGCCGCGCCCTTCGTTGCCCGGCAGCACGCCATCGACGATCAGAAACGCCGAGGCGCGAATGTGATCGGCAATGACGTTGAGCGAACTCGAGCCGTCATTGGGGACCCCCAGCTTTTTCGCCGTTGCATCGATCAAAGCCGCGAACAGATCGATCTCGTAGTTGCTGTGCACCTGCTGCATGACGGCCGCAATGCGCTCGAGGCCCATGCCGGTATCCACCGACGGCTTCGGCAGCGGCGTCATGTCGCCGTTGGCCGAACGATCGAACTGCATGAAGACGAGGTTCCAGATCTCGACGTAGCGATCGCCGTCCTCGTCGGGAGAGCCCGGCGGCCCACCGGCCACGTCGGGACCGTGATCGTAGAATATTTCACTGCACGGACCGCAGGGGCCCGTGTCGCCCATGGCCCAGAAGTTGTCCTTTTCGCCGAGGCGCGAGAAGCGCTCCGGATCGACCTTCATTTCCTTGAGCCAGATATCCGCGGCTTCGTCATCGTCTTCGTAGACCGTGACCCAGAGCCGCTCCGCCGGCAGTCCCAGGGTTTCAGTCAGAAACTCCCAGCCGTACTGGATGGCTTCGCGCTTGAAGTAGTCGCCGAAACTGAAGTTGCCGAGCATCTCAAAGAACGTGTGATGGCGCGCCGTGTAGCCCACGTTCTCGAGGTCGTTGTGTTTGCCCCCAGCGCGTACGCAGCGCTGTGAGCTGACGGCGCGCGTGTAGCTGCGCTTGTCATCGCCCAGGAAGACGTCCTTGAACTGCACCATGCCGGCATTGGTGAACAGGAGCGTCGGATCGTTGCCGGGCACGAGCGGAGAGCTTGCGACGACTTCATGGCCGCGCTCGGCAAAAAAGGCAAGGAACGCCTCACGGATTTGGTTGCTGGTCATGCGTTGCATTGCGGGTATCTGCTTGGAAAGGATCTGGGTGCAGGCCGGAAGGTTTAAAGGGCGCCAGTTTAAGGGGTTTCGCAAACGGGAGTAAACGCCGGAATCCGATGATCCCGCAGATTGCGGGGTAGACGCATTGCCGGGAAGTGCCAGCCCTTAACCCTTACCAACCCTTGGTTAGGGATCCACGGCGGCGGCAATCTGCTCCGTCTCGAAGCCTCGGTATTGCAGAAAACGCATCTGCCGGGCCTTTTCTTTGTAGTCGCCCGGCCGGGCCTCCCCGAACTTTTGCACTCGCGTCGATTGCGCCAGCGCAAACCAGTCAACACCGGCCGCCTCCAACATCTGCCGCGTCGCCGACTCGGCCACCCCTCGCTGGCCGAGTTCCGCGCGAATTCTCACGGGCCCTTTGCCCTGATTGGCGCGCGACTGAATAAATGATTCCACAAAGCGCTCGTCGCTTTGCAGGCCCTCACGAGTGAGTTCAGCGACGGCGTCCTCTGCGGTGTCGTCGTCAAAGCCCGCCTTTACGAGCTTTCGCACGAGTTCGTCCGCAGCGTGCTCGCGGCGCGCCAGAAAATCCATCGCTTTCTTGCGCGCCGCTACCGGATCCGAGCCGCGGTCGTCTTTGCTCGCTTCCTCGCTCGCCGCGTGGAGCGCGCGAATCTCCTCGTTGAGGATCGACCGTTCGGGCATCAGGCCTCTTTGGCCACCGTTTCGTCGTCAGCGGAATCGGCCGGTGCCTCCACGGTGTCAGGCAGGAGCTTGGCGCGGATCTTGTGCTCGATCTCTGCCGCAATGTCCGGGTTGGTCTTCAGGAACTCACGAACGTTCTCTTTACCCTGGCCAATGCGGTCGTCGCCGTAGCTGTACCACGAACCGGCCTTGTCGATCATGCCGTGCTGCACGCCCAGCTCGATGATTTCCCCTTCCCTGGAAATGCCCTGTCCGTACAGGATCTCGAACTCCGCGAGCTTGAACGGCGGCGACACTTTGTTCTTCACAACCTTGACGCGCGTCTGGTTGCCGATGACCTCGTCACCCTTCTTGATCGCGCCGATACGGCGGATGTCGAGGCGCACCGAGGAGTAGAACTTGAGGGCGTTACCGCCCGTCGTTGTCTCGGGGCTGCCGAACATGACGCCGATCTTCAT